>JAQBEH010000001.1:0-14339 GCA_032124015.1 Acidobacteriota bacterium
CCCGCGATGTCGGCCGCGACCCGCGGCTTCGGGTGCATGTGGAGGACGCGCGGTTTTTCCTCCGCCACCCCGGCGATCCGTGGGACGTCATCGTCTCCGAGCCGAGCAACCTGTGGGTCGGAAGCAACGATCTGCTGTTCACTGTCGAGTTCTTCCAATCGATCGCGAAGCGGCTGGCGCCGGACGGCGTGCTCTTGCAGTGGGTGCAGCTCTACGAGACGGACGAAACGGCGCTCTGCTCGATCGTGGCGACGATCGGCGCGGTGTTTCCCGAGGTGATGGCGTTTCGCGGCACGCAAGGAGACTGGCTGATCGTCGCCTCGCGCGGACTTCCCGAAGACGCGGAAGCCCGAGCCCGCGCGCGATGGGCCGCGCATCCCGAGGTTGTGGCCTCGCTGGCCGAGCTGGGAATCAAGGACTTCGACGAGCTGTGGGCGCGACGCGTGCGCCCGTTCCCCTACTACGCGGAGCGCGCGCGCCGGGACTGTCCGATTCACACGGAGCTCGACACCGCACTCGGCTATCGCGCCTCCCGCGCGATGTTCGACGGCAAGATCTTGTTCGAGCATGAGTTGCTCGGAATAGGCGGCGGGGGCGAATGATGAAAGACAAGGGGAAGTGAGTCACCGCGCGCGCGTGGTAGTTCGGAGATTGTTCGCCGCGCCAACGGTGAAAAGGAGCGCGGTACGGACTGCATTCGCTTTGCTTTCGCATGATTCTGGGGGTTCTACGACCCGGCCGGGGTGGCGATCGCGGCTCTGGGACGATCCTAGGCGGTCGTTTTTCGCTCCCGAGGCGCCAGGAAGCGTCTCAACGAGCCAGTCACCGAACAAAATATCGTCGTCTTGAGCTTTTTAGTGTTCCAGCCCCAGATCTCGCATCCCGTGGAACAATCTGCGAACCACTATGGAGAGGATCAGAGCTCGATCCGGTACAACTCCATGTTCCGAAGCGTGAGGCGCTCGAACCGCAGTAGCCCCTGCCCCCGGACGAGGGTCTCGACCGCTTCCGGTTTCAGACGGTGTTCCAGCGGAGGCCCCAGTTCCTCCTCGAGATACGGCCATTCGACGATGACGATCCCCTCTCGGGCCACTCGGACCGCCTCTTTGAGCGCACGTCCCGGATCCTCCGACTCGTGCAGCACGTGTCCGAGGAAGACCAGGTCGAAACACCGGTCGAGGAACGGAAGCTCCTCCGCGGCACCGATCTCGAAGCGGACTGACGGGACGTGACGCTGGGCCGACGCGATCATCTCCGGATTCACGTCGACGCCGGTCACGGCGAGACCCTGGTTCGCAAACGCTTGCGCGAACACGCCCGTCCCCGTCCCGACATCGAGGATCGACTTGATTGTCCGGTCGGCGAGGCTGCTCGCAACGACCCGATCCAATTCCAGTCGGGCCAACCTCTCAGGAGCTCTCAGCCTCGCCGCGTCGCCGTGGAAACACCGATCACTCACGGGGTCACATCTTCTCCAACTCGCGCATCCAGTTCGTGACGACGACGATCGGCGCGGCGCCTTCCGACGCGAGCGTATTGACGGCGAACCGCTGGCCGTCGGCGCTCATGTCGAGCGACGATCTCGTAGGGGCCTAATTTCGTTCCGGTGGCAAGCGACATTCGGCGAAGTCTACCGCGATGCGCCGGAGACCGCAGCGTGGGGGCGTGGCACACTTCAGCTGGTAACCTGAGACTTGGCCATGGAGGCAGCACGATGAGAGCGAGAGCGGTTCGGCACGCCAAGGTACGCGGGGTGGGGCTCGTGGCTCGCGAAGGCGGTCTGCTCGTCGTCGGCGGACCGCCGCTGGGGGGAAAGAGCATCCTTGCGAGTCGACTGGCCGAGTGCCTGCCGCAATCGATCAAGCTCGACACGATCGACAACCTGGCTCAAGAGGGAGAGCTCTGGTACCCGGATGGACCGACCGGAAGGGCCGTGACGAACCCGAACCGCGAGATGCTGGAAGTCGCCCGGCGGATTTGGAGTCGGAGGCAAGCTCCCGATTCCCCGGTCATCATCGTGAGCGGACGCTTCGCGACGCGGGCGGAACGAGCGACCGCGCGCGCAACCGCTCGCTCCGCGGGTATGAGATTCTTGTTCGTCGAGGCTCGATCCAACGACATTCGAGCGCTGAGGCGGGTGTCCCTGCTGGTGCTCCCCGCCGCCGAACTGGTGAAACGCTTCGAACGCTACGAAAGAATCGTCCGACGATACCGCCCGATCGATCAGGCCGAGGCGAAGGAGTTTCCCACGTTGAAGCTCCGACAGGTGCTGGGAGACCTTGAAGCCGCGTTGATTCGAGTCCTCAAGGCTTGGGGGGCGTGATCGGTTTCCGAATTCCCCGCAGGCTGAGCCACCTTACCCGCTAGAATCCCGGGTGCGCATCATTATTGGATAAGGAGTCAGTACTTGGCAATGTCCCCAGGAGACCGCCTCGGCCCTTACGAGATCGTCGCACCCCTAGGCTCCGGGGGGATGGGCGAGGTCTATCGCGCCCGGGACACCAAGCTCAATCGCGACGTCGCGATCAAGGTGCTGCCGGACCTGTTCGCTCACGACTCAGAGCGGCTCGCGCGTTTCACGCGCGAAGCGCAGACACTCGCGTCGCTCAATCATCCGAACATCGCGGCAATTTACGGGATTGAAGGCAACGCGATCGTGATGGAGCTGGTCGACGGAGACGATCTGTCGGCGCTGATCAAAGGCGCCCCGGTGGATGGAGCCCTCGTCATCGCGCGCCAGATCGCCGAGGCCTTGGAAGCCGCGCATGAAGCCGGCATCGTCCACCGCGATCTGAAACCGGCGAACATCAAGGTGCGGGCCGATGGCACGGTGAAAGTGCTCGATTTCGGTCTCGCGAAGGCGATGGACCGGACGGGCACGTCGAACAGCAACTCCGGCAACTCCCCCACGCTCACCGCAAACGCCACACAAATGGGCCTGATCATCGGCACGGCGGCCTACATGGCGCCGGAGCAGGCCAAAGGCCGGGCGGTCGACAAGCGCGCCGACATCTGGGCGTTTGGCGTCGTCCTCTATGAGCTGCTCAGCGGCCGGCGCGGGTACCAGGCCGAGGACGTATCGGACACGCTCGCCGCCGTTTTGACGCGCGACGTGGATTGGTCGTCGCTTCCGGCCGGCACGCCGCCCCGCCTCAACGCGCTCTTGCGCGATTGCCTCATGCGCGATCCCAAGCAACGCCTGCGGGACATCGGCGACGCGCGACGCGTGATCGGACAACTGCTCGGGGAATCGCCGGACACGTCCTCCGGCGCGATCGCTTCGGAAGCGATGTCCGCGAGGTCCGGAACCGCGCGCACGCCTAAGACACTACTGCTGGCGGCGGCGCTCGTCGTCGTTGGCGCCGCCTGCGGCATCGGGCTGTGGAGCACGATCGGCCCCGGCGCCCGCGGGGCTGCCGGCACCCTGACCGGGCCGATCCGCCTGTCGTTCAGTATCCCGCCGACGATCCACGCCTACTATGCCGGAACCACCGTCGACGGCCGGACGCTGATCGTCTCCGGAACCGCTCTTCGGCCCGACGGCACGGAAGAACCCAGGGGGCGGATCTACACGCGGCGACTCGATGATTACGAGTTCAAGTCCATCCCCGGAACCGAGGGTGTCCAGAGCTTCGCGCAGTCTACCGACGGCAAGTGGTTGGTCTTTGTCGCCACCGTGTCGGAGCAGTCGACGCAGCGGCGGATCGCCAAGGTGCCCGTCGACGGCAGTTCGCCACCGGTGGCGTTCGCGGACTGGGACGACGACTGGAGCACGAGCGTCGCCTGGCTCGAGGACGGCGACCTCCTGGTGAGCGCAAACCGCGGCAGGAAGTTCTTCCGCCTGCCGACCAACGGGGGCGCGGCGAAGCCGGCGATGGACATCGATACCGGTCCGATCGTCGGTGTGCCCACCTGGGGCACGGGGCTCCCCGGCGATCGTGGTGTCTTCTTCTCGATGGAGTCGTGGGGCTCCCGGGGGTACCAGCTGGACGAATGGCTGCTCGACCCGAAAACCGGCAAGGCGCAGCGCTTGTTCGAGAATGCGGGCAATGCCGTCTTCCTGCCATCCGGCCACATCGTATTTTCGCGCGGCGCCGTGCTGATGGCCGCGCCGTTCGATCTCGAAAAACTGGCGGTGACCGGTGACCTGACGGCGCTGCCCGGCGGCGTCCGGACCGAGAGTTCTTGGAGCAACGGCGTCTTCAGCCTGTCGAACGATGGGACGCTGGTGTTCGCCCCGGGCGGCCGGCTGGGCACCGACCGCAAGCTCGTGACGATCGACACCTCGGGACGCGTGACGAGATTCGTGGCGGACGCCCGTTCCTATGAGACCCCGCCGAACACCTCTCGGGACGGCCGCTACGTGGCGGTGGTGATCTCCAATACCAAGGGCACCTACGAAACCTGGGTTGCGGAGGCCGACCACCCCGGTCTCAGGCGGGTGCTCGTGCTGCCCGATGCCGACTGCGACCATCCCGTGTGGGCACCGGACGGGCGGCGGTTGGCGTATCAACGGACGGCGCGCGACAAGGACGACGGAATCTACCTCCAGCGTGCGGACGGGAGTGGATCGCCTCAGGCCATCCTCTTGGACGAGTCACCCGAGGTCAGTTTTGCGCCGACGTCCTATTCACCTGATGGGTCCGGGATCATCGCCACCAAGAACGTCGGAGGCAAAAGCGACATGCTGTTCGTGCCCATTTCGGCCACGGGCGACGCGTCCACGCCGCAGGTCCTGCGAGCAACGCCTTCGAACGAATCGAACGGGCGCTTTTCCCCGGACGGGCGGTTGGTGGCTTTCAGCTCCGACGAATCCGGCAAGACTGAAGCCTACGTCGCCGCCTACGGCGCCAACGGCACGCTGGGGCCGGCCACGATGGTGTCCAACGGCGGCGGCCGGCAACCGGCGTGGGCGAACGACGGCCGCCGCCTGTTCTTTTACAACGAGCCCGGCAAGGTCATGTCGGTCGACATCTCCGTCACGCCCAACCCGGCGGCGTCCGTGCCGATCGTGGCGTACGACCTGAAGACGCTGCGCGTCACTGCGACCGAGTGGGACATCCTGCCGGACGGCCGTCTCCTGGCGATTCAGAAAGGCGAGGGCGAAGACGACATCACGGTCTTCAACGTCGTCCTCAATTGGCTCGATGAGCTACGAGCGCGCATCAGCCCGTAAGAGTGTCTCGATGACGCACGAACGCAAGCTTCGGCACTTCGCCGCGCCCGTATCCGTCGCCGCAGTCCTGGCGGCGACGTTTCTCGCCTGTGCGATCAACCCGGTCACGCACAAGACCGAGTTCTCGCTCGTCAGCGCGGACCAGGAGATTGCGATGGGCCGCGACGCCGACAGGCAAGTCATTGCGACCATGGGTCTCTACGACGACCCGAAAATCCAGGACGATGTCGCCGTCCTCGGGCGGAAACTCGCCGCGAAGAGCGAGAGGCCCAACCTGCCGTGGACGTTCCGCATCGTGGACGACCCCGTGGTGAACGCCTTCGCGGTCCCGGGAGGCTTCGTCTACGTGACCCGCGGCCTGATGACCCACTTGAACTCCGAGGCCGAACTCGTCGCCGTGCTCGGCCACGAAATCGGCCACGTCACGGCCAAGCACGGTGTCACCCAGATGAGCCGCGCGCAGCTGGCTCAGCTCGGGCTCGGGGTCGGTTCCATGCTGGACCCTCGAGTCGAGCGGGCCGCGGACGCGCTGTCGCAGGGGATCGGCCTCCTGTTCTTGAAGTTCAGCCGCGACGACGAGCGGCAGGCGGACGACCTCGGCCTGCGCTATCTCGTCAACGCCGGGTACGACCCGCGACCAATGGCCGACGTGTTCGATGCGCTCGCAAGAGTGAGTGCTGCGGAGGGCACGGGGCGAATTCCGAAATGGCTGTCCACGCACCCGGATCCCGGAGACCGGCGCGCCTGGGCCACGGCGAAGGTCGCGAGCATGGGCCAGAACTTCGACAACGCGGCCATCGGGCGCGAGTCCTATCTCGCACTGATCGACGGGATGACGTTCGGGGACGATCCGCGCAACGGTTACTTCAAGGGCGACACGTTCATCCAGCCCACCATGAAGTTCCGCCTCGACTTCCCCACGGGTTGGACCAAAGCCAACCAAACGGATTCTGTCTTCGCGGCAAGCCCGGGCGACGACGCGGCGATTCGCCTGTCGATTGCGGCCGGCGACTCTCCCGACGCCGCGGCTGACGCGTTCTTCTCTCAGCAGCAGGGCATCACGGCGGGAACGAGCCAGCGAGGAAACGTGCAAGGCCTTCAGGTTGTGACCCGCGAGTTCACGGCACCGTCCGAACAGACACCGATGTCGGGGGTCGCGCATTTTGTCTCGCTCGACGAAAGGATCTACTTGATCCTGGGTTTCGCGACCGACGCAGGCTGGGGTGCGCAGCGACAGTCCATCGGTCGCGTTCTCGCCAGCTTCCAGAGAGTCACCGACCCGAAACTCCTCGCGGTCACACCGTGGAAGATCGCTCTCGTCACAACCACGCAGGCGCTTACCCCAGAACAATTCGCGCTGAAGTACCCCTGTCCAACATCAGCGGGCACGCTCGCCCTCGTCAACCGACTTGACTCTTCCGGGAGGATCCCCGCCGGTCCAGGGGCGAAGCGGATCGTCGGCGACAAGCTGCCGTAGCGAGGGAGTGTGTGGGGCGCCCACTTCACGGCCCGAACCCTTCCCTGTTTGCACGGTGGTACATTGCCCTCATGCACCGGCCCTTACCGAATCGACGCGCGACCGACACATCGGACGATGCCGCGCAGGCGCAGTACCGCGTCATGCGCGCCATGTCGCCGGGCCGCAAGGTCGCGCTCGTGGAAGACGCCAACCGCACGGCCCGCCGGTTGGCTCTCGCCGGGATCCAGATGCGATTCCCCGACGCCTCGGATGAGGAACGCTCCCGCCGGCTCATCGATCTCATCCTCGGCGAGGAACTCGCGGGGCAGGCGTTTGGTCCCAGGGGCCCGGCGCGAGGTCGATGACGCCGCGCGACCCCGAAGCGCTCCAGGTCGCTTTCCGGGTTCTGAAGACCCTGGAGGAACTCGGCGTCTCCTATCACCTCGGCGGATCGTACGCGAGCGCCATCCATGGCATTCCACGTCAGACTCACGACGTTGATCTAGTCGTGGATGTTCCGCCGGCGCTCGTGCATCGTCTCGTTCGCGACCTAGAAGGCGAATTCTACGTGGACGAGCGGGCGGTTACGCGCGCCGTGCGAGATCGCGCGAGCGTCAACCTCGTCCATCTCGGCACGGGCGTGAAGGTCGACCTGTTCATCAAGGGCACTTCGGAGTTCGATGAATCCGAGTTCGCGCGTCGCGTCCTTCTGCGCCTCGGAGACGATCAGCCGCGCGAGGTGTTCGTCAAGTCGGCCGAAGACACGGTACTGCGCAAGCTGCTCTGGTTCCGGCTCGGCGGTGGGGCGTCCGAACGCCAATGGTCGGACGTTTGCGGGATCGTGGGCGTGCAAGCGGGGAACCTCGATGTCGCCTACCTTGCCCACTGGGCCGAAAGGCTCGGGATTCGAGACTTGCTGGACCGCGTGATGGGGGACGTCTGACAGGTTCGCTCCTTCGCGTGAGCCTGCACGATCTGACTCTAGCTGTCGCGAAAGTCGCGCCGTCGACGACGCTTCGGTGGAAGCGCGAGATCGCGCAACGATTGCGTGATCTCACCCAACCGAATCCGATGGCGAGACGTGAGGCCACACGGATCGCGGCGCACGGCCTACGCCCTACGCGTGAATGACCGTGCTTGGCGCCGAAAAACCCAACCCTACCCGACCAACCGATTGACTCCACAATCCGATCGGATAAAACTGCGCGGTGGTACCAGAATTGCGTCGAGAGGCCTAAGGAGTGCTCCGCAGCCAGGGGATCAGCCTCGCGCAAACCGGGCACACCAACGGGGGCCAGCATGTACCAACTACCAGCGAGTCAGCGAGCCTTCCGCATCGGCGCGACGATCCTGGTCCTGCTGGGCCTGGGAACGTTCGTGGCGTCGGCGGCCACGGTCACTCTCAACCCGATCAAAGACAACACGCTGTACGAGCCGATCGCGCAGGACAGTTTCGCCGATCGTAGCGACGGGGCGGGCCCGACCATGTTCACGGGCAAGGTGAAGGACGCTGACGCCGACCCCGGCGCCGGAACCCGGGTCGCGGTGCGACGCGCGGTGCTCGAGTTCGACATCACGGGCAGCATCCCGGCGGGCGCGACGATCGACAGCGTTCAGCTGACCCTCTACTGCGACAAGGCGGCGCAAAACGTCAACTTCAACGTCAACCTGCACCGCGCGCTGTCGGAGTGGGGCGAGGGCACGTCGAACACCGGCAACTCGCAGCAGGGCCGCGGTGAGCCACCGACGACGAACGACGCGACGTGGCGGCACACGTTCTACTCGACCCAGTTCTGGACGACCCAGGGCGGCGACTATTCGCTGACGGCCAGCGCGACAAAGGCGGTCGGCGGCACGGGCGCGTACACCTGGGGCTCGACTTCGGGGATGGTCGGTGACGTCCAGACGTGGCTCAACAGCTCGTCACAGAATCACGGCTGGATCGTCATCGGCACCGAGACCCAGATCCAAACGGCAAAGCGCTTCGCGACCCGGGAGAACGCGACGGTCAACAACAGGCCGAAGCTCGTGGTCAACTACACACCGCTGACGACCCAGGGAGCGTGCTGCAACGGCTCGACGTGCACGCTCACCGCGCCGGGGGCCTGCATCGCGGGCGTCTACCAGGGGAACGGCACGACCTGCTCTCCCAACCCGTGTGTCGTGTTGACCGGTGCGTGCTGCGCCAACAGCGGCTCATGCACCACGGTGACGCAGTCCTCCTGCGAGAGCTCAGGCGGCAGCTACCGTGGCAACAGCACGACGTGCGCGACCACCGACTGTCCGATCGTGCTCACCCCCTATCTCGATCCGCTACCGATCCCTCCGGTGGCGACACCGGTGAGTGGTGTGCCGGGCGGAGTGGCGACCTACAACCTGTCGATGAAGGAGTCACAGGTCCAACTCCACAGCCAACTGTCGCCCACGACCGTGTGGGGGTTCGACGACGGCTTCCACGGCGCCGGGATCCTCGGGCCGATCATCGAGGCGCACTCGAACCAGCCCGTTACGGTCAACTGGATCAACGACCTCCGCGTTTTCGGCACGGGGCAGCTGCGAACCTCGCACTACCTCCCCGTCGACACCTGCGTGCCCGATGCGATGAACCACGCTCAAACCGTCGTCCACCTCCACGGCGGGCACGTCCCCCCGGCCGTGGACGGCTACCCGGAAAGCACGTTCATGCCCGGCGACCCGCCGGTCACCTATGTGTACCCGAACAACCAGCAGGCGGGCTATCTCTGGTACCACGATCACTCGATAGGCGTAACTCGACTCGATGTGGAGATGGGGCTCGCGGGCCTTTACTTCCTCCGCGACGACGTCGAGAGCGCCCTCAATCTCCCCGCCGGGGAGTTCGAGGTTCCCCTCGTGATCCAGGACCGGAAGTTCAATACGGACGGTTCGTTCCGCTACCCCGCAACGTGGGAGGATCACGTCTTCGGCGACAAGGTGATGGTCAACGGCAGGGTCTGGCCGTACCTCGACGTGAAGAAGGGCAAGTACCGATTCCGGATGGTCAATGGATCCGGCTCGCGCGTCTACACGCTGTCCTTGGCTCCTCCGAGCGGCGTGCTCAACTTCACCGTGATCGGAACGGAGCTCGGCCTCCTCGCGGCCCCGGTCAATGGCGTCGGACAACTCACCATTGCTCCCGGCGAGCGGTACGACTTCGTCATCAACTTCGCCGGACTGAATACGGGAGACGAGGTCCTGCTCGAAAACTCCGCCGGAGCGCCGTTCCCGAACGGCCCGGTCGACGTCACCGACGTCATGAAGTTCCGGGTGACGAGCGCGGCCGGCGACACCGACCTACTCCCGCCCACTCTCCGGACGATCATCCCTCTGAGTCCGGCGAGCTCCGTTCAGACCCGCGATTTCCGCCTGAAGAAGTCGGGGCTCGACGACTGCGGTCGCCAGACCTGGAAGATCAACAACCTGGGGTGGACCGATATCGCCGAGTACCCGGAGCTCGGCACCACCGAGATCTGGCGATTCATCAACGACTCGGGGGTCGCGCACCCGATGCACATGCACCTGGTCGCGTTCCAGATCCTCGATCGGGATGGATTCACCACGGGCGCCGGTGGCGAGATCATCCCGAACGGGAACCCGCAGGCTCCTCCCGCCGAGGAGAACGGTTGGAAGGACACCGCGATCGTGGCGCCGAACCAGATCCTGCGGGTGATCGCGAAGTTCGAGGACTACAAGGGGAACTACGCGTATCACTGCCACATCCTCGAACACGAGGACAACGAGATGATGCGGCAGTTCCAAACGATCCTCTGCGGCGATCAAGTCGTCGATCCGACCGAGCAGTGCGACGACGGCGGCCTCGCGGACCTTGACGGTTGCAACGCGTCGTGCGAGGTCGAGCAGTATCTCGTGCTCACCGGCACGGCCACAGGCGGGTCGGTTTCCGTGACGGTTTCCGGACAGGTCGTCACCGTGACGACGACGGCCGGGGAGACTGCAGCCCAAGTCGCAGAGGCTCTCGCCAGCGCCATCAACGCCAATCCTGCGCTTCAGGCAGCGGGAGTCACGGCAACGGCTCAGGGCAACCGGCTCATCACCAACGGCGACATCACGTCGATATCGATCAATGACGGCGGATTGCAGTCGCTCCTGGACCTTCGCGTCGAGAAGACGAGTCTGTGGTGGGCAAACGCCGCCGGTGCTTCGAGCTACGACGTCGTCCGCGGCAGCCTCGACCAGCTGCGGAGCACCGCGGGGAACTTCGCGTCGCCGCTGGTCACCCAGCTCTGCCTCGCCAATAATCGGGCCGATACGTACTGGCTGCACACCGAGACGCCGGCGGCGGGGCAGGGGGTGTGGTATCTGATCCGGGCGCAGCCCGGAGGGACGTACGACAGTGGCGCGCCGTCGCAGTCGGGCTCGCGGGATACCGAGATCAACTCATCCGGAAACGGCTGCCCGTAGTCTCACCGTTCGGCAGAGCGACGGAACGTGATCTCGAGGAGCGGCCGCACGGCAGGGTCCGGGTTCTCGCGACTTCCAAACGCTCTCACGGTCTGACGAGTCGTCTCGTCACCGATGAGGATCCACCCGAAATTGAGCTCGGGCTTCGCCGCCCATTGCGCGATATCGCGGGCTAGCTGCGGGCTCTCGAACCGGTACGTCCCGGGGCCGGCAACGATGAGTCGAGCGCTTGGCTCGCCGTCAAACTGACCGCCGTTCTGCAACCAGAAGTCCTGGGCATGAAAGGTGTGAATCCAGGTGGCGTCACCCGGTTCGGCGGGGGCGCCGCCGCCGCCCGCACTCGACGAGCCACCCTCTCCCCAGTCGGCGAGGACGCGATGGAGTCGGTATTCGCGTGGCGCGGCGTTGCTCTCCGTCAGGTTCGTAACGACGAGCACGACCGTCTCGACGGTTTGCCGACCGCCCGGCGGCAGCGTTCCCGCGAGATCGAAGCGGAGCAGCCCGCGCCGAACCCCGTTGTCGGCGAAGTTGTTCCGCCCGGCGAAGAGGGAAAGGCCGGCCCCGCTCGCGAGCGCACCGTCGGGATGCTCGAACAGCGTCGCGTCACGATCGGCGACCACGGTCACCGTGCCGGCGGCGGCGTATCCCATGATGGCCCAGATCAGGGCCGAGACCACGATGCCAAAACGCATGGATACCCTCCCCTGCCCCCGTGCGAGATTTCGACCGCCTGAAGTTACGGTGAAAGTTGGCGCGTGGCCAGTACCACGGAGATCTTCTCGGTGCACTCTCCCACTTGGAATTCCGCGACCCTGTGACATGCGCGCTACGATGGCGCCCGTCCAAGGAGACCCCGATGCTCATCAGACGATCGATCGCCCTGTGGCTTCTACCCCTGCTTCTCCTCGCCACCGTCGGCCGGGCCGATGACGTCCACCCAACTGCGCTGGAGATCGCAAGCCTGCGCGCAGTGAGCGGTCTTTCGGTCTCCGCCGACGGGCGCCTCGCTGCGTACGTCGTCGTGGAGCCGCGATTCGATCCGAAGGCGAAGCCCAAGGACGACGATGACGCCTCGGGAGGATGGTCCAAGGTCGCGCGAATCTACGTCGTTCCGACGGCCGGAGGAACGCCGAAGGCGATGACGTGGGAGGCGGAGGACCTCTCCGACCCCGTGTTCTCCCACGACGGGAACCTCCTCGCCTTCCTCCGCAAGGAAGACAAGAAGATGCGCCTCCACGTCCTTCCACTGGACGGCGGAGAGTCGCGGTGGATCGACACCGGTAAGCTCGAGCCGAGCGCCCTCTCCTTCACGCCCGACGGGAGCCGCATCGTCTTTCTCGCCGTGGCGCAGCCGACCGAGGAGGAGAAGCTCGCGAAATTCAAGAACGGCGGCGCCGAGCACCTCGGCCACGAGTGGAAGCCGGCGCACGTGTGGACGGTCCCGGTCGAAGGGGGCGATGCGGTCGAGATCTTCCGCGGGCCACAGCACGCGGTGGAGTACGCCCTCTCCTCCGACGGGAAGAGGCTCGCGCTGATGCTCGCCGCCTCCTCCGATCCTTACGACGCCGCGAACCTCCGCCGCCCCGCGATCGCGGAGGTTGGATCCGACGCGCCGCGGTTCCTCGATGAAGCGACGGCGAACGAGCGGGGAATCGCCTGGTCCCCCGACGGAAGGCAGGTCGCCTGGCTCCAAGGAGTGGACACGCTCTCGCTCCTGAACCACCTCGTCGTCGCCGACGCGGATGGCCGGGGGCGATGGAATGCCGCGGCGAAGCTCGACCCAACGATCGATGCTTTCGTGTGGCGCGGCGATTCGTCCTCCCTCGTGGCGAAGGTGACCGACAAGACGCGCTCGCGTCTCGTCGAGCTCGCGGCGAACGGGTCGAAGCTTCGCGACCTCCCGCTCCCGAAGGATCGCGCGCTCGGCGATATGGTCGCCGACAGGACCGGAAGCCGGCTCGTCGTCTTCTCCTCGACCTGGACCGATCCCGTCAACCCTTCGGTCTACGACGTGGACACGGGAGAGTTCCGCGTCCTCGCCGACGTCAACCCCCAGGCGGCGTCGTGGCCCCACGGCAAGAGCGAGGTCGTCTCGTGGAAGGACCCAGAGGGCGCGACGATCGAAGGGGTACTGACGACGAGTCCCGCAGCCAGGCCGGGAGACAAGCCACCGCTGATGGTGATGCCCCACGGCGGGCCCGACTCGGTGACGACCGTCGGCTTTTCGTGGTGGACCACCTACTTCGCGGCGCGCGGGTATTCCGTCTTCCGTCCGAACTACCGCGGGAGCACGGGCTACGGTCGCGATTTTTACGCCGCCAACCGTGGCCGGCTCGGACCGATCGAGTTCATGGACATCGAGAGCGGTGTGGACTCCCTGATCGTCGCAGGCAAGGCCGACGCGAACCGCCTCTTCTATGGCGGCTGGTCGTGGGGCGGGTACCTGACGGTCTGGACGATCGGCCACACGTCGCGGTATCGCGCCGCCGTCGCCGGCGCGGCCGTGGTCGACACCGTCTACCAATACGTCACCTCGGACATCAACCACGGCGTCGCGGCGGAATGGGAGTACAAGGGAAACCCGTGGAACCAGCTCGACCACTTCGATCGCGCAAACCCCATGCGGTCGCTCGGAAACGTCGTCACGCCCACCCTCATCCTCCACGGCGAAGCGGACGATCGCGTCCCCTTCGCCAACGGCCGCACGCTTTACCGCGCCCTCTCCGACATCGGGTGCGAAGTCCAGTTCTACGCCTACCCACGTGAGCCGCACGGCTTCAAGGAGAAGGCCCACACCGTCGACTTCCTCGAGCGTTGGGCGGCGTGGTACCGCGCGCACGATCCCGCGGCGGGCGGTGAGGAGGGTCCGTGAGCACGAAGGAGCCGGAGGTCTTACCGCCGGAGGAACCGTTTCCGCACGGCGACGCACGCTCAGTTCCCCCGCGACCTCGCTTTTCCAGGAATCGGCTCATGGCGGCCTTCGCGGTGGCTGCGATCGCCGATGCGCTTTCGATCCTCTTCGCGCTCACGCCGCCATTGGAGTGGGCGACGGACCTGGCAACGGCGTTCCTGCTCTTTGCGATTCTGGGCTGGCAGTGGGTGCTGCTCCCCGGCCTGATCATGGAGGCGATCCCCGGCCTCTACGTCTTCCCCTTCTGGGTGCTCGTGGTGGGGGCAGTGGCCATGTGGGGGACGGCGCGGCCGAAACTGGACGGTCAAAATCCCCAGCTATGAAATCTTTTTGCCAAATGAAATCACGAAGGA
>JAQBEH010000002.1:0-34479 GCA_032124015.1 Acidobacteriota bacterium
TCGAGCTCGTAATCAAGGGCAAGATGGTGCTGAGCGTTGAGGTCGCACGGGGCCTCTCTTCCGTCGGAGCGATCTAGTAACGCACGAGACGGTCACGCCCTCGGGCAGCTCCCGCACACAGACCATTCACGTCGGATACTGATTGTTGGAAACGACGCTCCGTCGTGGAACGGAGTGCCGTTGATCGACTCGTGACCCGTTCGCCCTCCAACACGGAGCTCAGCCGCTCCCCGCCGCCCCACCATTCGAATGTGCCGATCGGCCTCCGCGGCACTCGAACGACCGGTGCGAACCCGTCGCCAGTTCAGCGTGGCGAACGGGTTCGAATCCAGCATCCCCGCCCATCGCGCACACCGAATTGAAGCTCATCGTCCGAAATCGGCGGGCGCCGCCGTTACAGAGAAAAAGGACGGGTTAGTACGGCCCATTGCCTTGAAGGTGATGGGGAGCCGTGGCGCCGAATGACGCGAGAGCTGGCCCAGCCGGAGGACGACATGCCCCTGTATTCGACGAGAGAGTTCCGGAAGTACACGGCAACTCGGCGCGCGCCGGTGGTGTTTCCGGTGTCCGTAGCAGGCGGGTCCGCCCATCCTGGCGAGAGATCCTTTCGGTGGAGTGCACCGCTCGGGCCGGCTCCGAGTCTTGGTTCTCTCACTGGCGTGACGAGGGCTTGGCCGAGCGAGGCTCGCCAGGAAGACGTCCTCGCTGGTGACGAAAGCAACCGCAACGTCCTGACGATCGGCACTTGAGACGACAGGGGGCGCCAATGCGTGCTCAGCACCAACCGCGATGCATTTTCAGACCCTCGCTGGAGCTTCACCAACTTTCCCCTGAGGCCGCTCGTCTGTACCTGGATCCGTGTACTCCCACCATTGACGGAGATACCTCCATGCGAGGCTATCCGATTCTGATCGCGACCCGGCACTTCGTCATCGCCCACGACTGGCGCGACGTCTGGCTGTGCATTCCGGATCGGGACCCGCTCTCGATTGGGACCCACTACGAGGAACCGAGGTCGGTCAAGGTTTCCCCGAACAGCCGCTGGTGTGCGTCAGGAGGGTGTGGCGTCGTCGTCTACCACCTGCACGATCCCTACCGCCCGTTCAGCAGCGGGGTCGAGACCGACCAGTGGTGGGAGATCGGGCGCGACGAAGACGACCCGTGGCTCGTCGACCGTCTGCGGGTCATCGGCGAGGACCGGCTTCGGATCGTTGTCGATCCGGAGTCGCACCACGGTGGCGTCTACGACGTGAACGTCGCGCAGAGGACGATCCAGCGGCGACACCTGACCGCCGTGCGACGCACGGAGACTTGATCTCAGCACCTCGAGCGGCTGTCGAGCAACACGCGTGATTGCAGAGCGGATCCACGCGATCACGTGAGCCATATCCCCAATTCGCTCCTCCAATGCGGGTGACTTCTTTCGCCGCGGGCGCCAGTCGCCTCTTGAGAGCGTTTGCGAACGCGAAACGGAGTCACTCAATACTCGGTTTCGGGCCCCCTCCGACCCCCGCTGCGTTACCATGCGGCTGAAGGTCGAGGGGGTGCCGCTATGTTCCGTTCCGCGCTTTGCGCCGCAGTCTTCGTTGGACTCGCGGGCTTAGATGTTCCCGCCTTCAGAATCACTACGGCCGCAAGCGCACTTCAGGACCGTGATGTCGAGCTCGAAGCGCGCGAGGGCCTCGCTCGTGCGGTGAGCGAGGGCGGCGCGAGATCGGTCAAGGCCGCGTGGTGGCTCGACCGACTCGTGGAAAGCCTCGTCCACGCGAACACGCCCGACTTGGAAGAGCTACTGATGCTTGCCCAGCGAACCGCCGATCTCGACGTTGATTTGTACGGCGATACTTCGGCGGAAGCCGCGAGGAGCCTTGCGCGATTGGGTAGGGTGCTTAACGATTGCGGCGCAGCGGCCGACGCCGAGTCCGTATTGCGCCGCGCCCTCGCGAGCTACGACGCGCTGGGGGGTTCTCCAGACCCTGATCACGCAGCAGCCCACTACAGCCTGGGCATCGTTCTCAAGTCTCGCGAGCGTTGGGTTGCGGCCCGGGAACACCTGCAGGCGTCGCTCGACATGCTCGAGGCTCTGGGTCTCGGCGACGCCGTGGAAACAGTGGACATTGTCGGAAGTCTCGCGGTCCTCGATCGTGAAACCGGACAGCTCGGTGACGCTCGAGCGGGTTTCGAACGCCAGCTGGCGATTCGTCGACGGATCCTGGGCGAACAGCACGGTCTCGTCGCTGACGCGTGGAACAACCTGGGTACTGTGCTTGTCGATCTTGGGTTGAGCGCTGACGCCAAATCGGCGTACCAACGGGCAATCGCAATTTACGAACTCAACGGTGGACCGCCGAACTCTGGCCAGGCCAATGCGCTCTTCAACTACGGGATACTTCTTTCCGCCGACCTCGCCAACGCCCGCGCCGTCGAGTTCGTCGAAAAGGGAACCGAACTGCACAAGGTCATTTCTGGACCTGAGAGCGCCGATTACGCAGGATGCTTGACAGTACTCGGTGGGGTCTACGCAGAGCGTGGACGCCCAGAGGCAGCGCTCACCATCTTCGGCCAAGCGGCGACGCTCTGGGAGCGCTTGCGGGGCCCTGAGCACTCGGAAGTCGCGATCGCCCTCGGAAATCGCGCCACGTGTCTTCGTCAGCTTCATCGGCTCCATGAATCGTATTCTGATTTCGACCGAGCGGTGACGATTGCAGAGCACACGCTTGGTTCGGAACATCCTTGGACTCTTCAGATGATTCAGGGTCGCGCCGCGACCGCCTACGACCTTGGCGACGATAGAACCGCCGCAGACGACGGGATTCGCATGGAGCGCTCCCGGGCCTCCGTGATTCGGACACTCGCTCTCGATCTCGCGTCGGAGGAATCGATGGGGCTTGCGGCCAACCTGCCGAGCGGCGCGGACATCGTCCTCTCTGCGCTCGCGCGTGGGGGCACGGGTCGTCAACGCGAGGCCGCGCTTGATGCCACGATCCGTACACGGGCATCGGTTCTCGACGCGCTTGCGAAGCGGAACCGCGTGCTCGTTTCGATCAATGATCCGAAAACGAACGAGCAGCGCGAGCATCTCGCGGCCGACCGCGCGAGACTCGCGATTGAGTTCTCGCGATTCTCGTCTGAGCTGGACGGCAGCGGGAACGAGTTCCGCCAACTCCAAGAGGCCGTGAATCGGGACGAGATCGAGCTCGCCCGCAACAATCGCACTGTCGCCCTTGACCGCGTACGGGAAACCGCCGGTCTCGACGAACTTCGCGCGGCGATGCCCTCTGATGCTGCCCTCGTTTCCTTCGTGAGATTCGGAAAGCTCGGCGAACCTACATCCGACCCGGCGCCAACCGTCCAGGGCGAGGGCGTCGCTGAGACTTTTCGAACGTACTACGGCGCCTTCGTTCTCAAGCCAGGTCAGTCTGAGCCCGACTTCGTCGTCGTCGGAAAGACGGCGGACATCGACGCTGCGATCTCGGAGTGGCGGGCCCGCGTCGCCTCGGCGCCGCCTGCCACGACCGCGGCCGCGCGAGTCGTCGAGGCCAGGTACCGGCTGACCGCCGCCAGGCTACGCGCCAGCCTCTGGGATCCGGTTGCACGGGACCTAGGTAGGGTCAATAGGGTCTTTATCGTCCCAGACGGCGAGATCAACGTAGTCAGCTTCGCGACCCTCTCGACCCCGAGCGGTGCCTATCTGCTGGAGACCGGTCCTGCAATTCACTACCTGTCCTCTGAACGCGATCTCCTGCGGCCGCGATCGTCTTCCGCTACCCCATCTCTACTCGCTTTCGGCGGCCCTGATTTCGAGCAGGCGAGCGATTCGGCCCGAGAGGGCCCCGCACCTTCGGTAGGTCAGGGGAGCTTCCGCGGGGCGCCACCCGGCTGCCTCGAGTTTCGCCGGACCCGCTGGAAGGCGCTTCCTAACGCCACTCTTGAAGCCGAGGAGGTGGGTAACCTCTGGATGAAGCGGCACGGCGTGGCTTCGGTGCGGGAGCTGACGGGAGCAAGAGCGTCTGAGGCTGCGTTCAAGGCGCTCGCGCCCAAGTTTGACGTCCTCCATCTTGCAACCCACGGCTTCGTTCTCGCGGGTGATTGCGCCCCGGCAGCCGCAAGTCTCTCGCCCGATTCGCTTCTCCTGGCAGGCGTTGTTCTTGCCGGGGCGAATCGCCGAAACACGGCAAATACCACTGGCGAAGACGGCGTCCTGACAGCCGAGGAGATCGCGTCGCTCGACCTCTCCGGGGTCTCCTGGGCCGTCCTCTCGGCCTGCGAAACCGGCCTCGGGCGAATTCATGCAGGTGAGGGGGTCTTCGGTCTGCGGCGGGCATTTCAGGTCGCCGGTGTCGGGACCCTGGTCATGAGCCTATGGAAGGTACGAGATGACCGCGCGCGGCAGTGGATGCGGTCACTCTACGCGTCGAGGACCGCTGGTCACGACACCGTCACTGCGGCACGTGATGCCAGCCTCAGCATTCTGAATTCTCGCCGACGCTCCGGAGCGGACACTCATCCGTTCTGGTGGGGAGCGTTCGTCGCCGCCGGCGACTGGGAATAGGGCATCCCTACGAACCATACGAGCTGAGCGATTTGCGTGTGCGCGAGTGGGAGGGCCCAGTTCCCGCCCTGAGTTCGCATACGGATGAGATTCAAGTGCGTGGCCACGCGAGTCGGGCGTGCGTGAGGTGACGCCAGGCGCATTGAGCGGCAGCCTCCGAAAAACGTCCCCCGCTCCGTTCTCCTCGTCGAGCCTATTCAAGCGCGCCAGCTGCGGCTGGACGCAGGAGGACATTTCGATGAGCCAAGAGATGATCCGTCGCCTCACTTCAATCTGCCTGATCGCCGTCGTCGCGACCGTTGCCTTCGCCTCACGCCGCGACAGCCAACCCATCGCGTTCGGAGCGGTCGATGATCGAGGAACTACCATCGAGCTTGTAATTGGGTCAGAAAGAGTGCCTAACGTCGAGGTGTCACGGAGCCTCTAGCGTGACAGCGAGATCGTGCTCCAGGAGATGGTCGCGCCTTCGACCCGCTCGCCTTCCAAACGCACCCTCGAGTTGTCGCTGCAGTTCGATGGAATCGCCGGTGTCCCCGACGGACACTACACGATGATCATCGAGGCACGAACTCCTTCGGGCGACGACGGGATCGGTTTCGTCACCTCCCAGGCCCTCCGCGTGACGGTCGCGAACGGACAGCTTCAGCCGGAGCGTGCTGCCTGGGATCCGCCGGCTGAGAACGAAGCAGGAAATGCCGGCGCCGGGACCGTGTCCCCTATGCAACTTGACGATCCTGACGACTCTGTCGATGCCCAGACAGCCGTTGCAGCGCTTGCCGCGTTGCCCAATCTTCGCAACGAGGGGATCACGCATACGGCATATTGCGGTACTAGCTCTCTCTGTTCCGTTGTGTTCTACAACACCATCTGCAATCGAGGGACGAGCACGGCCTGGAGCTTCGCAGTGGGAATGAAGGGCTGGGGCACCCCGACGATCTCGACCTGCACGGGGCTGTGGCGTGCCACGAACACCAGCTCGAGTCTCGGGGCAAACTCCTGCCGATCAATTCTCATTTACGGCCCCGGTTACGTTGGTCCCAAGGTCGCAAAGGGAAGCTATCTGACGGTGACCGGTCGCGCCGACAACTACTGCCAGGTTTCTGAGAGCTCTGAGACCGACAACTCACGTACGCAGACCATTCGCGTAGGATACTGAGTGTTTTGAATCGATGCTCCGTCGTGGAGTTCCACCGGGCGGCTGTTAGACACGCGGGTGCCTCACGACGGAGCACAGCTGCATTCCCTCCTCCGCAACCCCCACCGCCCCGCTGCTGAGGCGCCTGGGAGGTTGGTGTCGTCAAACTCAAGGTGATCGCCTTGGGACGCTGCGAATCCGGCCCGTGCATTGACTCGCGCACCCCAATTTCGAGTTTGCGCTCCGAATTTGGCGGGTGCCGCCGTTACAGCCAGGGAATGCGGCAATTCACGGACCATCCCCACCACGGCGACGGAGATCCAGGGCGCCGAAGGATGCGAGACCAGGCCTCGCAGGAGAACGACATGACCCCGTTTTCGACGAGACGGTTCCGGAAGTACTCGGGAGAGGGACAAGAGATGACAAGGACGATCTCGTGCTACGTCACCTTGGGAGCGTTGCTCTGGCTACCGGCTGGCAGCGTCCTCGGCTCGAGCGGACTCGTGCCGCCGCTCAAGTTCGGGCGCCCGGATGATCGCACTTGGAAGGTCGAATTGCGGGTCGAGCGCGACGACGTGGAGCGCCTCACTGTCGAGAGGTCCGTCTACCGATCCGGGGACCTGCTTCTGAAGGAGTCGGTCCCGCTCCTTTACACCGCGGGCGTCACGCGAGTGCTGGACATTCCATTCGAATTCGACGGGCGGGTTCAGCTGCTCGATGGGGCATACGCCGAGGTACTCGAGGCCCAGGGAGTGCCGACACGCGAAAGCGGCGTCGGATTCGTTGTCGCCAAGACTGTCTACTTCGTCGTCGAAAGCGGAAGCGTTCGGTTCGTCTCCCAGGAAGATTACTCCCGCCGCGTGCAACAAGTCGACGCAGAGATCGGCTCTGGCGGAGCTCCCAGGACCAGATTTCTCCGCATGGGTGGCGACTCCGGTACCGCGTCGGCCGCTGTCGCCCTGGAAGCCGGCGCAGCGATACAGATTCACAGCGGTCATGTACCACGACCAGGAAACATCGCGACGCCGCAGTCCGAGAAGGACGAGCGGTGAGGAGGCTACGATGACGAGAAGCGGATTGCTATCGATCTCTGTCGCGTTCTTGGTCGTCGCTTCCGTTGAGGCCATGGCAGCGACACGAACTGTCTGCTTCACCTTGACTCTGGTGGACAACCGGACAAACTGCGCGACTTCATCCGAGGTGGGCGCCAGACGGGGGTGCCGCAGCCTTTCCGCGAACAGCCGCAACTGGGTCTATGCCCGCGGTCAGGTCGTCGAAGCGTGGGACAAGGACCCCGACGGTGTCGACGAGTACATCGGGTCGTGGGTTCTGTCCTACGAAGGAACCAACTGCTTGACGTTCGAGTGGGAGAACGCGAGCTACGCCCTGGGCGAAGCGAACCCGGACGTCTACCTCCGTATGGTTAACCGCGTGATGAAGAGCTCTGCTCGTGGGATTTCCGCTTACGCTCGAAACACCGACGGCAGCGCAGATTATGTCATCTGGTCGCGGAATGGTCCGTCTTCGAATCCCGACCAATTCACCGCCGCCGATTGTCGCGCTGGAACGAACTGCTACATCAACGGGAACAACTGGCTCTACCCCACATCCGATGTCAATTCAGAACTTGGCAGGCGATACATGATGCTCGATTCCGCCCAGCATGCCCTCGAAATCTACGGCGACACGATGACGCAGAACGTGAATTTGCGATACCCAGGGCAAGCCAGCTGCCCGACCAGCTGCGCCAACGACCGAGGCACGATCAGCATCACTGAGGCAGCCGGCAATGACGGTGGAAACGTGACGCACGAGATTGGGCACTCCCTTCAGATGCAGGAGTTCGGCCAGGACTATCTTCAGCTCGACTGCAGCCAAGGCGGTGATTGGCACAGCATGGTCTCCGCCGAATACGACTCTTGCTCCACGACAGAGGGTTGGGCCGACTACGTAGCCACCGTCGCTTGGTACAACCCGGACAACCCCGCTGTCGTCCCGCTGTTCTACGGCTACAACCTCGAGCAGCCGACCCCCTTGAAGTCGATCTGCTCTTCCAACCGCGCGTACGAGCTCCAGACGGCAAAAGCCTTCTGGGACCTCGACGACGCGAACGCCGAAGCAGGCGCTGGCGTGGCGACCGGCTGGCCCGATACGACCTGGTACAGCACGACGTTCATCGCCAAGCAATGGGCCGATTTCCCCGACGGATTCTCGGACCGACAGGACGCGGAGACCGGAGCCCACGGCGTCAACATGAAGGACTACTACTACAACAACAGCGCTGACTTTGGACCCTACTTCTACAACTCCTTCCTGAGGCACAACTGCCTGCAGTCCCAGGAAGAGAACTGAAACCCGTGGCCTGGGCCAGCTGGACGAACCGAATGAACCGCGTTGCCGTCGCCGCGCCAATGCTCTGAGTGAGGGAGGACGAATGCCCACGCTGAACTCCAGGCTGTTGCTGCTGGTGCTGTTTCATTGGTTGCTCGTCTGCGCGTTGACTGTGGACGTCGTGGCAGCCGACGGTTGGGTTGTGGGAACTGGGGGGACGGCCGTCAAGAGCACAGACGGAGGCGCCAACTGGAACGGAACCGGGTGCCCCGGGCCGTCTTGCCCGCCCGGTGCCGATCTCAACTCGGTGTTCTTCATCGATGCAAGATTGGGGTGGGCAGCGGGCTTGGGGTCGACGATCATCAAGACCACGACCGGAGGCACCTCGTGGAACGCGACGAACTGTCCTGGTCCGACCTGCATTGCGGGTGCTTCCCTGAGGTCTGTCCACTTTGTGAACAGCACCACCGGTTGGACGGCAGGAACAGGTGCGACGATTTTGAAGACCACAACCGGAGGCACAACTTGGGACCGGACACCATGCCCTGGTCCATCGTGCCCGACCGGTGCCGATCTCAATTCGGTCTTCTTCATCGATTCCAACACGGGTTGGGCCGCAGGGCTGGGCGCCGCCATCATCAAGTCCACGACCGGAGGCACATCGTGGAGCACGACAAACTGTCCCGGTCCAACCTGCACTACGACGGCTTCCCTTAAGGCCGTCCACTTCGTGAACGGCACGACCGGTTGGGCAGCAGGAACCGGTGCGACGATTCTGAAGACCACGACCGGAGGCACGACGTGGGTCGCGACACAATGCCCTGGCCCATCGTGTCCGACCGGTGTCGATCTCAATTCGGTCTTCTTCATCGATTCCAGCACGGGTTGGGCCGTGGGGCTGGGCGCCACCATCATCAAGACCACGACCGGAGGCACGTCGTGGATCAAGACGAACTGCCCTGGTGCGAGTTGTCCCACCAGCGCGTCGATGAACTCGGTCTTCTTCCTCGACAGTCAGGCGGGCTGGGCCGTGGGCAGTGGCGCGACGATTCTCAGCACGACGGACGGCGGTACAACTTGGGTGTCAACCGCGTGTCCTGGGCCATCCTGTCCGACCGGGTCATCTTTTCAGTCGGTACGATTCGTGAACTGTGCGGATGGGGACGGGGACGGGTACTACGCGCCGGTAAATTGCGGGACCGTGCTGGACTGCAACGATGGCAATGCGAGTATCCACCCCGGTGCCACAGAGACGTGCAATAGCGTTGACGACAATTGCAGCGGTTCCATCGATGAGGGGGTCACAACCACCTACTACCGCGATGCCGACGGAGACGGATTTGGCAGTCCTGGCACCACGACGCAGGCTTGCAGCCGCCCAGCCGGTTACGTCACGAACAACACCGACTGCGACGATGCGTCGAGTCAGGATCATCCCGGTGCGACCGAGATCGTGGCAAACGGCGATGACGAGAATTGCGACGGCCAGGAACTCTGTTACCGCGACAATGACGGCGATGGATTCGGGACATTGACAACGATCCCGAGCTCGGACCTTGACTGCATTGACGCCGGTGAGTCGACGGTTAGTACCGACTGCGACGATGCGTCGAGTCAAGATCATCCGGGAGCCACGGAGATCGTTGCGAACAACGACGACGAGAATTGCGATGGCCAGGAGCTGTGCTACCGAGACGACGACGGTGACGGACTCGGGACGTCGATCACGATCTCGAGCTCGGATCTCGATTGCGCAGACTTGGGTGAGTCTTCGCTCAACACGGACTGCGACGATTCGCTCACTTCTTGTCTGACGGACTGTGCCGACTACAACGGGAATGCGTTCGCGGACTGCGCGGAGGTTCCTCAGCCGCCGGCCAACTTACGGGTCGTATCGCCGGCTGCTTCCGCGTCACGGGGGACCTTGGGTCTTTCTTGGGATCCGTGGAGGTTCGCGGCGGGCTACAAGATAGCGTACGGGAGGTCTGCCGGGATCCCCGAGCGAGAACTGACCGTCAGCAACGTCACCAACACTACCGTGGAAGGACTCAGCGATTGTACCACCTGGTATTTCACGGTCCGGGCCATTAACGGCTTCGGCGAATCGTCTGCGTCCAACGAGATCAGCAGCTGGCCCCAACCGTACATCGAGAGCCTGGATCTCGTTAGCATCCGACAGGGGGAGACTAAGGCGGTCACAATTCAGGGAGCGAACTTCCCGCCGAACTCCACAGTGGCGATTCCCGAATCGAGCGTCGTCGTGGACGGCGTGCTGGTGGTGTCCTGTAACCGGATCGACGCCGCCTTCATGGCACCGCCGTCGGCCGGGGAGCCACGACCTGCACTAGTCGGGACGCACGAAATGTGGGTGCACACCCCCGATGGATTGGTAGGACAGAGGCCCTCGGCGCTTACCGTCAAGATCGACCCCTTTCGCTTCGATTTGAATCGATCCGACCCGTCGACCGTGGACAGAATCGATGGGAAGGACCTCGTCTGGTTGGCGCGGCAGTTTGCGACGAACTACAGCCTCCCGCTCTACGACTGGGCCTACGATTTCGACGGCGATGGATGGGTGGACGGAGTTGATCTCGCCTTTTTGGCAGCGAACCTCGGGCGATGTTGGGCCGGAACGACATGGACTATCGCTGCATGCCCGTGAAGGAGTGTGAAGCATGTTGAGCAAGAATCGATTCCGTCGAAACTTGATTGCGAGCGTACTCCTCGTTGCCGCCCTACAGTTCGCCGTTGGCTGCAGCGATGATCCGACGAATATGGTGACGCTGGCCGCTTCGTTTCAAGGGGCGCCTTCGCTTCCGAACACGCAAGGCGTGGCGATGTCGCAGTCGGCGGCGGCAGGGTCGACCGTGACCGTTGCCATCGATGTCATCGGAGTCTCCGATGTCTACGGCGCGTCGTTTCGAATTGTATACGACTCAGTAAATTGGACCTTCGTGTCGTGGGCCGCTGGATCTGCGCTCGAACAGGGCGGAGCTGCGGTGAGGTCCGAGGTTGTCGAGAGCGACACCGGGACGCTGACGATCGGCACGTCCCGTTTGGGGCCTGTGGCGGGAGCGAACGTCGCCGACCGCAAGGCTCTCCTGCTGCTCACCTTCCGGGGCGCTTTGCGATCGGCCAGCCCACTGACGTTTGAGAGTCCGGTCCTCTTCGACGCAAGCAACCCGCCGCAAGAGATCTCCGGGCTCGCCTGGTTCGGGGGAACGCTCGTGTTCCAGTAGAGGGAACATTCAACCCGGGGATTGGATGACGTGACGCCAGGTGCGCCGTACGAAGGTCCGTCACGCGATACTCCGCAGCGTGTCGCGCCGAGGTCGAGACGCCCGCCCGAGACCGCATCGCCGACGGTTTCGCGATCGCAAAGATCGTGCGCGATCTCGGATTGCGACCAAAGACCCTCACGCTCTGGCTGCGCCTGACCCCGGTTCCCGAGCTCCGCGTGGTCCCCGTCGAGGTCAGTGGCCAAGAACGGCATTTCTCACGAGTTACGCGACACCTGGGACGTCCGTCACCAAGCCAGATGGTGGCCAGCCGCGGATTTGATTCAAAGTTTTCGAAATTCTGAGGTCGAACTGACCAGTCGACACCGTCGCGGAGTGGCGCGCCCGAGCCTACAGTCGCTCGACCAGTTTCGGCCTCAAGAACCAGCGCAGCGACGCGTTGCCGGATTCCAGGCCGCGCCAGCGTTCGGTCGCGTCGTAGAAGGCGATCAGTCCCCCCGTCGGGACGTCAAACGCGCCGGGCGCCGCGCCGGTCAAGAGCGCGGCCGCCTCGTCAATTCCCGGGCTGTGCGCGACGACGAGTGCTACGTCCGCCGACTCGGGGAGCGCCGTCAGGGCCGCGAGCCAGGCTTCGCCGGGGGCGTCGTAGAGCGCGCGCTCGAACTGGATCGTGCCGGCGAACTTCATCGCCCGCGCCGCGGCCTCGGCCGTCTGCCTCGCGCGCGGTGCCGGGGACGACACGATCGCGTCCGGAACATCGCCTAGTTTTGCGAGCACCCGGCCCATCCGCAGGGCGTCCTCGTTGCCCCGCTCGGCCAGAGGGCGGTCGAAATCTTTTTGCCCGGCAACCCCAGGCTCCGCTTTTGCGTGTCTCATGAGGAGAATCGTCTTCATGCGAACCAAATGTACACTCACCCGACCATGATTCGCACGGATCGTACGTTCTCCACGACCATCGAGCGGGCGGTGGGCGAAGCCGAGCGGGGCACTGCTGCCGAGTTGATCGTCGTGGTCGCGGCGCGATCCGGATCGTACCTGGACGCCGCGGGGGCGCTCGGCGCCGGCTTCGCGATGCTCGTCCTGCTCGTGGCGCTGTTCGCCCCGAGGCTCTTCCCCCCAATCGCCGTCGCCATCGATGTCCCGCTGGTGTTCGCGCTCGCGACCTGGCTCGCGCACCGAACACCGGCGCTGATGCGCGTCATCGTCCCGTCGGCCCGCAGGCGCAAACAGGTCGATCGCGCGGCGGCGGAGCACTTCCTCGCCGAAGCGGTGCACGGGACGCGCGGACGCACCGGCCTTCTCGTCTACGTCTCGCTGCTCGAGGAGCGGGTGGCGCTCATCCCCGACCTCGGGCTTCTAGGCCGCGTTCCCCGCGCCGCGTGGGCCGACGTGCGCTGGAGCGAGACGGGCGATCCGTCGCGGCCGCGCACGCTTCAAGGCCTTGTTCGCGGGATCGAGCAGATCGGCGCGATCCTCCGGTCGCGCGTGCCCGCGGACCCGACGGACGCCAACGAGAGCCCGAACGCCCCGCGGATCGTGTCGTGAGGCGTGGGGCCGCTGCCGCCGTTGCCTTGGCGGTGGTTTTGTCGGCTACGGCGTCGGCGCTCGCGCGAGTGGGCGGAGGCGGAGGCTATTCCGGTGGCGGAGGCGGCGGCGGAGGGGAAGGGGGGGACGCGGGGCTTGTTTTCGCCCTCATCCGGCTACTCCTCTGGCTGGTGTTTGCTCATCCGGTGATCGGCATCCCCCTCGTGATCGTCATCGTGATCGTCGTTTCGAGGATGGCGAAATCAGGCGCGTTTTCGCGGAGCGTCCGCGAGAATCCAACCGTCTTTCCGAAGCCCGTAGCCCAGCGACGTGGGCCCACGAACCTGACACCGGTTCGCTCGACCGATTCGTTCTTCTCGGAGCCCGTGTTCATCGACTTCGCGCAGCTCGTCTACGCGAGGGCGCAAGAGATGCGCGGCGCCGGCAACCGCGAGCCGCTCGAAGCGTGGATGACGAAGCAGGCGATCGACAAGCTGTTCGCCGACCGCGTCAACCTCGCGTCGGTCTCTCAGGTCGTGTTCGGGGCCACACGGATCGTGCAGGCGTCCACGGAGGCCGGCTTCGTTCGCGTCGACGTCGAGTTCGAAGCGAATCTCACCGAACGGCGCGCCGGGGCTGACGCGCAGCTTCTGTGCGCCGAGCGGTGGTCGTTCCGGAGGAAGGCCGGCGTGCGCTCCCCCGCCCCCGAGCGGATGAGGGCGTTGGGCTGCGCCGGCTGCGGCTCTACGCTTGAACCCAGAGCCGATGGGGCGTGCCCGAGTTGCGGCGCCCAGAGACGAGGCGGACTGACGCAATGGGAGGTCGGCGCGATCCCCTACGCGAACCGGCGTCCTTTGACCCCGCCCGAGCTCGACGTCGAAGAGGGCGGCGGAGTGGAGCGGGGCACCGAGTTCCCGACCGTTTGCGATCCGCACCTTCCGGCGGCGAAGCGCGGTTTCGAGGGGAGGCACCCGGATCACTCTTGGCCGGCGTTCGAGGATCGGGTGCGGGCGACGTTCCTCGCGCTGCAAGATGCGTGGTCCCGGCGGGAGTGGGAGCGCGCGCGCCCGTTCGAAACCGACGCGCTCTTTCAAACACACCGTTTTTGGATGGAGCGCTACGCCGCGTTTTCTCTCGTCAACCGCGTGGAGCAAGTCGCGGTGACGCGCGTCGCGCTGGCGAAGATCGACGTGGACGCGTTTTACGAATCGATCACCGTGCGCATCTTCGCGCGGGCGCTCGACTGGACCGAGGACGCCTCAGGCAAGGTGGTCGGCGGGAGCAAGACGGCCCCTCGCTCGTTTTCCGAGTACTGGACGTTCCTACGAGCACTCCCCGGCGCGGTCGCCGGGTCGTCCAACTGCCCTTCGTGCGGCGCGCCACTCACCCCCGGAGGAGGCGCGACCGTGTGCGCGTCCTGCGGCGGCAAGCTCGTCGGCGGCGGATTCGACTGGGTCGCGTCACGCATCGAGCAAGACGACGCGTACGCTTGAGGAAATAGGGAAGAGGGGACACTCCCCTATTTCCTCAACGTAACGAGTAGCGCCTCCGGGGAACACGCGATTCGGATCGGAATCCCCGACACCCCCAGCCCGCGGCTCACGACGATGTGCGCGCCGTCATGCTCGAAGCGACCCTCGTCCAGCCGGAAGCGGCTCATCCTCACCAAGACCGGGCGGCGGGGGATGCGCACCTGCCCCCCGTGAGTGTGCCCGGAAAGCGTGAGCGCCACCCCGCGCGCCGCCGCCTCGAGAGACGCGTCGGGGTTGTGGGAGATCAAGACGATGGGTGCGCCGGGGGCGACCTCGTCGGAGCGGGCCATCGCAAGGTCGAGATCGGGCCGGCCGATGTTCCAATCGTCGATCCCCGCGAGCGCAATACGCGCATCACCTCGCGACACGGCGATGGCGTCGTTGTTGAGGACGCGCACACCGCACGATTCGAAGAACCGGCCGACCCCCTCGATGTCGTTGGTGTAGTGGTCATGGTTGCCGAAGACGGCAAAGGCCCCCAGCGGCCCGGTCAACCGCGCGACCGCGTCCTCGTGGTGCCGGATTTCACGTACGTTCGATGTCGCCATATCTCCGCCGTGAATCACGACGTCCGGCTGAAGCGTGGCAAGACGCGCGAAGACCCTTGCCAGCGCGCCCCGGGAGAGAAACGGACCCGCGTGAACATCGGAGAGGAACAACAACCGGGCCCCGTCAAACGGCGCGGGGAGATTCGCAATCGGGATCTCGGCTTCGGCGACGGTCAGATAGCGTTCGAGAATCGCCGAGTACCCCAACGAGCCACCGGGAATGCGCGACCACACCTCGCGGCTCAGAAAGAGGCTCGTCCCCCGCTCGATCCGCCGGAACCACCCGCTCTTCGGGTTGAAATGCGGACGAGGGTGGTCCGACACGGCGACTTTCGGAGGATCGAGGGTACGGCGGCGCATGGCGGTATTATCTCCACCTTTCATAGGGAGGTCCCGTGGCGACGATCTTGACCCCGTCCCCCGACAACGTGAGGCGTGCCGTCGACGCTCTGCGGCGCGGCGAACTCGTCGGGATGCCGACCGAGACGGTCTACGGCCTCGCCGCGAACGCCTTCGACGTTTCGGCGGTCGCGCGGATCTTCGCGGCGAAGGACCGCCCCCGTTTCGACCCGTTGATCGTGCACGTCGTGCGCCCGGCCGGACCGCTCGAGCGCGAGGTGCTCTCGGGACTCGAGGACGAGGGCGTCGTCGAGGTGAGTCGCCTGCCGCAGCTTGCGCGCGAGCGCGCGGATGTGCTGTTGCGCCGGTTCTGGCCCGGCCCGTTGACACTTGTCCTCCCCCGCGGACGAAAGATCCCCGACCTCGTGACGAGCGGGCTCGACACGGTCGCCATCCGCATGCCGTCGCACCCCGTCGCGCAGACGCTGTTGAAGGCGGCCGCGCTTCCGCTCGCCGCCCCCAGTGCCAATCGATTCGGCCGCATCAGTCCCACGACGGCGGCCCACGTCGTTCAGGAACTCGGCGATCGAATCGGGATCGTGCTCGACGGCGGCGCCTCCACGGTCGGCGTCGAATCGACGGTCGTCGCGATCGCCGGGGACGGCACGCTGACGCTCCTGCGCCCGGGCGGTGTCTCGGTCGAAGCGATCGAGGCGACGGCCAGCGTGCGCCTGGCGCGAGCGCCCGTGACGGCGGCACCCGGAGTTCCCGCGGCCTCTCCGGGGATGAGCGGAGTGCACTACGCACCCCGAACGCCGTTGCACCTCCTCCCGGGCCCGAATGCTTTGCCTCCCGATGCGAACTGCGTCGGGTTGATCGGCGTTTTCACCAGCAAGGAAGAGGCGGCCGGAGTCGTCGCCGAAATCGAACGCCGCTACGGGGTTCTGGTCGTCCTCCGCGCGCTCACGCAAAGCGGCGATCTCGAAGAGGCGGCTCGCAACCTCTTCACGGCGATGCGCGAGCTGGACGCGGGCGACGTCCCCTTGATCCTCGCCGCGTCCCCCGGGGGAAAAGAAGGCCTGGCGCTGGCGATCGCCGACCGCCTCCGCCGCGCCTCGCACTGATGCCGGAGCTCCCCGGGTCGTACGCTCGGGGTGCGTTCGCCCCCCGAGCCCGACATGCGGTTTCTCGTTGCGCCGTACGGCGGTATGATCTAAGTACAGTCCGGGACACGGGAAAGGGGGAACCATGCCGCTCTCCTTTCGATTGGATCGTGAGGCGCATGTCATCGTCGCGGCCGGGTACGGCACGTTGTCCGACACGCAAGTATTCGACTACCAGCATCAAATCTCTTCACGGGAAGACACGATCGGGTATGACGAACTGATCGACATGACGCACGTCAAGGAAATCGCGCTGCCGTCCACCGATCGGGTGCGCGACCTGGCTGCAGCGGTCGCCGCCACCGATGCATCCCGCGGAAGCTCGAGACTCGCGATCGTCGCCCCAGGAGATCTGGCGTACGCGCTCGGCAGGATGTTCCAGACGAACGTGGAACTGGACGCCCGCAGCCGGAGGGAGGTGGGGGTGTTTCGCACCACGAAGGAAGCGTTGGCCTTCCTCCGGATCGACCACCAGCTCCCGTTGCCGAAACTGGACTGAGCGCAGGATCGTCTAGTTCGACGATTCCTGAAGCACGTCGATCCCCTGCTTGAACACGACATCGGTCGCGATATCGGCGTCGGCGAGTCGCGCGAGATCTTCCGCAAGCGTCGGGTCCATCGTGCCTTTTTTCGGTAGGAACGCCACGACCCCGTCGTAGTCGCCGTTACCCTGGAGTTTCAAGATCTTCTCCGACAGCGCGTTCATCGCGGCCTCCATTTTCGGAGGATCGACCCGGTAGGTTCCGGTGGCGGCGTCACGCGTGAAGGCGCCCATCTGTTGGAAGAAGAGGAACTGCGCGAGGTTCGCGCGGCCGTGCGCCTCGGTCGCTCCGAAACGAATCGAGCGGAAGAGGCTCGCCAGGTACGTGACGTAATTGTCCGTCATGTCGGCGCCACCGAGCTCTCCCTTCGCTTTCAGCTCGGCGACCATGTAGAGCCCGAGGACGTCGGCCTTCCCTTCCTCGAGCGCGCCCGCCTGCTCCTTGAGCGCCACGCGGACGGGTCCCTTGCCGTTGATCGTGTTCTTGATGCCCAAGCCGTGGGCGACCTCGTGGAACATGACGTTTTCGAAGAAGGCGTCGAACTTGACGTGGGACCGCTCGTCCGCCGCGATCAGATGATCGGCGATCGGCACCAGGATCTTGTCGAACTTCGCGCGCATCGCGTTTTTTAGTTGCAGACGGCGCGTCCCCTTCCGCAATTGCACCTGCTCGTCGTTCGGCAGGTTGATCGCGATCGTCTTCGACCCGGCGTTGCAGTCCCCGGCATAGAAGACGGCGTCGTAGGCGTTCAGATCCGAATCCGTTCCGGGCGTCTCGCTCTTGTACTCCGCGGGCACGGGCAGACCGCGCTGCAGTTCGGGGAGGAACGTCGCATACTTCGCCAGGCGAGCGCTCCACTCGCGGTCCTTCAAGAGAACGTAGCCTTCATGGGTCGTCTTGATGCCGAAGAGCTGGTCCTCGTAGTTTTCGATCGGGCCGATCACGATGTCGACGCCGTTTTGCTTCATGTCCATCCAGGCGAGATCGGACGGCTGATACTCGTCGTCGAGGAGCGCCTTGGCGCGCAACTCGAGGTAGTCTCGAAGCCCCGGATCTTCCGCGAACGCGGCGGCCTCGCGCAATTTTGCGGCCGCACGCTTCACGTGCTCGGCGAACGCCTCGCGGAACGGCACGGCGACGAGGTTCCGCTGCGCGTCGCGGCGAATCATCGTGTACGGGCTTTTGAACGAAGGGGACGCCGAGGCCGCCGCCTCGAATTCTTGGTTCGTCATGTCGGTCGGGTAGTAGCCGGCGCCCTTGGGCTTGTCCGGAATCCCGGGGAGGAAGGGGGCATTGGCGTTCAACCGATCCCAGGGACCGTAGTTGATCTCGGCAAACCGCCTCGACTCCGGATCGGCGATGGATGCGAGGAGGGTCGCCTTGTCGCCGTAGCCCTCCCACCAGAAAATCGCATCCATCTCGCGGGACGCGTCGATCAGGAGCGGAATCATCGCCCGTTCCTTGTCGGTCAGTTTGGCAAAGAGGTCCGAGGTCAGAGCGACCTCGACGTATTTCGTCCGCTGGGGCGTCATCGCCTTTTTCGCCTCCGGAGCTTCGGTGCGACCCGAGCAGGCCGCCAGTCCCATCGTTACCGCGACTACCGCGACGCCCAACCCCTGCCTCATGATGTCCTCCCGGGTCGAAACCACCGACCGCATGCTACCAGGAGAGAATCGTCTTCCGTCGTACCAAACCGGGAGACAATGGCGGACGATCAAGGGGGCACGATGGACAAGCCTGGCTCCGCCGAATGGCACGACCTCGGTGACGTCACCGAGCTCAAAACGAGGCCGCTGCGCCAGGTCGCGATCGGCCGGACAAAGATCGCGCTTTCATTCGCGGACGGCCGATTCGGGGCGGTCTCCGGGGTGTGCAATCACGTCGGCGGCCCGCTCGGAGAGGGGCACTGCGACGACGCGGGGTACATCGTTTGCCCCTGGCACAACTGGAAGTTCCATCGCGTCACGGGTGAAGGCGAGCCGGGGTTCGAAACCGATCGCGTGCCGCGCTACGAGCTGAAGGAAGAGGCCGGCCACCTTTTCGTGAACTTGAACGCGGCTACGACACGAAACAAGTTGCCGCACGATCCCCATCCGCTCTCGCGCACGCTGGAACGCGCGCCCGGCCGCTTGCGCCTTCTCGGACTCTCGACGACCGCGATGGACGTCGCTCATCCTCGCTACTCGACCTCCGAGGCGCTACTCGACGTCGCACTCCTGCACGCCGCTGCGTCTTGCGACTGCGAAACACAGTTGATCCGTATCCGCGACCTCTCCTTCCGCAACTGCGAGGGGTACTACTCGAAGAGCGCGCAGGCGTGCACGTGGCCGTGCTCGATCACCCAGATGGACAGTGCCGACCAGATGGACCGCGTGTACGAAGGGGTCGTCTTTTGGGCGGACGCGATCATCGTGGCGTCGCCGATTCGGTGGGGATCCGCCAGCTCGCTCTACTTCAAAATGATCGAACGCATGAACTGCATCCAGAATCAGGTCACGATCCGCGACAACGTCCTGATCCGGAACAAGGTCGCTTCGTTCATCGTCACAGGGGGGCAGGACAACATCCAGGCCGTTGCAGGCCAAATGCTCGTTTTCTTCACGGAACTCGGGTTCGACGTTCCTCAGTTTCCGTTCATCGCCCACAGCCGCGGCTGGTCGGCGGAGGACATGGAGCGCAACGTCGCCACCGTCCAACGAAGCGCCGCGCTCCGCGACGGCGCTCGTGCCCTGGCGGAGCGCACCGTGGAAAAGGCCCGCAGTCTCCTCACGCACGACCCTGTGGGCAAGACCGAGAGGGCGGGAAGAAAGGCTCACAAGATGGACATTCCGGAACTCGAATGACCTGAAAGCCGTGAGACAATCGCGTTCGCCGCCCAGGAGGATTCCGTCATGATCGCCCGCACTTGGCACGGCCGCGTGATGACCCCAAAAGCCGACGCCTACCTTGCCCACTTGAAGCGCACCGGTCTGTCGGACTTTCGCTCGACGCACGGGAACATGGGGGTCTACGTCCTGCGGCGCGACGAGGACGGCATCACGCACTTCATGGTGACGACACTCTGGACGTCCATGGACGCGATCAAGAGCTTTGCGGGGGAGAATCCGGGCAAGGCGCGTTACTACCCGCAGGACGACGAGTTCCTGCTCGAACGCGAGCCCCTCGTCACCCACTACGACGTGGCGATGGCGATCACCGGCCCGCCGACGACGTAGGATCAGTCCTCCACCGCGCCGATGGTCACCGAGCCACCTGAGGTGTGCACGTAGAGGGTTTCGCCACCCTTCCCGAGCGTCCCCTTGATGCTCGACCCTTTGACCTTGCCGACGACCTTCACCGGGATGTCGGCCCGCACCGAGCCGCCCGAGGTCGATGCGTCGATGGAAAGATCGACGTTTGGATCGACGGAAACCGTGATGCCGCCTCCGGAGCTTTCGACCTTCCCGCCGTGCGCGTTCCCCTTCGCAAACGAAACCTCGACGTGGCCGCCCGAGGTGTCGGCGTCGACCCGCCCTCCGGCGTCCCTGATCTCGATGTGGCCTCCCGACGTTTCCGCGATGAGGTTTCCTTCGACGCCGTCGGTTTCGATGTGGCCCCCCGACGTTTCAATCCTGGCGTTCCCCGAGACCTTCTTGATGGCGATATGCCCGCCCGACGTCTCGGCGGAGAGGTTTCCTTGGAGATCGTTGACCTCGATGTGGCCGCCCGAGGTTGCGAGGTTCGCGTCCCCTTCGAGCGAGCGGACCGACACGTGACCGCCACCTGTTTCGAGATTCGTGGTCGTCCTCGTGGGAACCTGAATCTCAAAACGGAGTTTCGAGTTGTTGAACCAACTCGACCAGGAGGTCAGCAAGTCCTTCTTCTTGAGGGTGATCCGCACCTCGCCCGGAAGTTCCTCGAATTTCAAGTCGAATCGGGATTCGAAATCGCTTTTGTTGGAGGTCAGCACAACGTGCGCACCCGCAGACGAAGACCCCGTAACCGTGAGGCTTCCGGCGTCGGCGACGACGGTGAGCTTCCCGCCAGGTTCGAGCTTCAGGTTCTTTTCGATGTTCGTTTCGGCCAGGGCGGGAAGGAAGGACAGGACTGCGACGGCCGCGGCGGCAGGGATCAGGCGGGCGTGCAAACGGTTCATGGGAGACCTCCTCGTCCATGAGAACGGGGAGGCGCCGGATAGGGTTTCAGGAAATCGTCTTGGAAGCGGCTTCCAGCGCACGAACGACGAGCCGGATCGTGATCAGGTCTTCGTCGCTTTCCGGGTAGAACAGCCCGCCGCAGACGGCGCCGGTCTCGTTCGCCGTGCTGACGTGCATGACCAGGAGGTCTCCTCGGAAGGTCTTCCCCGCGACGCGGGCCTCGATCGCCTTGACGATGTCCCCGGCCTGGACGCCGGCGAGCTCTTCAGGGAGCGTCATGGAGAGCCCCGACAGGCTGATGTCGCGCAGGCGCGCCTCGATGCGCGTGCCGGGTTGCGTAGGGTACCGAAAGTGGAGGACCGCGCCGGAATCGCAGGGAATCGTGAAGCGCTGCTGCAGGCGCCGGTTCGAATACGGCGCCGCTATCCTTGGCTCGGCCATGACCACCCCCACGGACGCTGATGCCGCCAACGTGGCGGCCTACCCAATATGGGGTCCGGGTGAGTTCGAGGCCAGCCACTCGGCAAGGGGTGCCCTTTGCTGCTATTTTGGGTGGCAACCTGCGGAGCATGGCATTCCGCATGGGAGGGGACCTCGATGAAGCCTCGTCACGTGATTGCTGCAGCCGTGTTCGCAATCGGACTTGCCGGCATTATCGCGGGATGCTCGTCGAACAGCGACAGCAAGGGATCGCAGGGTTCATTCGCTATCACGATGGGAGCAACCCGAGCGTCGGCGACCGGAGCGGTCCAAACGGTGACCACCGACAGCAACGATGCCCTCTCTCACCTGAAGGCGGCCGTCATCGCGATCTCGGGAATCGAAGCCCGAATGGCCGATGGGACCTGGGTGCCCATGGAAACGGGCCTCCCCGCGGATGTCGACCTCATCGCCGTCATGAACGCGGGAATCGTGGCCACGCTCCCCGCCGATCTCCTCCCCGAGGGAGACTACGACGCTCTCGAGCTGCGGATTACGAACGTTCACCTCATGCTGCTGAACAACGCGACCATCGAGATCACGCCGCCCGGAATCGGGTGGACCGCGAGGATCCCGGTGAGCTTCAGCGTCGTCGTCGGTCAGTCGACCGTCGTCAACCTGGAATTCCGCTGCATGAACTCCTTCAAGATCTTCGACGGTGAGTACGGATTCGACCCTGAGATCGAGGCCGTCAGCGTCGAGCACAACTAGGCTGTCCCCTCGATCTCACGCCCACCACGGCGACAGCCGCTTGCCTGTGGGGCCCGGCACGGTCGCGTAATGGGAGACGTCGTTGAACAGGACGAGCCGCGCCTCCGCGCCGGATTTCACGTCGAGGATGTTCAGACCGCACGGGCTCATGTCCAGGCGGTCGCGGTAACCGCGCAACTCAACGCCGAGCAACTCGCCGATCACGAGACGAATGGTCGCCTTGTGAGAGACGACGAGGACCGAGCTGTCCGGGTGCCGGCCAACGATTGCGAGACACGCCGGTAGCGCCCGGGCCAGAACCTGCAGTCCGGTCTCGCCGCTTGACGGGGCGAACGTGAACGGGTCGCGCTCCCACCGGGCGTACTCGCCGGGAAACGCCGCGCGGATCTCCTCTCGGGTCTTCCCCTCCCAGTGACCGTGGTCGGTTTCACGCAGTTCGGGGACGGTCGCCACTTCGAGACCACGGCCGTCCACGACAAGACGGGCCGTGTCTTGCGCGCGCGACATCGGGCTCGCGTAGACGGCGGCCAGCGCCTCCCCCGCCAGGCGTGTGCCGAGCGCTCGCGCCTGACTCCGTCCTTCGTCGGACAGGGCAGCGTCCACCGAGCCCGCGTACCGGTCCTCCGCGGAGAGCACGGTCGCGCCGTGCCGCACCAGGAACAAGCGAGTTGCCATCGATCCTCCTAGTCCAGACTCTTTCGGAATCTGAGCGAAGCCAGCACGAGCACCGTCGCACCGATGATGAGCAGTGCCAAGGCGTCGGGCCAGAGCACATCGAGACCCGAGCCCCTGAGGAAGATGCCCCGGATGATGTGCGTGTAGTACTTGAGCGGGATGATGACTGTGAACTTCTGGATGCCCGCCGGCATGTTCTCGACCGGGAAGATCAGCCCCGACAGGTAGATCATGGGGACCATGACGAGGTAGACGGCGCTCATCATCGCCTGCTGCTGCGTGCGGACGAGGGTCGACACGAAAAGACCCAAGCCGAGAGTGCACAAAAGGAACGGCACCGTCAGCAGGACGAGCAGAGCGAGCGATCCGCGCAGCGGCACTCGGAAAAGACCCACGGCCACGGCCGAAACAAGGAGGGTGTCCAGGAATCCGACGCAGGCGAACGGGAAGAGCTTGCCGAGCACGAGCTGCCACGAGCGGATCGGCGAGACGATGATCTGCTCGAGGGTTCCCATCTCCTTCTCGCGGACCACCGCCATCGACGGGAGGATCATGGTGACGAGCATCAGGACCATCGCCAAAATCGCGGGCACGTAGAACCACCGGCTCTTCAGGTCCGGGTTGTACCAGACGCGCGAGACGAGCTCGACTCCACCCACCGTCTCCGGACGGCCACCCGCCGCGGTGATAATCCTCGATGCGTAAGACAGGCCGACGACCGCCGACGTGCTGTCGCTGCCGTCGACGATCAGCTGCACGCGCGGCGCTCGGCCGGCAGCCGTGTCGCGACCGAATCCCGGCGGAATCACCAGCGCGATTTGGGCCCGTCCCCGCACCAGCTGCGGCTCGATCTCGGACTCGGCGCCCACGGAGCCGACCAGCCGGAAGTAACCCGAAGCGGTGAACCGGTCGACGAGGGCGCGGGAGGCGACGCCGTGATCGTCGTCCAGGAGAATCAACGGGATGTCGGTGACGTCGTTGTTCGCAGCGTACCCCAGCGCGAGCAACTGGACCATCGGCCCGATGATCATCGCGGGGATCATGCGCTTGTCGCGGAGGAGCTGCTGGAACTCCTTCACGATCACGCGGAAGAGCACCTTCATGTCAGTGCTCCGTCTTCGCGAGACGGCGCCATGCAACGGCCAGAACGACGGCGCCGTAAAGGAGCAGGAACCCGAGGTCGCCGGGAAACGCGGAGAGCGGCGCTCCCTTCAGGATGATGCCGCGCGAGATCACGAGGAAGTAGCGGGCGGGCACCGCGTAGGTGATGAGCTGCAACACGTGGGGCATCGATCGGATCGGGAAGATGAACCCCGAAAGAAAGATCGCCGGCAACATCGAGGTGAGGCTCCCGACCTGGAACGCCATCGCCTGGCTCTTCGACATCGACGAGACCAGTAGTCCCCAGCCCAACGCCCCGATCAGGTAGACGAGCGTCGCGATGAACAGATCGAAATACGAGCCGCGTACGGCGACCCCGAACAGAACGCGGGCGGCGAGGAGGATGATCGCCGTTGCGACCAACGAGATCATCAAGTACGGGATCGTCTTACCGATCAACAACTCGATGGGACGCAAGGACGTGACGAGGAGCTGCTCCATCGTCCCCCGCTCCGTCTCGCGCACGACCGACAACGCGGTCGACAGCACGGCCGTGAGCATGAGGATGAATCCCATCAAACCGGGAACGAGGAAATTCGTGGACTTGAGTTCGGGGTTGTACCAGACGCGCGGCTCGAACCGAACCGGGGGATGACCCGAGCGCCCGGACAGACTCGCGCGGATCTGCACGTTCTGCTGCGCGACCAAGCCTTCCGCATACCCGAGCACGGTCGTGGCCATCGAGGCGTCGGCGCCGTCGACGAGCAGCTGCACCTGGGCCACGCGCGACGCGGCGAGCTCGCGCGCGTAGTTTTCGGGAATGACGAGGATGGCCTTGGCCTCCCGACGCGCGAGGACCTCACCGGGGTCGAGCCCGACCGGCAATCGGCCCGCGTCGTCGAAGTAGGTCGAATTCACAAACGACGCCACGAGATCGCGGCTTGCGCGCGTCAGGCTCCGGTCCTGGACGGCGAGCGCGACGTGGCGCACGTCGAAATTCAGCGCGTACCCGTAAAGAAGCAGCATGAAGGTGGGGATGCCCAGAAGCATCATCAGGCTGAACGGATCGCGCCGTGCCTGACGCAGTTCTTTCCCTGCGATGGCGAGTGTCTTCCTCATGCGGCGCCCCCCTTGGCGCGCGCTTGCGTTTCCATTTCCACGGTGTGGATGAACACGTCCTCGAGGGACGGCACGATCCGCTCGACCGTGGCCGGGCCGTTGCCCGCGGTCGCGAGCAACTCGCGCGTGAGACGAGCCCCATCCGCGGTATCGGCCACAACGACGTGGAGCCGCGTGCCGAACACGGCGGCCTCTAAAACCCACGGTGCGGTTTCGAGCTGCTCGAGCGCCTCCAAGAATCGAGGGCAGGCGACCTCGAGGATCGCGCGACCCGCGAAGACCTGTTTGAGCTCGGAGACGGAACCGAGCGCGACCAGCCGGCCATCGTGCATCAAGCCGACCCGGTTGCAGTGCTCCGCCTCTTCGAGATAGTGCGTGGTGACCAGGACGGTCACCCCTTCCCCCGCCATGGCGTCGATGCGGTCCCAGAATCGCCGGCGCGAGATCGGATCGACGCCGCCCGTCGGTTCGTCAAGGAACACCATCCGCGGGCGGTGGAGCACCGCGCAGGCCAACGCGAGCCGCTGCTTCCAACCTGCGGGAAGCGACCCCGTCAGTTGATCTTCCTTCCCGGCGAGGTCGGCCATCTCGACCGCCCAGCGCCTTCGCTCCGCGCCGTCCGCCCCGGTCAGACCGTAGATGCCGCCGAAGAACTCGAGGTTTTCGCGAACGGAAAGGTCGTCGTAGAGCGAAAACCGCTGCGTCATGTAACCGATCCGTCGTTTCAGTTCCTCCGGATCGCGGGCGACGTCGATGCCGAGGACGCGGGCGTGGCCTCCGCTCGGCGTCAGCAATCCGCAGAGCATGCGGATCGCGGTCGATTTCCCAGCGCCGTTGCTCCCGAGAAGCCCAAACACTTCGCCTTCGCCGACGGCGAGATCCAGGGCGTCGACGGCGACGAAGACGCCGAACCGCTTCGTCAGCTGGACGGCCTGGATCGCGAGCGACGCGCTCACCGCCCCGACTCCCTGACCCGCGCGATGAAGACGTCCTCGAGCGAGGGGAGGACGGCGCGGGAGGACTCCACGACGACCCCGGAGGCGGTCAGGCGCTCAGCGAACTCCAGCGCGGCGCGGGCCGCATCGCTGCTTCCGATCGAAGGCAGCGCGATGTGAAGCCGTTCGCCGAAGACCTGGATGTCGCCGACACCGGGCTCGGCAGCGAGCATCTCCCGCGCGCGCTCCTTGGGTGTGGCGAGCAACTCCAGCATCGATCCCTTCCAGCCGTCGCGCAGACGCAGGGGGGCGTCGGCAACGAGGATGCGCCCGCGATCCATGAGCGCCACGCGCGCGCAGCGCTCGGCCTCGTCGAGGTAGGGCGTGGTGAGGAGGATCGTCAGCCCGGAACGCAGGAGGCGCGAGAGGATGCGCCAGAAGTCCCGCCGCGAGACGGGGTCGACGCCCGTCGTCGGTTCATCGAGAACGAGGAGTTCCGGCGTGTGGATGAGCGTGCACGCCAGGGCAAGTTTCTGTTTCATCCCGCCGGAGAGGCGGTCCGCAAGGCGATCGCGAAACGGAGTCATCCGCAGCAGATCGAGCAGCTCGTCGCGGCGCGGGCGCCAACCGGAGACGGCGTGGATGCGCGCGAAGAAGGCGATGTTCTCGTCCACGGAGAGATCGCCGTAGAGCGAGAAGCGCTGTGGGAGGTAGCCGATACGTGCCGAGAGCGTGCGGCGCTGCCGGAATGGTTCGAGGCCGCAGGTCGTAACGAGCCCGCCGTCGGGTGCCAGCAGTCCCAGCACGGTGCGCAGCGTCGTCGTCTTTCCCGCGCCGTCGGGCCCGATGAGTCCAAACATCTCGCCGCGCCCCACGTCGAATGAAATATCCTCGACCGCGACGACCCCACCCGCATACGACTTGCGGAGCCCGACGACTCGGACCGGCGGTTCGGCCACGGGCTCCACGATCAAAAGCGCGCTTCGGCGGGCATGCCCGGCTTGAACAGGCCGTCCGCGTTGTCGAGCCCGATCTTGACGCGGTAGACGAGCTTCACGCGCTCGTCTCGTGTCTGGACGTTTTTCGGCGTGAACTCGGCCGTCGACGCGATGAAACTCACCTTGCCTTGCCGCCTCTCCCCGCCGTCGGTGACGACTTCGGCAACGGCTCCGAGTTTGATCTTCCCGAGATCGGGCTCGGCGACGTAGACCGTCAGCCATGGCCTGGCGAGGTCGGTGATCACGAGGATCGGCGCGCCGGCCGCGAGGAGCTCTCCGGGCTCGGCGATCTTCTCGGTGACGAGTCCATCGGTGGGACTGACGACGGTCGCATCGGCGATCTGTTGCCGCAGCTGGGCGATCCGCGCTTCCATCGCGTCCCGGTTCGCCCGCGCCGCTTCGATCTCCTGATCGCGGCTCCCCGCCTTGGCGCGCGTAAGAGCCTGCGTCGCGCTTTCGAGCTGGCCGGCCAGGACATCACGTCGCGCCAAGGCATCGTCACGCGTCTTCGCCGTGGTCACCCCCTCGGCGACCAGGGTTTCCTGGCGTTTCAGTTCTTTCTCGGCTCCGTCGAGGTCCGCCTGCACACCCTCGACCCGGGCGGCCAACTCCGCGATGTCCTCGCGCCGGGATCCGGCGACCCGCAAGCGATACACAGCGTCGGCCTGGTCGCGTTGGGCGACGGCCTCGCGAAGGGACAACTCGGCATCGATGGTGTCCACGATGCCGAGCAACTGGCCGGCCTTCACGGAATCGCCTTCGTCGACGGGCCTTTCCAGCAGCCGCCCGCGCACCTTGGTGGCCACGCGCACGTCGATCGCCTCGATGTGGCCGGAGGCGACGACGCTGCCGTTGTGTGCGGAACGGCCGCACGCTACGACGGAGACCGAAACGAGGAGGGCGGCGAACGAGCGTTTCATGCGATCACTCCTTGGCCAAGCCGCGGGCAAGCAGCTCTTGGACGTGGGCGACGAACTTCTGCGGATCGGGTGGAGCCACCGGCACCACCCCTTCGGCGATCATGCGATCGCGGAGCGGCTTGGCCGCGAAGAAGAAGGCGAGGCATCCGATAACGGTTTGGTGCATGAAGAGCGGGTCGACCTCTCGAAAAGTCCCCTCGTTAACACCCTGCGCCACGATCGATTGGACGGCCTCGAAGATGCGGCGCATGGCCGGAAGGAGCGTGGGATCGAGCCCGCGGCCGCCCGACATCGCCTCGCGGAGCATCATCGCCGAGAGCCCTGGGCGTCGCTGGTGCAACTCGCCGAAGATCGAGACGAAACGGGCGAGCTTCGCATCCGCACGGGCCGGCTGGTTGTTGAGCTCGGCGAGGCGTGTCAGCGCCCATCCGAAATCGCGTCTGAGGATCGCGGTGTAGAGCCCTTGCTTCCCCTGGAAGTGGTAGTTGATCATCGCCTTGTTGACACCCGCTCGGACCGCGATCGCATCCACGGTCGCCCCGGCAAAACCACGATCCGCGAAAAGCCCGGTAGCAGAGGCCAAGAGCGCCTCGCGCGTCGCCTCCGCATCCCGAGTCCGTTGAGCCCGCGGGGCCTCTGTGGTGTCAGCGTCAACCATTCATGAACCTCATTCAACCAAACGTTTAATTGAAATGATACCCAAAACCGCCGCGGCCGCAAGTTCAACGTTTCTAACGCCAAGCGAGGGACACGGGCGTCGTGGATATCGGCACCTATATTAGGATTCGTGGAAAAGCTCGAAAGCGTCGGGGCGGCCGTGGCGGCCGCGCTGCCCCTCCTCCCCCTCATCAACGGGGAGCCGGGGACGGGGGCGGGCTCACACATCGCAGACATCAATCCGTCGACGGGGGAGCCCTTCGCCTGGGTGGCCTGTGCCGACGCCGCGGAGATCGAGCACGCGATCGAGATCGCTGCTTTCGCGGCGAAGCTCTGGCGCGGCGCCCCCTTTGAAGAAAGGGCCCGGCGGTTGGCGCGGCTTGCGGAGCACGTTCACGAACAGGCCGAGGCGATCGCGAGCCTCATCACCCTCGAGCAGGGGAAGCCCTTCGCCGAGGCCATGGCGCTCGAAGTCCTCCCCTCGCTCGACCATCTGCGGTTCCTGTCGCGGCACGCCAAGGAGTTGACCCAGGGAGAGCCGATCGAGCCGCGCCACCCGCTGTACGCGCACAAGCGCGCGCTGTACCTCTACGACCCGCTCGGCGTGGTCGTCCTCATCACGTCGTCGTCGCTCCCCTTCGCGCAACCGTTGATCCAGACAGCGTCGGCGCTCGCGATGGGCAACGCCGTGATCCTCAAGCCTTCGTTGTCGACGCCGCTCACCTCGTTGCGGGTGGGCGAGTTGTGTGCCCTGGCCGGATTCCCCGCGGGGCTGGTCAACGTCGTTCCCGCGAGCCTGGAGGACACGCTCCGGCTCGTCTCGCACGACAAGGTGGCCAAGGTGTTCGTCACGGGAACACTCGAGGCGGGGCAGGCCATCATGGCCGTCGCCGCCGGCGCGCCGCGGCCGGTCGTGCTCAGCCTGGGCGGCAAGCACCCGTCGATCGTCGCGGCGGACGCCAACGTCGCGCGCGCGGCGCGCGGCATCGTCTGGGGCGCCTTGGCCAACGCCGGGCAGAATTGCGGAGCCGTCGAGCGCGTGTACGTCGAAGAGCGCATCGCGGCGAGGTTCGTCGAGGCCGTGCTCGCGGAGGTGGATCGTATCCGCACCGGCGACCCGCTGGGCGGAAGCGTCGAGGTTGGCCCGCTGATCTCTGAGGAACGCCGCCTCACCGTGCACGAGCAGGTCAGCGAGGCCGTGCTCTTTGGAGCTCGCCTCCCCCGCGGCGGCCAGCTTCCGGAAGGACCCGGGTTTTTCTACCCACCTACGGTCGTGCTCGACCCTCCCGAAGGATGCCGTCTGCTCCACGAAGAGACGCTAGGCCCTGTGATCCCGATCGTCGCCATAGAAAGCATCGAGCGCGCGATCGAAAAGGCCAACGACAGCGTCTTCGCGTTGACCGCCTCCGGCTGGACGGAATCGGAGGACACGGCGGAGCGGATGATGGTCGGCCTTCAGGCCGGGGTCGTCACGATCAACGACGTCCTGTACGCGTACGGCGAGCCGGCCGCCACGTGGTCCGGGTTCAAGCGCAGCGGCATGGGCGCCAGCCACGGGCTTTCCGGGTTGAAAGAGATGAGCCGCCGTCGCTTCGTCTCGCACGACGGCTCGCCCGCCGAAGCGCCGGCGTTCGCGTTCCCGTACGGCGCCGAGGCGGCCGGTACGGTCGCCTCCGTGATGGACTCGCTTCACGCCCCGACGCGAAGGAAGCGCAGCGTCGCCCTCATTCGCCTTTTGAGGTCGGTGCGATTCCGCTCCCGTGTGCCTTGGCGATCGTTTCTGTTGGCGAGGAAGAGCGGGCAGCCCTAGCCGCTAGTCGATCTTCTCGTACAGAGGTCGCAGGGCGAGAAGGACGTCGGTCACCGCCTCGCTCCAGGCCGGCGCCCCGACGAGATCGAATGATGCCGGTAGATCCCATCGCCTCCCCAGCTCCCACCAGACGCCGCGGCGCGCGACCTCGACGAAAGCCTGGTCCCAGTCGGTCTCGCTCGTGAAGACGCAGCGCGAGCCTTCGGGCCAGGGGGAGGCGGCGTAGACGCGGAACGACAATCCGGCGGAAGCGGCGGTCTCGGCGAGCGCCTCGCCTAGTCCCGCCATGCGGGTCCGGAACTCGAAACGGCCGAACGCGTCGGCCGCGGTATCCCAGGCGAGGCGCGCCGCGACGAAATCGGCATGGACGCCCACGTTCAACTGCGGTCCGGCCTGGTAGCCGTGCGGGAGGCGAGAGAGGGCCAACCAGGTGCAAAACGGAACGTACCCCTTGGGCCAGTTGAGTTGCGGTACGTGCGCATGAAAAGGGGCACCCGGTGCCTCGTTCAGGAGCAGGAGGGCATCGTCGGCCAGCAGCTTGAGCCCCGGGTGAAACGCTTCGATGATCGCCCTGCGGCGGACTTCCCGTTCGCGGATCGCGAAGACCTCGAAATTTTCGCGCCGGAAACCGGGGAACCTGGGGGGCGGCCTCAAGAGCATGCTTTGATCCTAAGACAAGTCGCACCCACCCGCTCCAGTTGAGTTAACGTACGCGTGCACGGTACCCGGAGTCCTCTTTTCGAGGGAGCACAGCATGCGTCATCATCGTCTGTCCCTGCTCGCATCGCTTTTCCTGGTGGTCGCGGCCGTCCTGCCGGCTTCGGCCCAGGACATGGCGGCGTTCGAGAAAAACCTGACCGTCCACAAGATGACAAACGGCCTCACGGTGATGATCTACCGGCGTCCGGTCGCGCCTGTGTTTTCCTTCTTCACCCATGTCGACGTCGGCGCGGCGCAGGAGGTCCCCGGGATCACCGGCCTAGCGCACATGTTCGAGCACATGGCGTTCAAGGGTACGAGCGTCATCGGCACCAGGGACTACAAGGCGGAAGCCGCGGCACTGGCGAAGGTCGATTCGGCCTACCACGCCTACGACGCTGAGCGAAGAAACCCGCTCGCTGACCCTGACAAGCTCGACGCGCTCAAGAAGGCGTTCAAGGACGCCCAGGACGCCGCCGACGCCTACATTGAGAAGAACGAGTTCAGCAAGATCGTCGATCGCGCCGGCGGCGTCGGGATGAACGCCTCAACGAGCTCCGACCAGACCGTCTACTTCTATTCTCTTCCCGCGAACAAGGTGGAGCTTTGGGCCTACCTCGAATCGTCGCGATTCCTCGATCCGGTTTTTCGCGAGTTCTACAAGGAGCGCGACGTCGTGATGGAGGAACGGCGGTTGCGCACCGAGAGCAACCCGAACGGCCGCCTGTTCGAGCAATTCAGCGCGACGGCGTTTTTCGCCCATCCTTACAAACAACCGGTGGTCGGCTACATGAGCGATCTCATGTCGTTCACACGTGAAGACGCGGAGGCGTTCTACCGCAAGTACTACGTCCCCGCCGACATGACGATCGCGATCGTCGGCGACGTGAAAGCCGAGGCGATCCTCCCCATCATCGATACCTACTTCGGCCGCCTTCCGGCCGGACCGAAGCCCGACGCGCTGCGCACCGTCGAGCCGAAACAGACCGCCGAAAAAACGGTACTGCTCGTCGACCCGGCACAGCCGCTCTACCTCGAGGCCTATCACCGACCAGAAGCGACGAGCCTCGACGACCCGATCTACGACGTGATCGCAGATGTACTTTCCGGGGGACGGACCTCGCGTCTCTACCGGAGTCTCGTGCGCGACAAGAAAATCGCGGCGGCCGCCGGCGCCTTCAACGGATTCCCCGGCTCGAAGTACCCGACACTGATCGTGATGCGCGCCGTACCGACCCCGGGCCACACCAATCAAGAGGTCCAGGCCGCCATCCGCGAACAGTTGGAACGGCTGAAGACCGAACCGATTACCGATGACGAGTTGAAAATGGTCAAGACGCGGGCGAAGGCGGATCTGATCCGGAGTCTCGACGACAACTCGGGAATCGCGAGGCAACTCGTGTTTTCGCAGGTCCGCTTCGGCGATTGGCGCGAGATCTTCCGGACCGTCGAGCGGCTGGACAAGGTGACGAAAGAAGATGTCATGCGCGTCGCGAATGCGACGTTCGTGGCGACGAACCGAACCGTCGGGATGATCGAGAACGCGGATGCGGCGAAGGCCGCGAAGTGAGAGGAGACAACACCATGACCACGCGCTTCGCGACCCGCCTGACGATCGCCTGCCTCTCGGCAACGCTTTTCGCCCTCCCGGTGGCCGCCCAGGTCGGAAGCTACACCGAGATCAAAAAGACGCCGCTCCCGGACTTCAAAGTCCCGCAGCCCGAAACGTTCACGCTCAAAAACGGCATGCGCGTTTTCCTCATGGAGGACCGAGAGATTCCGGTCGTTTCGGTGCGAGCGCTGGTACGGACCGGCTCGTTCTGGGAGCCGCGCGACAAGATCGGCCTCGCGCGTCTGACCGGCGTCGTCCAACGGAGCGGGGGCACGACGTCGATGACCGGCGATCAACTCGACGACTTCCTCGAGGCCCGCGCCGCGTTCGTCGAAACGGGGATCGGCGGGGATGTGGGCGGGGCCTCGATGAACTGCCTGAAGCAGGACTTCGACGAGGTATTCAAGGTCTTCCTGGACGTGTTGCGCAACCCGGCGTTTGCTCAGGACAAGCTCGACCTGGCGAAGGTCCAGGCCACCTCCTCGATCGCTCGGAGAAACGACAACGTGGGCGGCATCACGGGGCGAGAGATCGGCCGATTGGTCTACGGGCCCGACTCGCCGCTCGTCAGCCTCGAGCAGTACACGACCATCAACGCGATCACGCGCGAGGATCTCGCCGCCTGGCACAAGACCTACTTCGTCCCGAACAACATCATGCTCGGCGTCAGCGGAGACTTCGAGGCCAAGGCCATGCGCAAGTCGATCGAGCAGGCGTTCGCATCGTGGCCGAAAGGTCCGAGCGTCACGGTCGGAAAGATCCCCTACCGCACGACGCCGAACCCCGGCATCTTTTTCATCGAGAAAGCCGACGTCACGCAAGCCAACATCGCGATGGCCGAGCTGGGCATCGAGCAGACGAACCCCGACTACTTCGCCGCGCAGGTCATGAACGAGGTGTTGGGCGGCGGGTTCTCCGGCCGTTTGATCAACGCGATTCGCACCAAGAAGGGTCTGGCCTACAGCGTCAGCGGTGGACTCGGCGCCGCGTTCGACCGGCCCGGCCTCATGCGTCTGGGCATGCAGACGAAATCCGCGTCGCTGTTCGATGCGATCGCGGCGCTCAAGGACGAGGTCAACGGGATCATCACCAACCCCCCGACCGACGACGAGATGGGCCTGGCGAAGGAGTCGTTCCTCAACTCGTTCATCTTCAACTACGACTCGCGCGAGGGCATCCTCGGGCAGCAGATGACCTACGCGTACCACGGGCTCCCGTCGAACTATCTCGAGATGTACCGCTCCAATATCGAGAAGGTCACCAAAGACGACGTCGTACGCGTGGCCAAGAAGTACGTTCGCGTCAACGACCTCTCGATCCTCGTGGTGGGACGGGCGGCCGATTTCGGAAAGCCGCTCGACACCCTCGGCAAGGTGACGAACGTGGACATCACGATCCCGAAGAAGCCGGCGACGGAATAGGTCGTCGGGAGGGGGACAGGACCTCACCTCGCGAGCCAGAGAGTCATCACCGGGACGTAACTGATCAGCAGAACGGCCGCTACGAGAATTGCGAAAAACGGAAGGGTTGCCCGAAAGACGGAAAGGACCGGTTTGTCGAATCGGTACGCCGACAGGAAGAGGTTCACACCCACCGGCGGCGTCAGATAGCCGAGCTCCAGATTGGCGAGGAAGATGATGCCGAGGTGGATCGGGTCGATGCCGTAGGCCGCGGCCATGGGCACGATGAGGGGCACGACCACGAAAATCGCCGAGTACATG
>JAQBEH010000003.1:0-23871 GCA_032124015.1 Acidobacteriota bacterium
GGGACACACCCCTTTTTATTGCAAAGCTTCCCGGATACCGCTTTGTTGCGAAAAAGGGGAGTGTCCCCTTTTCCCTGACGACCGGGGCCGAGGCTTAGATGCGTGGGGCGTTGCCGGTAGCCATCGGGTTCGCGCTCGCCATCGCGCTGCAGCTGGTGATCGGCCCGTTCGCCGGTCCGTTCGCCGTAAAGCTGCTCATGGACATCGGCATCAACGTCATCCTGGCGGTCTCGTTGAATTTGGTGAACGGCTTCACCGGGCAATTCTCGATCGGCCACGCCGGGTTCATGGCTGTCGGCGGCTACGTCGCGGGCGCCATCACCTACTACGGGTCGATCCTCCTTTGGGGCAGTCCGCAAGTTCAACCCGGCTGGCTTTCCGGCGGCGACGTCCTCTTCATCTGCGGATGCATCGCCGGCGCCCTGGTCGCAGCCGGCACGGGGTACATCGTCGGCCTTCCGTCGCTGCGGCTGCGGGGGGACTACCTCGCCATCGTGACCTTGGGCTTCGGCGAGATCCTGCGCGTGTTGCTGCAGCGCACCGGAGACGTGATCTCGTCGGTGGACGAGGTCAAAAGTGCCTCGTTGTGGACCCTGGCGACGAGCGTAGGCGGATCGCTCGGCTTTTCGGGGCTCCCCTACTACACCGACCTCTTCTGGGTGTACCTGTTCGTGACCCTCACGGTCGTCGTCGCGCTGCACGTGAAGTTCTCGAGCTACGGCCGCGCGTTCCTCTCGATCCGTGAGAACGAGATCGCGGCGGAGGCGGTCGGAATCAACACCACGAAGATCAAGGTCCGCGCCTTTGTTCTGGCGGCCGCGTTCGCAGGCATCGCGGGCGGCCTGTTTGCGCACGAGGTCGGGACGTCTTTGAATCCCCGCGAGCTCGGGTTCCAGAAGTCGTTCGACATCGTGATCATGGTCGTTCTGGGCGGGATGGGTTCGGTGTCGGGCGCCGTGCTCGCGGCGATCGTGCTCACGCTCCTCCCCGAGGCGCTTCGCGGATTCTCCGAGTTCCGGATGCCGATCTACGCGTTGGCGCTCATTTTGATGATGATCCTGCGCCCGCAGGGAATCCTGGGGCTCAAGGAAATCTGGGAGTTGTCGTGGTTCAAGAAGCGCAAGGCGGCGAAGACGGAGAAGGTGCCATGAGCGCGCTCCTCGACGTCAAGGGCATCGCGATCGCCTTCGGCGGGCTGAAGGCGGTCCAGGATTTCAACCTCGAGATTCCGAAAGGGGCGCTCCACGGCCTGATCGGCCCCAACGGTGCGGGCAAGACAACCGTCTTCAATCTACTGACGGGCGTCTACCGGCCGGACGCCGGCACGATCCGGCTCGACGGGCGAGACCTCATCGGGCTGAAGCCGCATCAGATCGCCTTCGCCGGGATGTCCCGGACGTTCCAGAACATCCGCCTCTTCCCGAATCTCTCGGTCCTGGACAACGTGAGGATCGCCTGCCACCTGCGGGGCAAGCACGCGCTGATCTCGACGGTCCTGCGATTCCCGAAGCAGCAAGCCGAGGAAAAGGCGATCCTCGAGAGGTCCCGGCGCCTGCTCGCATTGTTCGAGCTCGATGACCGCCGCGACGAGGAAGCCTCCTCGCTCCCCTACGGCGACCAGCGACGGCTCGAGATCGCTCGCGCGTTGGCCACCGATCCGAAGGTCGTTTTGCTCGACGAGCCGGCGGCGGGAATGAACCCGAAGGAAACGCATGCGCTGGCCAAGTTGATCCGCCGCCTGCGCGACGAGTTTCAGATGACGATCCTCTTGATCGAGCACGACATGGCGCTCGTCATGGATATCTGCGACCGGATCACGGTGCTCGACTACGGCGTGACGATCGCGTCGGGAGTGTCCGACGAGATTCAGAAGAACCCGAAAGTCATCGAGGCCTATCTGGGAGAACCGCTGGAGGCGTCGACCTAGCGATGGCGCTCCTGACGATCGACAACCTCTCCGTCCACTACGGCGCGATCCAGGCGCTTCACGGCGTGTCCATCGTTGTCGAGCAGGGCGAGATCGTCACCCTCATCGGAGCCAACGGGGCCGGTAAGTCGACGACGCTGCGCGCGGTCAGCGGCCTCGTCAAGCCCTCGACCGGGACGATCACCTTCGACGGAAAGAGCCTCGCCGGGTTGGCGGCCCACAAGATCCTGCGCCGCGGCCTGGCGCAGGTCCCCGAGGGCCGCGGCATCTTCCCGAACCTCACCGTCGACGAGAACCTCGACCTCGGTGCCTTTGCGCGGAAGGACCGCAAGAACATCGCAGGCGACCGCGAGCGCGTGTTCGCGCTGTTCCCTCGATTGAAAGAGCGTCTCGATCAACGCGCCGGGACGCTCTCAGGCGGGGAGCAGCAGATGCTTGCCATCGGCCGCGCCCTCCTCGCCCGCCCGCGCCTGCTGCTTCTCGACGAGCCGTCGCTAGGCCTCGCCCCGCAGCTCGTGCAGACGATCTTCAAGATCATCAGGGAGATCAACGCCTCGGGGACGACGATCTTCCTCGTCGAGCAAAACGCGCACATGGCCTTGAGAGTCGCCCACCGAGCCTACGTTCTCGAAGTGGGCTCGGTCGTCATGCAAGGCGACGCCAAGCAGTTGGCGGCGAGCGACGAGGTCAAGAAGGCCTATCTTGGGATCGCCTGATCGCCAACCGCCTGGCGCACCATTCACTGTCCGCCGCGAACCGGCCACACGTGGATCTGTGGGTTGGCCTTTCCCGCGTTGCTGGTCGTGCCATGGCCGAGGCTCACGTACCAGGCGAAGGCCGGGTCGATCGCGGTGGACGTCGACGACCAGTAGAGGACGGAGTTCACCCCGATGAACGGATAGCCCGCGGGGAGCGCCGGAGCGAATGAGCCGAAATCGATCAGGCTCTGAAACTCCTTGAGGTTCGGCAGCCGCCAGTCGCCGGCCGCCGAGCCATCCGTTAAACCGCACTCCCCGTTCGCCAGGGTGTTCGACGCGGTCAGGGCGGCGCTCCAAGTCCCGGGGTCAAAGCAGTCCGAGTCCTGCAACCAGATTAATTTCGTCAGATTGTCCGTCACGGTCCCGTCGGAGTTGTCCGTGAACCGCGGCGTCGCCGACGCTCCGAATTGGTACTCGCCGTCCTGACCCGTACCGGCGCACGTGATGGGGGCACCGGCGCCGTCCCAGCACACTGTCTGACCCGTTCTCGGTACCCCCGATGAAGCCTCCGGGCATTCCTTTGGACATTCCTGGGCGCAGTCTGAGGTGCACGCGTCCAGGGAATCCCCGTGCGCTAGATGGGCCGCCACAGCGGCGGTACCAACCACGATCGTCCGAGCATTGTCCGGGTTGCCCGGCGGTCGATGGCACAAGGTCGTCTTCGTGCTCACCTCCGTACGCCCACCGTCGTTGACCCCCGCAGGTCTTACGGGATTGAAATCTCTAATACCACCACCGCCCCACGATAACGGTGATGCGACCACCAGACCCACGACCATGACCAAAAAAGGGACTCTTCTCTCTCTTCTCATGACGCTCTCCTGACGCCCGACAGGCCATCCTTAGGTTTGCACGAATCACGCCAAGCGCAAACCCTCTTTCGAGCGCGATCCCCTCGTCCTTGCAATAATCACCGAACCCATGAAACCACGGTTCGGCTTCCGCCTCGTTCTCGCGGCCACTTTCGCTGCCGCGGCCGGAATGATGGCCATGGCCGGAACCGTCCCCCTCCCTGAAACACCGGGACGCGGGATCGTCCCCGGGGCGTACCCCGGAAGGCCGCCCAACGACGCGCTTTCGATCCCCGAAGACATCCTCGCGCGGCGCGATCACTTGACCCTCGTGGACGTCCTCGACGTCGCGCTCCTGAACGATCCCGCCACGCAGGCCGCCTGGCGCAACGCACGGTCCCGCGCGGACGCGCTCGGGGCGGCCAAGGCCGACTGGTGGCCCGACCTCGACGTCACCGTGACCGGAACGCGCGCCAAATACTCCGTGCAGGGGGGGCAGTTCCAGAACCTCCAGACGACCTACGGCCCCGGCGCCGTGCTGACCTACCTGCTGGCGGATTTCGGCGAGCGCTCGGGGAACATCGCCAGCGCCAGGGACGGCGCGCTGGGCGCGGTGTGGGCCCACGGCGCGACGGTGCAAAGCGTGGTCCTGCGCACGATCGAGGCGTACATCGCCTATGTCGATGCCAAGGCGCAGCTCGTCGCCGCACGGATCACGGAGACGGAAGCCGAGACCAACCTCGACGCGGCCGAGAAGCGTCGCAACGCGGGCCTCGCGACGATCGCCGACGTCCTCCAGGGAAAGACGCAACGCTCGCAGGCCAAGCTCATCGCGCAGACGATCGAGGGGAGCATCGGAAGCCTGCGCGGCGCGCTCGCGACCGCGATGGGCCTTCCCGCGAACGTCTCGTTCGAGGTCGGCGAGCTTCCCACGGAAGTTCCCACGATCGACTTCGGCGGCACGGTGGACGAGTTGATCGAAAAGGCGCTCGGGCGTCGGCCGGACCTGGCCGCGGCGCGCGAGTCGTGGCTTGCCTCGAAGGCCGACGTCACCGCGAAACGCGGGGAGTGGCTTCCAAAGCTCAACCTCACCGGCGCTTACAACCTCAACTATTACGACCCCCAGACCTACGCGGCCCACACCGACCCCTGGTCCGTCGGCCTCGTGCTGCGGATCCCCGTCTTCAACGGCCTCCGCAACACGTACGAGATCGCCGGGGCGCGTGAGGAGGAAGCGCGCGCGGCCGCCCAAGCCCGGGGGGTCGAGCAGGTGGTCATCAACCAGGTGTGGGCGAGCTGGTACGACCTCAAGACCGCCGCGCAGCGCATCGAGACGTCGAAGGACCTCCTGGAGAGCGCGACCGCGTCCGAGCAGGTGGCGCTGGGCCGATACCAGGAAGGGGTCGGCTCTTTGATCGACCTGTTGAACGCGCAGTCGGCGTTGGCCGCGGCACGCGCACAAGAGATCGCCGCGCGCGCGGACTGGCTGCTGGCCGCCACGCGTCTCACCTACAGCACGGGCGGGCTGACCGGCCCGGAGGCCCTCCCCCGATGACACCATCCGCCAAGGCCGTCCTTCCGCTCCTCGCCCTCTTATCTCTCGGTTCCGCGGCGGGCTGCGGCGGCGGCGCCAAGCCGGCGGCGACTCCCCCACCGCCGCCGGTGATCGTCGGTCAGGCGGTTCGGCGGACGGTGCCGGTCTCGCTCCGCGCGATCGGCAACGTGGAATCGACGGCTTCCGTCGCCGTGCGCTCGCGGGTTGCGGGACAGATCTTGAAGGTCCACATCGACGACGGCGCGGACGTGGTGAAGGGACAGATCCTCTTCACGATCGACCCCGAGCCGTTCCGGATCGCGCTCGACCGGGCGGAAGCGCAGCTCGCGCGCGACAAAGCGCTCCGCCAAAAGGCCGACAACGACGTCGCGCGCTACGCAACGCTCGTGGACAAGGAGTACGTGACGCGCGAGCAGTACGAGTCCGCCGTGTCGGAGGCGGCCTCGCAAGCGGCCATGATCCAGGCCGACGAGGCGACGGCGCAGGACGCGCGGCTCTCCCTCTCGTACTGCACGATCACGGCTCCGATCTCCGGCCGCGCCGGAGCTGTGAACCTGCGGGCCGGGAACCTGGTCAAGGTCAACGACGATCCGCCGCTCGTGACGATCCTGAAGGTCCGCCCCGTCTACGTCACGTTCTCCGTCCCCGAAAAACACCTCGCCGACGTGCGCAAGCACGCGGCGGAAGGGAAGCTCGAGGTGACGGCGTACAGCCGCGGCGCACGGGGGGAAGGCCACGTCGGCGTCCTGACCTTCATCGACAACGAGGTGGCTGCGGCTACGGGCACGATCCGCCTCCGGGGAGAATTCCCGAACGACGACCGGGGCCTCTGGCCCGGGCAGTTCGTCGAGGTCGTGCTCCGGCTTGCCGAGCAGAAGGACGCCGTGATCGTGCCATCCGCGGCGATCCAGGTCGGGCAGCAGGGGAGCTACGTCTTCGTCGTCGGCGCGGACGGGACGGCACAGGTTCGTCCGGTCGTCGAGGACCGTACGGAGGGCGGCGAGACGGTGATCGTCTCCGGTCTCGAGGGCGGTGAGACCGTCGTCACCGATGGCCAGATCCGCATCGTCCCCGGGGCCAAGGTCGCGGTGCAGGCGAAGCCGTGAACGTCTCGCAACTGTTCATCCGGCGGCCGGTCACGACCACCCTCGTGATGCTGGCCATCCTCGCGTTCGGATGGGCGGCCCACGAGCGGCTCCCGGTCAGCGATCTCCCCAACGTCGACTTCCCCACGCTGCAGGTCTCGGCCGTCCTTCCTGGCGCTTCGCCGGAGACGATGGCGGCCTCGGTGGCCACGCCGCTCGAGAAGGAGTTCTCCACGATCGCCGGGCTCGATACGATGAACTCGTCGAGCGCGCAGGGGAACACGCAGGTCACGCTGCAGTTCGTCCTCGACCGCGATCTCGACGCCGCGGCTCAGGACGTCCAGGCGGCGATCTCGCGGGCCGTGAGGAACCTGCCCCGGGACATGCCCTCCCCCCCGTCGTTCCAGAAGGTAAACCCCGCGGACCAGCCGATCCTCTACATCGCGCTCACCTCGCCCACCCTCGCCATGTACGACCTCAACGAGTACGGCGAGACCATGATGGCGCAGCGGATCTCGCAGATTTCCGGCGTGGCCCAGGTCCAGATCTACGGCTCGCAGAAGTACGCGGTGCGGGTGAAGGCCGACCCGACGGCGCTCGCGTCGCGCGGCATCGGGATCGACGAGGTCGCCGCGGCGCTCCGAAACGCCAACTCGAACCTCCCGACGGGGGCCCTGTGGGGCGCCGACCGAACCTACACGGTGGAGACGAACGGCCCGATCCTCAGGGCGGCCGGCTACCGGCCCGTCATCGTCGCCTACCGGGGCGGACAGCCGGTCCGCGTGGACGAGATCGCGCGCGTGGTCGACGGCGTCGAGAACGACAAGACGGCCGCGTGGTACATCGACCAGCGCGCCATCGTGCTCGCCATTCAGCGGCAGCCCGGGACGAACACCGTCGAGGTGGTGAAGGCCGTCCGCGCGCTGCTCCCGACCTTCGAGAGAAAGCTGCCGGCCTCGGCGCAGCTGCGCGTGCTGTTCGACAGGTCCGAGACGGTGAAAGCGTCCGTGCACGACGTCCAGGTGACGCTGGGCCTGACGTTGGTGCTCGTGGTGCTCGTCATTTTCCTCTTCTTACGCAACGTCTCGTCCACCGTCATCCCCAGCCTCGCGCTGCCGCTGTCGATCCTGGGCACGTTCGTCGTGATGCAGGCGCTTCAGTACAGCTTGGACAACCTATCGCTGATGGCGCTGACACTGGCGGTCGGATTCGTCGTCGACGACGCGATCGTCGTGCTCGAGAACATCGTCCGTCACATGGAGATGGGGAAGCCCCCCATGCAGGCGGCGATCGACGGCGCGAAGGAGATCGGCTTCACCGTGATGTCGATGACGATCTCGCTGACGGCGGTCTTCATCCCGATCCTCTTCATGGGCGGGATCATGGGGCGTCTCTTCCACGAGTTCGCCGTCGTCCTCGGTACGGCGGTCCTCATTTCGGGATTCATCTCGCTCTCGCTCACTCCCATGCTGGCCAGCCGCTTCCTGAGGCCCGAGCGCGAAGCCCACCACGGCCGGGCGTACGCGATCACGGAGAGCTGGTTCCGCACGTCCCTCGCCTGGTACGACGCCGGTCTCACCTGGTCGCTGCGCCACCGCCCGTCGATCATGGTCGTCACCGCGGCGATGATGGCGGCCACCGTCTGGCTGTTCGTCGGCATCCCGAAGGGGTTCCTTCCCGACCAGGACACCGGGCAGATCATCGGCTTCACCGAGAGCCAGGAAGGGATAGGCTTCGACGCGCTGGCGGCGCACCAGCGGAAGGTCATGGCGATCGTCCAGGCCGACCCCGCGGTGGACCGATTCATGTCGTCCTACGGCGCCCGCGGCGCCACCGGCGCAAACCAGGGGATCATCTTCATGCGTCTGAAGCCGCGCGACCAGCGCGAACCGGTCGGCGCGGTCTTGGCCCGCCTCCGTGGCAAGGTCGCCGTGGTGCCGGGGATGAGGGTATTCTTCCAGAATCCCCCCCCGATCCGATTGGGCGGGCGTCTCACCAAGAGCCAGTACCAGTTGACGCTGCAGAGCACCGACACGAAGGATCTGTACGAGTACGCGCCGAAGCTCGAAGCGGAGATGCGCAAGCTTGCGGAAGTGCGCGACGTCACGACCGATCTCCTGCTCAAGAGTCCGCAGGTCAAACTGACGATCGATCGCGACAAGGCCTCGGCCCTGGGGCTGACCGCCGAGCAGATCGACGACGCACTCTACACGGCGTACGGGTTCCGGCAGGTCTCGACGATCTATGCGTCGAATGCGTCGTACCAGGTGATCCTCGAGCTCGACCGCAAGTACCAGGACGACCCTTCGGTCCTCCCGCTGCTGTACGTGCGGGCGACGGGCGGCGGGCTCGTCCCGCTCGACACCCTGGTCACCACCGCCACGGGGGTCGGGCCGCTCGTCGTGAGCCACTCCGGGCAGCTGCCGTCCGTCACCGTGTCGTTCGATCTGGCGCCCGACGTGTCGCTCGGCCAAGCGGTCGCGGCCGTCGACGGGGCCGCCCGACGTGTGCTCCCGGCTACGATGAGCACGGCCTTTCAGGGGACGGCGCAGGCGTTCGAGGCGTCCCAGAAAGGCCTGGGGATCCTGCTTCTCGTCGCGGTGCTCTTCATCTACGTCGTGCTCGGAGTCCTGTACGAGAGCTTCATCCACCCGCTCACGATCCTCTCCGCGCTCCCGTTCGCGGGCTTCGGCGCGCTGCTGACCCTGACCTTGTTCGGCAAGGACCTTTCGGTCATCGCCTTCGTCGGAGTGATCCTCCTCGTCGGGCTCGTGAAGAAGAACGGCATCATGATGGTGGACTTCGCCGTCGTCGCGCAGAGAACCGAGGGGAAGGATGCGGTCCGGGCGATCCACGACGCCTGCCTCGTGCGCTTCCGCCCCATCATGATGACCACGATGGCCGCGCTGTTCGGAACGCTCCCGATCGCGCTCGGCTTCGGCGCCGGCGCCGAAGCGCGCCAGCCTCTGGGCCTTGCGGTCGTCGGCGGCCTGCTGTTCTCCCAGACGCTCACTTTGTTCGTGACCCCGGTCGTCTACACGTACATGGACGGGTTCGAACGCTGGGTGCGCGTGCTAACCTCTTCGGTTCGACCGGTGGCTTCGAACGAAGAGAGGACCTAGCGATGCCTGAATTTATCTTCACGATGAAAGACCTCCGCAAGACCGTCCCGCCGAAGCGGGAGATCTTGAAGGGTATCTGGCTGTCGTTCTACTACGGCGCGAAGATCGGCGTGCTCGGCCACAACGGCGCCGGCAAGTCGTCCTTGTTGCGCGTCATGGCGGGCCAGGACGATCAGTTCACCGGCGAGGCATTCCCGGCCAAAGGCTCGACGGTCGGGTTTCTGGCCCAAGAGCCCAAGCTCGATCCGGCAAAAACCGTACTGGGAAACGTGGAAGAAGGCGTCGCGAAGCAGAAGGCGATCGTCGACCGCTACAACGCCTTGATGGAAAACTACTCGGACGATACCGCCGACGAGGCCGCCAAACTCCAGGACCAGATCGACCACCAGAACTTGTGGGACCTCGACACGCACCTCGAGATCGCGATGGACGCGCTGCGCTGCCCGCCCGGTGACGCCGACGTGACCAAGCTCTCCGGCGGCGAAAGGCGGCGCGTGGCGCTGTGCCGCTTACTCCTCCAGAAGCCCGACCTCTTGTTGCTCGACGAGCCGACGAACCACCTGGATGCGGAATCCGTCGCGTGGCTCGAGCGCTACTTGAAAGAGTACGAAGGCACCGTCGTCGCGATCACGCACGACCGCTACTTCCTCGACAACGTCGCGGGGTGGATCCTCGAACTCGACCGCGGCGCGGGAATCCCGTGGGAGGGGAACTACTCCTCGTGGCTCGACCAGAAGTCGCGCCGCCTGGTTCAGGAAGAGAAAGCCAGCTCGGCACGGCAAAAAACATTGGAACACGAGCTCGAATGGGTGCGCATGGCGCCTCGCGCGCGACACGCGAAAAGCAAGGCGCGCATCACCGCCTACGAAGACCTGCTCCGTCAGGACGGAGAACGGCGCATGGAGCAGTTGGAAGAACTGTACCTGCCCGCGGGGCCGCGTTTGGGCGACCTCGTCGTCGAAGCGAAGGGTGTCCGAAAGGGGTACGGCGACAACCTCCTCATGGAAGACCTGTCGTTCAGCCTTCCGCCCGGGGGCATCGTCGGCGTGATCGGACCGAACGGCGCGGGAAAAACGACGCTCTTCCGCATGATCGTCGGCCAGGAACAGCCGGACAGCGGAACGTTGCGCGTGGGCGAGACGGTCGTTCTCTCCTACGTCGATCAGAGCCGCGACGTCTTGGACGGCGACCAGAACGTCTGGCAGGCGATCTCCCAGGGACAGGACATCATCGCGCTGGGGAAGCGCGAGGTGCCGAGCCGCGCGTACGTGTCGTGGTTCAACTTCAAGGGATCCGACCAGCAAAAGCTCGTGAAAGATCTCTCGGGCGGAGAGCGCAACCGCGTGCACATGGCGCGGATGTTCAAAAGCGGCGGCAACGTGTTGCTGCTCGACGAGCCGACGAACGACCTCGACGTCGATACGCTGCGCACGCTCGAGGAGGCGATCCTCAATTTCGCCGGCTGTGTCGTCGTCATCAGCCACGACCGGTGGTTTCTCGACCGGATCGCGACGCACATCCTCGCGTTCGAGGGCGACAGCCAGGCTGTGTGGTTCGAGGGGAACTACCAGGAGTACGAGGCTGACCGCAAGCGGCGCCTCGGCGCCGAGGCCGACCAACCCCACCGGATCAAGTACCGCAAGCTGACCCGCTCGTAGCAGGCGCCGTTCACAAGAAAGGGGAGTGTCCCCTTTCTTGTGAACGGCGCCTTTTCGACTAGGTCTTCGGTTGGTCCATCTTGGTCGGGGTGATCCAGGTCTTCCCGTCCTTCTCGCTGAGGGTGCCGGTCGCGATCACCTGCTTTTCACCCATGCAGGTGTGACCGAACTCCTCGGCGAGCTTGTTTTCCGTGATGTAGTACTCGACGGATTTTCCATCCACGTCGGCGACGAGGACGTTCTGGCATTCCTTCGCATCGCCCTTCTTCAAAACGCACTTGGCGCAGACGACTTTTCCGGTGACGGTCACGGACTTGGCTTCGTCGCCCGCGAGCGCGAAACCGGCGAGCGTGGCGATCGCCAGCCCGGCCAAAAGCATACGAAACATCTTCATGGGAGCCTCCTTGACCCCGGAGTCTAGCGCTTTCGAGACGACCGCGCGATTTTCTTCCTTGACGCTTCGGGTCACTTGGGGCACCTTCCCGGCGGACATCTCGATGCGCCAAGCCTCACTCCAGACCGTTTCGCACCTGATCGACCGCCTCGACGCGTCGGTCAAGCTGGGTGAGGTGCACTCGGTCACGAGCCACGTCAAAACCGCGCTTTGCGACCTGATCCGAGCGAACGATCTCGATATTCCCGAGCGTCTTATGCGCCCCCGCAACGACCACTACGCGCGCCGCCTGCTCGTCCGGAACGAGAAGCTGGGCTATACGGCCGTCGTGATGACCTGGGGGCCGGGGCAGGCGACCTGTCTCCACGATCACGCTGGGATGTGGTGCGTCGAGGGCGTCGTCGCCGGGCAGATGAACGTCACGCGATTCGACCTGGTCGAAACGGTCGGAGAGCGTTTTCGGTTCACCGAGGTCGAACAGGTCAAGGCCGGCGTTGGGTCGTCGGGCGCATTGATACCCCCGTACGAATACCACGTCCTCGGAAACGCCCTCCCCGACCAGGCTTCGATCACGCTTCACATCTACGGGGGCGAGATGGACCAGTGCAGCATCTTCGAACCGCAGCTGGACGGCCTGTGGGCGCGGTCCATCAAGACGCTGCGCTACGACGATTGACCCCACGCACCAAGCCTTGAAGTCCCCCACCCCAGTTTCGATCCTCCCCGGTCTGGCCCTCGTCATCGCGGTCGCGCTGGCCGCGCGCTACGCGCACGGCCGGGTTCCACCCGCGACTGGGAGGCTTGTCGGCGAGGTGATCTTCGCGGTGCTGCTGGGGCTCGTCATCGGAAATGTCTTCAGGCTCCCCAAGTTCGTCCAGCCGGGGATCGCCTTCGCCTTTCAGACTCTTTTGCGCTCCGCGATCGTGTTGCTTGGCGCGACGTTCTCATTCGCCGCAGCGCTTTCGATCGGGGGCCGCGCGCTTTTGATGGTGGTTTTCCTGATGACGTTGGCGCTGATCACGGCGCATGCGCTCGGACGATTCCTAGGCGTCCCCGGAAAACTCGCAACGTTGATCGGGGTCGGCACCGCCGTGTGCGGCAACACCGCGATCTCGGCGGTCGCCCCCGTCATCGGAGCCAAGGACGAAGACACGTCGTTCGCGATCGCGACCAACACGCTGTTCGGCACGCTTGCAGTTTTCGCCTACCCGGTCCTCGGTCACGCTCTCGGAATGAGCGATGCGGCGTTCGGGACGTGGGCCGGGACCGCCGTGAACGACACGTCGCAGGTCGTCGCGACGGGCTTCGCCTTTTCGGAGGGCGCGGGATCGGTCGCCACCGTCGTGAAGCTGACCCGCAACACGTTGATGGGCGGCGTGATCATCCTGATGGGACTTCTGTACGCCGGAGGCGGGCAAGGAACCGCCGGGTCGCTCGGGCAGCGGCTGAAACAGTCGGTGCCGATTTTCGTGCTCGGTTTTCTCGGGATGTGCCTTTTGAACACGTTGGGATTCGTCGCTTGGGCCTCGCAGCAACTCGGACGCGACCTCACCGTGGACTCACAGACGGCCGCGAAGTTCCTGATCCTCATAGCGTTGGCCGGCGTGGGCCTCGGCACGCGCCTCGATGCGATGCGCCGCATCGGCTTACGCCCGTTTTGGGTCGGGCTCGCCACGGCCTTGGTCACGTCGGGAGCCAGCGTCGCGATGATCCACTTTTTCGGCCCCGCGGGCGGCCGCTAGGCCCTTGTCGCGCCTTCTCGCCTTCGTCGGCGCGACCATCGGCAGCTGGCTCGGCTGGTGGGTCGGCAGTTGGGTCGGCTTCGCGACCGCCGTCATGTTGAGCATCATCGGCCTGGCCGTGGGCCTGTACGCCGGTCGCCGGGTCGAGCAGAGGTACTTTTGATCGTCTTGGCCCTCCTGGCGCAGCACTCCGGCCGGTGCCATCCGCCGAACCTCCCGACGAGCGTTCCCCGGGCGCTTGCGATATTCGATCTGACCGACGAGTCGTGGTACGGCGGCCTCCAGCACGACCCGTTCGACGACCTACTCAAGAGCCTGCGTTCGATCAAGAGCCTGCCGGCGGAGGACACCCGGATCATCCAGAGGTTCGTTTTGTGCGCGCGCGACGGGGACTGTCCGCCCGCCGATCGGTAGGGAGACACCGTGCACCGCAGCGTCTTGCTTGCCGGTGCGACCGGCCTGATCGGCGGCCAGATTCTTCAGGGGCTCATCCGCGACGACGAGGTCTCCGAGGTGCGTCTCCTCGTGCGAAGGCCGCTCGACCGTTCGCTCGTCGGACCGAAGGTCCGCCAACTCGTGGCGGATTTCGAAGCCCTCGACGCCCACCCCGACTGGTTCCGCGTCGACCAGGTGTTTTGCGCACTCGGGACGACGATGCGCCATGCGGGTTCGCGGGCGGCGTTCCGGCACGTTGATTTCGACTACCCGTTGACTCTCGCGTGGCTCGCGGAGGCGCAAGGGGCGCGGCATTTCCTGCTGGTTGGTTCCGCCGGGGCCGACGCCCGGTCGCGCGTTTTCTACAACCGCGTCAAAGGCGAGCTCGAAAACGCCGTGCGCCGGATCGGCTTCGCGACGCTCACGATCGCGCGACCGTCATTCCTCGTCGGCCCGAGACAGGAGCTGCGCCTCGGCGAGATCGTCATGACACGCCTTGCGTATCTCTTCCCCGCTGCTGTAAAGCCCGTCCACGCGCAACAGGTCGCCTCGGCCCTCGTTCGCGCCGCGCGCAACGACAATCCCGGCATCTTCATTCTCGACAACGTCGCGCTCCGCCGGGAGGGACCGGGCTGAGTCCCCTTCGACTTGCCTGCGCGAACGCCGAGCCCTAGGTTCTGTCGCGATCATGGAGACCGTCGGCACAAGCGGCTCGTCTGTCGTCGCCCGGTTCGTGGACGGCCGCGTCGTCAAGGGAACGACCCACGACTTCGCACCCCACAAGCCCATATTCCATCTCACGGTCTGGGACGACCCCACTGCCAAGGCGCTCGTCGTCCCGGTGGGGGCGCTCAAGGCGTTGTTCTTCGTGCGCACGTACGAAGGAGACCCCAAACACGTGGAAGAGCTCGATCTTGCCGACGCGAAGGGACACGGGCGGAAGATCCGCTTGACCTTCGCGGACGGCGAAATACTCTGCGGACTCACCACGGGCTACAGCAAGGACAAACCGGGCTTCTTCGTGGTCCCCGTCGACCCAAACTCCAACAATTCCCGCGTCTACGCGGTAAGCTCCTCGGTGAAAAAGGTCGAGTGGGCCGACGCACCCGTCCCGGCTCGGGCCGGAGCCTAGCGCCTACCGATCGACCCTCATTTGGCCGTAGCCTCGAAGTGGAAGTGCACTTCCATCGTGGGGAACTCCCACGACTTCGGAAGCGGTGCGAACGGAGCGGCGTTTTTCACCGCCGCGATGGCGGCGTCGTCCCAGGGCTTGGAACCCGTCATGAGGTGGTCCCGCAAGCCCGCCAGCTTCCCATCTTTGGCGATCAGTGCGATCAACACCGTCTTTTTCCCCTTCGGCGCGGCGGCGGGGGGCTTCCACGCTTTGAGGACCTTGGCGGCCGCCTCCTTCTGGTAGGCGGCGTCGGTGAACGCGGGGGTGAAGTAGGCATTGAAACGACCGCCCGGTAGGAGGAGCGTGAGGATCAGACCCAAAACCGCCGCAGGCATGTCCGGCATTCTAGCGGACTTGACAGGCCGGTGGAATCACCTATCCTTCAATCCGAATGAACGGATGGATCAATGCCTAAGACCGCGACCCTCTTCGACCAGCTGCCGGTCGTGGGCGACGCGATGCGCAGCCGCCTCCTGCTCGTCCTCGAGCGGCACGAGCTGACCGTCGGGGAGCTGTGTAGCGTGGTGCAAGCGCCGCAGTCCACGGTCAGCCGCCATCTGAAGGCGTTGGTCGACGGGGGCTGGCTGACCTCCCGCGCGGACGGGACCAACCGACGGTACGCGAGCGCGACATCCGGGCTCGATGCTCCGCTCCGATCGCTCTGGCTCCTGATCAGGAAAGAGATCGCCGGCACGGTCGCGGCGCAGCAGGACGAGCGCCGCCTCACCCAGGTCCTGGCGATCCGGCGCTCGCGATCGGAGGAGTTCTTCCGCGCGGGCGCTTCGCAATGGGATCAACTGCGTGACGATCTGTTCGGCCGACGGTTCTTCCTCCCGGCTCTTTTGGGACTCCTGGACGAAAACGCCGTCATCGCCGATCTGGGCTGCGGCACCGGTCAGGTTGCCGAGGCCCTGGCTCCGTTCGTCGGCCAGCTCATCGGAGTCGATGGCTCGCCCTCCATGCTCAAGGCGGCCAAGAAACGACTTCTCAAGCACAAAAACGTCGACCTGCGCGCGGGGACCCTCGAGGCGCTTCCCATCAACGACGGCGGGCTCGATGCCGCGATGATGTTCTTGGTTTTGCACCACGTCGGCGATCCGGCCCGGTGCCTTGCCGAAGCGGCCCGGGCGCTAAGGCCGGGCGGGCGGCTCGTCGTGGTGGACATGCTCCCCCACGAGCGCGACGAGTACCGCTCGCAGATGGGGCACATCTGGCTCGGCTTCGCCGAGGCCGACGTCCTTCGCACTCTCAGGGACACCGGATTCGACCACGTCCGGATGCTGCCGCTTCCCGCGGACCCCAAAGCCAAGGGGCCCGCTCTGTTCGCCGCGCGCGCCGTCAAGCCCGCGGCGGCCTCACGTCATGCCCAACCCGCCACAAGGAGATCCCGATGAGCCGTACCGTCGCCGATTCGATCCACCCCTTCGACGCCGCCCTCAAGGCGAAGCGCCCGGCCTACAAGGTCGCGGACCTCGCCCTCGCCGAATTCGGCCGCAAAGAGATCCGGCTGGCCGAGCACGAGATGCCCGGCCTGATGTCCGTGCGAAAGAAGCACGCCACCGCCAAGCCGTTGGCCGGAGCGCGAATCATGGGTTCGTTGCACATGACCGTGCAGACCGCGGTCTTGATCGAGACGCTCGCGGACCTGGGCGCCGATGTGCGGTGGGTGTCGTGCAACATTTTCTCGACGCAAGACCATGCCGCGGCGGCCGTCGTCGTCGGCCGCCCCGCAACCGGAGGCACGGCCGAGAATCCCCGCGGCATTCCCGTTTTCGCCTGGAAGGGGGAGACGCTCGACGAGTACTGGTGGTGCACCAGCGAGGCGCTTCAATGGCCGGACGGGAGCGGGCCCACCCTCATCGTCGATGACGGCGGCGACGCGACGCTCCTCGTCCACAAGGGGGCCGAGTTCGAGGCGAAGGGCGCCGTCCCGGCGTTTGACGCCGCGAACGACTCCGAAGAGTGGGGCGTCATTCTCGAACTCATCCGCTCAGAGATGAAAAAGAGCCCGAACCGTTGGAGGAACGTCGCGAAGGACCTGCGCGGGGTCAGCGAAGAAACGACGACAGGCGTCCACCGTCTGTACCAGATGATGGAAGCGAAAACGCTGCTCTTCCCAGCGATCAACGTCAACGACTCGGTCACCAAGAGCAAGTTCGACAACATCTACGGCTGCCGCCACTCGCTCCCCGACGGGATCGCCCGCGCCACCGACGTCATGCTCGGCGGCAAGGTCGCGGTCGTGCTCGGCTTCGGCGAGGTCGGGAAGGGTTGCGCGCAAGCGCTCAAGGGCCAAGGCTGCCGCGTCGTCGTCACCGAGATCGACCCCATCTGCGCGTTGCAGGCGGCGATGGAAGGTTACCAGGTCGCGACGCTCGAAGACGTCGTGGCGTCCGCTGACATCTTCATCACGGCGACGGGCAACAAGTCCATCATCACGGCAAGCGACATGAGCCGGATGAAGGACAAGGCGATCGTCGGGAACATCGGCCACTTCGACAACGAGATCGACATGGCCGGCCTCAAGAAAATCCCGGGCGTGAAGCGGATCAACATCAAACCGCAGTACGACGAGTGGGTGTTCCCCGACGGCCACTCGATCCTGGTGCTCGCCGAGGGGCGCCTGCTGAATTTGGGATGCGCCACCGGCCACCCGAGCTTCGTCATGTCGGCGTCGTTCACCAACCAGGTTTTGGCCCAACTCGAACTCCACCTCCACAACGAGAAGTACGAGCGCAAGGTGTACGTGCTGCCGAAGGCGCTCGACGAGGAGGTGGCGCGCCTGCACCTCGATCACCTAGGCGTCAGGCTGACGAAGCTGACCGACGAGCAGGCCAGCTACCTCGGGATCCCGGTCACCGGCCCGTACAAGCCCGACCACTACCGCTACTGATTCGAGGCACGGGACAGCGGAGAGGGGACACTCCCCTTTTCGCTGTCCCCTACTTCTTCGCGTAGTAGCCGTCGAACGAGTTCGTCCAGGTCTTGCCGCCGTCGGACGACACGTCCCACGTCTGACGAACGCGGCTGTCGGCGAGCTTTTCCCACGCGATGCGATTGGTGATGGGCTCTCCCTTCGGGCCCTGACCCGGCCCCGACAACACCATGCGGCCGTCGACCAGGCCACCATCGAGCAACAACAAAGTGCCGAAGCCGTCCACCCAGGTCTGGTGCCAACGCTTGGTCGCGCCGTCGTAGATGTTGAAGCTCTCGCCGTGGCCACCCTTCGAGCCGGTCCAGTGCTCGTGCAGGACGCAACCGTCCATTTCCAGGGTGATGAGGTTCGTACCCGCCACACTTCCCTTGGGGTCGACCACGTTCCAGTCTCCGAGCCAGAAATCGAACTGCCTGAACTCCGGAGTGGCGCACGCTTTGGGGGGCCGGGGAGGCGGAGACGGCGGGGCCGGCGGGGTGTCGCCCGCAGCCATAGCCCCGAGGGCGCCAAGAAGCGACGCGGCCGCCAAAGCAAGCAACACACGCAAGTTGGTCATGAGAACCTCCAGGAACAAGCAGCGGAGCTCGAATTGATTTTGGGACAGTCCGCAAATCAGCCCAGCTCGAACTCGGCGACGATGGGGAGATGATCGCTGGCGACGCGCGACACGCGGAGGCGGCAGTTGCGCGCGCCCAGGAGCCGCAGCGGCCCGCGGAAGAAGATCTTGTCCAGGGCGCCGGTCGGCGAGAACGACGGATAGGTCCGAATCGCCGCTTGGTAACCGAACCGGTGCCGGGTCGCGCTCTTGAACTGCAGAATCTCGACGAAAATGGGAGCCAGCTGCGCCCGCCAGTCGTTGAAGTCCCCGGCGACCAGGCAAGGAGCACCCTCCGGAACCTGGGCGAACTCGGGGGACCGCACGAGCATTCCGACCTGCCGGGTCCGCTCACGCGCCGAAAGCCCGAGATGAAGGTTGAACACGTCCAACTCACGGACCCCGTGTTGCCCCTTCTCGATCGTCAAGCGAGTGTGCAGACAGCCGCGCCGCTTCTTATCGTCCACGGTAAGGTCGATGTTGCGGTGGATGGTCAGCGGCCAACGAGAGAGGATCGCGTTCCCGTAGCGCCCCTTCCGCAGCGAGACGTTGTAGCCCGCAGCCACGTGGGGGTACCCGGCCTCACGGCCCAGTTCGCGCGCGAGATCGAGCTCGCGTGAACGCGGAGCGCCCTCATCGACTTCTTGAAGCAGCACGAGGTCCGCGTCGTGATGAGCGAGGATGTCGACGATGCGACTCGGACGGAAGCGCCGGTCCACGCCGATCGCCCGGTGGATGTTGTAGGTGAGAACTTTCAGCAACATGGCTCAGCCGGTCACTCGCTCCTGATCCTCGGGGGCTGGGGAGGCGGGTTGTCCGGATCGTAGCGAGGCTGAACCCAACCGTCGTGGATGAGGGCCGAGACGACGTTGCGGCCGATCCCCGCGAACACCGAAGCATCGACGGGAGCCCCCTCGACATCCGTGCGGCCATCGATCCGCCACAGCCTTTCGCCTTGCCGCGACTTGAGAACCGCCTCGAACGGGACCGTGGCCACCGGCCCGTCGATGCGCGTTGCCTCCACCGTGACCACGAGGTCGTAGTCGCCGGCCTCGCCGGGCGCGAGACGACGCGTGTGCACCTGCTGGGCCAGCTCACGGGCCAACTCGCTCGTGAGGACAGCGGCGTCGTTCGCGTTCGGGACGTCGATCGTCAAGGCGATCCCCGGCCTCCCGAGTTTTGGAATCGCATCGTCGCGACCGGCGAGGGAGACGTAGGTTTGCGTCCCCGCCTGCGCGGTAGCGGCCAAGGCGATCGCGGCCGCCATCATTCCCAGCGTGTGTGAAACAAGCGACCGTCTCATGACGCTCTCCCCGGCGGCCGCAAGGCCCGCCGCCGGCTCCCGGTGTACCGCGTCTTGCGGCGAAAAGCCACAGCGGATTGCGTAACCGGCCCCTACACATGCCGAGCCGGCGGGCCGGGATGAACCCCTCGACCTCGGCCAGGGCAGCGGTGCCTACGGGATCTCTGCCCGCGAGTTCGTCGAGAGTGGCGGGCGACCGCGTTTTCGCGCCGAGAGGACCGGCACCTGCCACACGGCGTAGCCGTCGGGGTTGCGGATACAGGCGATCATGTCCTCGAAGAACGCCTGGGCCTCGCCGTTCGTGAAGCGCGTGTGCTCTCCGATGGCATCCGCGTAGCCGTCCCGCCAGGCCTCCCAGATCGAAGCGAACGTCTCGCGCGGCACGCGCAGCGTGTCGACGACGACGTAACGCTGTGTGATGTCGACGACGGGAAGCGCCTTGAGGTGGGAGTAGGCGGTGCGTCCGATGTGAAGGTCGGTTCCGGTGGCGGCCCCGAACGCGGGAGGCCCGTCCACCCAGAAACGGTCCACGTCGAGGCGGGTCGGGTGCATGTGGATCATCCCGTAGTCCTCGACGAGCAAATGGAGGCGTCCGCCGGGTCGCAAGACGCGCACCATTTCGGCCATCGCCTCATGCGGGCGCGGCACCGCCTGGAGCATGTGGCGGCAGACGACGAGGTCGAACGTGGCGTCGGCAAATGGGAGCGCGAAGGCGTCGGCCGTGCGAAACGTCACGCGTTCGCCAAACGCCGAGCACCGATCTCGGGCCGATTCCAGGTGCCTTTCGATCAGATCCACGCCGACGAGCGCCGATTTCGGGTAGAGCTCCGCGAGGCGAGCCGTGATCTCCCCCGTGCCGCACCCCACGTCCAGGATGTCGAGGCCACCCGCGAGACCGTACCCGCCGAACATCGTCGATTCCTGGGGCCAGATCGCCTCCGCCTGATGTGCGAGGTTGCGCACCATCGACTCGTCGGCCATCTGACGGTGCTGCGGGTTGTTCGAATGCTCGTCCACGTGCCACCCACATCCCAAAACGCGTCATGGTCCCACGGAAGGGACGGATTTGCCTCCCGCGGGTCGCAGACCCTAGCTTCTTGCCCTGCACCGTCCGATAGGAGGAGAGCACGTTGCCTCTTGCCTTCGAGCTCGCACGGGATCAAAACCCCTACGCCGCGTTCGCGCGCATCGACGGCCGTCACCCCTACCGCGACGCGGTTCCCGGCGGCCACGTCGACTACCGGGCGCGACGGCGACGCGACGGAGAGGTCGCCTTCTTCAATTACGGCTTGGCCCGCGAGATGGGATTGATCCCCGCCGACCACCCGGACTCGATGGTGAAGGCGCTGCGCGCGGCGATCCTCGACGCGTTCGCGATCGTGATCGTCAACGAGTACGACCTGGCCCACGGGGTCCGCGTTCCGCCACGTGACCTCCTGCCCAAGCCCTATATGGCGACGCGCTACTTGCAGTTGCAGCACCCCGGTCGCTGCGGAGCGACCTCCGGAGACGGGCGCAGCGTGTGGAACGGGACCTGGCGCCACGCGGGCGTCAGCTGGGACGTGTCGAGTTGCGGCACGGGGGTCACGCGCCTCTGCCCCGCCACCGCGCAGACCAGGCGCTTCTACAAGACCGGAAGCCGCACCGCGTCCTACGGCTGCGGCACCGCCTCGGTCGAGGAGGGCCTCGCGGCCGCAGTGATGAGTGAGGCTCTGCACAGGGGCGGCATTCCGACCGAGCGCGTGCTCGCGGTGATCGCCCTCCCCGGCGGATTCGCGGTCAACGTGCGCGTGGCACGAAACCTGTTGCGCCCCTCGCACCTGTTCGCCCCGTTGAAGCAGAACGACCTGATCCGGCTGAAATCCGCGGTGGACTACGCGATGGCACGGGAGCGGAAAAACGGTGCGATGCCGTTCACACGCAGCGCGGTCGAGGGGTATCGCGCCTTCGCCGAGACCGCAGCGAAGGCGTTCGGCCGCGCCGCCGCGATCTTCGAACGTGAGTACGTATTTTGCTGGCTCGACTGGGACGGGGACAACGTCCTGCTCGACGGTTCGATCGTCGACTACGGCTCGGTCCGGCAGTTCGGCCTGTACCACCGCGAGTACCGCTACGACGACGGACCGCGTTGGTCCACCACGATTCCCGAGCAGAAGGCGAAGGCGAGGGGGATCGTGCAGTGCTTCGCACAGATCGCCGACGCCCTGATCGCGGGCCGGCGGGCGCCCTTGTCGGCGTTTTCGCGCGACCCGCTTCTTGCGATTTTCGATGCGTCCTTCGTCGAAACGCGCGACCGTCTGCTGCTGTCGCACGCGGGATACGACAAGAAAATGGAAACGCTCCTGCTTTCGCGCGCCCGCCCGCTCGTTGCGCGATTCGATCACGCCCATCGGTGGTTCGAGACGGCGCGCTCGACCCGCGGCCGGGTCAGGGTTCCCGACGGCATCACTTGGAACGCGGTGTACTCGACCCGCGACCTATTGCGCGAGCTGTCGCAACTCTACGCGCGCGACGCGCGGCCCTTGGCACCCGACGCCATCCTCGAGCTCGCGGTGTCGTCCTACGCGACCCGCGCGGATCGTCGGCCGACGCCGGCAAAACGACGTCGCGCGCGCGAGTTCCAATCCGCTTATCTGGCTCTCGCGCGACGCGCCGCCCGCCTTTCGGGTCGACCGATGCGGGTTGTCTTGGCCGACTGCGCGGCCCGCTCGTCGACGATCAACGCGTACGCCCGCATCACCGGGGATGCGGTGGCGCACGCGGCCGCGCGGCTCGCCAAGGCCCGAAAGACTCTCGGCCCCGACGGCGTGTTCACGGTCGTCGACCGTTTCGCCCGGCGGCACGCCAGGGCGGGCGGTGCCGGCGGTGAGCCGCCGCCTCGCACCGCGGCCAAACGCGTGTTCGACGAATTGTTCGAGCTTTCCGTCAAGACGCGCGACGGCCTCTGACGACTCCGTTACGATGGCCGCATGCTCTATTTCGGCTACGGATCCAACCTCTCCCAACCCGATCTCGACCGCTACTGCCGCGAGCGCGGCCTCGACCCCATCCGCCTCGAACGCGTCGGCCCCGCGTTCCTCCCCGACCGGAAGCTCGCCTTCACGCATCGTTCGACCTCGCGCGCCGGCGGCGTCCTCGATGTCCCCCCGGCGCGCGGGGAGGCGGTGGCGGGCGTCTTATTTCGCGTTTTCTCGGACGCGTCGATCGCCGCACTCGACCGCAAGGAAGGCGACGGTCACGTCTATCTGCGATTCGAATCGGTCGCTCTGACGGAAGACGGCGCGGAAGAACACGCCTTCGCTTACGAGGTCGCCCCCGCGCGCCGGGAGCCGTTCGTCGCGCCGGCGCTCTCCTACCTCGACGTCGTGCGCCGAGGCTACGAAGACCAGGGGCTCGAGCTCCTACCCTTGGAGGCCGCCGCGGCGGGGCGACCGTCCGCCGGTCCCGTCGAGAGCGTCTTCGTCTACGGCACGCTGCGGCGCGGTGAAGAGCGCCACCCCGTGCTGCTGCGTCACACGGTTACCGGTGGCGAGGCGGCAACGACGGCCGGCACGCTCCTCGATCTCGGCCCCTACCCGGGGCTCATCGTCGACGGCCCGAAAGCCGCAGTGGAGGGCGAGCTCTATGCCGCTCCCGCTCCGGACGCGTTCTTCGCGGAACTCGACGCGATCGAGACGTTTCGGGGCTTCGGCGTCCCGGGCTCCCTGTACCGGCGCGCCATCGTGCGCGTGCAGAGCGCGGAGTCCGGCTCGACGCTTTCGTGGACGTACATCTTCACGGGACCGCGGGAAGGATCGCCCGTAATCGCCTCGGGGGATTGGCATGGTTCGCGTCGGCCTTGACAGGAAACCTCCGGCACGGCGAGAATCGCGCCGCGCTAGTTCTCCTCCCGTGTCCCTGAAGGAGTCGCCATGACGCTTGGAAGGTTCGCTCACGAGTCGTTGCGAAAGTCGCTCGCCCTGCTCATGGGCCTCGCCCTCGCCCTTGGCGCCGCGCCCGGCGTGTTCGCGCAGGATCCGACGGCGACGATCGCGGGAGTCATCCTCGATCCTTCGGGCAGCCCCGCGTTCGGCTTCAAGGCCATCCTGATCGATGTGGGGAGCGACACCCAATACATGAGCGCTCCGACCGATGCCGCTGGGAACTACGCGATCGAGGTCCCGGTGGGAGGCCGCTACAAGCTCACATCCGTCGTCGCGGACGACGGCGTCACGAAACTCGCCGTTCAGGACGTCGCTCCGGTCAGCGTCCTGGAGGCCGGAACGACGCGGTTGAACGTCCGCTTCACGGGTAGCCCCGCAGCGGCCACCGAAACAACCGCGACCGACGAAGAAAAGAAGAAGAAAGAGGGCGCGGCACCCTGGTACAAGCGGCCCGGACCGATCGTCGGCCTGGTT
>JAQBEH010000004.1:0-29966 GCA_032124015.1 Acidobacteriota bacterium
CTTTCCCGGACTCTCCGGATCGAAGCCGACGCCATCGTCACGGACCGAGAGCAGCAACCCGCCGTCCATCTGCCTCAGGGCGACACGCGCGGCGCGCGCGCCGGCGTGACGGGTCACGTTGTTCAGCGCCTCCTGGGCCACGCGGAACAGGCAAAGCGCCGCGTCCTTCCCGACGACGGCGGGCAGCGGATCGAGTTCCGCGGAGACGTCGACCCGGCCGTTGCGCCCGATCCGCTCGCATTCCGTCCGGAGCGCCTCGACCAGGCCGAGCTCCTCCAGCACCGACGGGTGAAGCTGGTACGCCAGGGAGTGGACGTCTTCGCTGAGGCGCACGAGCCCCTCGCGAACCGACCGCATCGCCTCAGCCTGCGCCGCGTCCTTCTCCGCAGATTCGGCGCGGCCGATTTCGATCGCCAAGACCGCAAGCCGCTGGGTCACATCGTCGTGAAGCTCTCGCGCGAGGAGCGCGCGCTCCTCCTCGTGAGCCCGGATCAGGCGCCGGCTGAGGTCGCGCAACTCATCCTCGGCGTGCTTGCTCGCCGTAACGTCGCGAAGGACACCGAATGTGCGGAGGGCGCGTCCGGCGGCGTCGCGCGTGGCCACACCCGCCAGATGCTGAATCCACAGCTCCCCAAGGACTGGGTGCAGGTAGCGATACTCGATGGAGATCCGTTCAGCTCTCCCATCATGCAACCGATCGCGCAGCTCCAAAACGCGTGGACGGTCATCGGGATGCAGCTGCGCCATCCAGAATTCCAAGGCCTGGATGCCCTGTTCCTGGTCGGGAGGAATGCCGCAAAGGGCGCGAAGCCGGTCGTCGAAGTACATGGCGCCTTCGCCGAAGTCCACATCGTAAAACGCGAGGCCGGCGAGGTCGGCGCCCGACGCCAGGCGCGTTTCGCTCGCTCGGAGCGCGGCCACCGTCCCCTGCCGTTCGAGTGCCGCGACGAGCAGCTCGCCGAGCACGCGAAGCCGCGCCACGAAGAAGTCCGGCCACTCGCGCTCGTTGTGCACGGTATTGAGAACGATGATGTGACCGACGACCCCCCCGAGCACGATCGGGAGCGTCAGCGCGGATCGGATCGGTAGCTGCATCCAGGCCTCGCGCTCGGCGACGGCCTCGGCGGGGAGTTCGGCGATGCTCGAAACTCGGACGGGCGCGCGCTCGACGAGCAACGTCCGATACGACCAGGGAAACACCTGCGCCAAGTTCAGGTCCACCGGCACAGGCAGAAGCCCCTCGGCGTAGGACGCCAGGCGGACGTTCACGACCTTCTGGTCGGCGCTCACCGACAAAAGGACGCAGCGATCGACCTGGAAAACGTTTCGGACGTTTGCGAGGGCGCGCTCGATCGCAAGATCGAGTTGCTCCGACGGGGCGGCAAACAGCGCGGCGGACGTGTCGGCGATCAGCGTCTCGAACTCGAATCGGCTTTCGAGGCTGTCCTTCGCCAAATCTGCGTCCCGTCCATTTCGAAAGAGCTGCAACCCGAATATGATACTCGGCCTATCGGAGGTGTCCCATGATCGACGACCCACGGCGCGGTGCGGCGAGGCTAACCCTAGGGCTCGGCGCAGTGGCGCTGTTCACAGGGTGCGTCCACCTCGGCCCCAAGACGATCCCGGTGGACCGGTTCGACTACAGCTCGGCGATCGCCGATTCGTGGAAGCAGCAGACGCTCTTGAACATCGTCAAGCTGCGCTACATGGACTTACCCGTGTTCGTCGATGTGTCGTCCATCGTCAGCGGGTACTCGATGCAGACCGGGGGCAATCTCGGCGGCACGGTCTCGTCAAGCGGCGCGATTCAAGGCAACTTCGCCGCCGCGGGCGTGCAGGCGATTTACACCGACCGGCCGACCATCACCTATGTGCCGCTCACCGGAGAGAAATTCTTGAGCGGGCTCCTCACGCCGATCGATCCGAAAAAGATCTTCTTCATGCTGCAGTCGGGCTACGCGGCGGATTTCATCCTGGCCCTGACGGTCGAGTCGTTGAACGGCGTTCGCAATCGCTCGAACGCGGGCGGATTGGTGCGGGCGGCGGACCCGGAGTTCGTTCGCGCGCTGAGGTTGCTGCGCGAAATACAGATCGCCGGCGCGGTCGGGATGCGTGTGGAAGAGGACAAGGCGAAGGGCGCAACCGCCGTGCTCTTCTTCCGGCGCGACGACATTGCGGCCGACATCGTGGAGAAGGCCGCGGAAGTCCGGAGGTTGCTCAAGCTGTCGCCCGATACGCCGAAGTTCGCTCTGACGTACTCCCCCGTGCGCGGAACGGACAACGAACTGGCCGTGAACAGCCGCTCCATGTTGCAGATCATGGTGGCGTTCGCGAGCTACACCGACGTGCCGGAGGCGCATCTCAAGGATCACAGCGCGACACCCGCCTTCGAGAACGTCGCCGCGGAAGATCGGAACGACGTGGTGCGGATTCACAGCGGCAAGGACAAGCCGGAGTCTTCCTTCGCGGCGGTGAGATACCGCGATCACTGGTTCTGGATCGAGGACGGGGACTGGCAGACGAAGCGAGCGCTCACGGCGGTCATGTTCTTCTTCACGCTCGCCGACACCGGAGAAGCCGCGAAGCTCCCATTGGTCACCATCCCGGCGCAGTAGGCGATCGCGGGGAACGCGCTGCTAACATGCGCGCTCTATCTAAGGAGCGACCCGACCATGGAAAACGTCATTCAAAAGGCACTGGGCGACAAGGCTGCGTACTACCTGGGGTTTGCGAATCCCAAGATCTCCAAGGACCGCCTTCATCTTCCCGGACCCGATTTCCTCGACAGGGTCGTGGCCGCTTCGGACCGCAACAATCGCGTGCTCGCGAACCTGCAGCGACTCTTCGGTTCCGGGCGCCTCGCGGGAACCGGCTACATGTCGATCCTTCCGGTCGATCAGGGGATCGAGCATTCCGCCGGCGCATCGTTCGCGAAGAACCTCGATTACTTCGATCCCGAAAACATCGTGAAGCTCGCCATCGAGGGCGGATGCAACGCGGTTGCCTCGACCTTCGGCGTGCTCGGGATGGTCTCGCGCAAGTACGCGCACAAGATCCCGTTCCTCGTGAAGATCAATCACAACGAGCTTCTCACCTACCCGAACAAGGCCGACCAGATCCTCTTCGGCACGGTCGAAGAGGCGTACGACCTGGGCGCGGCCGCCGTCGGCGCCACGATCTACTACGGCTCGGACGAAAGCGGCCGCCAGATCGTCGAGGTCGCGGAAGCCTTCCAGCACGCGCACGAGCTGGGGATGGCGACGGTGCTTTGGTGCTATCTGCGAAACCCCGCGTTCAAGAAGGACAAGGACTACCACGTGTCCGCGGACCTCACGGGCCAGGCCAACCACCTCGGCGTGACGATTCAGGCGGACATCATCAAGCAGAAGCTCCCCGAAAATAACGGCGGCTTCAAGGCGATGGGAACGGGCGGATCCAGCTACGGCAAACTCGACGAGCGGATGTACACCGAGCTGTGCAGCGATCACCCGATCGACCTGTGCCGCTACCAGGTCGCGAACTGCTATATGGGGCGCGCGGGGCTCATCAACTCGGGCGGCGCGTCGGGCGCGAACGACTTCGCCGAGGCGGTCACGACGGCGGTCATCAACAAGCGCGCGGGCGGCACGGGGCTGATCTCGGGACGCAAGGCGTTTCAGCGTCCGATGGCGGAAGGGGCGAAGCTCTTGAACACGATCCAAGACGTCTATCTATCGAAAGAAGTGACGGTGGCCTGATGCGAACTCAACTGCGCTCCATGGTCCTCGCGGCTACGGCACTCACTCTGGTCGTGTCCTGCGCCTCGACGAAAATGACCAAGTCCTGGACCGCGCCGGGCTTCAGCAAGAAGACGGTCAAGAAGGTCCTCGTGCTCGGCGTTTCAGGCAACCAATTGCTCCGCCGCCTGTACGAAGATTCCTTCGCGGTCGAGCTCGAGAAACTGGGATACGAAGCGGTGTCCGGTTACCTCTGGGCTCCGGATGCCACCAACCTCGACAAGGATGCCATCATCGCCAGGATGAAGGCGGAAAACGTCACGAACGTTATCGTCACGCGCGTCATCTCGGTCAATGAAGTCGTGACGTACAGCGCTCCGACCGTCTCGGTCGGCGTCGGATACGGCGGGTACGGCGGATATGGCGGCTACGGCCCGGCCTATTACGGTTCGTGGTCGAGCTACTACTCGACCAGCTACGCCACCGTCGTGGATCCCGGTTACTCAACTGTTAACGACGTCGTCACGCTCGAGACGAACTTCTATGACGCGTCAAGGGAGCCGGACGCCCTCGTCTGGTCGGGAGCGAGCGAAACCTGGACGGATCAGTCGCGGTCGGGAAAGAAGATCGGCGGGATCATCAGCGCGATCATCTATCGGATGAGGGCGTCACGCGTGCTCTGAAGCGGCGCGCGTGACGCCTCTTCCGAATAGAACTAGAACCGGTAACCGATCAAGATCGGGAGGTATTGCGTCGAGGGCGACGACATCATCCAGTGATAGCGAGCCTCGAGGTACAGATCGCCGTTGCCGACCGCGAAGGTCATACCCGCAGCCACGCTCCAGCCCCACTTGATGAGGGAGTCGCTGTTCGTGACCACCTGACCATTTGCGGGATAGCACCAATACCAATATGGATCGCAGACGGCGATGGTCGCCGAGGCGGTCAGCGCGCCGTACCGGCGGTAACCACCGCCACCGACCGCAAGGTAACCGCCGAACTTGTCCGGGTTGCCGAACTCCCACATGAACTCGGCGGTGAGATTCCCCATGGTCATGTAGCCGCTGTCCGCGTCGAGCCCCGCGCCGTTCGCGAGGTTGATCGTTTTGGTGTTCGCACCCATGTCGCTGTATCCGAGATCGAGGCGCACACCGAACGGCTTGGCGGGCATCGGACGAAAGATGACGCCGCCCGAGATGTTCCAACCACCGTTCAGGTAGTCGCTCGACGTTCCCTCCGGCAGGACGTAGCCGCCAGCGATGTAACCCTGGACTTCTTTCTTGTCTTGGGCCTGAGCGGGGATGGCGACGGCGACCGCCAGTACTCCGGCTGCGACGAACCAACGTGCGCATCTCATGGGACGATTCCTCCTCATCAGCAATCAGTGAGTTGTCAGTCAAACGGCCGGGGATTATGGCACAATCCCGGAGGCCTCGTCACCAAGGAGACCCCATGAAGCGAACCATTTCTCTCGCATTCCTGCTCACTTTCGTCGCGGGAACCCACCTCGCTGCCCAAACCGAGCCCAAGCAAGACGCAGCGGACCTGGCGAAGCAGCTTGCAAACCCGGTGGCCAGCCTGATCAGCGTGCCGTTTCAGGCCAACTGGAATTTCGGTGTGGGTCCCGGCCCGGACAACGACACCCAGTTCCTGTTCAACTTCCAGCCGGTCATGCCGTTCGCGCTCAACAAAGACTGGAACCTCATCGCTCGCGTGATCGTCCCGTACCTGAGCCAGCCGGCGATGTCCACCGGAGGCGCCACGGCTTCAGGAGTCGGCGATATTCTCGTCTCAGGCTTTTTCTCGCCGGCAGTACCGAAGAAGGCCATCTGGGGGATCGGCCCCGCGCTCCAACTCCCGGTCCCAACCGAACCCACACTCGGAACGGGACAGTGGGCGGCCGGACCGACGTTTGTGGTCCTCAAGCAGTCGGGCCACTGGACCTACGGAGCGCTCGGGAATCAAATGTGGTCGTACGCGGGCGACAGTAGCCGCCCGAGCGTGAACCAGATGTTTCTCCAGCCCTTCGCTGCGTACACCACGAAAAAGGCCACAACGTACACCTTGGTCAGCGAGACGATCGCCAATTGGCTTCAGCCGTCGAGCAATACCTGGACGGTGCCGATCATCTTTCAGGTCTCGCAACTGGTGCATCTGGGCCGGCGTCCGGTGAGCATTACAGCCGGGGCGGGCTACTACGTCGAGTCGCCCGACGGAGGCCCGAACTGGAAGTTCCGGGCGATGTTGGTGCTGCTGTTCCCGAAGTAGCGCACGGTCATTCCATGCTCTTGCGTAGCTCGACCAAAACCCGGTCGGACGTGTCTTCGCGGATGAAACCGAAGCGCGGGTATTCTATTTCGAGAATGACGTAGACCGACAAGGCGATGACCCCCGCGAAGCCTAGGATGTGCGTCCAGCTTCGCGTTCGGCTGCCCGCCATGTCGTAGCCGGCCAAGAACGAACACCCGAGTCCGAGCCCGAAAAGAAGCGCGAAAATCACCAGCGGTGGGTGGAGGCGCGCCCCCTCGATACGCGTGTTCACGATGTCGAACATCGTGTTCAGCGACGTGAGGACCAGCGAGGTCGTGGGCGTGTCGTGCTTCGCCTCACAGGCGGCGACGGCCTGTTGCCAGATTTGGGCCTGCAGTTTTGCGGTCTCGACAAGCTCGGCTTCCGCGGCCTCGATGTCGGGAAGCCTGCGATACGTCTCTAGGCGTGAGTCCAGGTATCGTCGGAACAGGCTGCGCATGGCGGGTTGATCAATTGGAGGGAGCAGGTCCAGGCGAAGCCACGCGGTTCCTATGTCGTTGGCCTCCTCGACGACGAGTTGCCGGCGCGTGTCGAAGCGCGACGCCGCCCCCGAGAATGTGAAGGCGACGAGCAACCCCAACAAGCCGAACAGCGCGCCGTTCGCGGCACCGATGCCGTGTCGCGCCCCCTCGGGGTCTTTCGCCAGGCGCCGCAGCCCCCGGCGCCGGCCCACTTCCAGGAGGAGGAGCATGCCAAGAAAAAGTGCTGCAGCAAGTGCTGGAGTGAAGCTGACGATGGTCATTCCCATGGCCCCATTAGAACGCCAAATTGAAGTAGAGCCCGAACCCCGAAATGGCGTAGTCGAACTTCCCCTTGTCGCCGTTGCCGAGTGACACGTCGTCGATTTTCAGATCCGTACGATCGTAACCGACGCCCATGCCGAAGTGCTTCGCGAAATACCAGTTCAGCCTGATCCCGGTCTCGAACAACGAGCCGTTGACGCTGCTGACGTTGATACGGAAGAAGCGGCTGTACGTGCGCAGGACCAGTCGCCGGGTCAAGGCCCAGTCCATGTTCATCCCGAACATGGGAACGGGGAGCCCCACCGACACGCGCTCGTCGACGCTCTCGGTAAGCGATTCGCTTGGGTCGTTGGGGTTCGTGTGGGTCGCTTCACCTTGGAGGCCGACGCCCATATCCAACCAGGTGATCCCGGCGCTTCCCGAGATCCGAATCTGCTCGAGGTGCAGGAAGTCGTAGCGAAACGCCGCGTAGATGAAGCCAGAATTGAACTTGGCGGTGACGTTGCTGCCCGTTTCAAACAGGTAGTCCCCGAACTGGACGTCTTCTTCGAGGACGCGGGTGCCCGAGCGCCTGATGTCGACGAAGCCGAAATCGATGTAGCGGCGCTGCTCGGAGATGCGGACGGTCCCGAACATCCGGCCCGCGAGTTCGCTCCCGGGAATGTCAAAGACCTTTTCGAAGTCGAACGCGGCCCCGAGCCCGTCGGGGGTGGTGACGGAGACCAGGGTGGAGACGCTGTTGTAGGCTCCGCCGAAGTCGATCCAGACACGGTCCGGGACGTCCCACGCGAATTCGTCCGCGTGAACCGCGGTGAACGAAGCGGCGACGAGCAAGAGGAGTAGACAACTCTTCATGGGCTCCCCTGGAAGGGTGAGATTATGTACTTCCAGCGAAACGTCCTGCTAGGATGTTCCCGCTTCCCAGGAGGGGACATTAAAAATGACGACGAAAAGGCTTTCGATCCTCGGTTCGGTTCTCGTTATGGCCGCCGCGCTCCTGATCGCGGCACCAGCCTACGCTGAGGAATTCGCGGACAAGATTCCCGATCTCGTCTGGCTGGACATCGGCGCATCGGTCGCGGACCTGACGACCGATGTCGGCCTCACCGGCCAGAGCGGCGTGGGGGCCACGATCGACTTCGAGAAGATCTTCAACCTGCCGGGGAACAAGACGACTTTCATGATCCAGGGTACCGCCCGGGTCTCGGAGCATCGGCGTCACGTGGATTTCGGCTACGTCAACATCGACCGTTCCGGCTCGCGCGTGATCGACCAGGACATCACCTGGGGCGATTACCAGATCGACGCCGGCGGAACGGTCACCTCTGAATTCAACACCGAGTTCATCTACGCCGCGTTTCGATACGACTTTTTGCACCTCGAGCCGATCCGCATCTCGGGCTCGGCCGGATTGAGCTACGTGGACCTCGGATCGTCCCTCAGCGGCGTCGGCAACGTTAACGGCGACCCAGCGGGCTCTTTCGACAAGTCGACGTCGGTCGGACTCCCTGTCCCCCTGATCGGATTCAATGTCGACTGGGCGCTGACCAAGGGATTGGTCTTTCGCTCCTACTACCGGTTCTTCCGCCTCAACACCAACGGCATCGACGGCGGCATGTACGAAAGCGGCATCCACCTCAACTGGTACTTCATCCGCAACCTGGGGCTCGGCGTGGGATGGGACCGGACGGAGCTGAGGCTCAACTCGTACGAGAGCGGTAACGACACCCTCAAGGCCGACTACACGATTTCGGGCGTGGGGCTCTACGTCACGATGGCGTTCTAGCTCCGCGTCAGTCCTCGCGAACGGGGGCTTCCCCCCAACGCGCCGAGAGCGCGTGCTCGACGCCGAACTGGTCGAGCACGCGCGCCACGGTGTGGTCCACGATGTCGTCGATCGTCTTGGGCCTCGTGTAGAACGCCGGCATCGGCGGCAGGATCGTCGCCCCGTTCTCGCTGGCCGCAAGCAGCGCCTTCAGGTGGCCGCGATGCAGCGGCGCCTCGCGCACGACGAGCACGAGCTTGCGCCCTTCCTTCAAGGTGACGTCGGCGGCGCGCGTCAAAAGGTTATCGGCCTGACAGTAGGCGATCGCCGAGGCCGTGCGAATCGAGCACGGGAGGACCACCATCCCCTGCGTTACGAATGACCCGCTCGCGATCGCGGCGCCGATATCCGAAACGGGATGGACGACCGCCGCGAGAGCGCGCACCGCAGCCGGCTCCCACGAGGTCTCCTCGACGATCGTGCGCTCGGCGGGCTTGGTCAGGACGAGGTGCGTTTCAATCGTGGGATGGTCGCGAAGAACCTCGAGGAGCCTGATCCCGTAGATCGCCCCCGAGGCCCCGGAAATGCCGACGACGAGTCGCTGTTTCATGCCCGCGAGGATAGCGCGTGCCACGCCGCGCCGCGCAGCGCCGTCTGGTCGTTGAGGATCACCCGGACGGGGATCGCCTCGAGAAACGCCCTGAATCGTCCCTTGTCGTGGAACGCTTCGAGAAAGCCGGGGCGCCTCAGGCGCGGGAGGATCTTCGGGGCGATCCCTCCCCCGACCCAGATCCCCTGCGTCGCCTTCATCTTAAGCGCGAGGTTGCCGGCTTCGGCTCCGTACAGAGCGACGAACAAGTCGAGTGAGCGCACGGCCAACTCGCTCGTTTCCGCGAGCGCCGCCTTCGAGATCGCCGCGGCAGGATCGCCCGAGAGCATGTCTTCAGAAAGCGCCGCCGACTCTGACCCACGTCCCGTGTCCCGGAGAAATATGTAGATGTTGACGAGCCCCGGACCCGAAACAACGCGCTCCCAGCTGACGTGCCCGTACCGCCGGTGGAGCCAACGGAACAACTCGATCGTCAACTCGTCGTGTGGTGCGAAGTCCGCGTGGCCGCCTTCCGATGCGAACGGGAGGAGCTTCACCCCGTCCCAGTGATAACCCGCCTCCCCCAGACCCGTGCCCGCCGAGATGATCGCGGCGTTCCCTTCGCGCGCCGGCTGCCCCGGTGAAAGCGTCTCGACGTCGGCGTCGCCGAGGGTGAAAACACCCCACGCGTTCGCTTCGAGGTCGTTCAGCAGGGTCACGTGCGGAAGCCCGAGCTGCTTCGCGAGGACGGCTCCGTCGATGACCCAGGGGAGGTTCGGCGTTTCGACACGGCCGTCGCGCACGGGACCCGCGATGCCGAAGCACGCGGCATCGATTCGGCCCGGGTGGGCGCCGGTGAAGGCGGCGACGATTTCGTCGAGGCCGGCGTGATCGCGGCTTGGATACCTGCCGGAGACGACGGATTGCAGGGCGCGCCCGTCGTTGTCGAAGAGCGCGATGCGGGTGGAAGTCCCGCCGATGTCTCCAGCGAGGATCATCGGCGGGACCTCAATACGCGATCTAGAGCTGGGGCTCGGACGAGATGACCTCGACGCGCCGGTTCTGCGCGCGTCCGTCGGCCGTGTCGTTCGGGGCGACCGGATCGGCCGGGCCCTTACCGAGCGAAGTCAGCCGGTCCGCAGCGATCCCCTGGGAGGTCAGGAAGTCGGCGACCTCCTTCGCGCGCGCCGTCGACAGCGTGATATTCGTGGCGTCGGAACCGGTGTTGTCGGTGTAACCCTCGATCTGCATGGTCGTCTTCGAGAACACCAACATGACGCCCGCGAGCTTGGCGAGAGTGATCTTGGCGTCGGCCTTGATCGTGGATTTTCCGGTGTCGAAGAGGACGCCGGAGAGACTCGTCACGGTGCCGCGAGCCGTCTCCTTCGTATCTGCGACCTGGCCCAACGCACCCTGCAGGCGAGCGGCGAGCGCGTCACGCTGCGCCTTGATCTGCTGGTTGGCCGCCGCGAGCGCTGCCTTCTGGGTTTCGGCCTCGGCGAGTTGCGCCGCGATCGCCGCCTTCTGGGCTTCCGTCTGCGACAGCTGACCCGCCGTAGCGGCGTTTTTGGCCTCGAGCGCGGCCGTTGCGGCGGCCCGCTTCGCGGCCGCATCGGCGGCGGCCAACTGATCGTTCGTCTTCTTCCACTCGCGAAGGGCGTCATTCGAAGACGAGATCGACCGACGGGACGCATCGGAGATCGCCTTGTCGTCCCTTGCCGCCTTCGCCTCACCGAGGGCGACGGTCGCGTTCTTCACGGCGTCCGGATCCACCTGCCCCGCATCCAAGCGTTCGATCAAGTTCAAGACGGCTGCCGCCTGAAGCACCGGAACGGGCGTCTTGTCCTCGAACTTGAGATCAGCGATCGAGGCCACGCCGGACTTCACCCCAGGACGGAAAGTCTGGAAGATGAAGGTCGTGCCCGGGGCCTTCTTCGGGTCCTTCGGGGCGGACGTGAAGAGGACGATCTCGGTTGGCTGGGCCACGAGGTAGAACGGCTCGGCCGTGACCATCAAAGCGAAGTTCTTTTTCGGGGTGAAGAAGTCCTGCGAGCCCGACTGGCTCTTCTTGGTCACGATCAACTCGCCCAGATTTTGCGGAGGGGCGCTTTGGTCGATGGCCCAGACGACGTAGGCGGCGATATCGCCACCGAAGAGCACGGCCGGCTCCATTTTCGAAAACGAGAGAGAAACCTTGGCTTGCCCGGCTTCGTACTTCACCGAGCCCTTGAGTTTGGCCTTGGCGGGCGCCGTTGGCATCGTCGTGAACACGAGATCGACGCTCTGCTTTTCGGGGAACGCCACCGAGGTGAGCTCGGGGCTTCCCGCGAGGACGGCTCCGCACCACGTGAAGGCCGCAATCGTCGCCGCTGCAATGACTCTGTGATTCATAGACGTTCCTTTCGCACGAGATTCATGGAAAAACCGGACGTTCATGTGGCGTAGCGTAGCATCGGGACTCCACTCGCCGCGAGGGTAGCCGGAGGAAGCCGCCTAACGCAGATCCTTGAAGAGCATCCAGGTCCGTTGAATCGTCCAGAAAGCGCCGAGCGAGCCGACCGCGTAGGCGGGGACCAGCTCGACGAGGCGCGGCCAGCGGATCTCGAGGACGCGAAACGAACGCTCGAGAAGCAGCACCAGGGCGACGAAGCCGACCTGCCCCGCCTCGACCCCGACGTTGAAAAACAACAGCGCGACGGGGATTTCTCCCTGCGGCAGCCCGGTCGTGGTCAACCCGCTGGCGAACCCGAAACCGTGCAACAACCCGAACGCGAACGCGACGACCCACGGATGACGGATCGTCAGGCTGGTCTCGCCGCGTCGATAGCGCACGATCTCGGGCCCGAGAAAGAGGATGCTCAGGGCGATCGCCGCGTTCAACGGCGGAAGGGGCGCGCTCGCGTAATCCAGGGTCGCAACGGCCAGCGTCAGACTGTGCGCGAGCGTGAAAGCAGAGATCGTCTTGAGCAGCATCCACCGGTCCGGCACGATGAGGAGCAGCCCGAACACGAACAGGAGATGGTCGACACCCAAAAGAATGTGATCGCAGCCCAGCCGCGCGTAGGTCGCAGCATCCCGCCACCGACCAGGCGCCGCCGCAACCACGAACGACGGCGAATCCGGCGTGAGACGGAGGACCTGCGAACGGCCATCGAGGCCTTGGATACGGACCAGAACGTCGGTTGCGGTTGCGGACAGACCCGCGATTTCGATCGTCCCGCCCGCGAGCCCGCCGGCACGTTTCACGCTGAAGCGCTCGGTGAAGGCATTGTTGACGAAAGCGCTGCGCACGGGCGTGACCTTGACGCAGTCGGGGGGAAGCTCCGCGTAGAGCCCGAGCCTGAGGCTGTCTCCGCTTCCCGGCACTTTGAAGAGCACGTCGTAGGTTTCGGGGCCGGTCTGGCGCAGCTCGAGATACGCGGGACGCATCTCGTGGGCCGCTGCGCCACGCGCGAACGCGGTCGCCATGACGAACAGCAAGATGAGGCGCTTCATGGCCGCTCGATGGTGACGGAGTATTTCTTCCGCAGACTCCGGTAGAACGCCTCGTTCGCGTCGAGCCGCTTCGCGTTCGCCCACTCGCGATAGACCGCATCGCGCACATCCCCGAGCGCCGGGACACCGCCATCGGTGCGGTCGCCAACGAACACCAGATGCACGCCGTAACCGGATTCCACCGGCCCTTGCCAGCTTCCGGGCGTCAGCTCGGCCAGCCTCACCGCGAACTTGTCGCCGAACAGTTTCGCGACCTCGCCCTCGGGGACGGCGTCGAACGCGCGCTCCAGCAGAAAGGGATCGCCCAACTGCGAGATGTCGGCCTCGCCGCCGGCCTGCCGCAGCTGCGCCAGAACCTGCGCGGTGTCTTGGGCGAGGCTCTCGCCGCGTCGTTCCGGACTGAGATAGACCTGGCGGAACGTGAAGCGGCGCTCGATACGAAACGAGTCGCGGTGCTCTTGAAGATAGGCCGAAAGCTCGGCGTCCGACGGTTCGGCCTGGGCGGCCACGTCATCGGACAGGAACTCCATCTTCTGCCGCAAGCGGCGCCGGATGATGGTGTCGTCCTGGTCGAGACCCAGCGCCATCGCCTCGCGGCTATAGACCTCTTCTTTCACGCGGTCCTGGATCAGCCGTTCCAGCTCTTCGGGCGTCGGAGGGCGCTGCCACGTGCTCGTGAAACCCGAAACCATCGACGCGATCTGTCCCTGGGTGACAACGATCGCTCCGGGCTTGCCGCCGCTGGGCTTCCCGAAGAGACCGAAGACCAAAAAGAGCGCCGCCCCGAGCAGGAGGAAGTGGACGAGGGGTTCATGGAGCCAGCGCTTCATGGCGCCCCCGATTCGACGGGTCCGCTCACTTCCCCGGTGTGTACCAGATCGGCGAGGTGTAGGCGCGATCGGTCGTGGTCATGGGAACTTCCGGCGCCATTTTGATCCCGAATTTCTTCGCATCGTAGGCCGTCCAGCGCGGTGTCGGGATCTCGATGACGCGCCCATAGTAAAACGCCGGCTGCTTGGGATCGAAGTCCGGGTCTTTCCAGACCGCGATCAGTTCGGGCGCGCCGATCGTGTTGCTCCACGTTGCGTTTTGCACATCGACCGTGCTGCCGACCGAGGGGACCTTGCCGTCGGCCCCGGGTTTGCGGTTGCCACTCCACGCCACGTCGTACACCTTTTCGTGGACTTCGCCCTTCGCGTCCAGCCAGCCCTTGACGATCTGGTAACGATCCAAGTTGGCGCCGATGGGGTCTTTCAAGGCGGCAACGAGAAACGTCGGCGCCTTGCCGGCCGGGGCGTTGCTCAAATCGCCGCCCATGGGGACACCCTTCGTGTAACCGATTTGCGCCGGCATACGGTTCGATGCGTCTTTCGCCTCGAAGTCGAAGCCGCCGAAAAAGCGCACGAGCATCCGCGGACCCGTGGTGGCGTAGGTTTCTTTGCGCTGCATCGCGTCGAAGATCGACTCGCGCGTGTTCTCGGTCGCCCAGACCGCCGCGTAGCCGGAAGCGGTTTGCTCCCAGCCCATGATCGTAGCCTTGGGCATCTTGGCGAAAGGATGGGTCGCCCGCTCGGGACTGGGCTCGGAACTCGAGGTCTTCCCGAAGAAGTTGTCCTCTTCGACGGCGGCGAGAGCGGTGTGCGCATCGGTCGAGCCGACCATGCCAAACTTGTACGGGTTGGTGCCGAGTTCCTGCTCCAGCTTCAACCCGTTTTTGAGCGCCGAGCGGGCGTACTCGAATTCGAGCATTTCGGGCGTTTTCAGCGCGCTCAGGTCGAGGTTCCCCTTGTCCCAGGTCTCGTAGTTGGCGAACTCGTCGTTGGGAGACAGGAACGGGTGGGTCTCGCCGTCCCCCTTGATCTGCGTGGCCTCGTAGAGCGGCTCCCATCGCGCCCGGGTCTCGGCGTATTCGCGGTCGATCCGTTTGCCGGTGAACGATTCGACGATCGGGAACATGATTCCGTTGCTGAGATTCCCGTTGTGCGCCAGGGCGAGCAAGGATCCGCCGGTTTTTTCCTCGTAGGCGGCCATCCATTTCCAAAGCTCTCGCGGATTGTCGCTTCCCATCGGCGCCATCGTGATGAACGGCTCGATTTGACTGGCCTTGTCGCCGTTGTCCCTGAAGATCACGTTACGATGGAGGTTGTTGCCGCCCGTGTTCGACGTCCATTCGTACCCGATGAAGGCCGTGAACCGACCCGGCTCGTTCGCCGCCTCAGCAGCCGCGATGGTCTGTTGCCACGCTCCTCGATACGCCGGTGTGCCGGGGAGGGAAAGGAGAGCCTCCGGGAACGTGCCCTGCGAAAACGAGACGATCAAGTCGATGGCGGCCTCCGCGCCCTTGCCGGACTGGATCATGTCGTACCACTTCCGCCCTTGCGGGTCGGCGAGCACGTGGGGCTCGCCCCCGAGCAGTTGCGGAAAGAAGCCCATGTTGTCCGAGTGGTCGGCGACGACGAGAAAATCGAGCGGCCGCGAGAGCTTGACCTGCTGGCCGCTCGACGCGGTGATCTCCTCTCCGCGAGCGAGGCGATAGGCGTCCTTCGGTGCCAGCCGGCACCCGAAGGCCCCTGCATCGAACGAGAACGACGTGTGCGTGTGCGTGTCGCCAAAAAACGGGCGCGTGGGGAAATTACGGCCCGCGTAGGGCGAATACGGCGGCTTCGCGGGAAAGACCTTTTCCGCCGTCGCCTTGTCGAGCGTGCCGATGTCGGTGAGTACGGCGGCAGGTTCGGCGGCCTGGAGCGGAAGCGCAAGGCTCGCCAAGGAGAGGGCAAAGGAGGCCAGGAGCGTTGGTTTCAATTTCATGGGGTTCTCCTTAAAGCAGATCATGTCATACGTCGTTGTTATTGAGTGCGGTCGGCATCGATCGCCGCAACGACTCGGTCGCGGATGACGGCGAAAAACGGGTTGCTGCGCATCCGCGCCAGATTACCGAGCGGCACGACGAGCGTGCCCGCCTCGCCGCGCGCAGCGAAAGAGCCCAATCGGTAGGCCGGCCCCTCCTCGAGCTTCGGTTCGAGGCCGTAGATCGGGTCGTCCTCGCTAAACGGAAGGGCCACGTGACCGAGCGAGAGCACACCCCGGGGCCAGCGCAGCGGAAGCTCCGTTTTCGTGACGTCGCGCGAGCCGGCCTCCCGCGTGAACGTCGCGACCTCTTGCAAGGCGGGATCGTCATTGGCGATCAGCGTGAAACGGAACGGGAGGACCGGCGCGGCGCGAATACGATCGAGCTCGAGTACGCGCGCAGGCTCGATCAGGGCTTGGAACGCCTCGCTGCGATTGATGTCGAACACGACGAGTTCGTTTCCGGGCGCCGGCAGGTGAAGCAAGAGTCCGCCGATGATGTCGCGGGCGACAATCGTCGCGTCGACGAGGGACTGGAATGCGAGGATGCGCGGCATCCCCGCCAGCCGCCCTGCCGACTCCCCAACTTCGAGAGCGCGGCTCAGCTCTTTGGTGAGCGCGTAAATCTGATGGGCCGCGTTGACCGGAAACGAGTTGTACTTGTAAGGATCGTACTCGGGAAAGACGTCGAGCCAGTTCGACTTCTCGAAGTACGGGATGAAGGACAGCCCGGCGAGTATTTCCGTGAGAGCCGCGGACTTCGGGATCCCGATGGCCGGAGAGATGAGGAAGAGCCTGCTCGGTCGCGGCAGCGTGCTGTCGTCGAGTCCGCGCAGGGAATGCAAGAGCGTCAGGGCCGCACCGGTCGAGTATCCGCCGGCGTAGAACGGGTGGTCCGGCCCCGCGCGGCGCGCCGCCTCCTTGGCGGCGAGTTCAACGGCCGCGTACCAGTCCTGCCAGCGCACGTTGACCAGCCCCGACGGGATCGTGCCGTGCCCGGGGAGTCGAACGACCAGCACGTAGAAACCCTGATCGCGGCACAGCTCGGCGAGCGCCCGCATCGAATACGGAGAGTCGCTCAAGCCGTGAACGAGGAGCACCGCGCCGCGGATGGTCTCCGGCACGAGCTCGTAGGAACGGTTGTAGGGCGTGTCCAAGGCGAGCTTCGCCGGTACGGACGCCGGATTGAAACGGCCGAGGGAGTAACGGTCGGCCGCCGCGGGGTTGTCGACCACGCGGGCGCGCAGTTCCGCGAAGAGCCGATCCTCCAGCCGGCGGTACTCCTCGAACGTTTTCGGAGTGTCGGGGCGGCCGGCTCGAAACTCGGATTCCAAGATCAACCGGTGCCAGGGGCGCAGGTCCGGCAGACGAACGCGCGCCTGAATCGCGAACACGAGGACGATCGTCAGCGGGATGATCAGCGCGATGGCCACGACGATTGCGAGGGCTCGTTTCATAGAGGACACCTACCCGAATTTGTAAGACAAAGGGGACTGTCCCCTATTTCATTCTCACGACCACGACGGTCATGTCGTCGTGCTGCTTCGCGCCGCCTGCGAACGCATCGGCCGCGACGAAGAGCGTGTCGATCAACTGTTGCGGGTTGCAGGGGAAAGCCGCGGAGGCCGCGGCCGCGAGTTGATCCTCCCCCCACTCCTCGTCGCTCACGTTCATCGCCTCGCTGATCCCGTCGGAGTAAACGAGGAGCACGTCACCGGGATCGAGCACGACGCTGCGCTCTTCGAAGCGGCCGGCCTCGATGAGTCCCACCACCGGACCCGTGGCCGTCAACCGCTCGGCCCCCCCCGTGGCGCGGAAGAGCATCGGCGCGTTGTGGCCCGCGTTCACGTAGGAGAGCGTACGCGTCGCCGGGTCGAGCTCACCGTAGAAGAACGTCGCGTAACGGTTGTCGGGCGACGCTTCGTGGATCAGAAAATTCAGGTTGGTCATGAGCTGCGCCAAATCCGCGGGCCCCGAAAGGCGCTGGCCGCGCAGCGATGCTTGCAGGCTCGCCATGAGGAGCGCCGCGGGGATCCCCTTCCCGGCGACATCCCCGAGGGCGAGTCCCAATCGCCCCTCGGACAGCGCCAGGAAATCGTAGTAGTCGCCGCCGACGCCTTGAGCCGGGCGGCAGACACCGGCGCAATCCACGCCCGCGATGGACGGCAGCTTCTGCGGGAAGAGGCGCTGCTGTACGCCGCGCGCGATGTCGATCTCGCGACCGATCCACTCGCGCTTGGCGATCTCGCTGACGATCGTGGCCATGAGACGGCTGTTTTCCAGGGCGAGACCGGTTTGCGATGCGACGGAGCCCAACAGCTTGGCGTCGGAGATCGAGTAAGGCTCTTCGCTCTTTTTCGGGCCGAGCGTGATGACGCCGAGGAGGTCACTCTTTCCGTTGAGCGGGAGCACCAGCTCCGCGTCCACCTCGGCGAGACGCGCGCGATTCTCGTCGGAGATGGTCTCGCGGCGCAACGGACTTTCGGGGTCGTCGTGCCGGACGCGCAGAGGCCGCCCCGACTCGCGCAGCCTGATGAGCGCATCGGCCGTGGCCGGGAATTCGACCGTCGGCGCCGGTTCGAATCCGCGGGAACGGCTCGGCGCCAGCTTGTCGCCCTCGTGCAGGAACACCGCGAGGCGCTCCACGTGGAGCGTCGTGCCGATGCGGTCGAGGACGGTGTCCAGAAGCGGTCCAGTTTCCGCGATCGTTCGGACCTGCTCGGACAGTTCGGTCAGCACGCGTTCGACGTCGTAGGCTTCGCGGAAGAAGCGCCGGTCGGTCCAGAGGAACGCGCGCCGGGCGAAGCGGGGCACGAAAATCGCCGCACCCATGCCCAACGCGATCGCACGGAGTTTTTGCGGCCGGTTGGCCGTTGGGTCGTTCACGAGATTCCACGCGTTCCACAACACGCCCGCCATGAAGAGCATGACGACGATGCGGATCGCGCCGCGCGTCACGGCGTAGCGCAACCCCTGGCGGACGGCGACGCGGACGTCCATCGCGCGGTCGACGAGAATCACGTAGGCCAGAGTCAGCGGAAACACCGGCATGAAGATCAGGCACGCGACGATGACGCCGACCGGGAAATCCGCCACTCGACGGTCGAGGACCCAACCCGCGACGATTAGCGTCAGGACGGGCAGCAGGGCGACGCATCCGCCCCAGCTGACGAGCTTCAGACGCCTTCGGGCGTCCGCGCTCGAAGCAACACCCATCTTCCACCCCACGACGAGGAAGAAGAACGAAATGGCCGCCATGGCGAAAAGCTGCACGATCGGTTGGACGGCATCGAGCCCGAGCGCCAAGGGGACGACGCCGCGCAGATTCAGACTCTCGCCGAAATCGATGATGATGCCGCCGATCGCGAAGGCGGCAACCGGCCCGAGGACGATCCACTTGATCCAACCCCGGCGACGCTCCCAGTCGAGGCGCTCCGCGAAGTAAACACCGAACAGCGGGAAGAAGAACGCCCATGTGCCCCCGAACGTGGCGCGGTAGACGGCGGCGGGGATGCGCAGCAGGTCCGGCCACCGGTCGAACAACGGCTGCTGAAACGACGCGACCTGGAATCCCAGGAGCGTGACGAGGACGAGCCACGCCATCGGATCGCGTGGTCGCACGAAGGCGACCCAAAACCCGACGAGGAAACACACCCACGGCATCACGAGACCCACGACCACGATGAGCACCCGAAACGGGAACGAACCCTCGCTCTCGGCGAACGAACGGAGCGCGACCGTGGAGGCGAACTCTTCCTCGCCGCCCCCCGGCACCTTGCGGGCGACGACGACGTGCAACGTTCCGGTTACGCCGACGGCTTCCACGCGCTGCGCGAGTTCCCATGCCGTGCGAAAGGGCTGCCCGTCGACGGCGAGGACCCGGTCACCCCGCACAATCGGCGGCACGGATCGTCGGTCGAGATCGCGCGCCACATCCACGATGGTGCCGCTCGGCCAGTCGGTTAGGAATGGGGTCGCGACGACGGACGCGGGCCGAAAGACCCTCAGGTACAGGTCGTGGGTCATCGGCACGATGTAGAGCACGGCCCAGACGAAAAGCAGCCCGAGCAGACCGTACAGAAGTCCCAGCGAGATTCGCCTGTCGCCGTGGTTATCCATCGTTCGCGGAGGTTACCATGCGGCCATGGTCCTTTATCCACACGGCCCGATCGACTTCGTCGACGACGGACTCTTCGTCGTTGGCGGGCGCTTCAAGAGGTCGAACTTCGAGCGGAAGATGACGGTCTTCCTGCTCGCGTCGGGCGACGTGGCGGTCCATTCCGCGATCGCGATGGACGAGGCGGGGATGGCTTCGCTCCAGGCGATCGGTCGGCCGTCGTGGATCCTCGTGCCCAACGCGCTGCACGGCTCGGACGCCGGCTGGTACGCCGATCGCTACCCATCGGCGCGCGTCCTGGTTCCCGCGGCCGCGCGCGGCAAGCTATTCGAAAAACTCCGGCGCATCGACGGTTCCATCGACGAAGACTGGCCCGAGGCGATGCGGGGTGAGCTGGCGGTCGTCCCGTTGCGGGGCACGCGGATAAGCGAGGTGGCCTTCGTGCACGCCCCCTCGCGCACGCTCGTTCTCACGGACGCCGTCTTCAACTACCGGGAGCACGACCTCCCCTGGCTCTCCCGCATGTTCATGCGCGCAAACCGCGCCTACGACCGCTTCGGCCCATCGCGCATCTTCACGTCGTTTATCGTTGCGGACCGCGACGCCTTCTCCGCTTCGATCGACGCCCTGCTCGAGCACGAGTTCGACCGCGTGATCATGTCGCACGGCCGCATGCTCGCCACCGGCGGCAAGGCCGCGATTCGCGAGGCGTTCGGGAGATAGCGCTTCTGGGGAAAGGGGAGTGTCCCCTTTTCCCAGGAGCGCTACCATAGGCACTCTGTTTGATCCACACGTTTCGATGAGGAGACAACCATGAAGACGATGTTCAAAGCCGCCATCGCATCCGCACTGTTCGTCGCCCTGGCCGGATCGGTGCTCGCCGCCGGGGACGAGGCCGTCAAGCCGATCGTGATCAAAGACAAGGTCACGGTGACGGCCACCGTCGTGGCGATTGACAAAGCCAACAGGGCCGTGACGCTCAAGGGGCCGAAGGGCAACCTCTTGGAGCTTCTCGTGGACGAGGACGTCACGAGATTCGACAACATGAAGGTCGGGGACGCCGTGACGGCCCAGTACTACGAGTCGGTCGCGTACGACATCAAGAAGCCGGGAACGCCCGTCGGGCTCACCACCATCACCACCGAGGCCGGCAAGTACACGGGCTCGAAGCCTGGAGGCGGGGTGACAAACACGATGGTCTCGACCGTGACCGTCATGGCGATCGACATGGCCGCTCCCTCGGTCACGATCAAGACATCAGACGGCGCGATCCAGAGCTACCCGGTTCGCAACCGGGAAAACCTGAAAGACGTCAAGGTCGGAGACGTGGTTGTGGTGACCCAAAAGGAGTCCCTCATGATCGCGGTTGAGGCGGCGAAGTAAGCGTCCTCCGCGGACAACTCCATCGGGAACCCGGGACGTTCCAAACCGTCCCGGGTCAACTCGTGAGAGCACGGGCCGGAGCGGCGTGAAACGCGCGAAAGCGTTCGAGGTTCTGCCGACCCATGTAACGCTGGAGAGCCTTCTGCGACGTGCGCCGCAAGTCGGCGACGATCAGCACGTCGAGGACGTGGGCGAAGTCGGGGTCGACGTTGTAACTCAGAAGGCGGCCGTCGAGCCGTAGGTATTGCTTCAGCAGGATCGGCACGCCCTTCTGATCGGACTCGATCTCCGAGATGAACGTCGAAACCTCCTCGAGGTCGTTGAGTTGCGCGGGGCCGCGCGGGGCGCCCGGCCAACGCTTCTCGCGGAACGGATTCTTAGGACGGACCCATTCCGACCAGTCGGTCATCTTCCGGTTCCGTTCGAGGAAGGCCACGATCATCCGCTGCGAGAGCGAACGGTAGTCCGCGCTGATGCTGACAGGCCCGAAGAGCGTCGCGTAGCGCGGATGGCGGCAGACGAATTCGCCGATCCCCTTCCACAGCAACATCAGCCCTGTGTAACTCCTCTGATACTCCGTGCGAATCCACGAACGCCCCATTTCGAGAGCGGGCCCCATCGCCTCGAAGAGGTTCGGATCGAAGTTGAACAGCGACGCCGTGTACATCCCGCCGACCCCCGCGGCCGGGATGATCTCGTCGGTGGGCCCCAACCGGTAGGCGCCCACGACCTCCTGCTCCGCGCAGTTCCAGATGAACAGATGCAAGTAGGTCGCGTCGAACGAGTCGAGATCGAGCTCGCGCCCCGTCCCCTCGCCGACTTCGCGGAAGGTGACCTCGCGGAGACGACCGATCTCCCGCAATACCTTGGGGATCGCGGCCGCACGCGCAACGTAGACTTCAAGCTCGTCGCTCACGATCAAGCATGCGTCGTCCGGAAGCGCCGCCACCTCGGCCGCCAGCTCGGCCGCTGGAACGGCGGGAACGATCGAAGCGGGAGCGGGCGGCGTGCGGCGAGGCTGAATCGCGGCCGCTGTGGAAACGCTCGGTTTCGGCACGCGCTCCGCGAGGATCTCAGTGCGGTCGCGCAGGTAGGCGATGGCCTGCGCATCGTCGGCGAACTCGTCGAGTCGCGCGGGCGGAACCGGCGTGCCGATCCGCAGTTCCATCGCTTTGCCGCGCCGCGCGAGGAATTCACGCGGCAAGAGCGCGGTGCGCAATGCGGGGTGGATCAGACCCGTCGCCTGGAAGAAAGCGCGGTTGCGGCCGGGGAAAAACGCGGGCACGACGGCGGCCCTAGTGCGCCGCGCGAGCCCCGCGATCGTGGGGTTCCAGGCGGGATCGGCAACACGAAGCATTTTGAGGTTGAACGAGGCGACCTCACCGGCGGGAAACACCCCGAGCAATCCCCCGCTCGAAAGCCATTGAAGTGCGCTTTTAAGCGCCGTGGTGTTGGCGCGCGCCGTGCCTTTGCGCGCGAACGGGTCCACGAACAAGAAGAGCTCGCGAAGTTCCGGGATGCGGTGGAGAAGAAAGTTCGCGAAGAGTTTCACGTCGGGGCGGACCAGTTTGAGAGCCCGCGCGAGGGCGATGCCTTCGATGCCGCCGAACGGATGGTTCGCAACAACAACGACCGGTCCCGACCTTGGAATGCGTGCGAGCTCGGCGGGGCCTACGGACAACTCGACATCGAGATGGTCGAGAAGCCAAGCGAGGAAGGCCTCGCCGGCGATCCCTTCCGGGCGGGCGCTGCGGATGCGATCGAGCTCATCGAGGCCGAACGTGCGCTCGAGTACCCGGCGAACCGACGCCGCCTTGGGCCAGCCGAGCGAAAAAACGCGTTCGTCCCCAGGGTTCACGCGATCCTATCGTCGACCGCGAAGGCCGCGAGCGGCGCGAGCTCGAGATCCAAGCAAGCGCCGGGACTTCCGGGGTCGATGTTCGCGACCCCGTGACGCGGCCACCACGCGAGCGACGCGACCTGGCCTGAACCGTCGACCCTCACCTGGGTGATGCTGCGGGTCGCGCTCGTTTCCCGGGTCATGAAGGAAGCGCTGGCTTCGTCGCCCGCCGGGGCGACGAGGTGCAAGGTCGGCAGCCCGTCCGCCTCCGGCTCGCCCGCGACACGCCACGCGTCGAAGGCACGCCTTCGCCAAACGGAAACTTCCGGCTCGTTCCAAGACGAGGAGGTCAGAAACGTCAATCCCGGGAAGACGTTTTCGCGCGTGAGCCCGAATCCGCGCCGCCAGCGGACGATCTCGCCGCCGTCCTTGGACGCCACGAGCAGCGTGAACGACGGGTAGGCCGAAAAATCGAGGGTGCCGGGCAGGCGCGCGGGGCCGACACCGTCTTGTTCTTCGAGGATCCGCGGGATGATCGAACCGCGGCTCGGCACCGACGGATCGCCACGCAGGCCCTCGTCCGCGGGCTCGTAGCCGTTCAACACGCAGCTCACGACGCCACGTTCATTGACCCCGATCCACGTCCCCCCGGAAGCGCTGTCAAACGGCGCGAGCCACGAGGGCCGCAAGTCGTCACCGGAAATCCGCCGCGGGGCCTGCTCGGGCGCGCGCTCGATGCGCTCGTCCCGATTCATGGTGAGGAGGAGGGAACCGGCGCCACAGCGCAGGGTGACGGTGCACATCAGCGGGTCGTCGCGAGGGACTCGCGATGGGCTTCGGTGGAATAGGCGACCGCGAGCGCGGAGGGGATCGCAACACCGGCCGCGCGGCCGGCGAGCAGCATGATCGCGATGTGGTGAATCGTGTGGCCCGAAAGGAAAACGAGCTCGCGCTCGAGGTGGCTCGACGACGACAGCGGCGGCCGTCCCGGCGCCGCGGACTGGATCACGGTCAGCTCTGCGGGGAGATCTACGCTTCGAAGCTCGGCGAGCGACCCGGCGATGGCCGCGAGTGCGCCACGCACCGCCTCCGGATCCCGCTCGAGCCGAAGGTCGCGAGGCCGGGCATCGTAGTCGACGGAACCGGAGCGCCATCCATCGAGGAGGAGCCGGAAGTGGTCGACGCAGTGCCTCAAGTGCGGTCCAACGGAGGGAAACGCGGCGGGGTCTTGTTCGATGACCGCACCAACCACCGCTTGACAGCGGCGGCACGCGTCCAGGCAACCCGCCACGGCGTCCGGGATGAGATCGGAGGGCTCGGCTTTCATGGGGAAGGCACCTCGCAACACGGCGGCCAAGTCTCGCAGGGAAGGCGGGAGCCCGCAACTAGGTCTCGATCGCCGGCCCCCGGGGGCGAGGCTCCGCCCCCTTGCCGACGACGGGAGTCATCGTGCGCACCGCATCGCGCAACTGGTGGAGGGTGAACGGCTTCTGGATCAACCGGGCGCCGCACGCCCGAACACGACGGAACTCGTCGGGCTCGAGCGTCCCTCCCGAAAACACGAAGACTTTCCCGTGCAGTTCGGGATGCCCGAGGATGGCCTCCTCGAGCCAATCCAGTGATTCCTGTTCGTCGGTCACCAGGTCGAGCACGATGAGATCGAAGCGGATCGAGCGGAGCATCTCGGAAGCCACGGTGACGCTCGCCGCTGTGAAACAAGCGTTCCCGTCGGCCTCGAGCGCCAGCCTGATCAACTCCGCCAGAAACGCCTCGTGATCGAAAACTAGGACCTTCATCGTTTACGCCCCAATGCTCATTTCTGGGGAAAGTGTACGGTGGCACCAGGGGAGAATGTGAGATTGTGTTCTTGAGATTCCCGCCCCGCGAGGTGGTTTTTGGGTGCTCGGAGGGCTCATGGCGGACAAGATTCAAAAAACTGAAGCGGAGTGGCGCTCCCAACTGACCGAGGATGAGTTTCACGTCACCCGGGAAAAAGGGACCGAGCGTCCCTTCACGGGGAAGTTCTGGGACCACCACGAAAACGGCATGTACACGTGCGTCGGATGCGGCGTGCCGCTGTTCGATTCCGCGACCAAATTCGACAGCGGGACCGGTTGGCCGAGTTACTCGGCTCCCGCGTCCGAAGACGCGGTCGAGACCGAGACCGACCGCAAGTTCTTCATGTCGCGGACGGAAGTTCACTGCGCCCGTTGCAACGCCCATCTCGGCCACGTCTTTCCCGACGGCCCCGCCCCCGCCGGAAAGCGCTACTGCGTCAACAGTGCCAGCCTGAAGTTCGAGAAGAAATAGGGATGCGGGGAAAGGGGACACTCCCCTTTTCCCGCATTCTTATTTCTCCAAACTGGCGCGGAGCGAGTCGACAGCGATGATCGTCCCCGCGCGATCGACCCGGCCGAAGGTTAAAACGCCCGTCGGGCAACTCTCGACACACGCTGAACAACGCACGCACTGGGGGTCCTCCATGGGGAGCCCCTTGTTCGCGAAGCCCATGACGTCGATCCCCTGGTGGCAGACGGATGTGCAGACGTTGCACGAGATGCACTTCTTCTTGTCGGCCAGGATGCGGAACGAAGTGAAGCGCGCGTAGATGTGCATGAGCGCGGCGAGCGGACAAGCGAAGCGGCACCAGACGCGGCCGCTGTAGTGGAAATAAAGCCCGACCCCCAAGACGCCGGCGAAACCGACGTCGACGATCCAGTAGTAGTTCGTCTGGATACCGAACGGTTGCCACCCGTTCAACAGGCCATCAAACAGCGGCCGCGCGAACGAGTCCGGCCAGATCCACGAGATCGTGCGCAACACGGCGAGGATGAGCGCGACGGCAAGCACGGCCTGCCCCACCATGTTCAGCCTGTTCCAGAAACGACCGTGGGGCATCTTCTGCCGGTGCGCGTCCCCCAAAGTTTCGGCGAGCCCGCCGCACGAGCAGATCCAGCCGCAGTAGGCGCCCTTCCCCCACCGGTAGATGATCGCGGGAATGATCACGAACGTCTGCACGAAGCCGATCACGAGCCAGAGCGCCATCGGCTTGTACGTGAAGACGTTCCAGATGAAAAGAGGCCACGCGAGGATGAACCCGAACGCGCGCCAGTACTCGCGCCCCTGCGGGTCCCACTGCGTCAAGGGGAACAGTTGATCGCCGAGCCACTGCCCCGCCCCGTGGTCGAAAAAGCCGTTGTGCCCGATCCACGGCAAGACGACGTAAGGCAGAAGGAAGAGCGGCACCGTCTGCACCGCCATCAAGGACAGAGTCTGAACCTTGACGTACGGCGTCTTGCGTTTCCCGATGCGTTTGATTCCGAAGATCACCACGCACAGGCAGTACGCTAGCGAGTAGTAAAAGCCGGGAGATCCCAGAGACAGAGCCAATGTGCCGAGGAGGTTCGCCGGGCGCGCGAAGGCTGAGGCCAGACCGCCCAGCACAGCCGGGACGGCGAAGGGGAACCAGTGGTGTTCCTTGAATGCGTTGGTGACGAGGCCCCCGGCCTTCCAGTTGTAGAGGAAGACGCAGGCGGCGACGAAAGCGAGGAACGTCCCCCACGTCGCGGCCGTCCACTCGCCCCGGATTGCGACACCCGACCGGCGGAGGAATTCGAGCGGCGCTTCGCGACCGATCATCGTGAAGACCGCGTCGTTCGGGAGGGTCTCTTCCTCGCCTGTGTCCACGATCAGCACGGCGTCGGCGGCGCGGATCTCTTTCACCTTCGACCCCAGCGCCAACCGCAGCGACTCGTGGCTCAACACCGCCTCGACGTTTTCCGGTTTCGCTCGCGAGAACTCCGCGTTGCGATAGGAGAGCGTCACACGCCCGCCCGCTGAAGCGATAGCCGAGGCGGCTTCGAGGGCCGAGTCGCCGCCTCCGACGACGAGCACGTCCTTCCCCGCGAAATCCTTCGGGTCGTGGAGGCGGTTGCTGACCTTGTCACCCGACTCGCCGGGGACCCCGAGCTTGCGGAAGTTCCCCGACCGGCCGATGGCGACGATCACGCGATGGGCGAGGAGCGGCTCACCGCCCTCGAGGATCACCTCGAGCGCGCCCCCCTTCCTGAGCACCTGCAACACCCGCGCGGTCAGGGGGACGACCCCTGCGCTCGCGGATTGTCTTTGCAGTTCGGCAAGGAGCGGCTCTTTGACCTTTGCGCTGAGACGTAGATCGCCGGCCGGGATCATCGCGGTGGGATACGTGTAGATCGGCTTTTCCTTTGGGAAGTTGACGATCGTCGAGAACGGCTCGCTCGCCTCGACGACAACGACGTCCAGGCCGGCCTTTCGGGCCGTAAGCGCGGCAGACATCCCGGACACACCCGCGCCGACGATGACGAGATCGCGCATCGCGCCTCCGGAAGGACGGTCACGATTCGCGAAGGACGGGTCTCCGAGGATCGTGCGCACCGCGCGCGCGCCGGTATCGGCCGCGAACTTGAGGAGCGGGACCCCGGCAAGGTCCCCGACGATGTACAGCCCCGGAACGCCGGTCGAGCCGTCGGCCTCAGCGACGGGGAGCTTCTCGACGGTCCCCGCCGGCCAGCGGCCGTGGAGCCAACGGAAGTACTTTGCGATCGGCGTCACCATCAGGCGGGCGATCTTATCCTCTTCGGGCGGCGCTGCGGCAGCCTACGGCCACGGTGTTAACGTTCGCGATCATGGCCCAAGCGACGAGACGGAAAAGCGCCTCCAGAACACTCGATCGCCTCGTATCGAAGGCGGGCGTCGGCTCGCGCACCGAGGCGCGTCGTTGGATTGCGGAGAGGCGCGTCAAGGTCAACGGCCGCATCGTCACCGATTCGGAGACGTGGGTCGACGCGGAAAAAGACAGGGTCACACTCGACGGCCGTCCCCTACGCGCCGCGGGGAAGATCTATCTCCTCGTGCACAAGCCGAAGGGGTATCTCACGACCTACCGCGACCCGCAGGGGAGAAAAACCGTCTACGATCTGCTACCGGAACGTGACCGCTATCTCTTCCCGGTCGGACGGCTCGACCTCGACACGAGCGGCCTTCTCATCATGACGAACGACTCGACCTTCGCCGAGTCCCTGACGAACCCCGAAAGCAACGTACCGAAGACCTATCTCGTGAAGGCGTCCAAGCTCTTGACCGACGAACAGCTCCAGCTCTTGCGCCAGGGCGTGACGCTCAAGGACGGACCGACGCGCCCCGCGCGCGTGACACGCCTGCGCGAATCCGGTGGCTGCACGGTGTTCGAAATCAAGATCACCGAGGGCAGGAATCGCCAGGTGAGGCGCATGGTCGCCTCGCAGGGTGCCAAAGTGCTGAAGCTCGTCCGCGTCGCGATCGGGAGCGTTGGGATCGGGGATCTTCCGGTGGGCCAAACACGCGCCCTCACACCGGGCGCAATCCGCCGGTTACGACTCACAGAACCCTCGTGATCGGGTCACTCGGTCAACGTGCGACGGACAGCGAGACGACGACGAGTGCTCGTTCGTTCTGGTTCGTGTGCGTGGCGCTTGCCGTGTCCGTGCCGTCGGCCGTCACCGCGTGATCGGCCGACGTGCTGTTGCTCGACGAGAGGCTCTGGTCCGTTCCTTCCGACCAGCCGTTGTTCCAGGTGAACGACCCGGTGTCGCCGCAAATCGAGGCTGCAACCGCCAACCCGTCCGACGTCACGGCAACCGATGCCGTGAGTGGATTGGGCGTCGGTGCGTTGGTCGAGGCAACGTCGCTGGCCACGACCGGGGTCGCCTGGTCGACGTTTCTGATCGTCGCCGCGGCGAAGTGCTCTTCCGTCGGGTTCGCACCCCCGTAGGTCACGACGAACGTGCTGTCGCTCGCGGCCACGATCCCCGCCTCGTCGAGGGACCACAGCTCGATGCGGTCGAACGCCCCGGCCGCCGTGCCGTTGATTCGGGTCAGGCTGGAACCGCCGTAGGTCACCGTGCTGACCTGCGTGTCCGTCGAACCCTCGTATCCGACCATGAACACGAGGAGGCGATCGTTTCCGGCCCCGGCCGCGTGCGTGAGCCCCGTCGTCCAAGCCCCCACGCGGTCGGTGACGCAAGCATCGCCGACGCCGTTTCCGTTGGCGTCCTCCTGGCCGGCATTGGCGTCCTTCCTGCAGTTGTCGCACGCGTCGCCTACCGTGTCGGCATCGGTGTCCGTCTGCGTCGGATTCGCGATCGTCGGGCAGTTATCGACGTCGCCGCACACACCATCCGCATCGACGTCGTTAGCTGAATCGAGCGGGCACGCGTCGCACGCGTCGCCCACCGTGTCGGCATCGGTGTCCGTCTGCGTCGGGTTCGCGATCGTCGGGCAATTGTCCACGTCGCCGCATACCCCGTCACCGTCGACGTCGTTAGCTGAATCGAGCGGGCACGCGTCGCAAGCGTCGCCCACGGTGTCCGCATCGGTGTCCGTCTGCGTCGGATTCGCAATCGTCGGGCAGTTGTCCACATCGCCGCACACGCCGTCGGCGTCGGCATCGTTCGTCGCATCGAGCGGACAGGCGTCGCAGGCATCACCCACCGTGTCGGCGTCGGTGTCCGTCTGCGTCGGGTTCGCGATCGTCGGACAATTGTCCACGTCGCCGCACACGCCGTCGCCATCAACATCATTGGCTGAATCGAGCGGGCACCCGTCGCACGCGTCGCCCACCGTGTCGGCGTCGGTGTCCGTCTGCGTAGGATTCGCGATCGTCGGACAGTTGTCCACGTCGCCGCACACGCCGTCGCCATCAACATCATTGGCTGCGTCGAGTGGGCACGCGTCGCACAGATCACCGAGCGCATCACCGTCGGCGTTCGCCTGGTCGGTGTTCGCCACCGCCGGGCAATTGTCCGCGTCGGCGCATACCCCGTCACCGTCGACGTCGTTAGCTGCATCGAGCGGGCAGGCGTCGCACACGTCACCAAAAGCGTCGCCGTCGGCGTTAGCCTGATCCGCGTTCGCCACCGCCGGGCAGTTGTCCGCGTCGCCGCACACCCCGTCGGCGTCGGCATCGTTCGCCGCATCGAGCGGACACGGGTCACAAACGTCACCGAGCGCGTCACCGTCCGAATCAGCCTGATCTGCGTTTGCGATCGCCGGGCAGTTATCGCACGCGTCACCGAGCGCATCGCCGTCGGCGTTGGCCTGATCCGCGTTCGCAATCGCCGGACAGTTGTCGACGTTGGTGCACAC
>JAQBEH010000005.1:0-7291 GCA_032124015.1 Acidobacteriota bacterium
CGACGCGAGCACGGCGGGGTCGAGGCGGCCGGTCGCGACGTAGTCGAGGAAGAACATCGGGGTCGCGCCCTGCACGAGGATGTCGTTGACGCAGTGATTGACCAGGTCGCGCCCCACGGTGTTGTGGATCCCGGTCATGAAGGCGACCTTGAGCTTGGTTCCGACGCCGTCGCACGAGGCCACCAGGACCGGTTCGGTCAACCCGGACAGGTCGGGAGCGAACATCCCGCCGAACGACCCGAGATCGGCGAGGACGCCCTTGGTTCGCGTGGCCAGGAGCATCGCCTTGATGCGGCGCAACCCCTCGTCTTGGGCGTCGATGTCGACGCCGGCGTCGCGGTACGTCAGGCCGGTTTTCTTCTCTTCGCTCATCCGGCTTCATCCTATCGCGAGGACGGCACCTCGGGCGGCGGCAGGTGGTCGGGCCGGGTTACGAGGACGCAACCTAACGCCGGGTCTTCTCGAAGAGCTTGAGCTGCCCCTGGCCCTCCGCGGGCAGCACGACCGGATGCTCGTCCGTCCAGCACGCGGTGCAGTACTGATCGGGTTCGCCGCCGATGGCGCCCATCATCCCCGCCAGGCTCAGGTAGCCCAACGAATTCGCACCGACGAAACGGCGGATCTCCTCGGTGGACTTCCTCGTCGCGATCAACTCGTCGCGACGCGGCGTGTCGATGCCGTAATAGCAAGGGCCGATCGTCGGCGGGCACGAGATGCGCAGGTGCACCTCCTTCGCCCCCGCGTCCCGGCACATCTGGACGATCTTCTGGCTCGTCGTCCCCCGCACCAGGCTGTCGTCGATGAGGGCGATCCTCCGTCCCGTGAGCGTCTCCCGGACCGGATTCAATTTCACCCGAACGCCGAAGTTCCGGATCTGTTGGCTGGGCTCGATGAAGGTGCGCCCGACGTAGTGGTTGCGCACCAACCCCAACTCGAACGGGATCTTCGAGGCGGCGGCGTAACCCAGCCCGGCGAACGTCCCCGAATCCGGCACGGGGACGATGAGGTCGACGTCGGCGGGCTGTTCCTTCCACAGTTCCGCGCCCAGGCGCTTGCGCACGGCCTGGACCGACTGGCCGAAAACCGTGCTGTCGGGACGCGCGAAGTAGACGTGTTCGAAAGCGCACGGCGCGGGGCGTGTCGGAGCGAACGGCTTGAACGAGTGCACGCCACCGACGTCGATGACGACGACCTCGCCGCGTTCGAGATCGCGGACCTTCTCGGCTCCCAGGAGATCGAAGGCGCACGACTCGCTCGCGACGACCCAGGCGCCGTCGACCTTGCCGATCGAGAGCGGTCGAAACCCCATCGGGTCACGGACCGCGACGAGACGCCCGGGAACCAGAAACAACAGGGAAAACGCGCCGCGAATATTGCGCACCGCCTCGACGATCGCATCGACGACGTCGGGGACGCGCGACCGGGCGACCAGGTGCAGGAGGACCTCGGTGTCGGTCGTCGTTTGGAAGATCGCACCGTCGGCTTCGAGGTCGGAACGGATCATGGTCGCGTCGACGAGGTTCCCGTTGTGGGCCACCGCGATCGGCCCGCGATGGTGGCGCAACAGGAAGGGCTGGGCGTTCGCGGGGTTCGAGTCTCCGGCGGTCGAGTAGCGCACGTGGCCGATCGCGATCGAGCCTTTAAGGTCCTCGATCACCTCGCGCGAGAACACGTCGGCGACGTGCCCCATGCCTCCACGGCGCGTGAGCTCGGGGCCTTCCGCCGAGACGATCCCGGCCGATTCTTGCCCGCGGTGCTGGAGCGCGTACAGCCCGAGATAGGACAGCTTGGCTGCTTCGGGGTGACCGAAGATACCGACGATGCCGCACACGATTTCACCCCTCGGTCGTTCGACGAATACAGCTACCCGTCGATTGTAGCAACCGCGTCAATTCGCGGGAAAAGCCCTCGCGTAGATCGCGTCCACGTGCCGCAACGTCCGCGCCGCATCGAAACACGCCGCAAGCTCGGACGAGGGGAGCGCTGCTGCGAGCTCCGCATCCCCGGCGAGCAACTCCTGGAAGGAACCCTTCCCCTCCCAGACCTTCATCGCGTTGCGCTGCACGATGTCGTAGGCCGCCTCGCGTGAAACTCCCGCGGACGCCAAAGCCAGCAAAACAGCCTGGGAAAACACCAACCCCTTCATGCGCCCCATGTTCTCCGTCATCCGCTCCGGATAGACGATGAGCCCGTCGAGAATCCCGGTCATGCGGTGCAGCATGTTGTCGCACAGCGTCGTCGCGTCGGGGAACATCACGCGCTCGACGGAAGAATGCGAGATGTCCCGCTCGTGCCAGAGGGGGATGTCCTCGAGCGCCGCCTGCACGTAGGCGCGCACGAGACGCGCGAGTCCCGAGACGTTTTCGCAGCCGATCGGGTTCCGCTTGTGCGGCATGGAGGACGAGCCCTTCTGGCCCTTGGCAAACGGCTCTTCCACTTCGCGGACGTCGGTGCGCTGGAGGTGGCGGATCTCGGTTGCGATGCGATCGAGAGAGGAGGCCAGGATCCCCAGGGCCGCCATGAGAGCCGCATGCCGGTCGCGCGGGATCACCTGCGTCGCCAGAGGCTCGCACTTCAGGCCCAGCTTGGCCAAAACCTCCGCCTCGACCGTGGGGTCGAGGTGGGCGTAGGTCCCGACCGCGCCCGAGAGCTTGCCGAACCGGATCTCCTCGCGCGCGACCACGAGCCGTTCCCGGCTGCGTTTCATCTCGAGATACCAGCCGAGAAACTTCAGCCCCAACGTGTAGGGCTCCGCGTGAATGCCGTGCGTGCGCCCCACCATCACCGTTCCTTTGTGCTCGATCGCCCGCCGCTTCAAAACGACGAGCATCTGGTCGAGCCCGGCGAGCAAGAGGTCCGAGGCCTGCACGAGAAGCAGCGCCAGCGCGGTGTCGACGACGTCGGAAGACGTGAGGCCGTAGTGAATGTGGCGCGACGCGGGGCCGACTTTCTCTGCGATGCTCGTCAGGAAAGCGATGACGTCGTGTTTGACCTCGGCTTCGATCGCCATGATCCGGGACACGTCAAAGGACGCTTTCTCTCGAATCGTCGCAAGATCGGCGGCAGGGACGAGCCCCCGCGCCGCCAAGGTCTCGGTCGCCGCCAGCTCGACGCGGAGCCAGGCGCGAAACTTCTCTTCGTCGCTCCATAGGGCGGCCATTTCGGGCCGGGTGTACCGGGGGATCATGGATTCAAATCTCCACCGCAGGCGTCGGCGCCCTGCGCTCCGCCACGCGCATCGCGTAACGGGTTCGACCGGCTGCTGACATCGCCGACGCCACCGCCTGTCGTGCCAACGCGGCCGTGTTGTTCTTTTCCGAAAGGTGCGCCAAGACCACAGCCTGGCAGTCGTCGTCGGCCGTCGCCGCGAGCAGCGTGGCCGCCTCTTCGTTCGAGAGATGACCGAGGCGCCCCCCGATTCTCTGTTTGAGCGCCCACGGGTAGGGCCCGCGCACCAACATCCCGTCGTCGTGATTGGCCTCAACGACGAGAACGTGGCAGCCCCTCAGGCGCTCGACGACGAGGGTCGTCGCGTGGCCGAGGTCGGTCGCGATCCCGACGCGGATGCCAGAAGCTTCGAGCACGAACCCCACGGGGTTGACGGCGTCGTGGGGGATCGTGAACGGATCGACCTTCACGCCGAAGGCCTCGAACGGGACGCCCGGCTCGAAGGGGTGCCACGCGCCCAGGTGCCGCGGCGCGAGATTCAACGCGGCCAAAGTCTCGGGGGCCGTGAAGACCGGAACGCGGTGCTTCACCGAAAAGCGCTCGAGCCCACGCGCGTGGTCGTGGTGCTCGTGGGAGAGGAGAATCGCGGTCAACGTGCCCGGTTCAACCCCCACCGCGGTGAGACGCAAAGCGAGCTCGCGCGCCGAAAGGCCCGCGTCGACGAGGATCGTCTTCGCGCCGAACGACACCACCGTGGCGTTTCCGGACGAGCCGCTGCCCAGCGGGATGACGCGCACCATCAGAGGATCCCGGTGTGCCCGAAACCTCCGGCGCCGCGCTCGGTTTCGGGGAGTTCGTCGACCGATTCGAGGTCGACGTCGGGAACGGTCTGGATCACCATCTGGGCAATGCGATCGCCGCGTGCGATCGTCACCGGGTCGGTGCCGTGGTTCACGACGATCACGCCCACCTCGCCGCGATAGTCGGCGTCGATCGTCCCCGGGCTGTTGAGAAGGGTCAACCCCGATTTCAAGGCCAGGCCGCTGCGGGGCCGGATCTGCGCTTCGTAGCCGGGGGGCACCGCGATGGCGACGCCGGTCGGAATTAACGCCCGCGCCCCCACGGGAACGACGAGAGGGGCGGACACGCACGCGCGCAGGTCGAAACCGGAAGCGTGGGCCGTCGCGCGCTCGGGGAACGGGAGATCGAAGGCTTCGGGAAGGCGGCGGATGCTCACCTTGAGCCGGGGCGCCTCGTTCACAGCGAAAACCCCGAGCGCATCGCCTTGAGCGCTCGCGTGCGTCCGACGGCTGCCAAGGCCGGCGTCCTGGGGCGGAAGACCCGTCGCGCCATGCGATGCACTTCCGCACGCGTCACCCGATCCAACTGGAGCAGGATCTCTTCCATCGAGAACGTGCGAGCGTGGTACATCTCTTGGCGCGCGAGGTTCGACATGCGGCTCGAGGTCGACTCGAGGGAGAGCATGAGGCTCCCCTTGAGATGCTCCTTGGCCACCTCGACCTCGCGCGCGCTCGGCCCCTTGTCGTGAAGTTCTCGCAACTCGTCCCGGACGACCGAGAGAAGCTCGTCGCCCTTGTCGGGGCTCGTGCCGGCGTAGATCATCAGCACGCCGGCGTCCCGAAACGCGTTCACGGCGGAGTAGACGCTGTAGGCAAGGCCGCGTTCTTCCCTGATCTTCTGGAACAACCGGGACGACATCGTACCGCCCAACAACGCGTTCAAGACGAACAGCGGGTAACGCTGAGCGTGCACCTCCGGAAACGCGGGGACACCCATCAGGAGGTGGAGTTGCTCCAACTCTTTCTTGGGACACGTGACGATTCCGCCGCGCGTTCGCGGTGGCCGGCCGGCAGGCGCAAGCCTGCCGCCGCGCGGCATCCGGCCGAACGACTTGGCGAGCAAATGCGCGAGCTCCTTGTGGCCGACGTTTCCCGTGGCAACGATCAGGATGTTGGCCGGGACGTAGTTATCGCGAAAATACCCGAGAAGGCGCTTGCGGCTCAATCCGCCGACCGTTCCCTCGGTCCCCTGGATCGGCCGTCCCAGCGCATGCCCCGGATAAAAGTGGGTCGAGAAGATGTCGTAGACCAGTTCTTCCGGCGCGTCTTCGACCATGCGGATCTCTTCGACGATCACCTTTCGCTCGCGTTCGAGCTCGGTTGCATCGAAGAGGGGCCGTAACACGATGTCCGACAGGAGCTCGACCGCGTCCTTGACGTGGTCGTCCAGGACCTTGGCGTAAAAGCAGGTGTATTCCTTCGAGGTGAAGGCGTCCATCTGGCCGCCGATCGAATCGACGGCCAAGGCGATCTCTCGCGCGGACCGCGTTTCGGTTCCCTTGAAGACCAGGTGCTCGATGAAATGAGACGCCCCGTTCAGGGACGGCGGCTCGTCGCGGCTGCCGCGGCGAAGCCAGATTCCCAGCGTCACCGAGCGAACGTGCGGCATGCGCTCGGTGAGCAGCGTGATTCCGTTCGTCAGGGTTTCCTTGCGGATCGTCCCACGGGTCATCGGGGAGGCCTCGGGGCGCGCGCCGCGCGGGGTTTTGTGGCTCAAGAGCGGGGAGTATATCAGGCGGTGGAATGGGGGCGTGTCGCCTACTTTGTTGGAGGAAAGCTCGGCGTGGCCACGCCCGGCGAGTTCGCGGGGTTCGGCTGATTCGGCTGATTCGGTTGGTTCGGTTGCTTCGGCGCCTGCCCTCGCGGGTCCAGGTCGAAGATCGAAAAGACCCACTCGCTGTATTCGGTCTTGTCTTTGTAAACACGGAACGGCCGGTCCGTGCAGCGCGTCTTCACCCCGGCAATCGGAAGGCCGGTGGGATCGGCCGAACCGTCGCCGAGTTTCCCGGTGCCCGGAAACGTCGCAGCGTCCGGCGGGTTGAGGAGCGATTGCGTCAGCCCCGGCTGAGCGCCATCGCCGGTGGGCGGCACGACCGGCGCCGTCGGATCGTAGAGACCTCCGGCGGGATTCATATAGACGAACTGCCATTTGCCGCCCTTGACGAGAGGATCTTTCCAGAGCTGGCGCAGGAAGTACTGCCCCCTCTGCCCGGGCTCCATCAGTTCGTCGAGCTCGATCGGCAGCTTGCCCTTGTCGGCCTGGAAACGCTTGAGCGCCCGCACGATGTCCTGGGCGCGAAACATCATTTCGGCCTCGTTGTCGCGCCGGGAGATGTCCGCCCAGTTCTGCACGGCGACGGCCGAGAGGATCAGCATGATGGCGATTCCCGCCATCAGCGCCACGATCAGGGTCCCGCCCTCCGCGCGCCGGCGGGAGGGAGGGGCGGCGATCACGGCGCCGCCGCGACGCTGATCGTGACGTTGTGGGCCACCGTCGCGGACTTCTGGCATGTGTACGGTGGTCCCGCGCCACCGAGGCCGTCATCGGCCACGGTGAGCGTGATCGAATAGATACGCGACGTGGCGCCCACGACATAGTTGCAGGTTGCGGTCGATGCGGTCCCCCCGGACGATCCGTTACCGCAATCCCACGCGTAGCTCGTGATCGTTCCCGGCGAGGCGTCGGTGGACGTGCTGGTCAGGCCGACGGACCTCGGATCACCAGTTTGGCCGGGATCAGGGTTGCTCACGGGGAAAGCCGCAGTGGGGGCCGTGTTGGCGATGCAGGCGTCGACCGTCGTTTTCGTCACCGTCACGGTTTGCGTCAGCGCGGTCGAGGTCGCGGTGACGGAGATCTGAGCCGGATCCTGCACATCGACCGTCAGCGTGTCGTAGGCGTTGCCGCTGGCGTCCGTCTGGACCGGCTGGGTGTTGGAGGCGAGCGCGCCGCCGCTGCTGCTGAAAATCACGTTCAGCCCCGGCTGAGGGACGCCCGTGTCGCTGGCGATCGTGGCCACGATCCTGCTGGTCGGCGGGTTGTCCGGGTCCGACGGATCGACCCGCACGGTCGATGGGTTGGCCAGGAGGATCATCTGGTCGCCCTCCCCCGCCGTCAGCGGTGTATCTTCGCAACCAGAAGCCATCGCCAACACGGCGAGAAACGCCGCGATCATCCAAGCTCTCATCATGGTTTGCATCGCCCATCTCCTCGAAACCGCCCCGGGGGGCGATCGTCAAAAATCGGAATAACTCCGGCCGTTAAG
>JAQBEH010000006.1:0-8369 GCA_032124015.1 Acidobacteriota bacterium
CCCCTTTTTCGCCCAACGCGGTATCCGGGGAGCGTTGTAGAAAAAGGGGAGTGTCCCCTTTTCCTTGGACTCGGTCACCGAACGCTAGACGCTGAACGTCAGCCCTTCGGGCCTCAGCGAGCGGGACTCGTTCTCGTAGAGATAGGCCTCGATCGCGTGCCGGTCCTCGGCGCCGAACCGTTCGAATTCGACCCCCATCCCCGCGGAGCGCACGTCGGGGGCCACGGCGTGCCCCGGCACGGTGCGGACCACGCGGCCGAGGACATGAACGTTCCCTTGCGCGGTCGGCAACGGGAACGAGAGCGCACAACGCATGCCGATGTCGATCGGGGCCGGCGTCGCGACGAACAGCCCGGAGGGCGAAAGGTCCTGCGTGTAGCCGAGAAGGAGCGGCGACGACCCTTCCAGGTACACCGGCGTCCTCAGGGGGACTCGCGGCCGGCGCATGTAGCACCAGACCCGGTTGCGGCCGAGCGCGCGGGCTTCTTCGAGGGCCTCCGTCGCGCGGGTCAGAAGGTCGGTTTCGTTGTCCGCGTCGGTCGGGTAGGACGCGGCGCCGAGGCTCAAGGTGACGGAAAAAGACGAGTCGCCGTCCCACGGGGACGCGAATCGAAAGCGCTCGATCGTGGACCGTAACCGCGCTGCGACCTGCCGCGCGCTGCCTCGTCCCAACCCGTTGAGGATGACGGCGAAGTCGTCGTCCGCAAACCGCGCGACGAGATCGTCCTCGCGGACGGTGGCGCGGAGGATCCCCGCGAGCTTGCGGAGCACGGTCGCGGCGGCCTCGCGACCCCGCGTGTCGGCGACCTTGCGCAGATGATCGACGTCGGCGACGACGACCGCCAGCGGCCGGCCACCGGCTCCGGCCTCGCGCATTTCGACGCTGAGCCGTTCGAGGAACGTTTCGCGGGTCGCTAGGCCGGTCAGAGGGTCGCGGCCTGCGGACGGGGCGATGCGCCCGCCCTCATTGCGCGCGACCACGCGCCCCACCGTGACCGTGTAGCGGTCTCCCGGGCCCTCGCATCGAACCACCGAGACCTCGAGGTCGAGAACGCTGCCGTCGTGGGCAAGCAGCGCCAGTTCCGTGACCTCGCGTTCGGAGTCGGGAACGAATGCGCCCTGAAGGAGGATCGGTACGCCGGCGGAGCGCCCCACGACGTCGGCGGCCGTCCAGCCGGTCAGGCGCTCCATTCCTCCGTCGAAACCGACGATCGTCCCCTGGCTGTCCACGAGGAACGAGCCGCCGTCCCTGCTCGCGCGCAAGGCCTCCCTGACCTCGCGGGCCCCCTCCTGAGTCGTGTCGTAGCGCATTGCCCCCTCCGTCATCGGGAAACCGAATCTGTAATCGTCACGGAACATAGGGCCCGACAATTCAGAGAGCAACTCCGGCCGCCGGCGAGGTGAAGCGGCTTAGAATCCACCGCCATGCGTTGGTTGAGAGGGCTCGTTTGGGTTCTGGTCGCCCTTTTCGGCGGCGCGTCGTTCATGACCCTGGCCTTCGTCCGGGGGGAGCCGGTGTCGGCGGGGCACCTCCTGGTCGCGGCGGTATGCACCTATCTGATCGGCTACCGGTTCTACTCCAAGTTCCTGGCGGCGAAGGTGCTCGCCCTCGATGACCGCCGCCAGACGCCCGCCGTAAGGCTCGACGACGGGCGCGATTTCGTCCCGACCAATCGGTGGGTGGTGTTCGGCCATCACTTCGCAGCGATCGCCGGTCCCGGTCCGCTCCTCGGCCCGACGCTGGCGGCGCAATTCGGCTACCTCCCCGGAACGATTTGGATCCTCGCGGGTGTCTTGCTCGGAGGCGCCGTTCAGGACCTCGTGATCCTCGCCATTTCACTGCGCCGCGACGGCCGCTCGCTCGCGAAGCTCGCCAACGACTCCTTGGGGCGCTGGGGCGCGCTGGCGGGAACGACCGGCATCCTCCTCATCATCGTGATCCTGATTGCGGTCCTGGCGCTGGTCGTCGTCAACCTGCTCGCCGAGAGCCCTTGGGGGCTGTTCACCGTCTCGGCCACGATTCCGATCGCCATGCTGATGGGGCTCATCATGAGAGGGCGCGGCACCGGCCGCGTCGCGGTCGCTTCGATCATCGGCTTGGCGCTGCTCGGCGTGGCCCTGGTCTCCGGCCACGCCGTTTCCGGCCACCCGACCTTGGGGCCGGCCTTCACGATCGCCCGCGTCCCCTTGGCGGGCGCGGTCATCCTGTACGGCCTCGCCGCCTCGATTCTCCCCATGTGGCTGCTGCTCGCGCCGCGCGACTACCTGAGCACGTTCGTCAAGCTCGGCACGGTACTCGTGCTCGCGGTCGGCATCGCGTTCGTGCGTCCCGATCTTCAACTCCCCGCGGTGACGGTGTTCGCAGACGGGACGGGGCCGCTCTTCGGCGGCAAGATCTTCCCCTTTTGCTTCATCAACATCGCCTGCGGGGCGATCTCGGGTTTCCACGCCTTGGTCGCCAGCGGCACCACACCACGGCTGCTGACGCGGGAAAAAGACGCCCGCATGGTCGGCTACGGCAGCATGCTCCTCGAAAGCCTGGTCGCGATCCTGGCGATGATCGCCGCGGCGTCGCTCCCGCCCGGGCAGTTCTTCGCGATCAACTCGAAGATGACCCCCGAGTGGATCACCCAGCACGGCTTCCCCGTCACGGCCCCGGAGATGCAGGCGCTCGCCGCGCACTTCGGCGAAGCGACGCTGATGGGGCGCGCGGGCGGGTCGTCCTCCCTCGCCGTGGGCATGGCGTCGATCTTCGACGGCGTGTTCGGCGGCGGAGCGGCCGCGCTCTGGTACCACTTCGCCGTGATGTTCGAGGTCTTGTTCATCTTGACGACCTTGGACGCGGGGACGCGGGTCGGGCGCTATCTGCTGCAAGACGTCCTCGCCCGGGCCTCCCCTCGCCTCGCCGGGACGAGTTGGGGTGCGAACGTCGCAACGAGCGCGCTGTTCGTCGGCGCGTGGGGGTACTTCCTCATCGCCGGGGTCCTCGACCCGCGAGGAGGCATTCGGGTGCTGTGGCCGCTGTTCGGATTGTCGAACCAGCTTCTCGCGGGAACAGCGCTCGCGATCGCGACGACGATCCTCGTCCGCACGGGGCGCGCGCGATACGCCTGGGTCACGGCGGCGCCCTTGCTGTTCCTCTTGACGGTAACGATGACGGCGGGCGTCCAGCTGATCGCCAGTCCCGACCCGTCGCTCGGGTTCCTCGCCAAGGCCGCCGCACCCACCGCGGATCGGGTTGAGGCCCTCAATGCGCGCGTCGACGCGGCCGTCGCCTTCGTGTTCCTGCTCCTGGTGGCCACGGTCGTCGTCTCGGCAGCGCGCCAGTGCCTGCGCGTGCTGCGGGGCGAGCTCCCGATCGAGCCGGATGAGCCGCCCCGGGGCGGGGGCGGAGCGCCGGTGCTGGGTGAAGTTCCCGCCGTGGGCGGACGCACCAGGTGTTGCTAGGATGCGGCGCACGAGGTGACAGGATGAGCGTCGGCGATCCCCTGATCCGGGAAAAACTCGAGCAGGTCCCAAAGATCTTGGACGAACTCGGGCTCGACGCATGGATGCTCTTTTCGCGCGAGAGCGCGACCGTGCACGACCCCTCGTTCGACCTGGTGGTTGGAACGAACGTCACGTGGCACTCGGCGTTCCTCCTGACGAAAAGCGGAGAGCGCATCGCGATCGTCGGGAGCCTCGACAAGGCGAACATCGAGGCGCACGGCCACTACCCCGAGATCGTCACCTACGTCGGCGGTGTGACGGAGGACCTGCGAAGGGTCCTGGGCCGGCTCGACCCCAAGCGGATCGCGGTCAACTTCTCGGTGAACGATCCCGCTGCTGACGGCATCACACACGGACAGATGCTCGCCTTGACGGCCATCCTCGAAGGAACGCCCTACGCCCATCGGATCGAAACCTCCGAGCGACTCGTCGCCGCGTTGCGCGGGCGGAAGACGCCCGCAGAACGGCACCTGATCAGCGAAGCCTGCGACGTCACCGTACGTATCTTCGAGGCCGTGACGCCGCGCCTGCGCGCCGGGCTGACCGAAAAGCAGTTCGCCGCGATGATCGTCGAGGAGATGAACCGGATCCCGGGACTGACCCCCGCCTGGGAGCCGGACCAGTGCCCCGCGGTGTTCACGGGGCCGGACTCCGCCGGAGCGCACGCCGGACCGACCGACCGGCCGATCGAGCCGGGGCACATCGTCAACGTGGATTTCGGCGTACGCCGCAACGGCTACTGCTCCGATCTGCAGCGCACGTGGTACGTGATGAAGTCCGGCGAAACGGCGGCACCCGATGCCGTGCAGAAGGGTTTCGACACGATCTTGAAGTCGATTCGGGACGCCGCCGCCGCGATCCGCCCGGGGAAGACCGGGGCCGCGATCGACGACGTCGCGCGTGCGGTCGTCACCTCGGCGGGCTACCCCGAATACCCTCACGGGACCGGGCATCAGATCGGCCGCGTCGCGCACGACGGCGGCGGCGGGCTCGTGCCGCGATGGGAACGCTACGGCAACACGCCGATGCTGCCGATCGAGGCCGGCCAGTGCTATACGATCGAGCCGCGATTGCCGGTCGAAGGGTACGGCGTTGCGACGTGCGAGGACATCGTGGCCGTCGACGATCATGGCGCCGCGTTCCTCTCACGCCCGCAAGAGCGTCTGTGGCTGGTGAGGACGACGTAGCCGGATGAAAAGGGTCGTCATCAATTCCGTCGAAAGATCCATCCGCTTCAGGAACCGGTTGATCGGAATCGGCGAGCACAAGGAGCCTTTCCGGCATTTCGGAGCCGGGGGTGTCGACGAGGCCGAGGCGCTGTGCGACGAGGCGAGCCGGGATCTGCTCGCGTTCGTGCGGCCGCCGGATTCCGTCGCTGCAGAACATCTGGCCGTTACCCCTGTCGAGCGAAGTCGTCGGGGCTCCGGCGTGCTCGAGATCCGATTCGACTCACCACGTCCCTCGGGATTCGCGACGAACGATCGCGTCGTCGCACGTCTGATCCCGGCGCGCCACCCGCGTGCCGATCGGATGGCGCTCGTATTTCATCACGCGCTGTTCCAACGCTATTGGGGACTGTGGGAGTGGTTCCTGGCGCCGTTCGCGCAGCGCTTTCCCGTCGTCATGATGGCCGCGCCTTTCCACTTCGAGCGCCAACCGTCCGGCTGGTTCCCCGGCGAGGGGACCGTGAACCCCAACCCTTGGCGGCTGTACGAGTCGATTCGCCAGTGGTCCTGGGATCAAAAGGCGCTGATGAACGCGCTCCCGGAGGCGACCGGGCTCACCCCGGTCGCGGTCGTGGGCTTCAGCCTCGGCGCCTTCCAGTCCCTGCTGGTGGCCTCGGCGGGAGATCTTGCGAACGTGCCGCTTGTCTCGGTCGCGGCGACCAATCGCTATGCGTTCGGCCTCCGTCACGGCATGCTCGGCGCCGGGACACTGACCGGGCTGCGCCGCGTGGGAATCGACGGCGATCGCCTCGACCGCATGGTGGACGCGATTCAGCTCGAGCGGTACGTCTCGCGACTGCGGGGGCGTCCGGTGCTCTACGTCGCGGGGCGCCACGACCGCGTCGATCCCCCGCCGTCCTCTCACCGGTTGGAGGCGGCCCTGGCGCCGTCACGCTCGATCTGGCTGAACTCCGGGCACGGGACGGTCATGTTGGAGCGAGCGAAGATCGCCAAGGAAGTGTTCCGTTTCCTCGGGGAAAACGGGATCGGCTAGGCGAGTCTAGGGATCGGGAAAGACCAGCACCGCGACCCCCTCGTGCACGTCCAGCGCGAGTTCGCGTCCGGTGACATTGGATAGACCGAGCGACCCCGGCGCGAGCCGGCGTTTCGAGAGCGTCCAGGCGGTCCCGCGCAGGCTGACACGCGCGCCGCGACCCAAAGAGAAAACGGAGACCAGCCGGCCCGAATCGGTGCGCGCGCGCACGCCCCCGGACGTGACGACGACCAGCCCCCTGGGGGATGGAGCGAGAATCCCGAGGAAACCGTGGGCGGCAGCACCGACCTCCAGGAGGTTCGCCCACTCGTGGTCCAGCCTGCCGCCGAGCAAGCCCGCGATCACCACGATCTCGGCGCGAAGACGCCCGGCCTCCCCGAGCGCTCCCGAGAAGTCGCTGAAGTCCTTGGCGACGGGGTAGATCGTGGAGGGAATTCCGCGGGGACGAAGGCGAGCCGAGTCGAGATCGCCGACGAACAGATCCGGGCGCCGGCGCATCGCGCGGCAGGTTGTCAGCCCGCCGTCGACGGCGATCAGCAGCGCCTTGGGGTCGAACCGAACGGCCAGGGCGGACGCGCGCCTGAGATCGGCGCGGGTGGCGCCTTCCAACGCCAGGATGGCGACGCGCTTCCGGCTCCGCCGCCGGGACGTACGCGCGACGAATTCGATTTTGGGGTGCAACCTAGCGGTCGTGGGAATCGCTCACCTCGAAATCCAGGGATCGGGTAGCCGGGAGGGGTTTCCCCTCCCAGCTCCCACACCACCGTACGTACGGTTCCGTATACGGCGGTTCACGAGTTGCACGCAAGCCTCCGGTATTCATCGAGGAAGCTCAGGAGCCCGTGTCGTCGTAGCATCGAGGTCGGCACCGCTTGATTCATGTGACTGGCTCCGGCATTCCACCAAGGTCCTCGGCCGTTCCCAGCCGACGCGTCGGCTCGTGCCGGGTCCAGACCCAGTTGTCGGAGTTTCGCGGCCCTGGTCCGTGGTCGTTTCCACTGCCGCCACAAAATGCAGCGCAGCTTCCTTCGCAGCCACTCGTCCAAGACCTCGAAACCTGCCTTGACCTCGCTCAACCGGAAGTAGGCCACCCAACCCCGAATCACGGGGCCGAGGTCCCGAAGGACCCGGCCGAGGTTTCGACCTCGACCTTTCTGGAAGGCTCGTTGAAGTTTGGCTTTCAGTCGCTGGATGGACTGAGAGGCCACCTTCAGCTTGCTCTCCTGATGGACCGTAACGCTATACCCCAGAAACTTGCGTCCCCAGGGTCGAGCGACCGCGCTCTTCTCGCGGTTCACCAGCAGTCGGAGACGCTTCCCGAGGAAACGCTCCAGTGATGCCATCACACGCTCGCCAGCCGCCTTCGACCGCACGTACACGTTGCAGTCGTCGGCGTAACGGACGAAGCGGTGCCCGCGCCGTTCGAGTTCTCCATCCAACTCGTCGAGCAAGATGTTGCTCAGGAGCGGCGAGAGAGGGCCGCCTTGCGGCGTCCCCTCCGTTCGAGCCGACACCACACCTCCCTCCATCATCCCCGCCTGTAGAAAGCGGCGAATCAGGAGCAACACCCGCTTGTCCCTCACCCGCCTCGCCACACGCGCCATCAGCACGTCGTGGTTCACGCGGTCGAAGAATTTCGCGAGGTCCAGGTCCACGACCCACCGGTGACCCCCACGAATGTGATCCCGCGCGCGCAACACCGCGCCGTGAGCACTTCGTCCCGGACGAAAGCCGAAGCTCGCATCCGAAAACGGCGGGTCAAAGATGGGTTGAAGCACCTGCAAGAGGGCCTGCTGGATCATCCGGTCCACCACCGTCGGAATGCCCAACATCCGCCTCCCCTTCCCGTCCGGCTTCGGGATCTCCACCCGCCGTATGGGCTGCGGATTGTAGCGTCTGTCGAGCAGCTCTTCCCGGATGCGCGCCCAGTGCTCCCGGCAATAGGGCATCAGATCTTCGACGGTCATCCCGTCGACGCCTGCGGCCCCGCCGTTTTGCACAACGCGCCGATACGCTGCGAAGACATTCTCCCGGCGCAGCACCTCCTCCATGAGATCCGGAGTCTCGTCCCCGACAGGCTCTCCGCGTGCCGGGCGCGCTTGACACTCGACTCCCGAGCCCTCGGCGGTTCCGCCGCCTACTCCTCGGGGTCGCTCGGGCGTCTCAGCCCTCGTGCCTGTGTCTGCTTCACGCCTCGAACGCATCGTGTCGGTTCGACTCCTCGTGTTCGGCCCTTCGCCGCCATGCGCCGGCAGCTACTACGGCCTCGGCTGACTCCTGAACGCTCCTCACGACGCCTCGCAGCATCGTTAGCCTTCACGGCAAGCGGTCAGGCCTCCCGGGGTAAGACGCGTGACCTTCGTTCCATACACCCGCCGCATCTACATCCCACCGTTCCGGGTGACTCCGGGCTTCGGGTCTTTTGGCCCCCTCGCCCAACAGTGGAATGCCTCGTCTGCGGTTCGTCTCCTCGGGCCAGAACTTTGCCTACAGCTTCCTTCCGACCTCACCTCGCGATGACGCCGTTGCTGTTCCGCTAGGAGTACCCGTCACCAGGGCCTCCGGGGGACTCTCACCCCCAAGTCACTTCCCGGCTCGCTTTCGCTCACCGGTTGACAGCGCCGGTTCATGGCGCTGCGCGCCATGCCCGGCGCACCAAA
>JAQBEH010000007.1:0-41625 GCA_032124015.1 Acidobacteriota bacterium
CTCTTCGGAATCGGCGACGTGCTGCAGTTCCCGAAGAACGAACTCCGGGACGATGAGGTCGAGGTCGAGGAACCCGCTCTCGGCGACGTCGGCGAGGCGGCCGTCGATCAGCGCGGACGTGTCGATCAACGCTTCGCGCGATCGAGTTTTCGGTTCGCGCGGCGGCCCCACCGCGCGCGCCCAGAGGGCCACAAGGATTTCACCCGCGAAAACCACCGTGACGAGCGCGGCGATCGATAGGACCGGGCGGAACGGCACCGACCCCGCCGCCGCCGCGACGAGCAACAGCGCGATGCCAAGCACGATCGCGCGAACCGTCACAACTCGGCTCATGGTCAGGCCACGTTCGCCGCGGCGAGCGCTTCCGCGAGGTGGCGCACCGCAACGACGCGAAGGCCTGAAGAGGCTGCCGAAGCGGCGCCCGCCGGCACCAGGGCGGTATCGAATCCGAGTCGTGCGGCCTCGCGTAGCCGCGCGTCCAGTCGCGAGACGCTTCGGATCTCGCCGGCCAGCCCGATCTCTCCGAGGATCGTCGTGCGCGCAGCAAGCGGCCGGCCGGTCAGGCTCGAGCTCGCCGCCAGCGCTACCGCCAGATCCGCGGCGGGTTCGGTGGTCTCCAAGCCTCCCGCGACGTTGACGAACACATCGCGTCCGCCGACGTCGATCCCCGCGCGGCGCGCAAGGACCGCCAAGATCATCGCCAAGCGACCCGCGTCCACGCCAAGAGCGACGCGCCGCGGCGACCCGTAGGCGGTCTCGCCCACGAGCGCCTGCACCTCGACGAGGAGCGGGCGCGACCCTTCGATCACCGCCAGGACGGCGGAGCCGGGAGCTCCCGGTGCGCGCTCCGCGAGGAAGACCTCGCTCGGGTTGGGGATTCCGCAAAGCCCCGCCTCGCCCATCGAAAAGACGCCGATCTCGTCCGCCGGACCGAACCGGTTCTTGAGCGCGCGCAGGATGCGGTGGGCGTGATGTCGGTCCCCCTCGAATTGGATCACTGTGTCGACCACGTGCTCGAGCGTGCGCGGCCCCGCGATCGAGCCGTCCTTGGTGACGTGGCCGACGAGAACCACGGGGACCCCGGTCGATTTCGCGAGGGTGACCAAGCGCGCCGCGGATTCCCGGACCTGACCCACGGAGCCGGGGACCGACGTCAGTTCCGCGCAGCGCACCGCCTGGATGGAATCGACGAGCAAGACTTCGATCCGCGAGCGTCGTGCGGCTTCGGCGATGGCGTCGACGTCGGTTTCTGCGAGCACGAGCAGGTTGGCGGAGCTGACCGCGAGGCGTGCTCCGCGAAGGTGCAGCTGCGCGGGAGACTCTTCGCCGGAAGCGTAGAGAACCCGCCGTCCTCCGTTCGCGAGTGCCGAGGCCGATTGGAGCAACAGCGTGCTCTTCCCGACGCCGGGCTCACCGCCCAACAGCACGACGCCGCCGGGCACCAGGCCTCCCCCCAAGACGCGGTCGAATTCGGGAAGGCCGGTCGAGGTGCGAACGAGCTCCGCGCTCGCGACGTCGGGGTAGGGGACCGGTTCCGGCGCGTGCACGGGCGATCCCCGACGTGCCGGCGACGCGGCCTCTTCGACAACGCTGTCCCAGGCGTCGCAGGACGGGCACCGACCGTGCCACTTGCCGCTCGCGAATCCGCACTGCTGGCAGATGAAGATCGGCTTTCGCACCCTCGGCCCCCTAGGCGTCCCGCCACTCCGGATTCACGAAGCTCGTGAACTCGCGAATGAAGTGCAGGTCGACGGTTCCGGTCGGGCCGTTCCGCTGCTTGCCGATGATCAGCTCGGCCTTTCCCTTGAGGTCGGGGTCGTCCTTCTTGTAGATCTCTTCCCGGAAGAGGAAGAGGACGACGTCGGCGTCTTGTTCGATCGCGCCCGATTCCCGCAAGTCGGAAAGCTGCGGGCGCTTCTCGCCGGTGCCGCGCTGCTCCGGCGCGCGCGACAACTGAGAGAGGGCCAGGATCGGGATCTTGAGCTCCTTGGCCATCTCCTTGAGCGAGCGCGAGATCTCGGAAATCTCCTGCTGCCGGCTCTCGTAGCGGCCCCGACCGGACATCAACTGGAGATAGTCGACGATGACCAGATCGAGACCGCGCTCGAGCTTGAGACGCCGCGCCTTGGCCCGCATCTCCGTGATGGTCGCCCCCGGCGTGTCGTCGATGAACATCGGAGTGTCGGACAAATCGGTGTACGCCTTGATGATGCGATCCCACTCCTCCTTGGCGATCCGCCCGGTGCGCAAGCGGTGGGCGTCGACACGCGCCTCGGCGCAGAGCATGCGCTGGAACAGCTGCTGGTGAGACATCTCGAGCGAGAACACGGCCACCGTACGCCCGTTTCGCATGGCGGCGTGCGCGGCGATATTGAGCGCCAAGGCGGTCTTCCCCATCGAGGGGCGCGCGGCCAGAATGATGAGATCGGACGACTGGAGGCCGGCAGTCAGCTCGTCGAGCTGGAGGAACCCCGAGTGGATGCCGGTGATCGGCTCCCGCTTCTGGGTGAGGTCTTCGATCCCTTTGATGCTGAGCGCGCCGACCTCTCGCAGGGAAAGGAAGCCGGCGCGCAGCCGTTCCTCGGCGACGTGGAAGATCGCTTTTTCGGCTTCATCGAGCACTTGGTCGGCGGAACCTTCGGCCCGCATCGCAGAGGAGAGAATCTGCTGGGCCGAGCGGATCAACTCGCGGAGGATCGCCTTTTCCTTGACGATCTTCGCGTAGTGCTCGACGTTTGCGGAGCGCGCGGTGCCGTCGATCAGCGTGGCGAGGTAGGCGACCCCTCCGCACGCGTCAAGAGACCCCATGCGCTCCAAGGCATCGCGGAGCGTGACGAGGTCGAGCGCGGTCCCCACCTCCGACAGCTCTTCGAGCGCCTGGAAGATCCTTCGATGACGCTCCGCGTAAAAAGCCTCGTGGGTGAGGAGCTCCTGCGCCTTGTGGATCTGCCGGTTGTCGAGGAGAACCGCCCCCAAAACGGATCGTTCCGCCTCGTCGGAGTGAGGGAGGGTTTCCGGAAGAACGTCCTGCAGCATGACCGCCCGTGACCGCGGCCCCGATCGGTGCGCGGCGCGGCGCAGAATACCACGCGGATGGTAAGCTCCCGCGGAGCCTGGGGATTGTCCGAGGCGTGTATCGAAAGGAAGGAAGCATGACGCGACGATCCGCCCGGATCTCATTCGTCTTGTCGGGCGCCATGATGTTGGGTGCGGGCCTTGCGGAGGCCGCCGACAAGCCCAAAGTCGTCATCCTCGGATTCGACGGCGCCGACGAGCGCCTGGTTACGCAGTGGATGGACGAAGGCAAGCTTCCCAACCTGGCCCAACTCAGAAACGACGGCTCGTTTTCCGCCTTGCAGCCGACGAACCCCCCTCAGACTCCGGTTTCGTGGTCGTCCTTCGCGACCGGGACGAACCCGGGAAAGACTCAGATTTTCGATTTCCTGATGCGGAACCCCGCGGACTACCTCCCCGATTTCGCCATGAGCTCGGAGTTCCGTCGCCCCTTCCTCTTCGGTCCGAGAAACGGCCTGGTCGTCGGCGTCGTCTCCGGCGCGGCCGTTTGTCTTTTGGCCTTCTTGCTCCTGTTGCTGTTTCGTCTGTCCTGGTTGACGCGGATCGCGATCGCAACGCTGTGCGGACTCGCCGTCGGGCTGCCGTCCGGTTTCGTCACGACGCAGTTCCTACCCGTCGAGGTCCCCGACGCGATCAACCACCGCCAAGGGAGCACGATGTGGGAGCTGGCGGCCAAGGCGGGATTGAAAGCTCAGGTCATTCACGTTCCGGCGACCTTCCCTGCTGAAGACGTGGGGCAGGGGCACATGCTCTCGGGCCTAGGCGTTCCGGACATGCGCGGCCGGGTCGGAACGCCCACCTACTACACCTCCGATCCCACCTTTCAACCGGGCGGAGGGGGGGCAAACGAGTTCAGCCTCGAGCTCGTGCGGCTCGCCGAGCACCAAGGCACGATCGAAACCCGGGTGATCGGTCCCAACAACAAGCCCTTCTACGAGTACGTCGTCGACCGCAAGGCCGCGGGGATCACCGACAGGCGGGAGCTTGCGGATGAGAAGCGGCGCGTGCGGCAGGAGCTCGACGATGCCGAGGTGCCGAGGCGCATCGATCTTCCTCTCACGCTCGTCGCAGGCCAGGACTCGTGCGCGATCACGGTCTCCGGGCAGACTCAGACGGTGAAGGTCGGCGCGTGGAGCGATTGGTTCATCCTGGATTTCCCCGTCAACTGGGTCGTCGACCGCGCCGCCCCGTTGAAGGGCATCGCGCGATTCAAGCTGCTCTCCGTCTCGCCCCAACTCGAGCTCTATCTGTCGCCCGTCAACTTCCATCCGGACTGCCACCCGATCGCGTTTTCCTGGCCTCCGGACTACTCGGAGGTGCTCCGCAAGCGGTTCGGCCTGTTCAAGACGATCGGTTGGCCCGAGGACACTTGGTCGCTGCCCTCCGGTGTGGGCGACGAGGAGTTGTTCCTCGAGGACATGAATTTCACCCGTCAGAAGGAAGAGGAGATCCTGACGGGGCTGCTCGGGGACCGCACCGACGACCTGTACATCCAGATCTTCTATTTTACCGACCGCATCGGACACCTCTTCTGGAGGTTCCTGGATACGTCTCATCCCGCCTACGATCCCGTGCTTGCCGCCAAGTACGCGCCCGAAGTCTTGAAGGCCTACCAGACCATGGACGCGATGGTCGGGAAAGCGCGGGCCTTGGCGGGTCCGGAAGCGCTGTTTCTCGTCTGCTCCGATCACGGATTCTCGTCGTTCCGCCGGGGGGTCAACATCAACACGTGGCTCGTCCGCAACGGATTCATGACGCTGAAAGGTCAGACGAACGATCCCGCCACGCTCGAGAAGCTCTTCGATACGCGCGACCTCTTCCAAAACGTCGACTGGTCTCGCACCAAAGCGTATGCGCTCGGCCTCGGCAGCATCTATTTGAACGTCGTGGGCCGCGAGCGAGACGGCACCGTGATGCCCGGGCAGGAGTACGACGCCGTCTTGCGGCAAATTCAGGAGGGTCTCGAGGCTCTCGTCGATCCGTTGACCGGAGATCATCCGATCGCGAAGGTTTGGACCCGTCAAGAGATGTACACGGGATTCGATCCCAACTTGATTCCGGACCTGAGGGCCGGCAACAGCCTGAACTACCGGGTCTCGTGGCAGACCACACTCGGAGGCGTTCCGCCGGACATCCTCGAAGACAACCGCAAGGCCTGGTCGGGCGATCATTGTTCCAACGATCCGGATCTCGTCCGCGGCATCCTCTTTTCGAACCGCAAGCTGGACAGGGGAGACCCCGCGATGATCGACATCGCCCCGACGGTGCTGAAGGTGTTGGGCCTTCCGATCCCTCCCGAAATGGACGGGAAGCCGCTCCTCTGATGCGGCGCCTCGCTCGTGCAACGCCGGGCGCGCTCTTGATCGCCCTGTTCCTTGCCGCACCGGGCCCTCGGCTCATCGTGCGGGCGGATACGGCGCGCGCGCGGCGCCTCGACGCGCTCCAAGACGAGATGAAGCGCCTGCAGGGCGAAATAGCCGGCCTGGCGCGGCGCGAGCGAGGCCTGCTCGGCGACGTCGCGCGCATGGACGCCGAAATCGCGCTTCGCCGCGCGGAGCTCGAGGAGGTCTCGCTCCGGCTTCGCGACACGGAAGAGAAGCTGGCCGGGAGCTCGCGCGCGCTCGAGATCGTCGCGGCAGGCCAGGCACGTCGCGCGCCTCAATTGGCGGCTCGCCTTCGAGAGCTCTACAAGCGCGGACCCGCGGGGTTGCTCGCGCGCACGATCGCTCCCCTGGAAAACGCCGAAGGGCTCGACGGCTTCCGGTACGCCACGTACCTCTCGCACCGCGACGCCGTGCAACTGGCGGCTTGGCGCTCCGCCGCGCGCGAGCTGGCTTTTCAGCGGACCACGCTCTCCGTCGAGCGGGCCCGATTGTCCTCGCTTCGTGCCGACGTCGCGCGCAAGGAAGCGGAGCTCACGGCAGGGCGGGCCTCGCGCACTTCCCTGCTGAGGCGCATCCGCGGAGACCGCGAACAGCACGAACGTGCCTTCGGCGAGCTTGCGGAGGCCGCGCAGAACCTGGGCCGCCTCGTCGAGTCCTTCGAGGACGCGCCCGCGCCACTCGGCCTGGACGTGCGCAAGTTCCGGGGCCTTCTCGATTGGCCGGCGGAGGGCGTCGTCTCGGCGAAGTTCGGCACGGTCGTCCATCCGCGCTTCAAGACGCAGGTGCCGCATCCCGGGCTGGACATCGACGCCACGGAAGGCCAGCCGTTCAGGACGATTTTCGATGGGCGCGTGGCGTACGCCGCGCCGCTCAACGGTTACGGACTCACCGTCGTCGTGGATCACGGCAACGGCGTGGTCTCGATCTACGCGCACGCCGCGGTGCTCCTGGTTTCGGCCGGCGAAAACGTCGTCCGCGACCAGGAGTTGGGGCGCGTGGGGGAGTCCGGGTCGCTCCGGGGGCCCTACCTCTACTTCGAGATGCGGAATGCGGGACGACCGATCGACCCCTCTTCCTGGCTGCGCCGGCGCTGATGGGATGACCCCGCAAAACGGGCATTCGGGTTGCCGGAGCCGTGCCGTCCGTGTAGGTTCTCATGGTGGTCCGACGATCCGAGGTGCCCATGAGCCGCAGCCGTCTCTTGCTCTTGTGTAGTTCTTTGGCGGTGGTTGTCTTCCTGCTCGGAAGCGGGGCTGCCCTGAAGGCGGGCGCCGGCGAGGGCGCCTTCCGTCAAATGCTCCTGTTCAGCGAGGTGCTTTCCTACGTGGTCGATAACTACGTCGATCCGGTGGACACCGACAAGTTGATGCGCGGGGCGGACTACGGATTGATGGGTGGGCTCGACGCCCATGGGGCCTACCTGACACAAGAAGACGTCGACGCCTGGAAGCGCGGCGCGGCATCGACCGATTCCGCGGAACCGGGAATCTCGGTGCTCAAGAGCGGGCCGGTCATCCAGGTGGTCGAAGTGGCGGCGGGGTCGCCCGCGGAAAGTGCCGCCATTGCCGCCGGGGATCAGATCCGGAAAATCAACGGCCAATCGGTTCGGTTTCTCTCCCTCGACCAGTCGCAACGCCTCTTGAAGGGGGCGCCGGGGTCTTCGGTGGAGTTCGATCTCTTCCGGGTCAAGGACTTGAAGCGGGAGGTGGTCTCGGTGGGCCGCGCGGCGCGGCGCGACGCCCCCTACCTCCTCGAGGTCAAGGCGGGAATCGCGATCCTCGAAATCCGAGACTTCGACCGCCTCCCCAGCGACGCGTTGGTCCAGGAACTCGCAGCGGTCAAGGACCGCGGCGCGGATCGATTGCTCATCGATTTGAGAGACGAGGCGGCGCCAAACACCAGGCACGTCGCGGCTGTTGCCGAGTTGTTCGCCTCCGGCGATTTCCTCCGATTGAGCGACCGCAACGGCCGCGTGATCGAAAAGCTCGCCGGCACGAGGCCGAAACCCGTTTGGGCCGGTCGCCTGGCCGTACTCGTCAACGGGGCAACGGCGGGAGCGAGCGAGGGACTCGCCATGATCCTGCAGGACAAAACCGGCGCCGCGATCTACGGCGAATCCACGTACGGATTGGGCACCGAGCCGAAACTGATTGAACTCCCCGAGGGAGGCGGCCTGCTGGTGCCCGCCTACGTCTGGGAATCGCCCTCGGGCAAGCGCTGGAATGCCGACGGTTTGGCCCCCGACAAGGTCGTCAAGTCCGAAGGTCGCCGCGATGACGGCGACGACGAGCAACTCAAGAAAACGCTCGACGATTTCGGGAAGACCGACGCGGCCGAGGCTGCACCCAAAGCCGCTTGAGCAGCATGGTGAGTACTCGGAGCGTTTGTGCCGTCGTTTTCACGATGGCGCTCTCGGCCGTCGGCTTGGCCGCCGCGCCCGACGAGACACTCCCGCCAAGTGCACCGCAGATCCGGCCCGATGAGACCACGGCCGCATCGCTTCGACGGGGGGACGCGTACGCGCATCTGGTCGCAGCAGGCCTGGCGGTTTCCCGCGGCCGCGGAGCGGAAGCGGCGCGCGAGCTCGATCAGGCTGTTTTGCTCGAGCCGGATTCTCCGGGCCTCCTCGCGCAGGGGGCGTCGCTTCTCGCGATGCTCGGGCGCCGCGCCGAGGCCGGCCGTCTGGCACGACGCGCACTCGAGCTCGATGGATCTCAGATCCAGGCGCTCCGCGTGCTTGCCGATATCGCGACGTCGCGATCGTTCGGACCCAAGGCCGATCCGGTGGCGAGAGCGGAAGCGATCCAGCTCTACGAGCGCCTGTCGGTCGAGGACGAGGAGGCTCCGGACGAGATCTGGGCGGCGCTGGCGAGGCTCAAGCTCACGTCGGGAGACACCGAGGGGGCCGTCGCCGCCGCGCGCACCCTCCTGACGAGACGGCCCGGCGACGAAGACGCCCTGCGCCTTCTGGATCAGTCGTTCATGGCGGCGGGACGGATCAAAGAGGCCCTGGAAACGACGCTCGCATGGATCAAGACTCATCCGGAAAGCAGCGACGACATGCTCCCGCTCGTCGTCGAGATGGCGAGAGACACCGGTCAGTGGGAGCTGATCGAAACGACGTGCGACGGACTCCTGGCAGCCAACCCCGACAACATCCGCGCACGTGGCCTTCGCGGAGAGGCGCGACTGAGGCAAGGACGGCCGCGGGAGGCGCTCGAAGACCTCGAGCTCGCGCGGGCCTCGCGCCAGACCGACCCGATGGTGCGGCTCCACATCGCCGCCGCCTATCAGGCCCTCAACCGACTCGCGGACGCAACGCAAATCGCGAAGAGCCTGGCGTCCGAGTTCCCGGACAACACGTTCGTGAGAATCTTGCTGGCCGAAACGCTCGCAAGGCGCGGCGAAGGCGATGATGCGCGCGAACAATACGCGATCGCTCTTCGTAGCCTCACGGGCGACGATGACGACAACCCCGGGAGGCGTGACGAGATACGGCTCCGCATCACGGCCATCGATCTTTCCGCGACACGGTTCGACGACGCGCGGGCCATGCTCGGCGCGCTCGAGAGGCCCGACGCCCGTGAAACGCTCCCCATGCGGGCCCGTGCGGCTCTCATCTTCGGCGATCCCAAGGAAGCCAAGAGACTCGCGAAGCTCCTCCCCGCCTCGTTCGCCGTAGAAGGAGCGTTGATCGACGGCGAAGCAGATCTGGCGATGGGGCGGACCCGTCGCGCGGAGACTCGCTTCGACACTGCAATCACCAAGGGAGGCGTGGCCGCGCGCGGGGACGTTGCGGCCATCCTGCGTCGCAGCGGCCGCGACGCCGAGGCGGAAGTGCAGCTGCGCGCTTGGATCACGGCCGCGCCCGAAGACGCCAACGCGAGGCTCGCGCTGGGGGCGCTTCTCGACCGCAAAGGCCGATACGCCGAGGCGGAAGTGCAGCTACGCGAGGCCATCCGCCTGGATCCCCGCTCGTCCGAGGCGCAAAACTATCTGGGCTACAGCCTCGCCGATCGCGGAGAACGCCTCGATGAGGCGCTCACTTTGATCCAGAGTGCACTGCAACTCGATCCGTGGAACGGCGCGTATCTCGACTCGCTCGGCTGGGTGTACATGAAGCTGGGGCGCCTCGAGGACGCGCGCGGTCCGCTCGAGCGCGCCGCGCGGGAGTTTCCGAGGGACCCGGCCGTGCTCGAGCACCTCGGCGACTACTACGACCGGGCGGGAGACCCTGCGCGAGCCAAGACGTACTGGCGGCGAGCGCTCGAGGAGTTCCAGGAATCGCCCGAGGCACCGCAGGGGAGAGAGAGTCTCCAGAAGAAGATCGACAAGGTGCCGGTGACGGGAACCCATCCCGAAAACCAGGCCGCCGTGGTTCCACCGAGATCGTGAAACGGCTGCTGCTCGGGCTGTGCGGCCTCGCGGCGCTCGCATGCGTTGAGACCCGTCGCGACGACGGCGTACCGGCCGGATCGGGACCGTTGATCGTCGTCTACAAGGCCGCGATCGACGAGGGTCAGGGCGCGCGGCGGGGCGCCAAGCTCGCCCTTTGGGCGGAGCGGCCCGACCGCCTCCACGCCGAGCTCATCGCTCCCGTCGGCGGCGTGACCTACATCCTCGACGCCGGGGGAGGCAACGTGTGCGTCGTCGATGTGACCGCAGCCACCGCCTACGTGGGCGAGGACGGCCCCGGCGCGATGGCGGCGCTGACCGGAGTTCGCGTTTCGATCGCGGATGCCGTCACCGCGCTGCTTGACGGCGTTTCCCCCGCGGGAGTGGTCGTGATTCGGGTCGGGGGGCGCGACGGTGCCCTGCCGGATACGTTCCGCATCGAAGACGGCGCGCGTTCCCTCGCGATCGAGCGCCTCCGCGTCGAGCGCGGCCGGACCGATCCGAGCACTCTGGGAACGGGCCTCCCCCCGGACAATCTCCGATTGCGTCCCCTCACGAATCTCACGGGGGATGCGGGTCGGAATCCGGCGCAAAACGGCGCCGCGCAATGAACCGTTGGCGAGCGATCTGCCCCGCGAAGATCAACCTCGGACTGCGCGTCGTCGGCCGTCGGAGTGACGGCTACCACGAGATCGTGACGATCTTCCAGGCGATCGACCTCTGCGACGTCCTCGAAGGCCAAGCCGCAGAGACGCTCACACTCGAGATCTCCGATCCTTCGATTCCAGCAGGTGAGAGCAATCTTGTCGTTAGGGCCGCGCGGTTGCTTCAAGAGCGCTGTGCGCCCGCGCGCGGATTGGGGGCGAGGCTGACCCTCGACAAGGGGATCCCGGCCGGCGCCGGGTTGGGCGGTGGGAGTTCGGATGCGGCCGGCGCGCTCATGCTCTTGAATGCGTTGTGGGCCCTGAATTTGGACTCCTCCGCGGTCTTAGCCCTCGCGGCCGAACTCGGCTCGGACGTGCCGTTTTTCCTCACCGGGGGAACGGCGCTGGGCACCGGCCGCGGCACGACGATCGAGCCCCTGCCGCCGATCGCCGCCCGGAAGGTCCTTCTGGGGAGTCCGCCCTTCGGGCTTTCGACGCCTGACGTCTATCGCGCGCTTGAAGCGCCGTTGACAGTCGAAAGAGCGGATGTTACGGTACCGCGGCTTTTTGTTAAGTTCGCAAAAGGAAACGACTTCGCGCTCGCGAGGAATGATCTCGAGGCGGTGGCGTTCAGGTTGCGGGGTGAACTCGCGATCTTCAGAGACGCGTTGTCGCGTTCGGGCGCGGAAGTCGCGCTCGTTTCCGGCAGCGGGTCCACGGTGTTTGGTTTGTTCCGCGCGGGGACCGACGTGAGCTTGAAGGCGGAAATTCTGCGCGAAGAGTTCCCGGGTTGGACGGTGCGGGTATGCACGACGATCGTGTCGGGCGTGCGCATCGTGCCGGCGGTGGAATGAAAAACGAGATGAAGGTCTTTTCGGGGAACGGGAACCCGGCGCTCGCGCGTGCGATCTGCCACTACTTGCACATCCCCATGGGCGAGTGGAAGCTCTCGCGGTTTTTGGACGGAGAGGTCTACTGCCAGATTCTCGAAAACGTCAGAGGCACCGACGTCTTCGTGATCCAACCGACCTGTCATCCCGTCAACGAGAATTTGATGGAACTCCTCATCGCGGTCGACGCGATGAAGCGCTCCTCGGCCGCGCGCATCACCGCGGTGATTCCTTACTACGGCTACGCACGGCAAGATCGCAAGGACAAACCGCGTGTTCCCATCTCGGCACGGCTTGTCGCCGACCTGCTTACCGCCGCGGGCGTCGATCGGTTGCTGACGATGGAGCTGCACGCGCCGGCCATTCAGGGGTTTTTCGATCTTCCGGTCGACCACCTGTTCGCCGCCCCCGTGCTCCTCGACTGGGTCGAACGCCAGCGCTTCGAAAACCTCACGATCGTCTCCCCCGATGCGGGCGGCGTCGAACGCGCTCGTGCCTTCGCCAAGAAGCTCGAGGCCGGGCTGGTGATCATCGACAAGCGCCGTGTCGACGCGAACGTCGCGGAGACGATGAACGTCATCGGCGACGTCGATGGACTCACGTGCGTCATCGTGGATGACATCGTCGATACGGCCGGCACGCTCGTGGGTGCGGTCAAGGCGCTTCGCGACAAAGGGGCGGCTCGCGTTCTCGGCTGCTTCACGCACGCCGTCCTTTCGGGTCCCGCGCTGGAGCGCATCCAACAATCGGAAATCGAGCACGTCATCGTGACGGACACGATCCCGCTGTCCAACGCCAAGGCGCAGAATCCCAAGTTCACGGTTCTTTCCGTGGCGAACCTCCTGGGAGAGGCGATCGCCCGAATCCACAGCAACTCCTCCGTGAGCTCGCTGTTCGTGTAAGGAAGAAGATCATGATCAAAAACATCGTTGTCGAAGCCCAGGAGCGTTCCGATTTTGGCAAGAACGCCAGCCGTCGTCTCCGAAAGGACGGAGGCCTTCCCGGGGTCGTTTACGGCCTGGACCGTCCGCCGTTCACCGTGGGTGTCGGCGCTCGGAAGATCGAGGAAGTCCTGGGATTGGAGACCGGGCGCAACACGATCTTCACGTTGTCCCTGATCGGGCAGGACCGCACGCGGGCGGTCATGATCAAGGCCCTGCAGCGCGACCCCGTAACGGAGCGGCTCGTTCACGTGGATTTCGTCCGCGTCGACCTCGCGAAAACGGTGCGCGTCAAGGTCCCCATTCGACTGATCGGCATCGCCGAGGGCGTGAAATCGGACGGGGGCCTGCTCGAGTTCGTGCTGCGCCAGGTCGAAGTGGAGTGCCTTCCGTCCGACATTCCGGACCGCGTCGACCTCGACGTCACCTCGCTGCACCTGAACCAGCACTTCTCGGTGAAGGATCTCCCGGTCCGGGAACGGGTGACGGTCCTCGACGACGCGGAAGCGATCGTTTGCGTCGTCGCCGTGCCGAAGGAAGAAGTCGTCGCCGTGGTCGAAGAGGTCGCCGCGACGGCCGTTGAGCCCGAGCTCGCCAAGAAGGGCAAGGAAACGGCGGGGGACGACGCCGACGCCAAGAAGGGCGACGCCAAGAAGGGCGAGCCCAAGAAGGGCGACGCCAAGAAGGCCGAGGCCAAGAAGGCTTGAAGGTCGTCCTCGGACTGGGGAACGACGGCCCGGAGTACCGGTTCACCCGGCACAACGTGGGGTTCATGGTCGCCGACGCGATCGCCCTACGTTGCGGTGCGGCCTTCGCCGCGCGAGGCGATCTGGGCCGCCTCACATGGACCGCTGAGACCGAATACGGGGGCCAACGCGTCGTGCTCGCGAAGCCACGGACCCTGATGAACCGAAGCGGCCAAGCCGCTGCCGCGCTCCGCAGGAAGTATGGGGCGGAGCCGAGGGATTTCGTCGTCGTCTTCGATGATGCGGATCTCGCGTTCGGGCGGGTGCGCGTTCGTCCGGAGGGCGGGGCCGGGGGGCACAACGGCGTTCGGTCGCTCATCGAGAGTCTGGCCGTCGCCGAGTTTTCCAGGGTCAAACTCGGGGTCCTGGGCGAAGGCCGCCACTCTCGCGATCTCGCCGACTACGTCCTTGGTCCGTTCCATCCGGACGAGCGCCCCGTCGTCGCCACAATGGTCGACCGAGCGGCCGACGCCGTCGAGGCGGTCTTGAGGGACGGGGCGGACGAGGCTCAGAGGGCGTACAACGGCCCTCCCGGGTAGAGACTCCCACACACGGCGTCCCTACGGGCAGACACTCGTCCGCTCGACTCCGTTGGATTTCGCTCCCCAACTCCCGATGTTCGGCGCGATCGGCCGGTTGAGGTAGTAATAACCGCTCCCCGTCGTGGGCACGGCCGTGTCATTCAACTTGGTCAGCGCGACGTCCCAGCCAAAGCACCCCGAGACGAAGTCGCGCCGGGTCGAGCGGACAACGTGGTAGAGCGTGGCTCCGGCCTGCGCGGGCCACGAGTATTCGGTCTTGACCGCGGCGTTGTGGAAACCGGAGTCCCCCGAGGTCTCGTCGACGATGCCGTACCCAAGCTCGCCCGGGCACTGATTGTCCAGACCATCGTTCGTCTCGGCGGCACCGGGATGCGTGGCGATGCGCGAGTCGTCGCAATCGCCCTGGCACTCCTTGAAACCGTCGGCATCGTTGTCCTCGTCCACGCGCGCGAGCGCGGCGCGCAGGTTCGGACGAGGGCCGATGTGGCCGGGGTACGGGCCCTCCGCCGTCTGCGCGGTCCCCGTGCTCACCAGCAGGCTGCGCACGGCGGCCGGCGTCAGCGGTGGCCCGCCGCACGCCTTTTGCACGCCCTGAATTGCCACCGCAGCACCGGCGCCCATCGGAGTCGCCGAGCTCGTCCCGCTGAAGAGTTCCGTGTAGTACTGGTTGGGGTCGCCTCCTCCGTTGAAGTAGTCGCCGTAGCCGGTCGTGCCGACGTCGTCGCCCCAACCCTGGATGTCCACCCGCGAACCGTACGTCGAGAAGCCGATGCGCGAGAGATCGGGGCCGGGTCCCCAGGTCGTCGATGACGCTCCGACCATGATCGCCCCCGAGTCTCTGTGCGCACGGTTGAAGTCATTGCCGAAGACCGGGTCGTCGAGGTCCTCGGCACCGTTTCCCGCGGGCTCGAGCACGACGATCCCCGCGGCGGTGGCCACGGAGATGGCGGCGAACTCCGCCGCGTCCCATTCGACCGGGACGAAGTCATTGATGCCGTCGTCGTCGCGATCGCGGGGCCCGTAGGTCTGCGCCTCGATCAGCATCACGTCACCTGGATCGAGAAGCCCCGCGGCGCACTCCACGGCGCGGGCGACGCTGTACGACATGCCGACGGGATAGTCGGTGACAAGGCTCACGGACGCGGCGTAGGAAATTCCGGTGACGCCGTACCCGTTGCGACCCGCCACCAGCTCTCCGAGCACGGCGGTGCCGTGCTCGATGTCGGCCGTACCCGGCGTGAAGCACGCGACAGTTCCTACGGCACTGTCCAGGTCTTCATGGGTGACGCGCCAGCTCCACTCGATGTCGACGATCTTGACCCCTAGACCGTCTCCGCCGGGCCGCGTCCAGGCCCACTCGGCGTCGATGCCGACCGGGGCGGGGTCGAGGTGCAACACGAGGGACTCGCCATCGGGTGTCGGCGGCGCGATGTCGTGCGGCAGCGGTGGAGACACTGCGGGCCGGTACACGGTCTCGACCCAGCGGAGGCGATTCAACGCGTCGAGCAGGTCGTCGAGACACTCCGGCGCCACGAGTAGCTCGAAGTAACCGTTGAGGTCCGGCAGGCTTCGGCCCGAGCGGGCGGACGCAAGGCTGATCCTCGCGTCGATGGCGGCCTCGTCGCGACCGAACAGGTGAACGATCGCGGGGCGTTGGTGCTGTGCGAGGACCCGGTCGACCTCGGTCAGGTCGAATCCTTCCTCGGACACAAGCGCGGCGCCCCGCAGGCGCACGCGCGCCTCGTCGACGAACTTGACTATCAGCCGATCGTCGGCGCGTTCCGAAGCCTGGGCAGCGTAAAGACCGATGACCACCGAGGCACAGATCAACGCGATCAGCCGGGAAAGGCGAGCGAACATGACGTCTCCCTCCCATAACGGATCTGCGTGTTATACGACTCTTGTCGGTCGAAAGGACCGAATCGGGCGAGAAGATTCGCAGTCGCGGCGGATGGAATCTGTCCCGAGGCCACCCTGGGAACCGCTCGCCCTACGCTGCATCGCGCTTCACGTCGCGGCAAAGCGTGCCGGATGGACTGGCGCAACCGCGGAGCCAGTGCTAACGTCCGCCTTTCGTGTTGGAGAGGTTCTCCTGCACGAGTTCGAAAAGCAAGGTTCGGACCGTCTCTGGCGGTCCGGCACCCCTCGCCTCCGGTGCGTCCGGAGGCGATACGCCGTGAGGAGGTGCACGTGATTCGTACCTACGAAACCATATTCATTACCCTGCCGACATTGACAGAAGACGAAGAGAAGGTCGTCGTCGATGCGCTGAGCACCATCGTGACCGACGGCGGGGGTGTCTTCGCCGCGAACGATCGCATGGGCCGTCGCCGTCTCGCCTACCCGATCAAGAAATTCGAGGATGGCGTCTACACGCGCTTCCTCTACGATTCCGAAGCCGGGGTCCCCAAAGAGCTCGACCGGCGACTGCGCATATCCGATAAGGTCATCCGTCATATGACGGTTTCCATGGATCTCGATTGGGCGGTGCACTCGAAGGAGCAGGCCGTCCGCGACGCGCAAGCGCGCGTCGAAGCCGAGGCGGCTCGGGCGGCGGGTCTTGTGACCGACGAAGCGGCACGTGTAGCAAGTTTGCTGACCGAAGCCGCCGATGCTCTGCCCGCAGGGGCGGGGGACGACGACGACGCCGACGCCGATTTCGACGACCAGAACTGAGGCCGCGTCTCGCACAGTGGGAGGACACACGATGGGCTACATGAGAGACAACCCCGGAGGCGGGTACGGTTCGAGGCCGACAGGCGGTGGCGGTTCTGGCGGTGGAAGGCCGTCCGGTCCGCGCGCAGGCGGCCGGAAGCGCTTCCTGTTCCGCCGTCGCAAGTACTGCAAGTTCTGCGAGGACAAGGCTCGTTGGGTCGACTACAAGGACCTTCGCACTTTGCAGAGTTACATTCCGGAACGTGCCAAGATCCTGCCTCGACGGATTTCGGGAACGTGCGCAACGCACCAACGACAGCTCATGCAGGCGATCAAGCGCGCACGGAACCTGGCGCTGATCCCGTTTACCTCGGACTAGACGGGGAGGCTCGCGTGAAGATCGTACTGAGAGAAGACGTCGACAAGCTCGGAGAGCGAGGTCAGGTGGTGAACGTCGCCCCCGGCTACGCCCGCAATTTCCTCTTTCCCAAGGCTCTCGCATTCGAAGCGACGGCCGGGAACATGCGGCAGATCGAACTCCGGAAAAAAGTCTGGGTCGTCCGGGAAGCCCGGGAAGCCGACGACGCCAAAAAGCTGGCCGCGCGCATCGCCGAGATCAAGATCGTGATCGCGAAAAAGGTCGGCGAGAATGAGGCCCTCTATGGCTCGGTGACGAGCCAGGAGATCGCGGATCTCCTGAAAGCCAAGGGCGTTGAGGTCGACCGCCGGAAGATCCAGATGCACGATCCGATTCGATCGCTCGGGACGTTCGCGGTCCCGATCAAGATCCACCGGCAGGTCAGCGCGAACGTCTCGGTCGAGGTCGTTCCGGAGTCGGCCGAGTAGCCGATGACCGAAACTCGCCCCCTGGCGGGGCGCGCCGTCGTCGACGTGCCTTTGGGCCGCACCGTTCTCGCACTCGTCGCGGGGTGGCTGGTCCCGGGGGCCGGGCACGCGATTCTCGGGCGTGTGCGGCGCGGCGCGTTGTTCTTCCTGCTGGTCATGGGTTCGTTCGGGCTCGGCCTCGCGGAGGAGGGGCGCCTCGCCTTGTACTCCCCGCGTGACGGTTTTCTCACCGGCCTGCAGCTGGTCGCCAACCTCGGCGTGGGGCCGGCGGACCTGTTCGCGAGGATGAGCGTCTACGGTGAGGCGGCCTACGCGCTGCCCGACCAGTCCGACCCGGCGCACGCTCCGCGTATCGAGAAACTCAGGGAACGGCAGCGCTCCGCCGTTTCGGCCTACGGCACCGCCTTCCTCTGGTCGGCCGGTTTGATGAATCTCCTGCTGCTGATGGATGTCTGGGACATCGCCAAACGACGGAAGGACTGACGTGCGAGGCCACTTCGCCAACCTCGTCGTGTACTCCGGGGTCATCGCGACGTTTTTCGCCGTTTTGACGCGGCGCGATCAGCGGGAGCAGCTCCGCTTCGGCGGGCTCGTCTGGTTGAGCATGGTCTTGGGCGTGTTGTTGCTCGCCTACCTGATGCTCCCGTTCCCGAGGTGAGACGCTCGCTGGCAACCCTGTGGGGCCCTTTTGTCGCGGCCCTCGTCGTCGTATTCTGGCTCTCATCGCTGTCGCACGTGCCGGCCTCGCAGCACTTCTGGGACAAGCTGTTGCACACGGTCGGCTACGCCGTGTTGGGCGTGCTCGCGTTGCGGGCGTTTCACGGCGGCTTTTCACGCCTCCGTCTGGAGCCGACGCTGTACGCAGCCGCTGCGGTGATCCTCTGGGGCATCTCCGACGAATTTCACCAGTCGTTCGTCCCGGGTCGTGATGCCAGCCCGTGGGACGTTGTCGCGGATGTCGTGGGTTTCGTCATCGCCGTGTCGTTGTATGCGACGCTGACGTTGCGATCCGCTCGCGCCGAGCGGTCGCGCTAGAATCCGCGTTTCTTGCGGGCCCCGCTGGGCCCCCGAAAGGACTCGCGATGGATCGACGCTACGCGATGGTTCCGGGTGATGGGATCGGCATCGACGTGACGCGAGAAGCCGTCAAGGTGCTCGAGGCCGCGTCGCAGGTTTTCGGCTTCGGGCTGACGCTCGAGCACTTCGACTACGGCGCCGAGCGTTACCTCAAGACCGGGGAGACGCTGCCCGACGGGGCGCTTGCCGTCTGGTCGGGCTTCGACGCCATTTTCATGGGCGCTTTCGGCGACCCGCGCGTGCCGGACATGAAGCACGCCGCCGACATCCTCCTTGGCACGCGTTTCAAGATGGACCTCTACGCGAACGTGCGCCCGGTGCGCTGCCTCACCGAGCGGCTCTGCCCCTTGAGGAACTACTCCGCGAGCGACATCGACTTCGTCGTGTTTCGCGAAAACACCGAGGGCGCGTACGCGGGAATCGGCGGAATCTTCAAGAAGGGGACGCCCGACGAGATCGGCATCCAGGAGGACGTGAACACGCGCAAGGGGGTGGAACGGATCGTGCGCGCCGCGTTCGCGTTCGCCGCGGCGAGCGGACGCAAGAAGGTGACGATGTCGGACAAGTCGAACGCCCTCCGCCACGCCCACGACATCTGGCAGCGCGTGTTCGCGGAGGTGGCGACGGAGTACCCCGCAATCCAATCGAACCACCTCTACGTCGATGCGCTGACGATGCAGCTGATCAAGGACCCGCGGCAATTCGAGGTGATCGTCACCTGCAACATGTTCGGCGACATCGTCACCGATCTGGGCGCCGCGCTCCAGGGAGGCTTGGGCATGGCCGCATCGGGGAACGTCCACCCCGGAAGAACCTCGATGTTCGAGCCGGTGCACGGGAGCGCGCCCAAGTACGCCGGAGCCGACACCGCAAACCCCTTCGGCGCGATCCTGACCGCGGGGATGATGCTCGAACACACCGGCCTGCCGGAAGCGGCCCGGGCGATCGAGGCCGCCGTGGTCGCCTGCCTCGAGGCCAGAGAGTGCACCGCCGATGTCTCAGGCTCTCTCGGGGCGCGAGCGGCCGCCGATGCCGTCGTTTTGCGTCTGAGAAAGACGGCGTGAAGGAGAACTCATGAGCAACGACAAGATCCGTTACGAGGCGAAAGGCGGCATCGCTTGGATCACGTTGTGTGATCCGCCGGCCAACACGTACAGCTACGCGATGATGCGCGAACTCGACGGCGCGATCCTCGAAGCGCGCATGGACGGGGCTGTCCACGTCATCGTGCTCCGCGGCGAGGGCGAGAAGTTTTTTTGCGCCGGTGCCGACATCAAGATGCTGACCGAGGCCGATCCCGGCTTCAAGTACTATTTCTGTCTTCACGCCAACGAGACGCTGAACCGTCTCGAACAGACGCCCAAGGTCGTGATCGCGGCGCTGAACGGGCACTGCGTCGGGGGCGGCCTCGAGATCGCTCTTGCCGCCGACTTGCGGATCGCGAAAAAAGGCGGGAGCAAGATCGGCCTTCCCGAGGTCAGCCTCGGGGTTCTCCCCGGCACCGGCGGTACGCAGCGCCTGGCACGCGCGTTGGGACGCGCACGCGCGTTCGAGCTCATGGCGACGGGCCGTACCTTCTCGTTCGAGGAGGCTGTCGTCTACGGCCTCGTCCACGAAGTGTTCGAGGCGGCGACGTTTGACGCCAAGGTCGAGGAATACGCCGGGCGGTTCCTGCCCCCGTCTACCGCGTCGAGAGCCGTGGGGTTCATCAAACGCGCCGTGATTTCCGGATCCGAGGCGAGCTTCGGTGAGGGACTGGCCTTGGAGCGCGAATTGCAACAGCGGCTCTTCGAGTCCGACGATGCGCGCGAGGGATTGGCCGCCTACGTCGAGAGGCGTCCTCCCCAGTTCACCGGACGGTAGGTTCGGGTGACGAAACCCGTGATCCCCGCCGATTTGTCGCGCGTGACGACCTACCCGTTGGCCTCGCGGTCGAACAAGGTGCGGGTCGACGAGTTCGCGCGTCCTGTTTCGGCCTCGTCGTCGCTCGGCGATTTCCTGGACGGCCTCCCCGATGTCCTCGCGGTGAAGGTCTTGCGGGAGCTCGCCGCGGCGATCGTCCAGGCGCGTGCCGAAGGCCATCCGGTCATCGTCGCGGCGGGAGCTCACGTGGTCAAGGTCGGCTTGGCACCGGTTCTGATCGGAATGATGGAAGAAGGAACGATTTCGGCGCTCGCACTCACCGGAGCGGGCGCGATCCACGACTGGGAGATCGCCGCGATCGGGGCCACCTCCGAGGATGTGGGCCGAGGGTTGCACGAGGGGCGCTACGGGATGGCCGACGAGACGGGGCGCGCCTTGAACGACGCCGCACGGGAGGCCGCCGCGTCGGGGGACGGGTTCGGCGAGGTTCTCGGGAGGCGGATCGTCGAGGCGGGGCTTCCGCACCGCGAGGCGAGCCTTCTCGCGCGCGCCTTTGCGCTCAACATCCCCGTGACCGTGCACGTGGCGATCGGATCCGACATCGTCCACCAACACCCCTCGGCCGACGGTGCCGCGATCGGCGCCGCCACGTTCACCGACTTCCGCAAGCTCGTCACGATCGTCTCGTCGCTATCGGGTGGTGTCTGGATCAACCTGGGATCGGCGGTGCAACTTCCCGAGGTGTTTCTCAAGGCGATGTCGATCGCGGAAAACCTGGGGAGTGCGCTTTCCGGCTTTGCGACCGCCAACCTCGACATGATCCGCCACTACCGCACGGATGAAAACGTCTTGCGCCGCCCGACGGCCGCCAAGGGGCGGAGCTTCTCGCTCACGGGCCACCATGAGCTCAACGTTCCCCTCCTCGCCGCCGCCGTGGGGTTGGAGCGCGCGCGCCGCGATTCGGGCCGCTAGAGCGTCCGCCCCGGATACACCGCAAGCGCCTTCGCCAAGATCGTCATGGCCCGGCGAAGCTTGGCCTCGTCGAGGACGTAGGCGATGCGCACCTCGTCGCGTCCGAGGCCGGGGGTTGCGTAAAAACCGTCGGCCGGGGCGATCGTCACGGTCTCGCCGTCCAGGTCGAAATCCCGCACGAGGAACTCCGCGAAGGCATTGGCGTCGTCCACGGGCAGACGGGCGCACATGTAGAAAGCCCCCTCGGGCTTCCGCACCAGCACGCCGGGGAGGGCCTCGAGCGCCGCGAACACGACGTCCCGCCGCTTCTCGTACTCGGCGATCACTCCGGGGATGTAGTTTTTGGGGATCTCGGTCAGCGCGGTGCAGGCGTACTGGCCCAGGGTCGGCGGGCAGAGGCGCGCCTGACCGAAACGCAAGAGAGCGTCCATCAATTCGCGATTGCGTGAGACGACGTTTCCGATCCGGACACCGCACAGCGAGTAACGCTTCGAGACGCTGTCCACGACGATCACCTGATTGTCGAGCCCGGGGAGGGTGAGCGCCGAGTGGTGCGTCGCCCCTCCGTAGACGAACTCGCGGTAGACCTCGTCGGCAATGAGGTAAAGGCCGCGCTCGCGGCAGATCGAGGCGATGAGCGCCATCTCGGCATCGGTGTAGACGGTGCCGGTCGGGTTGTTCGGCGAGCAGATCAGGATGCCGCGGGTCCGGGGTCCGATTTTGGCTTCGATCGCGGAGCGTTCGGGGAGGTGGTAGCCGTCCTCGGCGCGTGTTGTGACGGGAACGGGCACGACCCCGACCATCGCCGCAAATCCGTTGTAGTTGGTGTAGAACGGCTCGAAGACGAGGACCTCGTCGCCGGGATCGCAGATGGCGCCCAGCGTGAACAGGATCGCCTCGCTGCCGGCGGTGGTGACGAAAACATCGGCGGGGGCGACATCGAGGCCCACGCTCTTGTAGTAAAAGCACAGCGCGTCGATGAACTCCGGAAGCCCCTGGGAGGGGCCGTAGGGGATGAACCGCGCGTCGTATCCCCGCAGCCGATCCAGGATGGCGCGAGGGGTCTCGATGTCGGGCTGCCCGATGTTGAGCGCGTAGATGGTCTTTCCCGCGGCTCGCGCCGCGGCGGCCAGCGGCGCGAGCCGCCGGATCGGACTCGCCGGCATGATGCGCGCGCGATGGGACAACACGGTGGTTGCGGTCATGGGCGACTCCTCCGGAGCAAGGGCCCCAGTGTAGCAATCCGCGGCAGGCGGCGGGGTGTTAGACTCTCGCGTCGTTTGGCGGAGGGCGCCTTGTTTCACCGGGTCTTGATCGCGAATCGCGGAGAGATTGCCGCGCGCGTCCTACGCGCGTGCCGCGAACTCGGAGTGGACACGGTCGCGGTGTACTCCGAGGCGGACGCGAACGCCCCCTGGCTGGCGCACGCCGGACGGACGGTCTGCCTCGGTCCCGCCGCCGCCGCGCGTTCGTACCTGGACGCCGACGCGATCTTGCAAGCCGCCGAGCAGACCGAGGCGGGGGCGATCCACCCCGGTTACGGGTTCCTTTCGGAAAACGCGGTCTTTGCGGCCCGTTGCGCCCAACACGGGATCGCTTTTGTCGGCCCCGGCCCCCGAGCGATCGCCCGGATGGGCGACAAGATCGGCGCCAAGCGAACGATGGCCGCAGCGAACGTACCGACGATCCCGGGGTCGCTCGACCCGTTGACCTCGGCGGCGCACGCCGCCCACCTTGCCGGCGAGGTGGGCTATCCGGTTCTGCTCAAGGCGACCGCCGGAGGTGGCGGAAAGGGGATGCGGCGTTGCGACGACGCGACGCAGTTGGCCCGCGCCTTCGCCGAAGCCTCCCTCGAGGCGGACAAGGCATTCGGAAATGCCGAGCTCTACCTCGAGAAGTACCTGGAAGGCGGACGGCACATCGAGTTCCAGGTGTTGGCCGACGCGTACGGCAACGTCGTTCACCTCGGCGAAAGGGAGTGCTCGATCCAGAGGAGCCACCAAAAGCTCGTCGAGGAGTCCCCGTCACCCGCGCTCACGCCGGGAGCGCGGGCGGATCTCGGCGCACGGGCCGCGCTGGCTTCCGCCTCGTTCGGGTACGTCAACGCCGGGACGCTCGAGTTCCTGCGCGCCGACGACGGCAGCCTGTACTTCATGGAAATGAACACCCGCCTCCAGGTGGAACACCCCGTGACCGAGATGGTGACCGGCATCGATCTCGTGAAGGCGCAGCTTTCGATCGCCGCGGGGGAGCCGCTTTCGGTGCGTCAAAGCGACGTCGTCTTCAACGGGCATGCGATCGAGTTCCGCATCAACGCTGAGGATCCGGATCAGGGCTTCCGTCCCGACCCGGGTCTGGTCACAAACGTCGCCCCGCCGGCGGTCTCCCGGCCGGGAGCCTCGGTGCGTTGGGACGCCGGGGTCGCCGCGGGCTGGCGCGTGCCGCCGCACTACGATTCGTTGATCGGCAAAGTGATCGTCCACGCGGCGACGCGGGACGAGGCGATCGCGGCCGCGAAGGAGGCCTTGGGATCTTTCCGGGTCGAGGGGATCAAAACGACGATTCCGTTCCACCTGCGTCTGCTCGACGATGCCGCTTTCGCGAGCGGTGACTATAACGTCGCGCCGGCCTCGGCACGGACCTGAGGCGGCGATGGCGAAGGTTCTCCTCGACCCGATCGGAAGCCCGGCGGAACGCGCCCTCGATACGGAAACGTTTGCGGCGCAGCGCGGGCACGTTGCCGCCCTGAACACCGAGCTCCAGCGCAAACGCGACGAGGTGCGCGCCGGATGGGGGCCCGACTACGACGCCCGCGTGCGGAAAAAGGGGAAGCTCCCGACGTGGGATCGCATCGCTCTCTTGAAGGACACCGACAGCCCCGTGCTTTCCATCGGAACGCTCGTCAATTACGGTCGGACGTTCGGCGAGGATAAGAAAACCTCGCCGGGCGCGGGCGTCGTGACGGCGTTTGCTCGCGTGGAAGGGCGCTGGACGGTCGTGATCGCCAACGACAACACGGTGGCCTCGGGTTCTTGGTGGCCGCAGACGCCGGAGAAGATCCAGCGCGCGCAAGAGGTCGCGCTGCGATTGAGGCTTCCGGTCGTCTACCTCGTGGACTGCTCGGGACTCTTCCTCCCGGAGCAATCGCACACGTTTCCCGGACGCGAAGGTGCCGGGGCGATCTTCAAGATGAACGCGCTCCTCTCAGCCCAGGGGGTCCCCCAGATCGCCGGCGTTCACGGAGACTGCATTGCCGGCGGCGGCTACATGCCGATCATCTCGGACGTCGTTTACATGACCGAGCAGGCGTACATGGTCGTCGCCGGAGCGGCGCTCGTGAAGGGGGGGAAATCGCAGCACATCACGTCGCTGTCGATCGGCGGACCCGATGTTCACGTCCACCTCTCCCGTTGCGCCGATCATCGCGTCCCCGACGATGAGACGCTGATCCGCTGCGTGCGCCGCGAGGTCGGGAAGCTCCCGAGCCCCGCTTGCGACTACTACCGCTACGGGGCCGACGCCGGCGAGCCGCGCTACGCCGCGGCCGACCTCGACGGGTTGTTTCCGTCCGATCACAGGCTCGGCTACGACACGAGGCAAGTGCTCGCGCGTCTCACGGATCACTCGCTCTTCGGCGAGTTCCTCCCGGACGTGGGGCGCGAGATGATCTGCGGAGTGGCCCGTGTCGGCGGCCTCTACGCCGGTTTCGTGGCCAACAACCTCGCGTTGACCGATCACCCGACCCACCGGAACCTCAAGCGGCCCGGGGGAATCTTGTACCGCGAGGGCATCGCGAAGGTCGCCCAGTTCTCGCGATGCTGCAACGACGACGGCATCCCGCTCGTGTGGCTTCAGGACATCTCTGGATTCGATATCGGACCGGAGGCTGAAAAGCAGGGCCTGCTCGGGTACGGTTCGAGTCTCATCTACACCAACACGACGAATACCGTTCCGATGTTCACGGTGCTGCTCCGAAAGGCCTCGGGCGCCGGGTACTACGCGATGGAAGGTCTCCCCTACGGTCCCGTCCTCCAGCTCGCGACCCCCTTGGCCCGGCTCGCCGTGATGGAGGGGCGCACGCTGGCGATCGGCGCGTACAACACGAAGCTCGATGACGAGTTTCGGATCGTGGCGAAGTCGGATGAGGAGGCGGACGAGATCCGGCGGGGGATGCAGGCGGTGGAAGACCGCATCGCGCGCGACATGGATCCCGTCCTCGCCGCGTCGCAGAGGGACATCGACGAAATCGTCCGCCCGAGCGAATTGCGCCTCTGGATCGCCTCGATGGTCGCGATGTCCTATCAGTCGACCGGATATCGCCGCATCAAGAACCCGCGGATCTGGTCGCTCCACGACCTGAACGTGATCCTCGGATGACTCCCACCTCGATTCCACTGCTTTCCGCCGACGGTTCATCGGGGGACGTGCTGCGCGCGCCCCGGCTGGGCCTCTGGTCCGATCATCCCCAAGACGGAACTTTCGTCGAACCGGGATCGCCTGCCGGCACGCTCACCCAGTTAGGCCGGCGGTTTCTGCTCGTGATTCCCGACGGGGTGTCCGGCCGCGTGGCGATCGAGGGGCGGACGCAAGACGCGCTTCCGGTTGAGTACGGTGAAGTGCTGTTCCGGATCACGGCGATGAAAAGCCGCAAGACCGGCGCCCGCTCGGGGGCGCCCCAGGCCTCTCGCGCGGCGAAGGGAGCCCTCGAGATCGTCTCGCCGACGGACGGTGTCTTCTATCGCGCGGCGGCCTTGGGCGCCAAACCCTACGTCGTCGTCGGCGAGCGCGTCGCCACGGGACGTCCGGTCGGACTGATCGAAGTCATGAAGACCTTCAATCCAATCGCCTACGGGGGCGCGGGGTTTCCCGACGAAGCGGAGGTCATCGAGATTCTCGCCGCGGACGGACAGGAAGTTCGCGCCGGGCAGGCGCTCGTCGTCGTCAAGAGGCTTTGAGCGGAGACACCGTCTCGGGCTTTCCCGCCGTCTTCCGCCGCATCCGGCCGGGCACCGCCAAAAGCTCGACGCGCGCCAAGCGCAAGAGGGCGCCGGGTAAGTACTTGGTCATCCGGGGTCCGAGCTTGAAGCCCGGAAGATAGACTTGTCTCCCGGCGTTCCGGCGCCCCCATGTCCCGGCCGCCATCCGGGCGCGTCCGACGGAGGCGAGACGGCGGGTGATGAAACTCATCAGCCGGTAGAAGGGGACGGACAAGGGATGGGAGAAGGGGACGTCCAGCCCGGTCTCACCCCTGCGGTACGGCCCCGTCACGACACCGAGGTAGTAGAGCGACACCTCGACCCGAAGGGCGATCTCCATGAGCTCGGCGTCGCCGATGACGTAGTACTTGTCGAGGTAGAGGGCTTCGAACCAGCGCGAGAAACCAACGGTGAAGTCGCGGTTGTGCCGTGCTAACGCTTCCGCCGTCGCCGGACCCGCGGCCCCGTTCTTGAGCACGCGGCCGATCAGGTGCACGGTCTTGGTGACGGTGAGCGCGGCCCAGTCGATTCCCGGGCTGTAAAATGGGTCGATGAAACCCGCCGCGTCGCCGACGGCCGCCCACCCGTCGCCCGCGACCTGCGCGACGCGGTAAGGGAGCGCCTTCAACGCATGGAGGTCGTCTTCGATGCGGGTGGCACCGGCGACGAGCTCTCGTCCCGCGGGACCGCTCGTCATGAATGCGTCGAACTGCTCGCCGAGGTTGCGTCCCGGGGGAAGCGCAAACAACCGCTCGTCCCAGACGACACCGACGGAGGTGTCGCCGCCGGGAAGCGGGATCACCCACACCCACCATCCGGGCCCGGTCAAGTGGTTCGTCGAGAGGGACCGGGAGCAGCCGACCCCGCAACGCCCGGAGGGGCCCGGTCCGCGCGAGGCGTCGCGCGCCGCGAGCCAATCGCCGTCGAAATCCCGCAGGTTGCGATAGCGCGCCCAGACCGAACGAATCGGGTGCTCGGGCATCGGGTGGACGTGGCCGAGCCGTCTCGCCATCCAGGCCGCGCGTCCGGTGGCATCGACGATGAAGCGCGCCCCGATGGTCTCGCGCCCCGAGGCCCCCTCGAGTGTGAGGTGCGACGAGGAGTCCGCGTCGCGCACGACGTCGACGACGCGCGCGGGACGAAGGTCGTCGACCCCCGCCTGTACCGCGAGCGCATGAACGTGCTCGTCCAAAACCGCTCGATCGACGTGGTAGCTCGGGAGAGCCGATTGATAGAAATTGCCGAGCTCCGAAGCGTCGGCCAGCGTGTGCACGCGGTCGTTGTGGAACCAATAACGCTGACCGTATTTCGGCAAGTGCTTGGTCGCCAGGTGTCGATCGAGGCCGAGCTTGCGCGTCAAAAACCACGAGCCCAACTCGATCACGGACTCGCCGACCTTGCGATCGAAGACCGGCTTCGTCTCGATGAGGGCGACGCGCAAATCCGGAAAGTCTCGTTTCAACAGGAGCGCGGTGGCCGACCCCGAAAACGCGCCGCCGAGAACGGCGACATCGTATTGGCGATCCACCGGCATCATACGATGACGATATCACGGCGAACCTGGTAGATTTGTGGCGTGAATGACTACGGAAACGGGGGACGATCAGGCGCCAAGCCGCGAGATCCCGCAATGCGTTTTGTCGTGGGTTGCGCTTTGGTTGTCGCGCTTTTGGCCGCGATCGTCGTTTCGGTTGCCCTGCTCATCGGGTGGCGGCTGGCCCGCGACGAGACGCCGGATCGGACTTTCGAGACGTTTCTCGTCGGCGACGAGACGCGCTACTGGTGCTTCGATCTCAAGCCAGACGACGCCGGCCTTCAGGCGTTTTTCAAACGGCTCGACGAGATCAACGACACCACCCGGCGCAACATCCTCCGTGGGACCGTTCTCGAGACGATTCCGTTCCCGCAACGCCGCGCCCGGCTCAACGAGCTTGCGCCGATCACGCTGGAGTTCTCGCTGCCCGCCGGCGGCGAGGTCTTGGGATGGCCGCTTCCGGACGGTTGGGCGGCACGCGGGACGTTCTCGCACGGCCTATTTCGGATGCGCGCGGCCTTGAAGGCGATGCGCTTCGTGGCGGGCCGCGACCCAACGAAAAGCGAGTCCTTCGACGTCGACGGCATTTCGGTGACCGAGATCCACGACAAGAACGCCAGATTCGCCGTCGCCACGGTTGGCAATCGTGTGGTTCTGACGAGCGATGTCGCCCGGATGCGTACGCTTTTGAGCTCCCCCGACCCACCCTCTGGTTCGCGGCTTGCGGAACGATTCGCCCTCCACAAGGCGATCGCAATCGATGGCGAGGACGCGTGGGCGTTCGTGTCGGCCACGCGGCTCGGTGACCTGTCAAACCCTATCGCCATCGATGGTGCCGTCGCGTCTTTCGATCTCAACGCGCGCGACGAGCTGGCCTTCCGGGTCATCGTTCAGCGCGGAGGCACCGTCGAGGACCAGAGTGCGTTTGGGGGGACCGTTCCCGAGTGCTCCACGGTCGTTTCGCAGTTTCTTCCCGGGATTCCCGCCGACGCCCTCGAAATCGACGGGAACGGCGCGCGCCCAGGTGGGAGCGGAGCGCTGGAGTTTTCGGGGCGCATCACCGGCTTGTCGAAGCGCATGGCCGAGCTTCTTGGGCGTGTTACGGAGCTCCGGAAGCGGGAAAGGCCTTTTGCCATCCCGAACCCGCCATCTCCTCCACGGCCTGACGATCCCCGAAGCGAAACTCCCGGGGTGCCGACGCATGAAGGAACCCCCACGCCTGGGCGTTGACGCAGCACGGCATCATGCGCGTCCCGTAGGAACGGAAATGAGCGCGACTGTAGTCGAGGGCGATGTTGTAGCCGGTCTTTGTGACGGGGCTTTTCTGCCTTCCGAGCCAGAAGGGATGGACGTGTTTCCCGCAAAGCGCCAGCACGTTGGGTTTCGCGTGGGGGAAGGCCGGGCCTCCGGTACGGTGTTTGGGGACGAAGACGTCGCCGTTGCCGTCATCGTGGAGGATCCAGCCGACGTGACCGGTCGCGAAGTGCTCCAGATCGAAGTTCCGTTCGTGCGTGAGGCACCAGATCCGCTCGCAGGCGTTGTAGAGCTCGCCCGGGCCGCGCTTCCCGGTGCCCCCCTGCGCGTCGACGTCCTGGCGCGGCGCCGCGGGCCGCGCCTCGACCACGGGTGTTTCGCGCGGCGTGTCACCGGAGCACGAATGGGCGAGCGCCAAGGCGCACAGGAGGACTCCGGTCTGGACGCGCGACATCACAGCCTCCAATATGGTTCCGTCACCCTCTTCGGGCCAGAAACGGAGGGAAGGTCTCGATGAACGTCCTCGTGCTCAATTGCGGCTCGTCCTCGATCAAGTTCCAGATCGTCGAGACCGACCTCGAACTCATCGAAAAGGACACCGATCGCCGGCTCGCGCACGGGGTGATCGAACGGATCGGGAGTCTGGCCCTCATCAGCTTCCAGGCCGAAGGCGGGCAGAAGGTGATCGAGGACGCACCGATTCGCGACCATCGCGGCGCCATCGACATGATCCTCCGATGGATCGTCTCCGCCGCCGCCAAGGTCCCCGGGATCCGTTCGTTGTCGGATCTCCACGCCGTGGGCCACCGCGTGGTCCACGGGGGTGAGCGGTTCAATCGCTCGGTGCGGATCGACGCGGCGGTGATCGAGGGGATCGAAGAGTGCATCGAGCTGGCGCCGCTCCACAATCCCGCAAACCTCAGGGGTGTGCGCGCCGCGGCGGAGGTCCTGGGATCCGGCGTTCCGCAGATCGCCGTGTTCGACACGGCGTTTCATTCCGAAATGCCCGAGACGTCGTTTCTCTACGGGATCCCGTACTCGCTCTACCGCCGGCACAAGATACGCCGCTACGGTTTCCACGGAACGTCGCATCGCTACGTCGCGTACCGCTACCGCACGATTCGTGGGATCCCGCGCGAAGAGGTCAACCTGATCACGCTTCATCTGGGGATGGGCTGCTCGGCGTGCGCCATTCGAGCCGGCGCGTCGATCGACACGTCGATGGGATTCACTCCCGTCGAGGGCCTCTTGATGGGCACCCGATCGGGCGACCTCGACCCGTCCATTCTCGAGTACCTCGCCCACAAAGAGGGAATGGGGCTCCACGAGATCGAATCCATGCTCAACAAACAGTCCGGACTGTTGGGCATCTCGGGACTCACGGGCGACATGCGCGATCTGCTCGCGGAGGAAGCCGAAAATGGGGATCGGCGGGCCCGCCTGGCCATCGAGATGTTCTGCCTGCGCGTGAAAAAATACGTCGGCGCTTACTACGCGATGTACCCGGGCACCGAAGCCCTCGTGTTCACGGGGGGGATCGGGGAAAACTCGGCAGCCATTCGCGAGCGCATCGTCGCCAATCTCGACCACCTCGGTCTTGCGATCGACACGGATCGAAACCGGGCGGTCGCGCCCGGAGAAACCGCCCGCATCGCCGCGGCCGGGTCGAAGCTCGACGCGTGGGTCATCCCGACGAACGAAGAACTGCTCATCGCGCGCGACACCGTTCGCGTCGTGCGTGATGCTCCGCGGAGGTGGTGAGCTAAAAGGCCGCGAGTTCCTCGACCGCTTTGAGGATGTCCGCCGCCTGCGGGAGGATGAAATCCTCGAGTTCCGGGGCGTAGGCGACGAACGTGTCGGTCGCGGCCAGCCGGCGCACGGGCCCATCGAGATCGGCGTAGAGCTCTTCGCCGATGCGCGCCGCGATCTCGGCCCCGTACCCCCACGCCCGGGAGTCTTCGGTGAGCACGAGCACCTTGCTCGTTTTTCTCACCGAGTCCGCGATCGCATCCCAATCGATCGGATTCAACGAGCGCAAGTCGAGGATCTCCATCGAGATGCCGCGCTCTTCGGCGACGCGTGCTGCGGAGAGCGCGCGATGCACCGTCGCGCCGTAGGTCACGACCGTAACGTCCCGTCCCTCACGAACACGAGCGGCCTTCCCGAACGGAATCATGTAGTCCGGTCCCGGGTTCGCGCCCTTGTTGTAGGTCTGGCGATAGAGGTGCTTGTGCTCGAGGAACAGCACGGGATCGTCGCATCGAATCGCGGTCCGCAACAGGCCGTTCGCGTCGGTTGCGTTCGAAGGGCACACGACCCGCAATCCGGGGTTCGCGGTGAACAGGGCGGCCCCCGACTGAGAGTGGTAGATCGCGCCCCCAGTGATGTAGCCGCCGTAGGCCACGCGGATCACGAGCGGACAGGAAAACGCGTTCCCCGAGCGCCACCTCATCGTGACCAGCTCATCGCGAATCTGCATGTAGGCGGGCCAGATGTAATCGAAGAACTGGATCTCCACAACGGGCTTCAAGCCCCGAAGGGCCATCCCGATCGCGCGGCCGAGAATGTTGGCTTCCGCGAGCGGAGAGTTGAAGACGCGCTCCCCCCCGAACTCTTTCTGCAGGCCCCACGTGACCTTGAAGACCCCGCCCTTTCCCTTGACCTGCGACAGCGTTTCGTCGCGGGAGGCGTCGGCGACGTCTTGTCCGAAAACGACGATCCGCGGATCGCGCCGCATCTCGTCTTTCATGCACGCGTTCAGCAGATCGACCATCGTCGTCGGTTGGCCCACGACGGCAGGCTCGGTGGCAAATGCCGAGGACGTCGGGTCGACGGTGGGTGAGTAGACGAAATCCAGAGCGGACGACGGCTCGGGGCGCGGTGCCGCGAGCGCGAGGTCGGCGGCGCGGGCCACCTCGTCGTCGAGCTGCGCATCGATCGCCGTAAGCACCGGAAGCTCGACGATCCCCTCGCGCAGCAGGGTGGCCCGAAACGTCTCGAAGGGGTCGCGCTTACTTTCCGCCGCGCGCTCGTCCTTGGTCTTGTAAGCGCTCTCGTCGTCGGACAGGGAATGACTGTACGGCCGGACCACGTGCGCGTGAACGAGCGCCGGTCCCTTGCGGGCCCGCGCGTGCCCTGCCGCGGCGCGATACGCCTCGACGGTGGCGATCGGATCGCAGCCGTCCACCTCGCGGATCAGAAGATCGGGAAACGACCCCAGGAGTTTCGAGATGCTTCCGCCGGCCGTGTTGACCTCGACCGGAACCGAAATCGCGTAGCCGTTGTCTTCGACGACGTAAACGACCGGGAGCTTCCGGTTGCACGCGGTGTTGACCGACTCCCAAAATTCGCCCTCGCTCGTCGTGCCGTCGCCCGTCGTGACGACGACGACCTCATCGCCGGCGAACGCTACGCCCGAAAGGTCGCCGCGTAGGGCGGCGTACAGGCCGGCCTCGGCGCACCCGCACGCCTGCAGAAACTGCGTTCCCGTGGGCGACGACGTGTTGGCGATGTGGAGCTTCGGCGACGAGAAGTGGGAGGGCATCTGTCGCGCACCGCTTTGCGGTTCGTCTTTGGCGCCGACCGCCTGCAAGAACATCTCGAGCGGCGTGATCCCCAGGGCCAAGGAAGCGGCGCGATCGCGGTAGTAGAAGAAGAACCAATCGTGGCCCGGCCGGAACACCTGTCCCATCGCCGCGCCGACCGCCTCGTGACCCGCCCCGTTGATCTGGAAGTAGATCTTGTTCTGGCGCTTGAGCTGGATTTCCTTGTCGTCGATCTTGCGAGACAAGACGATCGCGCGGTACATCTCGAGCAACGCGTTTCGATCGAGCCCCCTCAGGCTCGGGCTCTCAGTTTTCGGGGCCACGGATCACCCTCCCTAAAGGTCCAGTCTCGGCGGGGGAGCCGCCAGTATAGGGTAGCGGGACAGGTGGCGCGGCCGGCGGCGGGGTCGTGAGCCTGAGGAGCACGAGGGCGGCCTCCCTTGCGTCGTACCCTTTGCGCGCAATCGCGATCCGGTCGCCCGAGACCACGAGCGCCGGCGAGGTGAACCGCTGGGCGGCGGGGAGTTCGAAGGTCGCCACCCGGCGGCCGTCATACGCGTCGAGGGCGATCAGGGAGGCGCCGTCGTCCGGCACGACGAGCAGGACCTCTCCATCGACCGCCCCGGTCCCGCAGGCCGGCCAGCATGTCAACTCCCGCGAAAGGCGGTCCCCGAGGTCGACCGCCCAGACCCGGTGCCCGTTGCTCGCACGCACGCACGTCACGCGATCGTCGAGCCCCGCGTAGCACAGGCGCGGTCCGAGCAGGATCGGCGGGGCCATGATCGAATTCGGCGCGACGATCCTCCAAGACCTGACCCACTTATCGCTCGTCCGGGATCGCCGCTGCGCCTCGACCAGTCCTTCCGCAGTCGTCCGGTACCGGCGTTTTCCATTGAAGGAAGGAACCCACTCCGGCGTTTCGGGCGGATCGACCGCGGGGACGATCGAAGGCGTGGCCTCAGCCTCGGGGACGACGCGCGCCCAGCCTCCTTCGACCGGGAGCACGACGACACCGTCGGACAGGAAACCCGGTCGCTCCCCGAGCGGTCCTGGAAGTGCGATCTCGCCCAGGCGCTCGAAAACGAGCACCGGCCCGGGGCCGCGACGCGTCGGAAGCGCCGGCGGATAGTTGTTCGGTTGGACCTCGGGACCGGAGGCGCCGTACTGTGCAAGAGCAGGGGAAACGAGCAGTACGAACGCGAAAAACGCCGCGCCCTGGCGCGATAGGCGGCATGCAGTCACGAGGTCACGATACCATGCGCAGGATGACCCCACGCTACCAAGCCCTGCGCGGCACCAGAGACCTCTTGCCGGATGAAGTTGCGGCTTGGCGGTTCCTGGAAGAAACGACCCACGACGTGTTCTCGCGCTACGGATTCCGGGAGATTCGCACGCCGATTTTCGAGGCGACGGAGCTGTTCGCCCGCTCCGTCGGGGCTGGAACGGACATCGTCCGCAAGGAGATGTACACGTTCAGCGCCGGTGACGAGTCAGTCACGTTGCGTCCGGAAAACACGGCACCGGTCGTGCGCGCGTTCGTCGAACACACGTTGCATCGCACGATCGCGGCGGGGTTCCCGGAGCGCCTCTACTACCTCGGCCCGATGTTCCGTTACGAGCGCCCTCAAAAAGGGCGGCAGCGCCAGTTCCATCAGATCGGAGCCGAGGTGTTGGGCGCCGCGGAGCCGCTGGCCGACGCCGAGACGATCGAGATGGTCTGGGCGCTTCTTAGTGCTCTCGGCATCGAGGATCGCGAACTGCGCTTGAATACCGTGGGTGACGCCGCGTGTCGCCCGCACTACCGCGAGGCGCTGGCGCAATGGCTGGCCTCGCGCGTTCACGCGATGTGCGACGACTGCCGGCGGCGGGCGGTCGAAAATCCGTTGCGCGTTTTCGACTGCAAGGTCGAGGCGGACCGCAAAATGCTCGCGGACGCCCCCACGATGACCGGCAGCCTGTGCGCGCCGTGCGCCACGCATTTCGAGGCCGTGCGCGCAACGCTGGACGGGTTCGCCATTCCGTACGTCGTCGACCCGCGCCTCGTGCGCGGGCTCGACTACTACCAGCGAACCGTGTTCGAGGTCGTGGCGACCGGCCTCGGCGCGCAAAACGCACTGCTGGGCGGCGGGAGGTACGACGGGCTCGTCGAAGAGCTCGGCGGCCCCGCGATCCCCGGTTTTGGGTTCGCCGCGGGGATGGAGCGCCTCGTCCTCGTGATGGGTCAGAGGGCTCGCAAGAGCACCGCGCCGGATCTCCTGCTCGTCGGATTGGGGGAGACCGGGTTGAGCGCTTCGGTCGGTCTGGCGAGATCGTTGCGCGCCCGCGGCCTGCGCGTGGCGATGCCCTTGACCGAGCGTCCGTTGGGTGCGCAGATGAAGCGCGCGGAGCGTCTGGGAGCGCGTTTCGCTCTTTTTGTCGGCGCGGCCGAATTGTCTTCGGGACGGTTCGGTCTCAAGAATCTCGCGAGTGGCGAACAGATCGAAGTGGACGAGGCCGGCATCGAAGCCGCCGTCCGCAGGGAAAGGAACAGGTATGGCCGCTGACGTCACGCGATTGCTCCACCGTACGGTCGGCTGCGGCGAAGTCACCTCCGCGGATGCAAACGCCCGGCGCGAGGTCGTGCTCACCGGTTGGGTGCACCGCCGCAGGGACCTCGGTCAGTTGATCTTCGTCGAACTTCGCGACGCGACCGGCCGCCTTCAGATCGTGTTCGACCCGGACAACCAGGCGCTCCACGCCGTCGCCGAGAAGCTTCACGCCGAGGACGTCGTGGGCGTCCGCGGCGTCGTTGTGATTCGCGAATCCCAGAACCCCCAGCACCAAACGGGCGACGTGGAGGTGCGTGTCGCCGAAATCGTCGTTCACAACCCGGCGACGGGCGTGCCCTTCCCGGTGGACGACGAGGCGGAGGCCAACGAAGAGCTGCGACTTCAGCACCGTTACATCGACCTGCGCCGCCCGCGCTTGCAACGAGCGATCCGATTGCGGCACAAGTTGGCCGCCGCCGCACGCACCACGCTCGACGCGCAAGGGTTCGTCGAGATCGAAACCCCTATTCTGACGCGCTCGACTCCGGAAGGGGCGCGGGACTACCTCGTTCCCAGCCGGGTCCACCCGGGACGCTTCTACGCGCTCCCGCAATCTCCCCAGCTGTTCAAGCAGCTCCTCATGGTCGCGGGGTTCGAGCGGTACTACCAGTTCGCGCGTTGCTTTAGGGACGAGGACCTGAGGGCCGACCGGCAGCCCGAGTTCACGCAGATCGATCTCGAGATGTCGTTCGCCGAGCCCGAGTCGATCTACGCCGTCGTCGAGCCGCTCGTTCAGGAGATGTTCCGGGCGATCGGCGTCGAGGTGACCCGGCCGTTTGCGCGCATGCCGTATGACGAGGCCATGCGGCGCTTCGGCGTCGACCGTCCCGACACGCGATTCGGGCTCGAGCTCAAAGACGCCGGGCCGAGCGCCGAGGGCACCGGATTCACCGTATTCGACGCCGCGCTCGCGTCGGGGGGCGCGATCCGTGGATTCGCGGTGCCGGGAGCGGGCGGGGCTTCGCGGAAGCAACTCGACGTCTGGACGGCCTGGACCAGGGACGCGGGCGCCAAGGGGCTCGTTTGGATCAAGCGCGACGCCGCGGGCGCCATCCTCTCGTCGGCCCTGAAACTTCTGGGCGAGGCGAGGTGCCGGGAGATCGCGCAGGCCGTCGGCGCGGACGAAGGCGACGCGGCCCTCATCGTGGCCGATACGCGCGAGGCGTGCGATCGCGCCCTCTCCACCCTCCGCCTCAAGATCGCCGCGGAGCTCGGCCTCGTGCCGAAGGACCGATGGGACCTCGTGTGGATCGAACGCTTCCCCTTGTTCATGCGCGATGCCGAGGGGGACCGCTGGATGGCGATGCACCATCCGTTCACAGCGCCGCGCTGGGAGGACCTCGACAAGCTCGACACCGATCCGGCGGCCGTGATCGCCCAAGCCTACGACCTGGTCTTGAACGGCACGGAAATCGCCGGGGGATCGATCCGTATCCACCGAAGCGACGTGCAAGAGCGCGTGTTCCGCGCGCTCGCGATCGGCCCGGAAGAGGCTCAGGCGAAGTTCGGTTTTCTTTTGCGGGCACTGGCCTCGGGGGCGCCGCCCCACGGCGGGATCGCGCTCGGCTTCGATCGGATCTGCGCCATGCTCGTCGGGGCGGATTCCATCCGGGACGTCATCGCCTTCCCGAAAACCACGAGCGCGTCCGATCTCATGTGCGAAGCTCCGGCGGCCGTGGACGAAAAACAGCTCCGCGAGCTTCGTCTGGCCCTGCTTGGGAAGTCGGAAACTTAGACGTGGCAACGACTTACAACGCCTCCTTTCCCTCTGGTTCCACCGCGGCCTATCTTAGGGGAGGCTCGACGGCCACCGGATGAAGACGATCAAACTGGAGAGCAAGACGATCGCGACTCTCGCGGGCCCGCTCGACGAGAATCTCCGCCTCATCGAGGATCGGTTCGACGTCAGAGTCTGCGCGCGCGGAAGCGACGTCACGATCGAAGGGGACGGAGAGGGTGGAGAGGGTCGCGAAGAACGGGTCGCCGACCTTTTCGTCCAACTGGCCTCGTTGCACGCCCGCGGTGTCCCGCTCAGACGCGACGACGTCAAAACCGCGGTAGGTATCATGGCGCGCGAAGAGGCTTCGACCCTCGCGGAGCATTTCCTCGGTTCCCGCTTGAGTCCGTCCGCCCGGAAAATGGTCGTCGCCAAATCGCCGAACCAGCGACGCTATATCGACGCGATGCGCCAGAATGATTTGGTGTTCGGCGTCGGTCCCGCCGGGACGGGAAAGACCTATCTGGCCGTCGCGATGGCGATCTCCCTCCTCAACGAAAAACGGATTCAACGCATCCTGCTGTGCCGTCCGGCGGTCGAGGCCGGAGAGAAGCTGGGGTTCCTTCCGGGCGACATCGCGGCCAAGGTCGATCCCTATCTTCGCCCGCTCTACGACGCGCTCCACGACATGCTCGAGCCCGAGCGGATCGAACAACTCGTCGAGCGCGGTACGATCGAAGTCGCGCCTTTGGCTTTCATGCGCGGCCGGACCCTGAACGACGCCTTCATCATCCTGGACGAGGCGCAGAATACGACCCCCGAGCAGATGAAGATGTTCCTAACGCGCATCGGCCTCGACTCGAAAGCGGCCGTCACGGGCGATGTCACGCAGATCGATCTCCCCGTGCAAAAGACGTCCGGGCTCGTGGAGGCGCAAGACGTCGTCTCCGGGATTCCGGGAATTGAGATCGTGCATTTCGACGAGACCGACGTCGTTCGGCACCCGCTCGTTCAACGGATCGTCGTCGCCTACGACGAGCGTGCCGCACGCATGAAAGAGGCGCGGCAAAACGGCGCCACTGAGGACCGGACGTGACCGAAGGCGCCGAGCGACGCGGTGTGGCACGCGCCGCGAAGTGGATCCTGCGGATCCGGCAGACGGTCCGGATGTACCTCGAGCGGCTCCTCGGCGCTCACGTTGTCTGGTCGGCGGGGTTCGTGGGCGTGGTCGTCCTGCTCTTGTCGAGCCAGTATTGCGGCCTTTCGTATCCACGTCTGGCGGTGGGCGAGTCGCCCTCGCGAGACATCGTCGCGATCGAGGACGTCGATGTTCCCGACGAGATGGCGAGCGCCGAGCGGCGCGCCGTCGCGCGGGCGCTCATCCCCGACGTGTTCGTCCACGACACGCGGAAAGCCTCCACCCTCGAAAGAGCGTTCGCGGAAGAGCTCGACGCCGGCCATCCGCTCCCCGCGGCCGAGCGGCAGCTCCTGATCGGCTGGCTGCGCGACGTCATGCAGGGGTTGGTCATCGCCAACAAGCCGATGCTCGTCCGAGAGGGGACGATCACCGTCGTACACCTGCCCACCCAACGCGAAGAAACCGTCCGCGATTTCGAGGCCGTCGCCGATCTCGAGGCGGCTCGCAACGTCGTCCGGCAGCGGGTGGCCTCGCTGGCGACGATCGCGCCGTCCGAGCGCGCGGCGTTGGCCGAACTCCTTGCGTCGTTTTTGGACGCGAATCTGGCGGAGGATTCGGCCGCAACGGCGCAACGGCGCGATCAAGCCGAGCGCGCGGTACTTCCGGTACAGGTCCGGGTCCCGAAGGGGACCGTGCTCATCGCGAAGGGCCAGGGGGTCACGAGCGAGCTTGCGCAGCGCATCGAGCTCGTCGAAGCGAGGTCCTCGCCGCGAGCCTCCGTTTCGCGATTCGCCGGCTTGCTGCTCCTGACCTCGCTCCTGGCGTTTTTCCTCTACCGCTACACGACCTATCACCAGAGGCATTTCAAGCGCGTCAAGCACCTCCACGCCATGCTCGTTTCGATCCTCCTTTCGATGCTCGTGCTGGCGCAGTTGGTCGTCTGGCTCGCGGAGCAGGTGAGCCACCGTTTCCGGAGTCCGTTTTCCGATCCCACGACGTATGTCTACCTCGTGCCGATCGGCGCCGGAGCCATCCTCGTGACCCTGCTGGCCAACGGCAGGATCGCCATGGTGTACGCCACCTTCGTGGCGGTCCTGTTTGGTGCACAAAACGCCTGGGAGCTTCCCGTCGCGCTCTGGGCGCTCCTGGTCCAGTGGGCGGGGATCTACGCGATCACCTCCTACCGAGAGCGCTCGGCGCTCCTGCGCGCCGGCTTTACGGTCGGAGGAGCCGGCGCGGCGGTCGCGTTGGCGGTCGAGGCGATCGCGCACGGGGGCAGGCCGTGGCCGTACAGCTTGTTCGCCGCCGCTTTGGCCCTCGCCGGCGGGGCGCTGGGCGTGGGGCTCATCGTCTCGTTCGTCCTCCCCCTGCTCGAGGGGGTCTTCAGGGTATTGACCGACATCAGGCTCCTCGAGTTGTCCAACGTCAGCAACCCGTTGTTGTCGCAGCTGGCGGTGAAGGCACCGGGCTCTTACAACCACTCGCTCGTGGTCGGGACGCTGGCGGAGGAAGGGGCGAAGGCGATCGGCGCGAACTCGTTGTTCTGCCGTGTGGCGGCCTTCTACCACGACATCGGCAAGATCCGGAAACCGGAGTACTACATCGAGAATCAGCACGGCGTGAACCCGCACGAGCGCCTTCAGCCGTCGATGTCGGCGTTGATCATCTCAGCCCACGTAAAAGACGGAATTCGAATGGCCCGAGAGGCCCGCCTCCCGGAGCAGATCGTGGACATCATCCCGCAACACCACGGCACGCGGCTGATGACCTACTTCTTCGAGAAAGCCAGAAAGCAGGCGCCGGCCGGGAGCGAAGTCAACGACGACGATTTTCGCTATCCCGGACCGAAGCCGCAGACGAAAGAAGCCGCGATCTTCATGCTCGCCGACGGGGTCGAGGCTGCCGCGCGCACGATCGACGAGCCCACGCCTTCTCGCCTCAAAGAGATGATCCACCAGATCGCCGGCCACATCGTTCTCGACGGCCAGCTCGATTCGTGCGACCTCACCTTCGCCGATCTCGACCGGATCGAGCAGGCTTTCCTCAGGGCCTTGGTCGGGATGTACCACCATCGCGTCGACTACCCGGGTTTCGACTTCGGACGCGCGAAGCCGGAGCGGCCGTCCGGAGAGGTTCGCCCCTTTCGCGGCAAGGGTTGAAATGGACGTCGTGATCGTCGCGAGGCAGCGGGCTCGGCGCGTGCCCCCCGCACCCCTCGCCGCGTTCCTCAGGCGCGTCGCCCGGAAAGCTCCTCGGACCAAGGGCACCGGCGTTTCGATCGTGCTCGCGGGCGACGCGACCCTCAAGACGTTGAACCGCAAGTATCGCGGCAAGGACGTCAAGACCGACGTGCTCTCGTTCGCAGCCGGGGCGGAGGAACTCCCGGACGGGTCGCGCCCGCTCGGCGAGATCGTCATTTCCGTGGCGCAGGCGGCCCGCCAAGCGGACGCGCTCGGGCACTCGCTCGCCCGCGAACTGCGCGTTCTGGCCATCCACGGCTACTTGCATCTGCTCGGGTATGATCACGAGGTGGACGACGGCACGATGATGCGCCTGCAGGCTCGACTCGTGCGAGCCCTGCTCCCCCCGATGCGCCGATGACCCCGCTCGCTCTGGGCGTCGCCGCCGCCGGCGGGGCGTTGGTTTTGTTCCTGCTCGACCTGGCGCTGTCCGTCATGACTCTTTCGGCTTCCGCGCTGTCGCGCGTGGCGTTGCGGCGCATGAATACCGACTCCGGCGACCGCCTCCCGTTTCTCGAGGAGTTCAAGATGGTCCCGTCGACTCACCGGGCCGCCATCCACACGCTGCGCCAACTGTCCTTGATCGGCGCGGTGGCGTTGTGCGGGTGGATCTTCGCCCTTGGCGGCTGGCCTTGGGGATGGTGGGGGGGCATCGCCACCGGTGCGATCGTGGGGACGCTCCTGGTCGAAACGGTGCTGGCCCGGTTGTTCGCGCTCCAGGATCCGCGCCTGGCGCTGCGCGTCACCGCGATCCTCGTCCGGCCCGTGCACGCGCTCACGTATCCGGTGCTCGCCCCGGTGCACGCGGCGTTCCGTCGCTGGGCCGGCACGATCGCGGAGGAAGAGGAAAGCGAGGAGGACGCCGACGAGGACGTGGAGGCGTTCATCGAGGTCGGCGAGCGCGAGGGGATTCTCGAGAAGAGCGAAGGCCGGATGGTTCGCGGCATCGTCGATCTCGATACGACCCTGGTGCGAGAAATCATGACACCGCGCGTCGACGTGGTCGCGCTGGACGCCAAAGCGTCGGTCGTCGAGGCCCGCCGGGCCGCGCTCGCCGCCGCGCACTCCCGCTTCCCCGTCTATGGCGAGACGATCGACAACGTCGTCGGCATCCTCCACGTCCGCGATCTTTTGCGTGCCTGGGACGAGGGCTGGGGTGATGCCGGAATCGGAGGGCTCTTGCGCCCGGCGGTTTTCGTCCCGGAAACCCGCACCGTGGCCGAGGTGCTCGCGGAGATGCGGACGCGGGCGCACGTCGCCCTCGTGGTCGACGAGTACGGCGGGTTCGCGGGCCTGGTGACGCTCGAAGACCTGGTCGAGGAGATCGTCGGAGAGATTCACGACGAGCACGATCGGGACGACGCGACGCTCGCCGCCGAAGCCGGAGGCGCCTGGCTCGTCTCCGGAGGGGCGCACGCGGAAGAGCTCGAACGCGTTTTCGGTGTGGATCTCGGAGAACGCGACTACGACACCGTGGGCGGTTTCGTCACGGCGGCGCTCGGGCGGGTTCCGGCGAAGGGCGAGACGTTCGAACACCTGGGCCTGAGCGTCGAGATCGTCGACGCCGACGCCCGGCGCGTGCGGCGCGTGCGCGTTCGCGTGC
>JAQBEH010000008.1:0-18726 GCA_032124015.1 Acidobacteriota bacterium
TACCCGTTTTCCCGAAGCAGGGAGGCCAGCGTCGGAATTGCGGACGACAGCCGGAAGCCGTGGTTGTCCCTCACGCCGTGGTGGTAGGGCGCTAGCCCCATGAGAATGGTGGCGTGACTCGGGGCCGTGAGCGTCGCCGAAGACCAGGCCTTCGGGCAGTAGAGCCCGCTCTCGGCGAACGCATCCAGATTGGGCGTTTTGACTCGCAAGCTTCCCGAAGCGCCCAGCGCGTCCGAGCGCCAGGTGTCGATCGTGACGAGCACGATTCGCTTCGGTGCCGAAGGTGTGCCTCCACAACCGACGAGCGTTGCGATCGCGAGCAGGAGGACGGCGAGCGCGCGTTTCATTGGAGCATCCTTTGCGCCTCGAGGTTCGAGGGGGCGATCGCCAGAACGCGCCTGGCCTGTTCGCGCGCCAGCTCGTCCCGCCCGGTGGTGGAAAAGCGCCTGGCGAGGAGGAGTCTGACATCGATCTCCTCGTCGGTCGGGATGGGGAGCGCGAGGAGTTTCGTGTACGCGTCGACCGCTCCCTCGGCATCGCCGACAGTGGCGAGGAGGCGCGCGAACGACCGCGTCCCCTCAATGCGTCCCGCCGGGTACCGCCACGCGGGGACCGGGCGGTCCAGCCACGCGCGGGTCGCCTGATTGGAGGTGTCGTTCATCGCGGCAGCTCTCTCCAACGCCTGCTCGTTTCCGCGCGCCTTGACGAACACCGCCGCGACTTCGTCGGCGTAAACGAGCGACCAGATGCCGCCGTTGAAGAGGCGCTCCAGCAGGAGGCGGCGATTTTCCCAGCGGTGGAAGAGGATCACGGTTTGGATCCCGAAGCGATCGGCATCGGCCTCGAAGCGAGCCGGGTCGTACATGGCCGCGACGTAGTCCGAGAAGAACTCCATGTCGTAGACCTCGAGGCGGCCGTCGATGAAGACACCGTCGCCGATCGGATCGTCCCAGGCTAGATAACCGCCGGCCGCGATGTCGTTGTAGAGCTTGGGGGGGAGCTTCGCCTCGCGCGCGAACGCGGCCGCGCGGATCGGGAAGGACCCCTCGAGCACGCCGGCGCCGAATTCCCGCGGCTGGCGATCGAAGCGGTAAAACGCGCCCGAAACGACCGAGGCCCCGAGAAACAGCGCGACCGCAACAACGGCCGCGGCGCCGTACGGCGCGATGCTGCGCAGCCACGCGCGGACGGTCTCCGGGAACCTGGACGCGATCGATGCGACCGAGCGAGCGATGACCGGGCTTGCACCGAGCGCGAACAGCGCGGTGTTCCTGCGCGCGATGACGGACAGCGCGGCCAGCCCGGCGAAAAAAGCGATTCCGCCAAGCTCGGCCCGGAGCGCCCGGCCTCCGTCGACCTTGCGATGCCGCACGTTCAACGCGAACGCCGCCAGGACCGAGACGCCGCCGAAGACCAGCAGGACCTTGTAGGTCGCATACCCGAGGCCCACGGCGTCCGAGGCGAACGGCGAGCGGAACTCGGCGATCGCCTGAAGCGCCGGGCTTGCCTTGTCGATGAGGGTGAAGAGCTTGACGGGGAGCAAGACGCCGGAGAGCCCGAAGGGATTGACGATCACGGCGAGAACGGCGGCCAAGCCCCACAGCGCCAGCTTGCGGGACCAAGCCCCGGAGAGCGCGCACAGGATGGCAAAAACACCGATGATGAATAGCCCGTGAACGTTGACCCAGATGACCATCAAGGGGACGAGAAGCCAGAGCCCTCGCCCCTCCCGCGTCCGGGCGAACTCCAGAACGGAAAGAAGGCCCACGAGGAGGGGAAACGAAACCATCTCCGGGCGAACCGTGAAGCGATCCTGCATGACGAGAAGCACCAAAAGGGAAAGGATCGCGCCTCCCGCGTCTCCCACGTGGGGTTGCACGAGCCGGAGCAAGAGCCACACCGCCAGCGTGAAGCCGACCGCGGCGGCGACGGACAGCAGGACGGGTCCACCCAAGGAGTGAAGGAGATAGATGACGACTTCATAGGCCCATTCGAGGTTGATCCACCGGTGGTCACGAACCGTGTGAGAGAGCGTATCGGTCGAGGGGACCGCCCCGTGCCCGGCGATCCACCGTCCCGCGGCGAGGTGCCACCAGGTATCGAAGTCGTCGATGGGCCGAAACGCCAGGACGGCCGCCAAGGCCACCGTGACGATCCGCGCCAGCTTTCCCAAGATTTCCCGCATCCCTCCCCCGTGATTCCTCACATTCTCTTATAGCCTCGTCGGCCGGAGGAGAGTACAACTACAGACGATGCGGAGGTCTGTTCCTACGATCGTGACCCTGTCGTTGGTGTGCGCGATGGCGGCCGTGGCCCTCGCCGATCCCTCCCGCTACGCCGTCACGGCAAAAAACGGCCCGCGCGCGGAAGGTGCGCCAACCGAGTACCAGGCTGATAACCCGGCGAATCAACTGCGCCTCGCCTTCCCCGTGACGGGCATGATCGGAAGCCCCGAGCTCGCGGGCACGAGCGCCTGGTCGTTCGATTTCCGGCTGGCGAACATCTCGTTCGAGGGCAGGCCGGCTCCCGTGGGCTCTGCCCGGTTGTCCTCCGCCGGAAACCGTGTCGACTACGACTTCGAATCCTCCCGCGTTTCCTACTTCAACGTCCCGTTGGGACTCGAACAGCTGATCACGATCGCCGAGCCGGACATTCGCGGGAAAGCGGGTGCTCCCGCGGTCATTAGCCTCGAGCTCACGGTCGACGGCGATCTCGAGCCCGTGCAGAACGGCTACTTCGTCAACCTGATCGACCCGAACGGCGACGTCGCGTTGCGCTACGGCCCGGTCGAGGCGAACGACGCCGACGGAAGGCGCCTCGATGCCCAGCTCGACCTCGCCACCAACGAAGAAGGAGCTATCACCGGCGCCCGGGTGACCATCAACGCGATCGACCCCGCCTATCCCATCGAGGTCCGCGCGACGGTGGCTTCCGCCGCGGCGCGCAAGACGCCGCCCGGAGCGCCGGCGGCGGAGGCAGCCCAACCAGAGATCGTGGGCGTTCCCGTCACCCTCGAGGCGGGAATCGTCGAGACCGTGGACAAGATCATGGAGCGCGAGCGGCTCTCACCTCCGGAGGTGTGGGCGGTGCCTCGCGAGACGCACCATGAAATGGACCTCGACGAGGAGCTGAAAGAAGACCCGAATGCGCCGCCGCCGATGTCGCACTGGCCTCCCATCCCCGAAATGCTTTCGTCGAGCGCCGTTCCCGGCGTGCCCAACCTGCCGCAAACGGTGGGGACGAGCTTCAAGGGGGTCGGCTTGTCGGAATCTGGGTACATTCCGCCGGACACGATGGGAGACGTGGGTCCGACCCAGATCCTCATGCACGTCAACGGGAGGATCAAGGTCTTCAGCAAGGCCGGTGCCCTCGGCGGCCTGAACGCGTCAGAGGCGACCTTTTGGGCTTCGCTGAGCCCCACGGGCGGAGTCAGCGATCCCCAGGTTCGCTACGACCGCCTCTCCGGCCGCTGGTTCGTTCTGGCGATCGATCTGGCTTCGACGAACAACAAGATCCTCCTCGCGGTCAGCTCCGGCCCGACGATCACGAATCAGGCCAGCTTCACCTTCTACCAGTTCAGCATTGGGACCCCTGCCCCGGCGGATGCGTCGTGTTTTTGCGACTACCCAGGGTTCGGCATCGACGCCAACGCGCTCTACACCGGCTGCAACATGTTCCGGTGCAGCTTCCACACGAGTGCCTTCGTGATCCGGAAATCGAGCGTCTTGAGCGGCGGGCCGATCGTGGTCACCGGCTTCCCCAACATCGGCAGCTCGGGTTCCGCCGGACCGTACGCGCCGCGTGGTGTCGACAACGACGATCCGAATTTCGCGTCGGGGTACATCATCGGAACCGATCCCGGTTTCCTCAACAGGATCAACCTCCGGAAGGTCTCGAATCCCGGAACGACGCCCACCCTCGGGCCGACCATCACGTTGGCGGTTTCGGACACGAACATATTGAATCAGTCGGCGTTGGGGTCCACGATCGACATCAACACTTCGGACACTCGGCTCTACGCGGCGTCCATCCACAAGAACAAGATCACGGGCGTGTTGTCCATGTGGACCGCCCACGTCGTCGAGACCGACACCACGTGTACGCCGGCAGGTAGCGGAAACAACCGACGTCTCGGGGCGAAGTGGTATGAAATCGGAAACCTGAGCACGACGCCGACGATCACGCAGTTCGGGACGCTGTGCACCACGGCGACCGGGTCGACGACCAGCAACACCGAGCGCGGGTTTTTCTACCCCACGGTCGTCCAGACCGGGCAGGGTCACATGGCGCTCGGCGCCAGTTACGCTTCGGCGACCGAATTCGTGGGCATCGCGGCAGCCGGCCGGCTGAGGACCGACCCCGTCGCCGGAACGCGAGCTCCCGAGACGATCGTCCTCGCCGGATCGGCGTCGTACACGAATAGCGACGGCAGCCGCAATCGCTGGGGCGACTACTCGCACACGGACATCGATCCCACCGATGACCAGACCGTTTGGACCTTCCAGGAGTATGCGGACACGCCGCAGAACAACTGGTCGGTTCGCGCGGTCCAGCTCAAGGCGCCCCCGCCACCGACCGCAGCGACCGCGGGAAGCCCGGTGTGCAACGGAGTCGCCGCGGCGCCCGTGAACATCACCGGAATCGACAGTTGCGTCGCCCCCACGTGCACGAACGGCCTGTGCACGGGCGGGGGACCCTGCCCCGAATTCTTCGATCCGGGACCGGACACCGGTGGCCCGGGGTACGCAAAGCACCTCACCGCATCCGTGACGGGAGGCGTCACGGTTAACAGCGCCAACATCGTCATTCCCGCGAACCCGGCGACCCAACGCGTGCTGTCGGTGGCGCTCTCGCTGAATACGACCGCCTCCACTCCGGGACCAAAGACCCTCACGATCATCAACCCGGATGGCCAGGGCAAGGCGTACAACAGCATCATCAACGTCATCGCGAACAGACTTCCCGTGGCGAACGCGGGCGGTCCCTACACGGTCTGCCTCGGAGACTCCGCCACGCTCGACGGCACCGGCTCGTCCGATCCTGACAGCGCTTGCGGCGATTCGATCGTCTCTTACGATTGGGATCTCAACGGCGATACCGTGATCGACGTGACCGGCGCGACACCGACCGTGACGCCGGCCCAGCTCTCCGCACTCGGCCTGGGTGTCGGCCCGCACACGATTTCCCTGAAGGTGACGGACTCGAACGGCGCCGGCAACACGACCAGCGGCACGCTGACGCTTCTGGCGAACGGCTCGGGTTGTTCCGACGGGAACGCCTGCACGGAGACCGACACCTGCCAGGCGGGGGTTTGCGTCGGCGCGAACCCGGTCACTTGTACCGCGAGCGATCCGTGCCACGTCGCCGGCGTCTGTGACACGGGAACGGGTGCATGCTCGAATCCGAACGCCGATGACGGAACCACCTGCAACGACGCGAATGCCTGCACGCAGACCGACGCGTGTCAGTCGGGCGTCTGTACGGGAGCCAACCCGGTGGTTTGCACTCCGATCGATCCCTGCCACGTGGCCGGGGTCTGCAATACGGTAACCGGCATTTGCCCGAACCCGGCGGCGCCCGATGGAACCACCTGCGACGACCAGAACGCCACGACTTGCGGCGATATCTGCACGAGTGCCGTGTGCGCCGGCCAACCCGTTCCGGCTCCCGCCGCGATCGACAACAGCCTGAGGGTCGACAAGACGCCCTCGGACGCCACGATCACCTGGGCCGACGCGCCCGGGCCGTATGGGGTCTACCGCGGTTCCAACGGCCCGGGCGGAACACCTTGGTCCTACGACCAAACGTGCCTGGCACCGGGAGTGGTGGTGCCCGAGGTGGCCGACCCCGACATCCCCGCGCCCGGCGTGTTCTTCTACTACCTGATCACACGGTTCGATCAGTGCAGAGAGTCGATACCGGGCGTGGACAGCAGTCAAAACCCGATTCCCAACGCACTGCCCTGCCCGGTGCCCTAGCGTCGGACACCCATTTCGCCGAAATACGCTTTTGAGACAAATTAGGGGCTGAGGTGTACACACCGCAATTTCTTTAAGTCTTTCCTGGCCCAACCCGGCGAAGGGCGGTACAAAGTAGGGCTCTTCAACTAGTGGGGTGGGGGTCTTTCCGTCCCCCGTGTTCGATTTGAGAGGTGACCATGACGACGATGCGCCGCGGCCTGAACGGGGTTTTGATTGCAGCGATAGTGCTCACGGTGGGGGCACGCGTCCTCGCCGCGGATCCTCCGGCGAAGCGAACTCCCGTCGGGACGCCGGTCAGTGAGGAAGTCGTCGGGGTCACCGACGGTCAGGGCAACCCGATCCAGTTGAAAGCGCACGTGGCGACGCCAAGCGTTGCCTCCTCGACCGGGATTCAGGTCGTGAAGAGGGGCCGCGCCTGGTGGCCCTACGCCGAGACGCCCGCGAGCTACGCATCGGCCGGCAAGCGCGTCGAGTCCATGACCGAGGACGAGATCTTCGTCAACGGGACGACGCTTTTGAACATCCGCGACCCTCAGGCCTCGCTCCAGGGCGTACCCAAAGCGCTCGTGCTCGAAGCGGGCAGCCAGCTGGCCGGCAGAGACGGCTTCTATCTCGTCAAGATCGAAGGCTTCTTCCGGACCCAAGAGCAGATCGATGCCCTCACTCACGCCGGGGCCGTCCTGGGCGAGTACCTCAACATCAACACCTACATCGCCAAGATCCCTTCCGCGTCGTACGCCGCGGTCAGGGCGCTTCCTTTCGTGTCGTTCGTCGGCGATTACGAACCTGCCTACAAGATCAGCCCCCGCATCGGCCTGGAAGACATCCCGGTCGATGAGGCGATCGATGCGGTGACAGGCCAGCCCAATCCCTGGGCCTTCGAAATCACCCTGCACAACGGCGTGTATCTCAACGACGTCCTGAACGACTTGGCTCGACTGCAGATCTTCCCGGACGAGGCCGATATCGTTTCCAACGACGCGTTGACCTTCCTGCGCCTGCGAACCGTTCCCGACGCGGTGCCCGCTCTCGCCATGATCCCCGGGGTCAAGTGGATCGCCGAGAAGAGCTATCCGAAGCTCGACGCCTCCGCCGTAAACCCGGCGACGATCCCGATGGTCTTGCAGAACAACGGCGCTTACACGACCAACACGGCCATCGGCTGGAAGCTCTGGAACGCCGGAATCGACGGCACGGGCCAGATCGTCACCGTGATGGACAGCGGACTCAACACCAAGATGGAGCACTTTTCGCAAAACAGCGTGGCCAACGGAACCGTGGGCCCCACGCACCGGAAGGTCCTCGGCTACGACGTTTTCGGAGGCGGCGACGTATGCGTCCTCGACAACAACGGCCTGGATGGCGGCCATGGCGCCAAGACCTCGCAGCATGCCGTCGGCTCGATTTCGAACATGACCGTAAACCCCGACGTGACGCACACGCCGAACGTGCACTACGACAACGGCATCGCCAGGGGTGCCAAGCTTTACTTCCAAGACATCGGGGCCTCTTCGGGAAGCATCTTTCCCCCAGGCGATCTCGGGCCGTCGATCACCGCCGCCATCGGCAAGGGCTCGTTCGTCCAGAACCACTCGTGGGGCGCGGCGAACAACTCCTACGATACGTCGGCGAGCAACCTCGACACGGCGCTCTTCAATAACCTCAATTTTGTGGTGACCGTTTCAGCCGGTAACCGCGGCGCCGGAGGCATCAATACGCTCGGTTCCCCAAGCACCGCAAAAAACGCGATCTGCGTCGGTGGAAACGACGTTTCCAGCCCCAACAATCTCTTCATCGACTGCTTGTGGGACGGCAACGGCGCGTGCAGCTCCAGCGGCGACCTCGGATCGAGCCGTGGGCCGGTGTTCGGGCAGGGCCGCACCAAGCCCGACATCATGACCTTCATCTATTCCAGTGTTTCCATCGGCGGCGAAATCATGGCTGCCGACCTGCCGAGCGCCATGTGCCAGGACGACGTCACGAAGACCGTCTACTGGAACTACGCCAACAACAGCTTCGAAGGCGGCACCTCGTTTGCCGCGCCCGAGGTCGCCGGACTCGCGACCCTCGTCCGCGATTACTTCCAGCGGGGCTTCTATCCGACCGGCACGGCCACGCCCGGAAACGCGATCACGCCCTCGGGCGCTCTCGTCAAGGCCGTGGTCCTCGCGTCGGGCGAGGCCATGGCGACGACCGCGTACCCCACGACGAGTATTCCGATCAACGCGCGCTACAGCAGCGATGTGGGGTACGGCCGGGCGAACCTGCCGGGCGCCCTGCACGTCGGCGGTGGCGCGCCCTTCCTCTGGGTCCAGAACAACGACACGTTGCCCCAAAGCAGCACGAGGTCGTTGTTCTACAACATCAACGGCAACGGAACTCCGCTGCGCGTGATGATGGTCTACTACGACTCCGCGGGTGACGCGCTCCAGAAAGACGCCGACCTGAAGGTCACGATCGGCGGAAACACCTACTGGGGTAACAATTTCAGCGGCAGCTGGAGCACATCGGCCACCGCGAACCGAGACCACACGAACAACACCGAGGGCGTGTTCCTCGATGCCGCGCACGGACTGCCCGTTTCGGGGACCATTCAGGTCGACGTGATCGGCTTCAACAACCCGGGCGGGATGAAATACTCCCTCGTCGTCGTGGGCGACGTCGCGAGCCAGGCGACCACGCAAGTCTCGTTGGAGAAGGGTGCGTACACCTGCGACGACACCGTCAAGATCACGGTCAACGATGCCATCGCCTCGTCCCCGGTTTCGGTCACGCTCGTCAGCAAGAACAGCGCTCTGGCGACGATCGATACCCAGATCGTGAGTTGCACCGGTTCCGGCGGGGTCTTCGTCGGGACGATCCAGACCGGCAGCGGCATCGTCGTCGCCGATGGCGGATCGCTCACCGCGACCTACCCCGGAGCCATCGCACCCGCGACCGCCACCGTTGCGTGCCAGATCGGTGCGACCGATTCAGGGTTCCTGATCAGCGGCGGCTGCGACAACGACGCCGCTGGAACCGATTCGATCGACGGCCCACTGTTCAACGGCGGAACCAACGAGTTCTATACCAAGTACATGGACGCCGGTGAGTACACCAGCTACACGTTTAAGTTCACGAACACGACGGGTGTGGCACTCACGGATGCGACCGTCAACTTGAGCTTCTCGGACGTCGCGGCCTCGAAGATGAGTGTCTTCAACAACCCGATCCACATCGGAAATGTCGCGATCGACGGTGTTGTGGGAGGCGTCTTCCAGCTCTATACCGACCCTTCGGCCGCAGCGCTGACCAGCGCTAGCCTGGACTTCGACATCACGTCGCCCGCGGACGGATACACGGTGGCCAAGCGTCTCTCCCAGGTTCAACTCATACAAACGAATGATCAGGTCACGCGACTCGACTCGTGCTCGACGTTCAACACGAGTCTCGGGTCCTGGGCCGAATCGACCAGGGTGACGCGGGGGGCTCTCCCCACCGCGTTCAACACCTGGCATTGGAGTGGCTCCACGCACGCAGGAGCGGGATACGAGAACCGTACCGACGGCGCCTGCGGAAACTCTACCGTGAGCTCGGTTGCGATGACGGGGGGCGCTCTTTCCACTGCGAACTTCAACAACAACGCCGACTCGTTCTTGTTCTTGAATTTTCAGCCGGCGCTCCGAGGGAACGGGCCCAGCGGCAAGCCGTACCGCTACGCTTGGAAGTGGCACTCCTTCTACCATGCCTCGGAATTGCTCGCGAACCAGGGTGGTGTCTGGGGGTCCTTCTATCACAACGAATGGGACAACGCGGTCGCACCGACGGGCGACCAGTTGGCATCGTTCCCGATAGCCGTCGCTTACTACTACCACACGGTGTTTGACTATGTGGGAACCTGGAATTGGGATACGGCCAACGGCGGGACACCGGACGATCCGCATTTGGGTCCCAACACCGGAGGCGCCCCGAACCAGCTGATCATCACGTTCGGCAACGTCACCGGTCTGGCGACGGCCAACACCTGGTTTGCCTACGGTCACGAGCACGCCGACATCTATTTCTTTAACGGTCAGACGACCCACGGAACGCACCGCGACATCGCCCTCGACAACGACCGGCTGGTCTACGACGAGTTTTACGCGACCGGGCAGGCCGGGGCGTCTTGCGGCGGCGGAGCCCAGGTGGGCCAGGTCGCCTTCGATCTGTCCAACTACACCACCTGCCCCAACGGCACCGCGGTCTTGAGCGTCACGGACGCGAACGGCGTTTCGGGGATGCAGGTCACGGTGACGAGCGCGGGCACGGGCGACAGCGAGCTCGTCACGCTCACGGGATCGGCGCCCTTCTTCTCGGGGCCCGTCACCCCTCTCGACGAATTCAGGAGTCGGCGCCAACAACGGCGTCTTGTTCGTACTCCCGAGCGAGACGATCACGGCTTCCTATACCGACGCCTCGCCCGCGGGAAGCACCACCGCCAGCGCGGCCACCGGGTGCACGGGCGGGGACGTCGTCTACGTCTCGAAGGCCCAGTTCTTCGACAACGGAGACAATGACGGCATTCCGGACAACAACGAGACCGTCACGATCGACATCACGGTGCAGAACAACCTGGCGGTCCCTTTGGAGAACGCCAAGGTGACGATCTTCCCGGCGTCCTCCAACATCGACTGCATCAGCGACCCACAAGCCCTCTACGGCACGATCCCCGCCGGCTCTTCGGCGACCAACCCCGGTAGTGACCGCTTCACGTTCCACGTGGATCCGTCGGTTGCCTGTTCCGATCCGGCGAATCCGCCGGTGGGTCGGTTCATCGTGGTCATCACGGGAGACGGCATCGACGGCCCTTCGGCGCTGCAGTCGTTCACCGTCGATCTCGACCTCGACGCGACAGCAAGCGGCGGTTCTTACACGTACACGCAGAACTTCGACAGCGACCCCGGCTGGACGACCGGCGTCACGCCGGACGATACAGGGGTGCCCACCTGTGGCCCGTACGTGAACGACTTCCACTGGTGCGCCGTCTGCGGAAACGGCAACGGCGGTTACGGTGCTTGGGTCGGTGATGCCGCGTTTGGAACGAACGGTCAGAACTACACTCCTGCGTTTGGTTCCTCCACGCTGTATTCACCGTCCTTCGTCGCGAACGGAACCGTCAACTTGACGTTCTCGGTGGCGTATCGGACCGAATTGAGCTACGACGGCGCCATCGTTCAGTACAGGCGAAACGCCGGCACTTGGACCACGCTCGGATTCAGCACGCCCGCGCAATCGGCGTTGGGCACGAGCGATTTCTGTAGCCCGTACAATTCGTCGCAGGTCGCGTGGCAAGGGAGCGCGACCGGAACGGCCTGGACGACGACCAACACTGCGGCCGTGCCTTCGCTCACCGACGAAGCGATTCAGTTCCGCTGGAGGCTGGGTGCCGACTCCAGCGTCAACGGCACCAACTATGGCGGTCTCGGCGTGGACAACGTCTCGATCGCCAACTTGAAGCAGACGGTGGCCTGCGAGCCCACGCGAAACACGGGCCTGGCGGGCTGTACGTTCAGCTGCTCGTCCGCCCCGAACGGCACGCCGTGCGACGACGGCAACGCCTGTACTCAGACCGACACCTGCCAATCCGGGGTTTGTGCCGGGACGCCGATCACCGCTCCCCCCGAAACGCAAAACGTGGCGGTCGCCGCCGACAAGGCCACGTACACGTGGTCCGCGGCCGCCGGTGCCACGGTCTACGACGTCGTTCGCGGCGCCCTAGGCTCGCTCCCGGTCGGCCCGGGCGGCGGGGATGAGGTGTGCTTCGACAACCTCGCCGGCCCGACCCTTTCGGATGCCACGGCTCCGGCACCGGGAACAGGGTTCTGGTATCTATCGCGGGGTAGTAACACCTGCGGCGGCAACGGCACGTATGGAACGCGGAGCAACGCCACACCACGGGTGACCACGACCTGTCCGTAGCACCCTAGACTTCGACGGTATCGAGGGCCGGTCGACCTTGAAGGTCGACCGGCCCTCGTTCTTTCGGGTGGACTCCCCTACGACACGGCACCAAGGAGAATGGCCGCGAGTTTCTGGGCGTCGATATTGCCGCCCGAGACGACGCAGACGGTCTTTCCCGCGCCCCCATGCCCGCCAAGCGCCGCCGCGACCGGAACCGCGCCCGCCCCTTCTGCGACGACCCGGTTCCGTTCGACCAGGAGCTTTACGGCCGCCGCGACGGCGGCGAGCGAGACGACGCAAGACCCGTCGAGAAGGCGGGAGGCGAGCGGCCACATCTCGTCGAGCACCCCCTTCGCGCCGATGCCGTCCACGAAGCTCGGGGTGTAGTCGACCTGCCGCGGTTCGCCCGCGGCGAGCGACGTACTGAGCGGTGTGGCGGTTTCGACCTCGCAGCCGAAGATCTTCACCCCGGGGCGCAGCGCGCGGATCGCCGACGCGATGCCGCAGGAGAGCCCTCCTCCGCCGTAGGGGACGAGCACCGTCGCAACGTCGGGGAGATCCTCCAGGATCTCGAGACCGATGGTGCCGTTTCCCGCGATGACGGCCGGATCGCTCACGGGGTGGATGAACATCCCGTCGATGCCGGGGTGATGGTGCTCGACGATCACCCTCCACCAGGCGTCGAACGGTATGCGGACGATCGCGGCGCCCAAACGCTCGATCGCGGCGAGCTTCGTCTGCGGCGCGTGCTCTGGAACGACGACCGTGCAGGGCACGCCGAGGCGCCGCGCGTTCCAGGCCACCCCTTGGGCCATGTTCCCGGCGCTCGCGGTGTAGACCCCCCGCGCCAGCGCCGAAAGCGGAAGCAATCCCATGGCGTTTACGGCCCCGCGCAGCTTGAACGAGCCGATCGGCTGGAGGTTCTCGAGCTTGAGCCAGATTTCGGCTGAGGGGTCGTCGACGTTCAGGCGAATGAGCGGCGTGCGCAGCGCGGACCCGGCGATGCGGCTGCTGGCCGCGCGGATCGCGTCGAGACTCGGCGCCTCAATCGTACGCAATGCGGCGCCCTCCGAAATCGACGGCGATCCCCTTGCCCAGAGCGCGCGCCCGAGCATGAATGTGATGCGCCGCGGCCAGGTCCTCGATCGCGATACCGAGCGACTTGAAGAGGGTGAGCTCGCGCGGTGAACGGCGCGCCGGGACGCGCCCCGCGAGAATCTCACCGAGCTCCCCGACGATGTGATCGTCGCCGATGGCGCCTTCAGCCAGCGGGATGAGGACATCACCCGCCTCGGCGAGCGCCGACTCGCGCCGGTCCACGTAGAGGCGGGATCGGACGACCGCCGCGGTGTCGAGCTCGCGGGCCGAAGCAAAACAGGCGCCCACGGCGTTGATGTGGGCGCCTTCGGCGATCCAGTCGCCGAAGAGCACCGGCTCGCGCGAGGGCGTCGTCGTGCAGATGAGATCGGCACCGTGCACGGCCTCTTTCGCGGTGGCCACAGCCTCGATCGGAAAACCGAAAGTGTTTTCGTGGTGCCGCGCGAACGCCTGCGCCTTCGAAAGCGACTGGCTGCACACCCTTACGCGTCTCAGCTTTCGCACGGCGCGCATCGCCTCGAGGTGCGTGCTCGCCTGAACACCGGAGCCCAAAAGGGCGAGATCCCCGGCGTCCTCGCGCGCCAGCAGCCGCGTGGCGAGGCCGCTCACCGCCGCCGTGCGGATGGCGGTGATCGCGCTCGCATCGATCATCGCCAGGAGCGCACCGGTCGCCGTATCGAACAGGAGCACCGCCCCCTGATGTGAGTCGCGATCGCCTCCGTGGTTCCCCGGAAGGTACGAGATGACCTTGAGGCCCAACGATTTCGGCGCGCCGAGATACGCCGGCATCAGGCCGAGCAGCCCCGATTGGTCCGGCATCCACACCATCGATCGCAGCGGCAGGACCGCGTCGCCGTTTTCCAGCGCAAGCAGTGCTTCCGCCATCACGTCGACGCACTCCGCCATGGGAAGCAGCTCCGGAACAAGGGACTGGGGGATGATCAGCGTATCCATGGGAATCAGCTCTCCTGTCGTTTCACGAGCCGAGGACCGCTGAGAGCCGATCCGGATCGACGTTCCCACCCGACACGATCGTGACCACGGTGGAACCCGGCCGAACCATGATGCGGCCCGCGAGGAGGGCGGCGGTGGCGGCGGCGCCCGACCCTTCCGCGACGAGCTTCGCCCGGCTCGCGAGCTCCCGCATCGTCGCGGCGATCTCGTCTTCGGTCACGACGGCCAATTCGACCCCGAGCCGCAAGACGATCGCAAGCGGCAGCGCGCCGACGAACGGAGGGGTCATGCCGTCGGCGAGCGTTCCTATGGGGCGGGGGACCGGGACGGGCTTCCCGGCGGCGATCGCAGGAGCCAGGCCCGGGCCGGCCGCGAGCTCGACCGCGACGACGCGCGCCTCAGGCCGCAGGGACTTGATCGCGGTCGCGACGCCCCCCAACAACCCACCTCCCCCGACCGGCACGATGACGACGTCGACCTCGGGAAGGTCTTCGACGATCTCGAGACCCGTGGTGCCGGCGCCCGCCAGCACGATCGGATCGTCGAACGGGTGCACGAAGGTCAGTCCGCGCGCGTTTCGGACTTCATCGAGCTTGACGAAGAGGGTCGAGCGGTCGTCGTGAAAGACGATCTCGGCGCCGTACCCGCGGACGGCATCGACCTTCGAGCGCGGCGCATCGGAGGGCATCACGACCACGCACGGAGCCCCGACGAGGCGCGCCGCCCACGCGACCGCCTGGGCGTGGTTCCCCGCCGACACGGTGACGATCCCCTTCCGCTGCTCTTCAGCTGACAGGGAGAGCACCTTGTTGAGCGCCCCGCGCGGCTTGAACGACCCGGTTTTCTGGAAGCTCTCGCACTTCAGGAAGAGCCGAACGCCGGCGCGCTCGCCGAGAGTGGCCGCCGAGAGGAGAGGGGTGCGGTGGACCTTCCCGAAGAGGCGTACCTGCGCCGCCCGGAGGAGCGAAAGATCGAGCACGGGCGTGGTTTCTTGATCGTCCATGTCCGCGGAGGATACCGCAGTACGCATATACTTCGGCGACGATGACGACCGAGTTTCCCACCGATCCAGCTTCGCGCGAGGTTCTCCTCGAAAGCGAAGTCTTCAGAGTCTTGCGGCCGAGGCTCGTGGATCAGGTCTTCTCCGCCGCTCGGGAACGAAGCTACGATCCGAACGAGTCGATCATTCGCCAAGGGCAGCAGGGGGATTCCCTCTTCGTCGTGATCGACGGCGAAGCCCGCGTTCTCCTCCGTCGCGAGGACGGCACGATTCGAACGATCGCCAAGCTGTCGCGCGGTTCGGTCGCCGGCGAGATGTCCTTGATCACCCAAGAGCCGGCGACCGCGGACGTCGTCGCAACGTCCGAGGTGCGTGTCCTGGTGCTCTCGGCGGCAGATTTCGACGGGCTCGCCGCCAAGAATCCCGAGCTGACGATCGTTCTGACCAACGTCGTCGCCGATCGTCTCGGCCGAGAGCTCCACGACGGGCTCGGAGGCAAGGTGCTGAACGGTTACCAGATCCTCGGCTGCGTCGGGCGGGGAGGGATGGCCGTCGTCTACGAAGCGACCGAGCTCGCCACCGGCGACCGGGTCGCCCTCAAGATGATGAGCCACCGCCTGGTCTACCAGCCGGGGGCGTTCTCGCGTTTCGAGCGCGAAGCGAGGATCGTGCTGCCCCTGGAGCACGACAACATCGCGCGCATGAAGGGCCACTTCCCCGCGTTCCGCACCGAGTTCATCGTCATGGAATTTTGCGAGGGCTCGACGCTCGCCGACCTACTGTCGACCCAAGGCGCGTTTCCCGAGGATCAAGCCAAGCGCATCTTGGGCCAGCTCGCCACGGCGCTCCAGTTCGTGCACGATCGTGGCGTCGTGCATCGCGACGTCAAGCCGGGAAACGTCATGCTCACCCCGTCGGGACGAGTGAAGCTGATGGACTTCGGTCTCGCGAAGGAAGAGCAACTGGTCACCGAGGACACCGCCACCCAGTCCGGTACGGTGCTCGGTACTCCGCTTTACATGCCCCCGGGCCAGATGACCGGCGACGAGTCCGGCCCGACGATCGACGTGTACTCTTTCGCGTGCATCGCCTACGAACTCGTCGCGGGACAGCCGATGTTCGAAGGGCGCACGACGCGCGGGCTGCTCCAGGACAAGTTGACGAGACGTCTGCCGCCGCCGCACGAGATCGGCCCGGGGATCTCGCAAGAGCTGCACGACCTGCTCGCCCAGGGGCTCCAGAACGAACCCGAGAATCGCCTCGCCTCTTTGGCGGCGATCGCCTCGTGGAGCGGCGAGCTCGATCCGGAGTTCTTGAAGCGTCTATTTGTCCCGTGACACATAGGTTGCACAAACGCACATAGCGTCGTATGCTTTTATGCATGCGAACCACGATCGACATTAACGACGAGCTCATGCGCCACGCGAAGAAGAAGGCGGCGGACGACGGTGTTCCGCTTCGAGACGTCGTGGAAGACGCGCTCAGACGCTATCTCTCCGAGAAGCCGGCGGCGAGCGGTTACAAGCTGAAGTGGAGGACTGAAAAGGGCGAGTTGATGCCTGGCGTCGATCTCGACGATCGCGATTCGCTCTTCGACCTCATGGACGGCATCAAGAAGTGATCGCAATCGACACGAACTTCCTCGTCTACGCCCGTCGAGAGGAAGCCATCCATCATGCCGAGGCGAAATACTTGCTTGCGGAACTGTCCAAAGGACTGCGTCCGTGGGCGATTCCCTGGCCGTGCGTTTATGAATTCCTGCGTGTTGTCACCCATCCGCGGGTGTTCAAGCCCCCGACCCAACTCGCGATGGCCCTCGAGGATCTCGACCAGCTGTTTGACTCTCCTGCCATCGCGCTGCTCGGCGAGGGTCCGGGTCACCGCGCCCACCTGCGGAGCATGGTCGCGGCGGGGCGGGCGACGGGGAACGTCGCCCACGACGCGCACATCGCCGCGCTGCTGCGCGAGCACGGCATCCGCGAGTTCTGGACGACCGACAAGGACTTCCACCGCTTCCCCGGGATCGCCGTCCGCAATCCGTTCACGACGGATGCGGTTCACGAGACGCGGGTGAAATACCGGGTTCGGGCGACTCGGTAGGTGGCTGGCGTCACGCTTCTCGCGGCAGACTTGAAGCTCGTTGCGGCGCTTCAGGCAAAGCTCAAAGCCAAGAGCAAGATCGAGGTGGTGCGGTGCGGTCTCCGGCTCCTGAAAAAGAGCACAGACCGCGCGAGCCTGAGGGACGCCTATCGGAGCGCGTCGCGGGCGACGCGGGCGTCCCTGGGCCACGAACTGACAGAACTCGATCACCTGACCTCCGAAAGACTCGACGAGTTGTGAAGATCAAGTCCAGGAAGACACAGCGCGTTCTGGTCGTTCAGACGGACTTGATCAAAGAGGCGGATCACTCGTCGACCGCGCCCTCAAACCCCGGCCGGGGAACATCCTGCGCGAGGTGGAAGACAAGTTGCGCCACCTGGCGCAACTCTAGCGCGCTCCGAGAGGCGACAAGCCAACACCGGGTGCGCTACCGCTTCTCGTCCCCCTTTTTGATTCTCGACGACGGTGTGTTGACGCCGACAGGCAGAGAAGAAGCCTGTCCCGTCTTCTTGCGTATTTCCGCCGCTCTCGCATCCATGGAATCGGCCTCGACACTTCGATCCGTCCGCCGTAGCAGTTGGGCCAGGACGTCAATCGGATTGAGAAGAGCCGCGCTGTTGTAGCCACGCGATGCGATGACGATCTCTATCCCCTCCCGAAGCAGCGCCTCTGCGGGGGCCAGGTTGCCTTCGGCTTCTTCTATCTGGGCGCGTGTGACGAGAAAATTCACGACGACCGGAGACCGGCGCAGACCGTTATGTTCCAAGACGGCCAGCGATCGTTCGGAATGCGAGCGCGCTTCGCTCAGCCTTCCCTCCTTGAGATCGACCTCCGCGAGGCTCTCCAGAGCATTGGCCATGTTGATGTGGTTCGCGCCATAGACCGCCTTGATATTGCGAACGTACTGTTCGAGCATTGGCCGAGCGCGAGCCGTATCGCCTTGACGGAAGAGCACGTCGGCTAGGTTGCCGAGTCCCATGATTCTCTCAGGGTCAAGCTCATTCGGATACACGTGCTCGCGGAACTCGAGGGCCCGCTCCAAGTATCGTCCCGCCTCGTCGAGCCGACCGTTTCCAATTTCCGCTATTGCGAGATCGTTCAGGAACCAAATCCGCATACGGTCGTCCGGCGTGCGGGACGCTTCGATCGCCTCGAGGCCCTCGCTGAGGTGGCGCGTGCCTTCGTCGACATCTCCTGCGAACAAGAGCGAACTGCCCAACAGGTACTTGGCCTTGAGCCGGCGCGTGTCGTCTACAACGATCCTTCTCTCGGTGATCGATAGGGCTTGGCGGGCAAGAGCTGTCGCATCACGGTAGGCGCCTCGGGCGCTCTGGCTCTGGCCCAGCGCAACGAGGGCACCTGCGTACTCGACGCTGTCGGGGCCGAAGGAGTCGGCGTTGGCCCTGAGTGAACCTTGTAGCAACTCGTCAGCTCGCTTGGCGAGGCCCAAGCTGACAAACGTCTCGCCCATCGTGCCGAGTAGCCTGGCGCGGGTTTTGGGTTGGTCCTTGAGTTCCCTGTCGATCCGCTCCGCCCCGGCGTCCAAGATCTCTCTCGCCGTGATCTCGTTCCCCCGTGCCTCGCTCGGATCGCTGACCTTGAACAGTCCCTCCAGAAACTCCGACACCTGCCTTGCGGTTTCCGCCTCTTGATTCGCCCGGTCCCGCTCCTTCG
>JAQBEH010000009.1:0-3608 GCA_032124015.1 Acidobacteriota bacterium
TTCGAGGGGCTGGTCTATTTCGTCAACCAGGACAACTGGGCCCTTCCGGCGGTGGAAAACTCCCTGCTCGAAGCCGAGCACTTCGCAGGACAGATCGCGCGCGAGCTTCACCGGCGCTCACAGTCTCGAGAAAGACGCTAGGTGAAGCGCACAAACTTGTTTTTCTCCATAAATGAGAATATCTTGGCACCGTGGTCACATCGCTCAATACCGAGACCGCCCTACTGGTCGAGCTGCTCCGCGGGCCGGGATACGGTCTCGCCCTGATCGAACGGGTGCATCTGCGCAGCGGCGGCCGGATCCGCCTGCGTCAGGGCGTCGTCTATCCAACCCTGCGCGACCTGTCCAGTCGCAAATGGCTTCGAAGTTGGAGCGTCACGACGCCCGGCAGCGGCCGTCCCCGAACGTACCATGAGCTCACCCCCAAGGGGCTCGCTCTGGCGCAGGCGCATCGCGACACGCTTTCTGGGTTCGCCGCGCAGACCACTCCGCCTCGCCCGACCGGCCGCGAACTCGACGAGATGCGGCGACGATTGTTCCAATGCGGCGAGGTCGCCGAGGCCGCGATGTGGCTTCGGCGCGCCGGCAAGGCGGCCCGCCTTTGAAACCCGGCGATCCGAAGCTGATACGAATCGCCCATCGTCTCGTCGCCGCGATCGCTCCGGACTCTTGTGTCGTCGTCGGCGCGATGGCCGTAGCCGTGCACGGCTACGCACGTGCGACGGCCGATGTTGATCTCGTTTCTCGCCTCCCGCTCCCGGAAACCAGGAAACGACTGGCCGATCAAGGAGTGAAAACAGAACTCAAACGTGGCGAGGTTCGCGAGGCTGGCTTCGAACGCCTGAAGGGCGTTCTCGAAGGCATTGCGTTCGACATTCTGCCGCCGCTGGTTCCGATCGACTGGGACAACGCCGTGGACGTTCCGCTCGGGCGCGGCCGAACGCTCAAGTTTGTCGACCTGCCCACCCTCATCCATCTCAAGCTTCGCGCGGGCGGGCCGCAGGACGTTCTCGATGTCGTGATGCTGCTCCAGCAGCACCCAGCCGAAGTCGGGCGCGCCCGTGAGCTCGCCACCGCCTACGGCCTTGCCGCACAGCTCGGGTCATTCATGGAAAGCCCCCGAATCAAAGCCAAGGCACCGGGAACGGCCGGCCGACGCTCGAGGCGCCCCAGAAAGTCCTGATCGTCTGCAGTGCACTACCGATTCCGTCGAGCTGCCCCCGCGGTGAGAGATCGCCGGGCATCGAGAACGTCGTAGGCTCGGGTCGATCTGGAGAACCGCTGGACCAGGACACCATCCGCTAGTGTTCCGCAACCGAGATTTTGTTAAGGGGGGAACTCCTCTTTTTCGCGCAAAGCTCCCCGGATACCGCTTTGTCGCGAAAAATGAGGAGTTCCCCCCTTAACAAAATCTCGGTTGCGGAACACTAGTCCGACGACAACGTCGCCAGGTGGGCGCGCGGCTGCCCGCCGATCGATCGGAACTGCCCTCCGACGTAGACGCGGTCCCCGTCGGCCGCGATCGCGAGCGTCGTCTGGTCGGTTTGGGCGCTCCATGGGCGGGCCTGCCCCGTCGTTCGGTCCAACGCGGCAAACCGCTCCTGCGGATGCCCGCCGATCGAGCGGAATACGCCGCCCGCGTACACCACATCATCCGCCACGGCGAGAGCCAGCACAGTGCGGTCCGCGTTCGGGTCCCACGTCGTAACGAGCCCCGTCGTCGCATCGATGGCGGCGAGGCGGTTGCGCGACTGGCCGCCGACGTGTCTGAAGTCGCCGCCGATGAAAACCGTGCCGTCCTTCACGGCGAGCGCCTGGACGTGGAACTCGGGATCGGGATTCCAGGCCGTCGCGAGGCCCGATACGGGGTCGAGTGCGGCAAGGTAGCCGCGGGCTTGTCCGCCAATCCTCGTGAACTCGCCGGCGGCGTAGACCACGCCGTCCTCCACCGCCACGGCGCGCACGGGCCGATCCGGCTGCGGGTCCCACGGCGTGACCCGGCCCGTAACGGCATCGAGCGCGGCAAGATAGGTACGCGGCTGCCCATCGACGATGCGGAACAGCCCGGCGGCGTAGAGGATGTCGCCGTCCAGGGCGATGCCGCGTACAGGCGCATTAGGGTTCGGGTCCCAGTCGGTCGCCAGGCCGGTCGTCGCATCGAGTGCGGCGAGATAGCGACGCGACTGCCCGCCGATGCGCGTGAATAGACCGGCGACGTAAACCGTGGTGTCGGTCGCAACGATGGCTCCGGGCGCGCCGCCGCAGGTCGTCGTTTCGGGCGTTTCGGCCTGCGGCGCCCACGTCGTCGCCTCTCCCGTGGTCACGTCGAGCGCGGCGATACCACGACGCAGGTACCCCCCGATCCCGGGAAAATCACCACCGGCGTACAGCGTCTGCCGGTTGACCGCGAGGGCCATGACCGGGCCACCCGCCACGGGGTTCAAGGGCAAGAGCTCGCCGCTGGCCCGGTTGAGCGCGGCGAGACGCAGCCGCGGCTCACCGGCAATCGTTTCGAAGTACCCTCCCACATAGACCGTGTCGTCGGTGACGGCGATCGCCAGGACCCGGTCGTCTGCGTCCGCGCGCCAGTTCGTGGCCCGGCCCGTAATCCGGTCAAGCGCCGCGAGGTGCTGGCGCGGCTTCCCACCGATAGAATCGAACGACCCCCCGACCCAGATCGTGTTCCGCGCGACCAGGAGCACGTCGATCCCGACCCCCCGGTCGCCGCCGATCTGCAGATCCGGAGCCCACTCAGTGGCGTGGCCGCTCTCACTTTCGATTCCTGCAAGCGAGGTTCGCGGCCTGCCACCGGCTGTCGCGAAAAAGCCGCCGACATAAACGACGTCTCCCACCGCCTGCACGCTGTACACGGAACCGCGGGACCCATCCTCCAACTCCACACCGGGATCCCAGTTCCGGACTTCCCCGGTGGCGGTGTCGATCGACGCCAGCGAGCTGCGGGGCTCGCCTCCCACGCTCGAGAAGTAGCCCCCCACGAACAACCTGCCCTCGGTCGCCGACAGCGTGTACACGTACCCTGGGAGATCGTCGTTGGACACGTCGGCGGTCCAATTCTCGACCGCGCCCGTGGCGGCATCGATCGCCGCCAACGAGGCGCGTGGTTGCCCGCCGACATGCATGAACGCACCTCCCACGTAGACCGCGCCGCCGTGCACGGCGAGGGCGCTCACACTGCCGTCGACTTCTGGATGCCACCCCGAAACGCTACCGTCGGCAAGGATGTGGGCCAGGTTCGACCGGGCCATGCCGTCCACATCGCGGAAGTTGCCCCCGACGAACCATCCGCCCGATCCATCCGGTACCACGGCGGATACTTCGCCCGCGATCCTGGGAAACCGTCCGGGCAACCGTCCCGTGTGGCGGTCGAGGGGCACGGCGGCGCCAACCTCCGGACCGACCCAGTCGAAACAGCCGCCGATGTAGAGTGTCGTGCCCAATTGCGCGATAGCGGCCACGGGTGCGTTCGCCACCCACATGTCGCAGGCCCGCCCTGCGCCCAGCGGCGTGTTGACGCAACCGTGGGGCGGATCGAAGGAGTCGGTGGTACAGATGTCCGCGTCGCTGCATCTGTTCGCCGCGCGTCCGTC
>JAQBEH010000010.1:0-11560 GCA_032124015.1 Acidobacteriota bacterium
GGCGAGCGACGAGGCCAGAAGGCGGCCCGCGGCCTCGCGGCCGTCCCGTTCCCTTACGGCGACGAATCGCGGTACGAGCGACGAGAGTATTGCGCTGCGGAAGGCCGCCGCTACGAGCAGCGGCACGGCCAGCGCCAGGAGGAAGGCATCGAGCGCGTCGCCGGTTCCGAGACGTGACGCGACGATCAACTCCTTGACGAGCGCGACCGCACGAACGATGCCGGCGGCCGCTCCGGCGCCAGCAAGCATCGACGCGAAACGGGGCGTGCTCGCCTTCACCTGTGCTCCCTCACGCGACTCTTGGCAAGAGTGTACTCGGGGCCACGCAATAGGAAATCCGCCGCGGGCGGGAAGACGTCATCGACGCGAGTTTGTGTCGCACAGGGGGCTTTCGCGCGGCGCAGGCTACCACAGCGCTGCGCCCCGTTCGGAGTAGACTGCCGCCCGATGCAACGCCTCATGCGACTGCTCCGGGCCTGGCGCAGTGCGAAATACCCGGTCCGTTTCGCGATCTCGCGTCTCCTCTTCCACAGCGGGATCTCCCCTATGTTCTCAATGACCCGCGGCGGCATCCGGTACCGGTTCTGGCCGAGTTCGATGTCGATGACCCTCTGGGCCGATCCCGGCTACGCGGCGGACGACCGCGAGATCGTCCGTACGGTCGTTCGCCCGGGCGATACCGTCGTTGACGTGGGCGCCAACATCGGCGTCGTCGCCCGCGAGGCGGCGTCCGCGGTAGGCCCCGGCGGACGCGTGATCGCCTACGAGCCGCATCCGCGTATTCTCCGCTTTCTCTCCGGCAACGCCGCGCTCAACGGCTGGCGCCACCTCGAATTGCGCGGCGCGGCGGTCGGCGGGCGGGCGGGAACCGCACGCATCACCGATGGCGTGGCGGACGACCAGAACCGTCTCTCGCCCGACGACGGCGGGGTCGAAGTGCCCGTCGTCACCCTCGACGACGATCTTCCGCCCGGTCCCATCCGGCTGCTGAAGATCGACGTCGAAGGATTCGAGGTTGCGGTTTTGCAGGGCGGCCCGGGGGCGCTCGAGCGGACCTCGTGGATCTACGTTGAAGTCGCCGAGGCGCATCAGGCGCGCTTCGGACACGACGCCGCCGAACTTCTGGCGATCCTCGCGGCTTCCGGCTTCGAGCTGTGGACCCGCGATGCGGACGGACCTTTTTCCCGTCTTCACCCGGGATCGGTGACCGATGGCTGTATCAACGTGCTCGGCTTCCGCCGCACGACCGGGCTCGTGCCCCCTCCGGGCACCACGGCGCCCCTCGATGCACTGTTGCGCGCGGGCGGCTAGTACCTTGGGTTGTCCGATGGCCGACCTCGAACGCTAGTCGGAGCGCGCGCGTCGACGGAGACGATCGTACGCGCAGGCCGCGAATCCAATGGGGAAACAAATCCACCACAACGCACGGGCGGCGGGACGCGTCAGCGCGCTTCGCTGCTCCCGCACCCCGACACCGGCGTGGAGGGAGAATCGCACGTAGTGGACCGCCGCTCGCAGAAACAGAAGAGGCGCCGCCGTGAAATACGCAAGGTGCTCGTCAAGGACGATGCGATGCTGCAGCATGCTCCCCCAGGCGTGACGCGCCGGATCCCCCGGAGTGCCGAGCGAGCCCTCCCCCGGCTCGAGATGATAGATGCGCAGTGCCTCGTTCACGAAGCGCGCGAAATATTTCTGGCCCAACCGGTCCCAAACGATGCTCTCCGGAATTCGCGTTCGCTCCGGAGTTTCCGGAAACGGGAGGGCCCGCATGAGGTCGGCGCGAACGGCGCCCCAGTTCTCGCCGCGCAGCTTCCAGACGTAGCGCGCGTCGAGGCCGAGCCCGTCGATGACGGCTTCCGGGAACGGATCGGCAATGACGCGCCCTGAGACATCGGCGCATTGGCAAACGACCGCGTAGTAGGCCGCGCGCCGCTCCTCGGGGATCGAACGCCAGTGAAAGGCGAGTCGCGCAAGCGCGGTGGGTACGCAGGCGTCGTCGGAATCGAGGCTGACGATTAACTCCCCCTGAGACGCCTCGACGCCGCGATTCATCGCGACGTGCTTTCCCTTGTTCTCCTGGCGCAAGTAGCGCACGGGAAACGGAGCCTGCGCCGCCCATCCGGCCACGAGGTTTGCTGTGCCGTCGGCGGAGCCGTCGTCGACGACCACCCACTCGAATGAACCGAAGGTCTGCGCCCTCAGGCTCTCCCACACTCGCGGGAGCGTGTGCGCCCGGTTGAAGGTCGGCGTGAGGACCGTGAACAGCGGCGTCATCGGGCCCTCAGCGCGCAGCCCCGGACGCGAGGTCGCGCCGCAGCGATTCGACGAGTTTGGGATCGACGCCTCGGAGCGCGGCGACATAAGGAGAGCTCGGGGCCTCCCCCGCGCGCGGCGCAAGCTCCAGCGCCTCGTCCAGGAGGCGTTGCGCCTCGGCGGACCCGCCGGAACCCTCCTGCTGCAGGATCGCCTGAGCGAGCCAGAGTCGGGGTGTTGCGGACCGCGGTTCGATTTCCAGTGCACGGCGTGCCGCCCGCCCTGCTCCCTCGGGGTCTCCGGCCTGCAGCAGGAACTTCGCTTCTTCGAGAGGGATCGTCGCGTCGGTTCGGGCGAGCCGCCGAGCTTTGTCGTAGAGCTCAGCGGCCCGTTCGCGCGTCGCCTGGAAAGGGAGAATCGACAAACACGCGGTCGCCTCGACGCGTGCTTGCGCGCGGGCGTAGAACGCGTCGGCCGGTTGAAGCCTCATTGCGTGCTCTCCCGCCTCGCGCGCCGCCGCGTAGTCCGGCAGTCGCCACGAGCGCCCGTCGCCGACGAAGTGTTCGGCCAGGCGCTGCCACCCACTCGGCTGCATCGGGTTCAAGGCAAGGGAGCGGTGCAGACGGTCAAGCTGCCCGGCGTCGAGCCTTCCGCGGGGAAGATCGTGAGTGGCGTTCCACGCGAGGAAACCCGCGACCTCTCCCACGCCGAGTGCTAAGACGATGAGAAGCGCGGCCGCAGTGGCGGCGACCCTCGTGCCGGCACGCGCCGGTCCCACGCGCGGCCGCGAAAGGAGCAGGCCGGAGAACGCGGCCACGATCATCATGATCGCCGGCCGGCTCGACAGGTCATCGACGAAGCCTTGGGCGAGGAGTCCAACGAGGGCCGCCACGGCGCCGCCCTCGACCGCCGTCAGCTCGCTTCGCCTGCGGAACAGCTCTCGCGCCGCGAGCGCCACCGCGGCGAGGGCGGCGAGGGCCGCGGGGAAGCCGAACTCGGTGAGGGCGCGCAGGATATCCGAATGCGGTGTCCTGAACGTCCGCTCGAAGCGCAAAGGAGCCGTGTCGAGGGGGAAGTTCAGGTTGGGCGCTTCCGCCGCGAACTGGCCGGGCCCCGAACCCAGAAGCGGCGAGCGCGAGACGGCGCCAAACGACGCCGCCCAGATCCTCGTCCGGTGGAAACGGTACGGATCGTCGTCGCTCCGGAAGCGGACCGCGACGCCGGCGCCGGCGCCGAGCACGATCACAAAAGCCGCGGCGAGCATCCCGCGGCGAGCCCGCGCGGAAACTCCGCTCCACGTCACGGCGACGAGCGCCGCGGTTCCGGCCGCGAGGCCCAAGGCGGCGCCACGCGAACCGGTGACGAAGACCCCAAAGAGTGCGATGGCGATGGCGGCGCCGTATGAGGATCGGACGCGAACGGAGCGCGCGGTCGCGAGCATCGTCCCTGCGAGAAACAGCGCCGCCGCGACGAGCCAAGCGGCGAGGTGGTTCGGATTCAGGAAGGTCGAGGCGGGCCTCGGGCTCCCTGAGAACTTCTGGACGACCGCGGCGAGCCCATGCGCCCCGGCGAGGACGGCCATGGCCGGGGGTAAAATGCGTTCCAGCGCCTTGGGGGCGCCGCTCGCGAGCCAGAAGAGCGTTCCGAACGCGAGGATCTCGATCAACACCAGCCAGGCCGCGTAGGCGTAAGGGGCCACGAGGGCGCCCACCCCTGCTAAGGCCGCGAAGCCGAGCCAGGCCCAAGAGGGTCCGCGAGAGGGCGCGTACGCCACCTCGGGGAAGAAGATCGCGAACACCGCGAACGCCCCCGCCAGCAGGAGGTGCGAGACGAGGAGGCTGTACGCCGAGGCGCCGCCGTCTCCTAAGGTCGCCACCGCGACCACCGCAACGACGACGAAGGCCCGCGCCCGAGCCGTCATCGTGGCCGCGCCTCGCTCGCCTTTTCGAGAGCCGAGGCGAGAGCGTCCCGCTGCGCCGCGTAGCCGGGATGCAACGGATAGAGGCGCTGCGCCTCGGCGGCGTCGGCGTAGGCGCCGCCGAGGTCCCCGACCGCAGTGCGGGCACGGGCGCGGACCATGCGCGCGGCTGCGCGCGATGGAGCGCGGCGGACGGCGCGTTCCGCGTCGGCCAGCACGGCGTCCGCCCCCGCCCCCGAGGCCATGCGCGCTTCGGCGGCGAACTGAGGTGGGTCGGCGTCCCACGGGGCGAGCCTTGCCGCTCGCTCGGCGAAGTGCAGCGCCGCTTCGTGATCCCCGGCGACCGCCGCCTCGCGGGCGTCAAACAGAGCGTCGCGTGACAATCCCGATCCGGCGGCGACAACCGCAACGGCCAGGACGAGCGCGACCCAGGCCGCGCGCACCGCGGGGATCGCGCGCGCGCGCGGGGCGCTCTTGACGATGAGCCCTCGGCACACCGCGGCGAACACGAGAAGTGAAGGTAGAAACGCGGTGAAATCCGCGACGTTGTGGATCGCGAACGCCGCGACGCCGACCGCCAGCCCGGAGGTCAGCGTCCGCGGATCCGCCGCCGCGCCAACGACAGGCCCCAGGAACATCCAGAAGAAGAGCGCCGAAAGGAGGAGGCCTACGGGAACGCCCCAGTCCGCGACGAGCTCGGCCGGGAGGTCGTGGGCGTGACGCGACTCGTTGTCCCCGACCCTCCGGTACTGCGGGAACGCCTCGGCAAAACCTCCGGGCCCGACACCGGCCAACGGGTGATCGCGGGCGATTTCGAGCGCGACCCTGACGTTCCCCGCGCGGAGGCGCCACGGGCTGTCCTGCTGCTTCGGCGCGAGCACCGCGTCGGGCCGCAGGATCGCGGCCGCCACGATGGCGAGCCCGAGGGCTCCGGCCGATAGCCCGATTAGACGAGGCGCCACGCGCCCACGCAGCCCGGCGAGCGAGAGAGCGACAGCGAGCGCCGCCATCGCCGACACGGAACGGGTCGCAACGAGGCCTGAGGCTCCGAGCGCCGCGGCGAAAAGGCCGAGCGCACGGACGGCGCCGCGCTTGCCGAGAGCCCACGCGGCGACGGCGGGGAGCGTCATGATGAGGAAGCAACCGAGCGCCGCGGGCGTCGAGAACCCCCCGTACGGCCTGCCTTGTTCGAGCCGGTTCAACACCGCCAGAGCATCGCCTGCCGGCACCGCCTCGCGCAGGCGGTCCGCCGCCGCGGTCAACCCCCAAAACGTCTCGTAGAGCGCGCGGCCTGAGGCCAACGTGAGGAGCGCGGCGAACAGCGGGCCTAAGGTTTCGACCCGGTCCGACAGATGCGCGGCGCCGATTCCGGCGAGCGCAGCCAGGAGGATGCAAACGGCCGGCTCGACCGCCTCCCCCGGCGCGATTGCCGTGCGCGTCACGACCAGCGCCAACGGAACCGCGGCGAAGACCCACAGGGAAGCGGAAGAACGGACGGCGGTCGCCGAAAAACCGACGATGAACAGCGCCATCGCGGCGAGAGCGGACCCGCGAACCTCCGGAGGCGCCACGACGCAAAGGACGAGCACCGCGGCGAGCGCGAGGCCGGTGGGGCCGAGGAACTGTCGGTTCAAAGACGCTTTTCGAGCCGCGCGATCGTTCGTTTCGTCCGCTCGGACGGTGGGAGGGACGAGGCGAAGGCGATCGCCTGACGGATGGCGCCCTTCGCGCCTTCCGGGTCCCCCTTCTTTTCGAAGATCGTCGCCTGCGTTTCCAAGAGCCTAACGGTGCGCGGCCCGTATACCTTGGCGAGCGCCCGGTCGGACGCCGCCAGCGCTTCGTCGTAGCGGCCCAGCGCGCTCAACAGGATGGCCAGACGCGCGGGCGGGTTGTAGTCGTCGGGAAGATCGCGCTCCGAGGCTTCAATGGCGACGAGCACGCGCTCGGGTGTTCCCGCACGCAGGGCCGCGCTCACGCGATGGCCGTCGAGCGCCGCGCGGGCCTCCACGGATTGCGCACCCATCGCCTGCGCATTGAGCCAGTCGAGCCACTCGAACGCTCTCGCCTTGCCCCCGATCTCGTCGTTCTGCCGGTCGCGCGCGTCGATGAGAATGCCGTACATCCCGGAGCGGTCGTCGTCTAAAAGACCGTCGTAGTCCAGGGCCTCACGAACGGTCGCCTCGAGCATGAACAGCGCCGCCGGACGCCATTTCGGGCCCTCCGGAGACGAAAGGGCGCAATCGAGGCCGGTTGCCGCGACGTTGGCCTTGACGCTTCCCGACGGAAGGCTCGGCAGCAGTTCCATGGCAAGCAGCGCGCACTCTTCGTCTTTTCCGGCGAGGGCCAGCTCGAGCACCGCCGCGTCGGGACTGGACGGCAAGGCTGCGGCGACCGCGTCCGTCCGCCGGAACGCCGTCTCGGCCTCGTCGAAGCGCACGAGCAACCCGGCGAGGTCGATCGCGCCGATCCAGCTGTAGGCGATCTTTTCGGTTTTCGCATCGATCACCTCGAACGTCGGAACCGCTTGCCACGGGTACTGTTCGAGGAACGCCTCGTTTTTTGCGTCTTCGGTATCGATCGAGAGCCAGACGAACCGTCCGGCCTGCTTCGCGAGCGCCTTTTCGGTGAGAACCGTGGCGCGCATGAAGCGGCAGGAGTGTCACCAGGGTGCCCACACTTCGACGAACAACGGCAGGTTCGATTCGCGCGCCAGAGCCAAGGCCCCGGGGTAGTCGTTCTCGATGAACTCCAGCCCCTTCACGGCGTCGGGTTCGGTTGGAGCGTCGCCGGGCTTGGGAGTGCACCCGATACCGGCAAGAACGAGAACGAACGCAAACGCCACGGTCCGTCGGAATCGGTTCATGGGCGGCTCCCCTTCGCGATGCGCGGGGAGAATAACATTTCGCTGTACACGCGTCGCCTGTTCGAGCGAGACTCCTCGTCGGATCCGGACCTCAAAACGACTTCATGAGGAGAACCGCCATGAGACGAATTCGTGCCTACCTGAACGCCAAGTTCGTCGTTGCCGCCCTCGTCATTCTCGCCTCGGGGGCGATCTACATGGCGAGCCTGCCGAAGAGCGACGCCGTCAGCCTCGGGGTCTGCACGTACTACTCGAGCAAGACCTACAAGACGGTCGTCGGCGCACGCGGGACCGGCTGCTGCGGCTCGGTCATCAATTGGGGGGTCACGTCGGCCTACAAGAAGTGCGAGACGCTCCGCTGCACCGACCAGATCTGCCCGTTCTGAAGAACCGGGGACAGCAACCGTTTTTCGGTTGCTGTCCCCGCGGTCGGTCAGTTCCGCTTCGCTTCCAGCTCCGCCCATCGCGCGTAGAGCCGATCCGCCTCATGTTGCGCGTCGTCCAGCTCTTTGAGCCGTAGCTGGAGCGCCGCCGCGTCGCTGGCGATCGACGGATCGTCCGCGCGCGTTCGCGCCTCGTCGAGGCGCGCCTCGGCGATGAGGACGTTCGCTTCCATGCCGTCCCATTCACGCTGCTCGTTGTACGAGAACTTCTTGCTCTTCGCGGGAGCCGACTTGGGGCCGGAAGCCCGCGCGGTTTCTTTTTTCGGCGGCGCAGGCGTGCCTCCGTCGGCCTCCCATTGGCCGTAGTCGGCGAAGCGTTCGGCGCCGCCCCTGCCGTCGAGGGCGAGGATCTGCGTGGAGACGCGATCAATGAGGTGCCGGTCGTGCGTGACGAGGACCAGAGCGCCCGGGAATTCGAGCAGCGATTCTTCCAGGACTTCGAGCGTCGGGATGTCGAGGTCGTTCGTCGGCTCATCCAACACGAGCAGGTCGGCGGGCTGCAGCATCAGGCGCGCCAACACGATGCGAGCGCGCTCGCCGCCCGATAGCCGCGACACCTGCGTTTCGAGTTGCTCGGTGCGAAACAGGAAGCGCTTCGCCCACGACACGACGTGAACCGCGCGATCACGGTAGATCACGGTGTCGCCGTCGGGGGCGAGCGAGCGCTTGAGCGAGAGCGCGGGATCGAGCGTGGCCCGGTTCTGATCGAAGTAGACGACGCGCAGCGCCTCGGCCGGGACGATCGTCCCGGCATCCGGTGGAAGTTCTCCGACGATCATTCTCAGAAGCGTCGTCTTGCCGGAACCGTTGGGACCCAGAACGCCCAAGCGCATCCCGGGAGTGAGCAACAGTTCGAGGTCGTCGACGATCGTGTGCTCGCCGAAGCTCTTCTTCAGACCGAAGCCATGCCAGAGCCGTTTCGTTCGCCGCCCCGAGCCTTGAAGCTCGATGCCCGCGGATTCGACGACGCTCCGCTCGCGGCTCTCCTTGAGCTCTTCGATCCCTCGATGCGCGGCGCCGATACGGGCCTTGGACTTGCGCGTGCGCGCCTTGGCGCCCCGGCGCAGCCATTCGATCTCGCGGCGCACGCGGTTGTGCAGCGACTCTTCGTAGCTGGCCTGGTTGGACAGGATCTCGTCGCGCTTTTCTAGCAGATCCGCGTACGATCCGTCGACGGCGATCAGCCCTTCGGCGTAGACGCGATCGATCTCGAACATCCGGCGCCCGACGTTTTGCAAGAAGTAGCGGTCGTGGCTGACGACGACGAACGCTTCCGATTCGGATTCGAGCAACGATTCGAGCCACAGCCGCGATTCGAGGTCGAGGTGGTTGGTCGGCTCGTCGAGCAAGAGAAGCTCGGGGTCCGCAACGAGGGCCCGCGCGATCGCCAGCCGGGTGCGCCAGCCCCCGGAGAGCGTGTCGACGGCCGATCCGGGATCGACGAATCCGACCTTGCCGAGCGCGACCGCGGCACGGTGCTCTTTTTCGTGGGGGTCGAGTCGAGCGACCCCGGCCAGCGACTCCGCGACGATCGCGCCGACGGTCATCCCCGAGACAAACGTGGGGTGTTGCGGCACGTAGCCCACCCGCAGGTTCTTCCTCCGCGTGCAGAGGCCGGAGTCGGGGACCTCGGCGTCGGCCAGGATCTTCAAGAGCGTCGACTTCCCCGCCCCGTTGGGCCCGACGAGGCCGATGTGATCGCCCTCATGAACGGCGAACGTCAGCCCGTCGAAGAGCGGGCGAACGCCGAACGACTTGGCGATGCTCTGGCAGCTGAGGAGGATCGGTGCGGCCATCAGTCGAGTCCGTGCCGGCGCAACAGCGCCGTGTTCGAGACGAGTTCACCGATCGGTCCTTGGGCCACGATCACGCCGCGGTCCATGAGGATCGCTCGCGTGCAAAGCCGGGAGACGAAATCGAGATCGTGGGACGCGATTACCTGCGTCGCGGCGAGACCGGCAAGTAACACGTTGAGCTCCCGCCGCCCGCGCGGATCGAGACCGGAAGAGGGTTCGTCGAGGAGAAGCAATCCCGGACGAGAAGCCAGAACACCGGCGAGGCAGACGCGCCGCTTCTCGCCGGCCGAGAGGTGATGCGGCACGCGCGATTCGAACCCCGAAAGCCCGACCGCCGATAGGGCCTCGGTCACGGCCTGGCTCACTTCGTCTTCCGGCCACTTCCTCGCCCTCGGCCCGTACGCCACGTCTTCGCCGACCGTGAGACCGATGAGCTGGTCGTCGGGGTCCTGGAACACGATGCCGACACGCTCGCGCACGAGGCCCACCGTTTTTGAAGAGACGACGACGCCGTCGATCGTCACGCTGGGCGCGGCCTCGTGCCTGTGGGGACGGTGGTCGTAGGTGTGGCGGTGGAGGTAACGCTGGCGTTCCGGGAGCAACGCCGCGAGGTGGAGCAACAACGTCGTCTTGCCGGCACCGTTTTGTCCCAGGATCGCGATGCGCTCGCCCCCTGCGACCGCGAGGCGAATCTCGGCGAGCGCCGCGACGCCGTCGGGATAGTGATACCCCGGAGCCAGAAGCTCTACCGGCACCGGGCGGATGTCCGCCCTCACCATGGCCCCGCCCCGCGCGCGCGCCGCGCCCGCTCGAGCGACTCCGCGCGTTCGAGCGAACGCAAGAGCAGAGCCGCCGTGATCCGTCCGAAGCCGCGCAACGTCTCAACCGGCGCCATCGCCAGCTCGGACCACGGGGTGTGACCCGTCCCACGTGCGGTTTTCGCACGCAGCATCTCGGTCACCTGGCGCACGATCGCCGCCAGGCCGACCAGCATGGCGTGGACGACATCGAGGAATCGCTCGGGGAGCCTCAAGGTGCGCAGGCCGGCTATGAGCTCGACCGGCCCGAGGTAGGTGACCGTCGCCAGCCCCGCGGTCGCCGTGGCGACCGAGCGCGCGAGAAGTGCTGAGCCGACGACCACTCCGCCCGAGGCGGCGGCAAACAGTACCGCGGGCAGGGTCAGCATCAAGACGGTGGGGACGAGCAGCGCGAGCTGGCGCGCGGCGACCATGAGCCCTCCGCGCTTCGATCGCAGCAAGGCGAACGAGACGGCCGGCACCACGCTCCAGACGATCCAGCTCCAGAGGGGCACGGGGCGTCCGTGAACGCCGGCCGGCGCCGTCGCGGCGAGCACGACCACCGCGAGCCCCACAGCCAGGACGAGGCCCGGATTAACGGTGCGCATCGTCGTTCACCGTCTCGAGCTTCCGGCCCACCGCAAAGGCCAACGCCGCCACCGCAACCGTTCCAATGACGCCGGCGACGGCCGGCGCAACGACGGCGATTCCCGAAAAGTACACGCGGGCACGCGAGGCCAAGCCCAGGGTCTCGGCAGTTTTCTCGAGCCCGTCGGGAAGCGCCGACGCGAACGGCGCGAGGAACGCGGCCACCGCGAGCGCGAAGCCGAAGAGTCCCAACGCGAGGACGGCAGGCCGCCGTCCCGCCACTCCGGCATCGAGCCCGGCGACGAGATCGGGGCGCCATCGCAGCAGCGTGACGAGGACGGCCCCGGTCAACGCCGCCTCTAGCCACCCGATCCCCACGTGCGTCACGAGCATCACCGGCAGGATCCCGGACAGCGGATACAAGCCCGAGAGGCTGAGCCAGATTGAAACGCCGACAGCACCCGACACCGTCGCCGCGAACGCTCCCAGCACCGCCCCCGCCGCGACCCCCCGCGGGCCGCGAACCAACCGGCCGACGACGCGGGCGATGGCGTACCCCACAAAGCAGCCCGAAAGCCCCATATCGGCGAGGTTGGCCCCGTACGCCAGGATCCCGCCGTCCTGGAACATCAGCGCCTGGACCGCCAGCACGGCCGCGATGGCGAGGAACGCGCGCCAGGGGCCGAGGAGCACGGCGGCCAGCGTGGCGCCGACGAGGTGACCGCTCGTGCCGGCGGCGACGGGGACGTTGACGAGTTGCGCCGCGAAGACGAAGGCGGCGACGGAACCGAGAATTCCCGCTGGCATGGGCGCCGTTTCCCTCCTCTCAACGCGCAACGCCGCCGCGACGCCGGTTGCCGCGACGACCCACGCCGTGGCGGCGACGCCCGGGCTCAGGAATC
>JAQBEH010000011.1:0-21005 GCA_032124015.1 Acidobacteriota bacterium
ACGCCGTTGCTGTTCCGCTAGGAGTACCCGTCACCAGGGCCTCCGGGGGACTCTCACCCCCAAGTCACTTCCCGGCTCGCTTTCGCTCACCGGTTGACAGCGCCGGTTCATGGCGCTGCGCGCCATGCCCGGCGCACCAAAGAAAGAGGGGGCCCGATGGCCCCCTCTTTGGTATCAACTGAGAACCGCGTTACTCGGCGCGGCGAAGTCCGACGCGCCGGTTCTGCGCGCGCCCTTCGGGCGTGTCGTTGGTGGCGACCGGCTCGGTGATGCCGTAGCCCCGAGCGCTGAGCCGCGCCGGGTTGACCCCCTTCGAGATCAGGTAGTTCATGACCGCGCTTGCTCGCGCGTCTGAGAGCTTGAGGTTGTACTTGGCCGTACCGGTGTTGTCCGTGTGACCCGCGACCTCGAGATTGACGCCCGGGTTCGCGATGAGGGACGTGGCCACCTTGTCGAGACTCTCCGACGATTCAGGCGTGAGCGTCGCCTTGTTGGTCGCGAAGAATACGCGTTCGAGGACGACCTCTTCCTTCGCGATCGGGATGAACGTCGGGGCCGGAGGGGGCGGGCAGCCCTTCGCATCGACGGTGACGCCGGCGGGTGTTCCGGGGCACTGGTCGATTCCGTCGCACACGCCGTCGCCGTCCGAATCGATCGGACAACCCTTGGCGTCGACACGGCAGCCCTTCGGTGTGTTCGGGCACTGGTCCACGCCGTCGCACACGCCGTCGTCGTCCGCGTCCGCCTGGCAGCCTTCCGCGTTGACGGTGCAGCCCTTGGGCGTATTCGCGCACTTGTCCTTGCCGTCGCACACGCCGTCTCCGTCGGAGTCGAGCGTGCAGCCCTTCGCATCGACGAGGCAGCCCTTCGGTGTGTCGGGGCACTGGTCGACGCCGTTGCACACGCCGTCGCCGTCGGCGTCGGACTCGCAGCCCACCGCATCGACGAGGCAGCCCTTAGGCGTATTCGGGCACTTGTCCTTCTTGTCGATGACACCGTCTTCGTCGGTATCTTTCGGCCGGGCACCGACGCCCCACGTCCAGCCGATGACGGCCTTGAAGTTCGTGAAGTCCTTGCTGCCCAACCCGTTGGCGCTCGTCAAGTCGCGATCGGTGCGCACTTCCATGCGGAGCGCGCCTTTCTCCCAACCGCGGCGAACGCCCAGGCCCAAGGAACCGAATCCGCGGCCGTCGCTTCCGCCGAAGTCCGACTTGTACTGCACGCCGCCGACACCCAGGTTGATGAAGAACTGCCAGGGGTCTTTGTGATTGACATACCACTCCGGGCCGACGAGGAAGGAGTACTCCCCCACGTTGCCGTAGAGGGTCGGGTCGCCCTTGTACGTCACATAGGTCATCTCGAAGAAGCCGGCGACGATGTCGGTGAAATGCCACCCGAAGCGGCCCCCGATGAGCGGGTTCACGTGAGCGTCGTTGTCGGAGCCGACGAGGTTCTCGTCGCCGAACGCGATACCGGTGAGGATCCCGATTTCCCCGGGGCGCTCCTCGTCGGAAGTCGCTTGCACGGCGGGAACCGTCACGACACCGAGCGCGAGTACAGTCGCCGCAATCCACAGGTTTAGGGTCGAACGTCTCATGTCGCGTCTCCTTGGGACCCGAGGTCCCCGCGAACGGCATCAAAATGACGGGCACATCCTAGCACTCAAGCGGCCTTCACCTCGGAGGTACAACCGACGCACCGGGTCGCCTTCAGAGCAATCGGCGTAAAACAGTACGGACACTCTTTCGTCGCCGGCGCGGCGGCCGGGGCTTCTTTCTTGAGGCGGTTCATCTGCTTGACGAGCAGGAAGATGACGAACGCCACGATGACGAAGTCGAGCACCGTGTTGATGAAAAGGCCGTAGTTGATCGTCGGCGCCCCCGCGTCCTTGGCCGCCTGGAGGGACTCGTACACCTGGCTGTTGAGGGCGAAGAACAGGTTCGAGAAGTCGAGGTTTCCCATCAGCATCCCGATCGGGGGCATCAGCACGTCCGCGACGAGCGAACTGATGATCTTGCCGAACGCCACTCCGATGATGATGCCGATCGCCATGTCGACGACGTTCCCCTTCATCGCAAATTCTTTAAACTCCTTAAGCATTTTTCCTCCTGGTTTTAGGCTGCCACGCGGGCGGTGGCGAGACGAAATCACGCACCGCGGCCAGCCTGGTAATCATGGATCAGGTCGCGAATCGCCAGGGCGTCCCCTTTGTAGTGTCCGTCGGAGAAGATGGGAGTCGCCCCGCCGGTCGATTCGATCCGGATCGAGGAGAAGATCAGGCCGGTCGTGATCGAGACCGACGCGATCTTGGCGATCGGGATGCTGTCCTCGCTCCCCCCGATCCACCTGGGCTTGATCCGGGCGACGCTCTCTTTGGAGATCTCGATCCGGGTTGGGAAGATTACGTTCCCGGACGTCAGTCGACTGGCCGAGAAGACCTGGGGCGCACTCATCGGCGGGAGTATATGTGAATTGTCACCGTTCCCAGGCCGATCAACCGTCGTCAACGCACGAGAAAATCCACCACGACCGAGAAGTAAACGCGGACCGGCCTTCCGTTCATGAGCGCGGGGCGGTAGCGCCACCTGCTGACAGCATCGACCGCCGCCTCGTTGAACAGCGGATTCGTGGAAGAAAACACCTCGACCGATTCGACGCTTCCGTCGGGAGCGATCACCGCGCGCACCGTGACCCGTCCGCCCAGGCCGGCCTTGCGCGCCACCGGTGGGTACGCGGGTGAGACCTTCTCGAGGAGAACCGGGCGCACCATGTCTCCGGTCAACTCCAACGGATCGACGCCTGGGGCATCGCCCGGTCCCGCGTCACCGTCGCCGTCCCCGTCGCCGGTGCCTCCGGGAATCCCGAACCGGCTTCCGGTCCAGTCGCCTTGGGTCCCATCACCCGGGCCGCCGGGACCTTCGGGCGCTGGTTCCGGCTCGGGCTCGGGGAGCGAGTCCGGCGTTGCCGGGGGAGGAGCCTCCGGCAACACGGGAGGCGGTGCGAGGGCTCTTCCGGGTTGGGCCCGGTCCGTCCCCTTCTTGGGCGCCGGGGCCGGCCGGGGGGCCGCGTCGCCGGGCGGGATCACGGAAGCAATGGTGAACACGGAATACGTAGGGCCGGGGATGTCGACCTTCGGCACGATGATCGCCGTCACCGCAACGATCGCCAGACCGATCCCAACGTGGGCCATCACCGCGACCGACAGGGTGCCGAACCTGCGTTCGCCGTCGTGGAGTCCCTGGGCTTCGAGTGTGCTTTCGAACATGGGCGGCCTCCTTCCCCGAAATCGTCCTGACTTCGAAGATGAGACCGTTCCGGGGGCCGGGAGTTCCAAAGCTGTGATCCTTGCGGCGGGCGCGCCGCAGGCGGGAGACAATGGGACCATGAAAAACGCATCCCGAGGGTTCCTGATCTCCTTGTTGCTGACCGGCGCGGTGGCCTGCGGCGGCCGGCCCGCCGAGCTCGTCCCACCCGTCGGGAAACCCGAGTTGGTGGATGCCTCGGCCGAGTTCCCAAAGATCCGGTTCGGCGACGGCCTGGTCTCGATCAACGACACCTGCCCGGTAACGAAGCGGAAGCTCTCGGTCGCCTTCCCCCCCGTCTACGTCAACGGAATGCCGATCGGCTTTTGCTGAAGGCCCTGCGTCAAGGTCTTCGTGCAAGACCCCCAGATTCAGTTGCAAGCGCTCGGCATCGCGGTCCCCGACCTGCTCGACCCCAAAAAGCATGCGGTTTTGGACGCGGCGCATCGATCGTTCGTGAACTACGAGACATTTTTCTTCGCCGACGAGGCGGACAAGCGCCGCTTCGACGCCGACCCCAAGGACGCCTGCGGCATCCTGACCGATCCGGTGACCAAGGAACGCTTCCGGCCGGGGAGCGACTCGCCGCGCGGCAGGTTCGGCGGCCGCGCCTACTACTTCTTCAATGAGGCGAACAAGGCGGCGTTCGAGGAGAACCCCGAGGCCGTCGCCCTCCCGAACTACGACCAGATCCAGGTCCCCGGGATGCCCTAAGGGGACAGCTACCGTTTTGAAAGACGGTAGCTGCACCCCGTCTTCTCAACGAGGCCGTGCCGCACCAGTCGCGCCAGATGCGCGCGCGATTGCATTTCTCGCAAGAATACCGGAGCGATCGGAGTGTCCGCGTAGGCCGCAGCCGCGATCGTCGCGAGGTCACGCGGCGCGCCGTCCGCCATCACCGCGAGGATTCCCGCCTCGCGCTGTTCTCGATGCGCGATCGTCGCGGCGAGCGCCTTTCCCGGAAGCGGCGGCCCGTGAGAGGGCAGCACCACCTTGGGGTCGAGGGCGGAAGCGACCCGGAGCGAATCGAGATACGAGTCCATGTCCCCGTCCGCGAAGCCGACGAGAATCGTCGACAGTCCGCTGACGAGATCGCCGGCGATCAGCACGCGCCGCGCTGCGTCGAAGAAGGCGAGATGCCCTCTAGCATGGCCGGGTGTGTGAACCGCGCGGAGCATCGCGCCGTCGAGGTCGAGCGTATCGCCGTCTTTCAAGGGACGCGTCACGACGCCGTCGGGAAGCGCAGGGATGCGTGCCAGCGTCTCCGCGTGGGCAAACACCGGAACACCGAGGGCGGAGGCGATCGCACCCGCGCCCGAGACGTGATCGCGGTGGTGGTGTGACAGCACGACCGCCTGGACGGTGTCCCCGAGCGCCACGCGCCGACCGATGACCGCGAGCAGGTGCGCGTTTTCTCCGGGCTCTCCGCTTCCGGGGTCGATCACGACGAAGCGGCGGCCTCCCGGCATCCAGACGTTGGTGCACGAGGCCGGGGGGAGCGTGCGGGTTCGCACGGGGAGTACCCAGACGCCGGGGATGAACTCGATTCGCGGGTTTTCGTCCTCGTCCCTGTTGACGGCGGCGATGCTCGCCGCGAGCGCCGCGACGTCCCCCGTGTTGACGCGATGCATGAGGCGGAAGATCGGAAGGAGAGGCGGCGGAACGAGGCTGCGGCCGGCCTCCCAGTCCGCGAGCACCGTGCCCGGGTCCGCGAAGGCCAGCGACTCGATTTCCTCCGGGGCCGGGGGCTTCTCGGGGAGGCCGACGCCGACGGGGAGCTCCGCTACGAAAAAGAGGGTGCGGAATCGCACGGAAAAAAGAGGAGGCGTCGTGCGCTCCCCGGCCACGCGCCACGCCGCGGGTGGGATGTCGAGTTCAGTCTCTTCGCGAAGCTCGCGCGAGGCGCAGCGTTCGAAGGCGCCGGCACGATCCGGCTCGTCTTCCGGCTCGAGCTTGCCGCCGGGGAAGGCGAGGTTGCCGGGCATGAAGCGGGAATGCCGCGCGCGGCGGCCGAGCAGCACGTCGAACCCCCCATCGCCGCGCCGACGCAAGACGATGCTAAGCGCCGAGTCTTTCGGCTCCGGAATCGGGGCCGGCTCGACGCCGTCGGGAAGCTCGCTCATGCCGGGGTCATCTCCTCGAGTAGGGCGCGCCACGCGTTGCGTTCGCGACTTTCCGAAAGGAGCTTCGCGCGGGCGGACACCGCGCGCTTCAACTTCGCCCGGAACGCCCCGTCGGTTTCGACGCGCCAGAGCGCTCGCCTGAGCGCCGTGGTATCCCCGGGGGTGAAGTACCCGGGATAGTCTCGTCCGAGAAGGCCGATCGAGCCGTCGATACGCGACGCCAGCACCGGGACGCGGGCGACGATCGCCTCGGCCAGCGCATTCGCGCCGCCTTCGGAACGGGACGACAGCACGAAGGCGTCCACGAATCCGATAAGCGCCCGGGCGCGCGACGGCTGCAGTCCGCCGAGCCAGTGGTAGCGCGGGTTGCGCTTCATCTCGGCCCTGGCGCGACGGGCCATCGCCGGGGTGAGCGCCGATCCAGCGTGCGCGATCGCGATCCGCGACGACGCGGGAAGCTCGCGCGCCGCCATGGCCGCTCGGAACGGGTCCTTGACGGTCCGCAGGTGACCGACCACCGCGACGACGAACGACTCCCGCGCCCGTCCCGCGGGTCGGACCGGAACGGACGCGACCGACTGGAAGATCGTCCGGACCTTGGCGCGCAGGCGTCTCGGGACCTCCCGTACGGCGAGCGGCTGAAGCGTCACGAGCCGGTCGGCGGCCGCAAGGCTCGCCAGCGCGCGCGGATCACGACGTTTCAGATCGACGTAGAGGTCGGTGCCGGTGAGCGCCACGATGAGGCCGGAGCGCGGCCGCAGCCTGCGGAATCGAGCAACCGCCGCTGCGCTTTTTTTTGCATGCAAGGCGATCAGGACGTCGCAGGGAGAACCGTCGTATCCGGTCGTCACGCGCACGCGATGACCGAGCCCGCGGAGGATCCGCGACCAGCGCAACGCGGTCACGCGATTGCCTACCGTGCTGCCTGAAGGAGCGGGTGTTGAGATCGTGATGCGCATGGCAAATAGGGGACTGTCCCCTATTTCTTTTCCAGGTGGCCGCCGAAGGCGAAACGCATCGCGGACATGACGCGGTTTTGGAACTCCGCCTCGCCGCGCGAGTCGAACCGCTCGTAGAGCGACGCCGTCAGGACGTGCGCGGGGACGCCTTCGTCCACGGCCGCGAGAATAGTCCAGCGCCCCTCGCCCGAATCCGACACGCGGCCGGAGAACTCCGCAAGCTGGGGGCTTCCGGCCAACGCCTCGGCCGTGAGGTCGAGAAGCCACGACGACACGACACTCCCCCGCCGCCAGACCTCGGTGACGTCGGCGAGATTGAGGTCGTACTGGTAGTACTCCGGGTTCCGCAGGGGGGTCGTCTCGGCGTCGACTTCTCGTCCTTGCTTCCCGACGTTGGCGTGCTTGAGGATGTTGAGCCCTTCGGCGTACGCGGCCATCAGCCCGTACTCGATGCCATTGTGCACCATCTTGACGAAGTGGCCGGCACCGTGCGGGCCGCAGTGGAGATAGCCGCGCTCCGCCGTTCCGACGCCTGGCACGCGCCCCGCGGTGGGCGGGATCGATCCGACTCCCGGCGCCAAGGTCGCAAAGATCGGGTCGAGGTGCTTCACCGTCTCCGGCTCGCCGCCGATCATCAGGCAGTAGCCGCGTTCGAGCCCCCAAACGCCGCCGCTGGTCCCGCAGTCGACGTAGTGAAGCCCCTTCTCGGCGAGCCGTTTCGCGCGCTCGATGTCGTCGCGGTAGTACGAGTTCCCACCGTCGATGACGATGTCGCCCTTTGCGAGGTGTGGCATCAGGTCGGCGAGCACGCGATCGACGACCGCGGCAGGCACCATCAGCCAGATGGCGCGCGGCGCCGCGAGCATCGAAACGAACTTGGCGAGGTCGGTCGTCCCTTTAGCACCTTCCTTGACGAGTTCGTCCACGGGGCCGCTCGTCCGGTTGTAGCCAACGCAGGCGTGTCCGCCGCGCACGAGGCGGCGAGCCATGTTTGCACCCATACGACCGAGACCGACGATGCCGAGCTGCATGAGGGAACTCCTTCTAGAGGAAAGAAAACGGTGGCCATGGTAGCCTCAACCCCGCCATGCCCGCCGACGTCGTCATCCAGGAGGTTAAAGAGCTCGCGCAGAGCTTTGCGCGGCTCGTCGAAGACGCGGCGCACCACGCGATCGCGCAGCGAGATTCGTTCTCGATGGCGATTCCCGGAGGCTCGGCGGCCGAGACTCTCCTCCCCGCCCTGATTTCCGCGTCGATCGACTGGTCGAAGGTCGCCGTGTTCTGGGTCGACGAGCGGATGGTGGCGCCCGAAGACGCGGATTCGAACTTCCGCCTAGCAAAAAGCGTCTGGCTGGATGATGTCTCCATTCCCGCCGAGCAGATTCACCGCATGCAGGGCGACGCTTCCCTTCCAGGCGAAGCCGCTGCGGCTTACACACGGGTCCTTCGCGAAAAGCTGGGCGACCCCGCGCGGCTCGATCTCGTGCTTTTGGGGATGGGGCCGGACGGCCACGTCGCTTCGCTGTTTCCCGGGCACCGCCTGTTGCGCGCCTGGGATCGCGACGTCGCCGTCCTCAACGATGCGCCGAAGTCTCCCCCCCGGCGCATGACGCTGACCCTGAGGGCGCTGTCCGCGGCGCGGCGGATCGTGGTTTACGCCACAGGATCGGCGAAGGCCGAGGCGATCCTCGACGCGGTCCGAAACGAAGACTCGGAACTCCCCGTCGCGCTCGCGACGCTGGGAGAGGCCGTGGTCACGTTCCTCCTCGACCCGGAGGCTGCCTCGAAGCTCTCGTGAGGCCGGAATGAAAACTCACCGGCTCATGCTCCCTCTCCTGGTGTTGCTGTCGTGTCTTGGCGCCCAAGAACAGACCGACCCACTCCCCTCCTGGAACTCCGGCCCGCACAAGAAGGCGATCGTCGACTTCGTACAGGCGGTGACCGTCAAGTCGAGCCCGAATTTCGTGCCGCCCGAAGAACGCATAGCCACCTTCGACAACGACGGCACCCTCTGGGGCGAGCAGCCGATGTACGTCCAGCTCGCGTTCGCGCTCGACCGCGTGAAGGCCTTGGCCCCGCAGCATCCGGAGTGGAAGACCAAGGAGCCGTTCGCCTCATTGCTCAAGGGCGACCTGAAATCCGCACTCGCGGGCGGTGAGCGTGCGCTGCTCGAGATTGTGATGGCGACTCACACGGGGATGACAACGGAGGCGTTCGACAAGATCGCCAAGGACTGGATCACCACCGCAAAGCATCCGGGAACAGGGCGCCTCTACACCGAAATGGTCTATCAGCCGATGCTCGAACTGCTCGCCTACCTGCGCGCGAACGGCTTCAAGACGTTCATCGTCTCGGGTGGCGGCATTGAATTCATGCGCCCGTGGACCGAGCGGGTCTACGGCATCCCGCCCGAACAGGTCGTGGGCAGCAGCATCAAGACCCAGTTCGTGATGCAGGACGGCGTGCCCGTACTGATGCGACTTCCGGAGCTGAACTTCATCGACGACAAGGACGGAAAACCCATCGGGATCCAGCAGCACATCGGCCGGCGCCCGATCGCCGCCGTCGGCAACTCCGACGGGGACTTGCAGATGCTCCAGTGGACCGCCGCCGGCGCGGGCGCGACGTTTTGCCTCTTCGTCCACCACACCGACGCCGAACGCGAATACGCCTACGACCGGACGTCGTCCATCGGCAAGCTCGACGTCGGCCTCGACGAGGCGGCGAAGAGAGGCTGGACCGTCGTCGATATGAAGAACGACTGGAAGACGATCTACCCGCCGAAACACTGAAAACGTCGCGTGGTTTCGGGCTTTTTCCGAACGGGCCCACGGTGGCCGCAAGCTTGTTGATTCTTGGAATCGCTCGCCTCGAGTCCGCCGCGTTTCCCCCACGATCCCCATGTACGCGTTTCGCGTGCTCACGCGCACGAGGGTCGCGCTCTACAACGCTCACGCCATCAACGGCTTGGGAGAAACGGTGCTTCCGGTCGTCAACAAGCTTGCGGCCACCGTGGGAGGGGGGCTAAGTTCCGGCGTGGTAACGTCGTCGTTCGCTACGGAGGATAAAATGAAGCCTTTCCGAATCGTCCAGTCGCTGGCCCTCGTGGCCGCGATCCCCTTGCTCACGCCTTCCGCACAGTCGGCCGAGTGCACAGCGCGGATTCGCGCGACCGCCAAGTCCGATCAGATCTCGGATAAGGCGATCACGAAAGTCTGGGCGGTGGAAGTCGACACCCAGGAATCGTGCGCCAAAGTCAACGCGGACCTCGTCGTCACGGAGCGCCTGTTCGACGGCGAAGTGATCACCTCGACCCATCGCGGCTACCGCAAGGTGTCGAATCACACCAGCACCTACAAGGTGAACTACCGCATCGCCAAGGACAGCACGCTCACGGACTGGAAGTTCAACGTCACCAGCTGCGTCCCGTGCGGATCGGAATAGAGGGGATCACCATGACGAAAATCGCAGGAACGGCTCTCGGCTTGGTTCTTCTTTCGGGCATCGCAGCCCCCGCATTCGCCCAAACAGCCACGGACATCGAGCTGACGCGCGCGCAGATCCAGACGGACCGGCAAGCGATCATCGCCGACGCCATGACGCTCACCGACGACGAGAGCCTGGAGTTCTGGCCGGCCTATCGGGACTATCGGGTGGACATGGCCCGGCTGGGCGACCGCCTCGTCAAGGTGATCACCGAGTTCACCTCCGCCGACGCCAACCTGACCGACGAGCAGGCGACCCGGCTCCTGGACGAGTACCTCGACATCAAGGCCAAGGACGTCTCGGTCAAGAAGAAGTACGTCAAGGTCTTCCGGAAACTGCTGCCCGCTCCGAAAGTCACCCGATTCTTCCAACTCGAAAACAAGCTGGACGCCGTGGTCAACTTCGAGCTGGCGGCGACGATCCCTCTGACGCGCTGAGACCTTTTTCGCGCGGTCACGGCGCGCCGGCAGGAGCTATACTCCCGGTGGTTCCGTGAGGTGTTCTTGAGAAAGCTCCCGTTCCTCCTGTTCCTCGTCCCCGCGGCTCTCTTCGCGGATGTGGTGTATCTGCAGGGTGCCGGCACGATCACGGGAAGGATCGTGGAGCAGAACGATCAGACCGTTCAGGTCGACGTGGGAGGCGGGATCATCGGCGTCCCGATGTCGCGAGTCGAGCGCATCGTGAAGGCGGAGTGCCCCCTCGACGTCTACGAGGCCCGCGCGGCCAAGTTGGCACCAAACGACGTCGCCGGCTGGCTCAAACTCGCCGAATGGGCCTCGCAGAACGGACTTCCCATGAACGCGCACGACGCCTACGAAAAGGCCTTGGCCAGTGCCCCCGACAACGCCGAGGCGAGACAGGCCCTCGGGTACACCAAGCTCAACGGCCGCTGGCTCACCGAGGACGAGGCCTACGAGGCGAGCGGCTACGTGAAGTACCAAGGCGAGTGGATGACTCCCGCCCAGGCGCAGATCGAGCAGAACAGCGCCGCGCAGGATCAGGCTCGGAAGGACGCGGAATACGCTGCAATCGCGGCCGAACAACGGGCCGACGAGGCTGAGGCTCGCGCCGAAGAGGCGGAGAAGGAAGCCAAGAAGGCTCAGGAGGCCCAGCAGTATGCGTACCCCGGCTACGGCTACTACGGCGGGTATGCCTACGGCGTGACCACCTGGCCCGTGGGTACGGGCCCGAACCTCGGTGCGGGCTCAAGGCCTTCCGGGGGGGGCCGGAAATGAACCGCGTATTCTCGCTGGCCGCGGCGACTCTGTTTGCTGCCACCCTGGCCGTACCGGCCGCCCCGCCCAAGGCCCCGCCGACGACTCCCTCCGTCGATGCGATCGTTGCCGACTACGTGGCGGCCCGCGGCGGCTTGGCCAAGATTCGAGCGATCAAGACTCTTCGCCAAACAGGGCGCATTTTCGAGGGACAAGGGCGCGAGGCGCTCGTGGTCAGGGAAGTCAAGCCGCCCGGCCGGATCCGCGTCCAGTTCACCATTCAAGGCGTGACCGCCGTGTTCGCCAGCAACGGCACCACCGGCTGGAAGGTGTCGCCGTTCGAAGACGACATGGCGCTCAAGGACTTGCCCGACGAGGTCACACACGAGGCGATCGAACAGGCCGACATCGAAGGACCGCTCGTCGACTGGAAGGCCAAGGGGCACACGGTTGAATTCGTCGGCAACGAGACCGTCAGCGGACGTGCGGCCTACAAGCTCAAGGTCACGTTGAACTCAGGCACCGTGCGCTATTCGTACATCGACGTGGCCTCCCACTTCGAGGTCCGGGCCGACTCGACGCGGCAGGTCAAGGGGCGGGATCTCCAGATCGAAACGACCTTCACGGATCACAAGAAAACGGGCGGAGTGCTCTTCCCCCGCCGGATCGAAATCGGAGCCGAAGGCCGCCCCCAGCGCGCGCGCGTGGTGGTGGACAAGGTTGAAGTCAATCCGACCTTGAGCGACGCGCTCTTCGAGCGGCCGGCCCCATCTCAGCGCTGAGTGGCCTTCGGGCGGTCGAAAAACATGAACTGCCAGGTCACGAGAAGGGTATCGAAATCGGTGCCGGTCCGCGTCGTGGCCCCCGTGCTGGCTGCGAATTTGAGCGAATGGCCTTTCACGAGGGGAGCGGCGAACGTCGCGCCGAAGCGAGAGTTGCTCTGGCGGGCGGACGGCGGGTTCGAGTCCACCGTGGACGCGCCGCCGCCGTACCACGTCGCATCGATCGCCAGCCACGCGCGCGACTTGAACACGTAACTGGCGTGGCCCTGCAACACGGTCATTGGGTCTTGCCGCCGCGTGCTGTTGCCGGTGTAGAACTGGTCGTTGTTCGTGAAGAACCAGGCACCCAGGTACGCGTCGAGGTACCAGCGGCCCACGGGGACCGACACCCCCACCTCGGGTTTGAACGACCAGCGGTTGGTGCCGAGGTTTATCAACTTGGTCGGGTCGTACTGGCCGGTCGGCGCCTGGACCGTCAAGCTCACCCCCAAGATCGTCTTTTTCGGCGCTTTGACGAATTCCTCCCGGCTCATCGCCTTGGTACCGAGGAGATTGACCGACAGCTTGACGCGTAGGTCGGCGAGTCCCGAGCGCCGGATCTGTTGCGCTTGCTCCGCGACGTTCCCATCGACGAGTCCCACGACGTAAGGGACCGAGCCCGCCACCAGGCCCTGCAGATGCCCGAAGCGGATCGTTCTCGCGTAGCCGATGGTGCCCGAGTTGAGGTTCGCTTTCACGTCGGTGATCGGGAGGGTCGCATCGAACAAGACCCCCCCGCGGGAGTTGGACAGAGCCACCGCAAAGAAATTCGTCCCCATGGGCGAGGGTGAATACGCGCGCGGCTCCATTTCCTGCGCCAAAACCCCGCGCGAGAAGGCCAACAGCCCGAGCGTCGCGAATACGCCGATCCGGATCAAAAGTTCACTTCGGTTCATGCTAATTCAGTAAGGCCACACCCAGTTGGTGATCTCGGCCCGGTCGGTGCCGTGCTCGTGCGCGTAGCTGCGGTTGTCGATGATGGCGTTTTGCATCTCGTCTTTCAGGTGCGCCGCGCGCGTCGCCAAGCCCGGGACCCGGTCGATCACGTCGATCACCAGGCTGAAGCGGTCGATCTGGTTGAGGATCGCGAGCTCGAGCGGCGTGTTGATGTTGCCCTCTTCCTTGTAGCCGCGGACGTGAAGGTTCTCGTGGTTGGCGAAGCGGTAAGCGAGCTTGTGGATCAGCCACGGGTACCCGTGGAAATTGAAGATCACCGGCTTGTCGGTGGTGAACAGGCTGTCGAAGTCGCGCTCGCTCAGGCCGTGCGGGTGCTCGGATGCCGGCCTCATCTTGTAGAGGTCCACGACGTTGACGAAGCGCACCTTGAGGTCGGGCAAACGCTCGCGCAGGATGGCGGCCGCAGCCAAGGCCTCGAGGGTCGGGACGTCGCCGCACGAGGCCAGGACGACGTCCGGTTCCGTATCGATGTCGGTGCTGGCGCGGCGCCAAATGCCGATGCCCTTGGCGCAGTGCACGACCGCCTCGTCGATGGTCGTGAACTGCATGTGCTTCTGCTTGTCGGCCACGATGACGTTGATGTAGTCGGTGGAGCGCAGACAGTGGTCGGCGACCGCGAGCAGTGTGTTGGCGTCGGGGGGCAGGTAGATGCGCGTGACCGACGGGCTCTTGTTGGTGACGACGTCGATGAAGCCCGGGTCCTGATGGGAAAAACCGTTGTGGTCCTGGCGCCACACCGTCGAGGACAAGAGGATGTTCTCCGACGCGACCGGGGCGCGCCACGGCACGTGGTTTTTCGAGATGTCGAGCCACTTGGCGTGCTGGTTGAACATCGAGTCGATTACGTGCGCGAACGCTTCGTAGGTGTGGAAGAAGCCGTGGCGCCCGGTGAGCAGGTAGCCCTCGAGCCAGCCGAGCAGGGTGTGCTCGGAGAGCATCTCCATCACGCGCCCGTCGCGCGCGAGCTCGCCGCCGTCGGCGTCTTCCGGTAGCAGCTCCGCCATCCAGGTCTTCTTCGAGACCTCGTAGAGGGCCTGCAAACGGTTGGAGGCGGTCTCGTCCGGCCCGAACACGCGAAAGTTCGTCATATTCTCGCGCATCACGTCGCGCAGAAACTCGCCGAGCGGCCTCGTGTTTTCGTGGCGCGCGGCGCCACCCTTGGGGACCGTGACCGCATACTTCCGGAAATCGGGGAGCTTCAGGTCCTTGCGCAGCACGCCGCCGTTGGCGTGCGGATTGGCGCTCATGCGACGCGCGCCCTGGGGTGCCAACTCGCGAAGCTCGGCGATCAACCGGCCGTCGGCGTCGAACAATTCCTCGGGCCGGTAGCTCTTGAGCCAAGTCTCGAGCAGCTTCAAACTCTCGGGGTTGGCGCGCACGTCGGAGATCGGCACCTGGTGCGAGCGCCACGAACCCTCGGTCTTGTGCCCCTTGATCTCTTTCGGACCGGTCCAGCCCTTGGGCGATCGCAGCACGATCATCGGCCAGCGCGGCCGGTCGGCGCGCTGGGACGACCTCGCCTCGTGCTGGATCGCGCGAATCTGGGCGACCGCCTCGTCGAGGGTGGCGGCCATTTTCTGGTGCATCTTTTCGGGGTCATCGCCTTCGACGAAGTAGGGCGTGTAGCCGTATCCCCGAAACAGCGCCTCCAGTTCTTCGTGGCTGATGCGCGCGAGGATCGTGGGGTTGGCGATCTTGTAGCCGTTCAGGTTGAGGATCGGCAGCACCGCGCCGTCGCAGATCGGGTTCAAGAACTTGTTCGAATGCCAGGCCGTGGCGAGCGGACCGGTCTCGGCCTCTCCGTCGCCCACGACACAGGCCACGATCAGCTCGGGATTGTCGAACGCCATGCCGTAGGCGTGCGCGAGCGAATAGCCGAGCTCGCCGCCCTCGTGGATCGAGCCCGGCGTTTCCGGAGTGACGTGGCTACCGATGTGGCCGGGGAAGGAAAACTGCTTGAAGAACTTTTGCAGTCCCTGGGCGTCCTCGCTCTTGTCGGGATAGACCTCCGAGTACGTCCCTTCGAGGTACGCCGGCCCCAGCACGCCGGGCGCGCCATGGCCCGGTCCGGCGACGAAGACCACGTCGAGGTCGTCTCGCTTGATCAGGCGGTTGAGATGCGTCCAGACGAAAGACAGCGCCGGGCTCGCGCCCCAGTGGCCGAGCAGGCGGTGTTTGATGTGGGCGACGGCCAACGGCTGCGCAAGCAGCGGGTTCTCGCGCAGGTAGATCATGCCGACCGCGAGGTAGTTGCACGCGCGCCACCAGGCGTGCATGCGGCGCAGCTCGTCGACGGCGAGGGGCGTCGACTCTACTCGACGGGTGTCCACGTCTCGTCCGGGTTGTACCGTTCCATCACGCGGAATTCGTCGACCGAGGCCGGCCCGAAGTCCTTCTGGTAGACGACCCCGGTGCTGCTCACGATAAAGGTGTTCACCCCGGTGACGGCATACTCGGCCGGCGCGGCGACGAGGGCGAAGCCGCCGATCATCATACCCCCCACGACGAAGTCCATCTCGCCCATCGGCGCGTCTGGGCCCTGTCCCTTCAAGACCTTGAAGTAATACCCGTGGAAGGGATCTTGCTTTTCGGTGTACCCCTCGGCGATGACCTTGGCGATCCCCTCACCCACCGGACCCTCCCACGAGCCGTCCGCCGCCTGCCAGGCCAGCCCGTCCTGCTTCCCCGGGGTGCTGATGACGCGTTGCGCGTACTGGTTCACGCGCGCCCCGTCGCGTTTTTCCGAGGCGTACTCGTGCTGGGCCTCGACGTATCCACGGCAGATCTCGATCGCGTCGAGTTCGTTCCTACCTACGCGGCGGAACAGAAGTTCCTCGCGTCCCGCCTTGGAATCAAACCGCCACGTGCCGTTCTCCTCGACGATAGGAATCGGCATCGGCCAGTCTTCCGCCCCGACCGTGAGGGTCGCGACCTTCGGGGTCTCGGGATCGCGGACGATCTCGGTCTTCTCGCGGGCTTGCGCCGCGAAAGCGGCAGCCTGATTTTCGTCCTGAACGACATCCTTGGTAACTACGAGGTCCTCGCCATCGGGCCCGACGATCGCCGTCAGCGCCGGGACGTCGAATCGCTCGGCGGCGACGATCAGCGCCTCACTCGCCGCCTCAGGCGTGTCAAACGTCGTCTGTTTGACGACCGGTTGCGCCGCTTCTTCCTTCGACTTGGGCTGCTCGGAACACGAGGCCGTCAACAGCACGGCGGCACACGCGCTCAACACGCAAATCCTGAACGTCATCGCGCTCATCTCCGTCGTCCTCCGCCGCCGCCGCCTCGCGACGCGCCACCGCCGCGCGACCCCATGCTCGAGGCGCCGCGCGAGCTGCTCGCCTTGGCGCTGCTTCCGCTAAAACCACTGGAGCTGCCGCCACCAAAGCCGCCGGCCTTCGAGGGGCTGCTCTTGGGGATGTTTTGGCTGCCGATTTGGTTTCCGCCTCCACCACCGGCACGGTTGCTTGCGCTGGGGCCGGAGCTCGCACCCCGGTTACCGCCGCCGGCGGGTTGTTGCTTTGCGCTGGCGCCACCGCTCGCTCCCCGGTTGCCGCCGCCGGCAGGCTGCTGCCTCGTACTTGGCGACTGCCCCTTCGCAGATCCGCCGTACTTGTTCGCCGTCGCCTTGTTCGAATACGGAGCCGCCCCGCGATGCTGGGCGTTGTGCTGCCAGTTGTTGTTCCCGCCGCCTCCGGGGCGGTTCCCGGCGTTGATGTTGGTGTTCCGGTTGAAATTGTTGTTCACGTTGATGTTGACGTTGTTGCTGTGTCCCCAGCCGCAGCCGCAGCAGGAGCCGCCCCAAAACGCTGCCCCGATCGCCACGCCGACGCTGAAACTGACGAACGCGGCGCCCGGCGGATACGGCGGGTAGTAGATCGGAGGATACGGGTAAATGGGCGGGCCGTAGACGACCACGGGGCTGTACGACGGCACGTAGATGACTTCGGGGTTCGACTGTTGCACGACGATGACCGTCTTCTGCTCGACGACCGTCGTCTCGACCTTCTGCTGCTCGTTGGATTCCAACGCGCCCTTGTCCTTCGCGATCTTCCGCATCCGCTGGACGGCGTCCATGACGTCGCTTTGTTGCTCGAGGAAGGCGTTCCCGAGGTCGGTCGTCCACTGGAGGTCGTCCGCGAGCCGCTTCACCACATCGGGAACCGCGGCCATCGACTGGATGGCCGGATCCCAGGGTTGCTTCGCGACCGCGTCGGCCAAGGCCTTGTCCTTGAGGTTCGGGTTTTTCGCCAGCCACTGCTGGAGTTGGATGATCTCGAGCGGGTAGGTGGAGGCGACGAGCGTCTGAGCGAGGAGCGGGTCGGGGTAGAGGGCGATCGGGGCCACCAGCGAGTCGAGCTGATCCGCGGGGAGTTTTTCTGCCGCCGGCGCGTCCGTTGCGGCCGGTGCCGTCCCCTGCGCGAGGAAAACGCCTTCACCGGGAAGCAGCAAGACGGCGCAGCCGATCGCCATGAGGCTTCGCCGGAAACGGTTCCATGAGAAGAATCGGAAGGTCTTTGGTTGCATGGCGATAAGCTCCCTTTTGTGCACTCGACGAACTCGTAGGGTAGGCCACCCCGGATACGCGATCAAGTTCTATCCCGGGAGACCGCCCTCGTCGCGCGCGACGATCGCGCGCCAAAGGGGACACTCAAACAAAGGGGACACTCCCCTTTGATTGTCCCCGCTATTGCTCGGGCACGTACTTGAAGGGATAGTCGGCGGCCTTGTAGCGGCCGATCTTCCGCTTCGGCAGCTTGACCTTCTCGGACGGCGCGGTCTTGTAAGGAACTTGCTTCAGCAAGTGCCGGATCACGTTCAGGCGAACGCGCTTCTTGTCCTCGGAGCGTGCGACGAACCACGGCGCCCACGGGGTATCCGTCGTGGCGAACATCTCGTCACGGGCCCTGGTGTAGTCGTCCCAGCGATCGAAGCTCTTCAGGTCCATCGGCGAGAGCTTCCACACCTTGCGGCCGTCGTCGATGCGATCCCGCAGGCGCCGTTCCTGTTCTTCCGGGCTGACCTCGAGCCAGTACTTCAACAGGATGATTCCCGACTCGACCATGGCGCGCTCGACCATCGGTGCGGCTTCGAGGAACTGTTTCGCTTGCTCCGGCGTGCAGAAACCCATCACCCGCTCGACGCCGGCACGGTTGTACCAGCTGCGATCGAAGATCACGACCTCGCCGGCTGCCGGGAAATGGCCGATGTAACGCTGAATGTACATCTGGCTCTTCTCACGCTCGGTCGGCGCGGGGAGCGCGACGACACGGAACACGCGAGGGCTGACGCGCTCGATGATTGCCTTGATCGTCCCGCCTTTTCCGGCGCCGTCGCGCCCCTCGAAGACGATGCAGACCTTGAGTCCCTTGTGGACCACCCACCGCTGCAGTTTGACCAGCTCAACGTGGAGGCGTTTCAGCTCCTTCTGGTAGTCCTCCGGCTTGCCCTTCTTCTTGTGCTTGCTATCCGCCATGTGCGTCTCCTCGACATTCCATCGTGGTGCCCGCGAAGGATAGTGGTTCAAGGAGGCGTTGACGAGAGCGTGCGGCGCGCCAACTCGGGATCGATGCTGGACACGGCGTCGAACTGCGTCAGGTGGACCGTCCCGCTCAGCTCTTCGAGGAAATGCGACCGCTTCAGGCGGTCCATGATCGGGCCCTTGACCTCGGAAAGATGAAGCGTGATCCCGCCGTCCCTAAGCCTGTGGTTGACCGCCTCGAGACTTTCGAGTGCCGAGGCGTCGATCGTATTCACGGCCGGACATTCGAGGATGACGTGGCGGACCGCCGGATTGTCCGCGACCGCCTGGTTGATGTAGTCCTCGATGAAGCGCGCGTTCGGGAAGTAGAAACTGGCATCCACACGGAGCGAGAGGATCTCTGGAGACGTCACCACCGTGTGCCGTTTCACGTTGCGGAAATTCATGGTGCCCGGAAGCTGGCCGACGACCGCCACATGCGGTTTCGACGTGCGGTAAAGGTGGAGGAAGATCGAAAGACCGACACCCGCCAAGAGCCCCGCCTCCACCCCCTCGATCAAGGTGAGGAGGATCGTGGCGGCCATCGCCGCCCCATCGGCCCGGGAATAGTGCCAGGTGTGCTTGAGCGCGCTGAGGTTCACGAGCGACAAGACCGCGACGATGATCGTGGCGGAGAGGGTCGCGTTCGGCAGATAGAACAGTAGCGGCGTCAAGAACAGCGTGGCGAGCGCGATGCCGATAGCGGTGAAGGCCCCGGCGGCCGGGGTCTCGGCGCCGGCTTCGAAGTTCACGACCGAGCGCGAGAAGCCGCCGGTGACCGGGAATCCGCCCGAGACGGACGCGCCGACGTTCGACATGCCGAGCGCGATCAACTCCTGGTCCGGATCCACGCGCTGCCGTCGCTTGGCGGCGAGCGTCAGGGCGACCGAGATCGACTCCACATAGCCGACGATCGAGATCAGCAACGCGGGGACGACGAGCTTCATCCAGAGCCCCGCGTCGAACGGTGGCAGGGTCAGTTTCGGCAAGCCCTTGGGGACCGTGCCGACGATCTTGACGCCGCGCTCGGTCAGCCCGAATCCCCAGACGGCGGCGGTGGTCACGGCGATCGCCACGACCGGGCCCACCTTCGCCAGGATGTCGGCGGTTCGTTCTCCCAACCCCATCTTGCACAAGAGGGGCTTGAGGCCGCGGCGCACCCAGAACAAGAAGGCGAGCGAAGCGAAGCCGATCGCCGCGGTATAGGGATTGATGTGACCGAGGTTGGGCACCATGGTTTTCACCAGGTCGACGAAACTCTCGCCCTCCGCGTGGATGCCGAGCACGGGTGCCAACTGGCCGGCCGCGATCTGGATGCCCGAAGCGGTGATGAAGCCCGAGATCACCGGGTGGCTGAGGAAGTTCGCGAGGAAGCCCAACTTCAACAGCCCCATGGCGAGCAACAGCAGCCCCGAGATGGCGGCGAGCGCGATGGTCGCCCCCAGGTACTCCGGTGTTCCCTGCGACGCGACACTCGCCGCCGCGGCGGCTGTCATGAGACTGGCCACGGCGACGGGGCCGACCGCGAGCGCTCGCGATGTTCCGAAGATCGCGTAGAGCACGAGCGGCGCCATCGAGGCGTACAGCCCGACCTGCGGCGGCAGTCCCGCGAGCAGCGCGTACGCGAGCGACTGCGGGATCAGCATGACCGTGACGATCCCCGCCACGATCAGGTCGTTGGTGAACGTCTTGCCGGTGTACCTGGACCCCCAGTCCAGAATGGGGAGATAGCGGCGAAGGAGACCGGGGAGGTTCATGCCGCGGCGCCCACAGCGGTCTTGCCGGCCAGCTTGAAGAAAATCTTGGCTGCGATGGCCGCGAGGACGACCGACCACAGAGTCCACATGACGACCATCACCACGATGCGCGGGTCCGCGTCGGGAATGGCAAGCGCCGCCGCCAACACCGCGGCGACGTTACGCGTGCCCATCCCCAGCGCCATGACGCTTCGCTGATTCTGTTTCAGGCCGAAGCCGAACAGATACGGCATCAGTCCCATCCCGACCATGAACAGGGTCATGGAAAGGAGGGCCAATTCGCCCGCCGTGTTGAGCATCCCTCGGCCATAGAGCACCAGGCACCACACGATCGTCGCCAAGGTGGAGAGGACGGCGATCCGCTTGACCGCCGGGAAGATCTTGGTTGCCGTGGTCTCGGCGTTATGCCGGATCGCGGCTCCGACGATCAGCGGCAGAAGGATCGTCAGGAGAAGCGGTTTCGCGAGCGCCCACGCGCTGATCGTCAACCCCTTGATCAACAGCGGCGCCATCAACGGCATCAGCACCACCGTGCCGACGGCGACCAGCGGGATGAGCGCGCCCGCGAACCCCATGTCGCCGCGTGCCTTTCCCACCATCTGCTGGAGGAAGGGCGCGCAGGGCGCGAGACTCGCGAGGAGCACTACGACGACGTAGGGCTCGGCCAGCGGCAGGACCCTGGTGATCAGATAGCCGAACGCCGGCCCCACAACCCAGCCCCACACGAAGATCTGCGCCAGGGACTTCTTGTTCCGCAACGCGACGACGACGTCGGGCACCTTCACCTGGAGGCCCATGGCCGCCAGGTTCGACACGGTGAAGAGAAAGACCAGCGGGCCGAACGTGGCCTGAAGGAACTGCA
>JAQBEH010000012.1:0-17624 GCA_032124015.1 Acidobacteriota bacterium
CCCAACGGTTGAAAACGCCGCGGCTGTAGCCTGTTCGCGTTATCGACCGCGTCACCTGAGCCGGCGGCGGGTCTACCGTTTCAAAGCACGTGAGCTTGTCATCCTCGAAGTCCGTCTGCGTACCCTTCAAGATGACCTGGACGATGTTTCCGTCGAGGTCGTCTTTGGTGTCGTAAAGATTGTGCGTGCTCCGAAGCGCGACCCCAGGGTAGCCCTGGTACGTCACGACGTTGTCCGGCGCACCGAATGGCCCTCGATCGACCGGCAACTTTCGACCGCACGGATCACCTTGAACCGTGAAAGTCATCCGACGACGATCCGGTTCGACGCGTTCGTAGGCGTTGGAGCCGTTCTGGGTTTCCGAGCAACGCCCTGCCGCGAAGTCCCGACTCCAACTTCTCACGAAGAATGGCTTTCCGGTCGGATCGTCATTGACTCCAAGTCCCTCCGGATAGGTCGTTTGACGGACTACGCCGACGATCATGCGATCAACGGTGTTCGATCCGATCAAGCGAGAGCCAGACCTCCAATCGTCATTTTTGAATCGCAGTACAGCTCCGAGTGGCGTGCGGAGCTGTTCGAGCCCCCACCAAGCGCCCAGCTCATATGGTTCCTGCGGAATGCCATATGTAAATTGGGTGGTTCCACCGAGTTCTTGATTGCTCCCCACCAGCGTGACGCTTGCAAGAACGGGCACCGACACCGGCTGGCCGCCGTCTATGAACGTCTTGATCTCGTACGACATTTGCGCCGTGATGCCTTGCGCGGCGGATCGTCCACCCTTGAAGGATACCGACTGCACTTCCTTGAGCATCCCTTCAGTTCCGGATGGACAACGCGAGGCATCCGGATCCGAGTCGACGCACCGCGTGGTCGTCAGGTCCATCGCGGGATACTGCGTCGAGCGAATCGCTGTGATCGCTTCGGGGTAAGGCCCGCTCCGCTCGTATTGAATCGTAATTGAGTTTTCGAAGAGATCCTTGATGCGCGTCGTGTAGTAGCCGGCTCGATCGTGATTGCGGATCCATCCGTTCGGCTGTGCGTAGTCGTAGGGGACGATCTTCTCGAGCCGATAGATCGTCCCGTTCGGAAACGTGACGTCGTAGTGCTCGACACCTTCGATGGGGTCTTGACGCCTCATGCCACATGGATCTGGTCCAGGATCAGGAAGTTCACAACAGGTAGCGTCTGGATGCATCTCACAGATCCAATCGCAGGCTGGGGGTGGATCCGGCGGCACGCCCAACGGCTGGGTGCAGTCGGGGAAGTATCTGATTTTCAAGTCCGGATGCGCGTTGCGAATCGCCGGTTCGAATTGAAAGAGCGATCCGTCTGGAGACTCGAAGATTGTTGCGAATTCCGAGTAATCCCAGCCGGCCGGGGAGGCGCTCACGTGGTACTTCGCGACGCGAAAAATCCTCCCCATGTGCCCCGTCCACCCGAGTCCGACCCAACTCCGCCCGGAAAGCCAGTTGGTGTAGCCCGAGCCCTCTCGAACCGAGTACTGACGGACGTTGTTGCCGTTGTAAGTCAGTCCAAAAGCAATTGGCGGCAACTTCCCATCTTGCGAAAGGACGGTGCTCAACGGCACGCCGATCTGAAGATTCCCGTTGAACGACGAGACGGCCGCCCTGCCGCCGACGGGCACGTCCGAAACACCGGGCGCGATGTTGGCCAGGTCGAGATCATCGAAGGTCGTCGTATCGGTCACAGGCAGCGCGGAGATGGGCTGAGGGCCTGTGGCACTCGCAGAAATCCAGAAGCCGGCGAGAAGCATGATCGTAGGTACGATTCGGACTCGCGCTGCGAGAGTTGAACTCCCGCGCTCGCGTCTGCGGCTCACAATCCCGGATTCCTTCGTAGCCCGCTGGTCTCGCTCATCGTTGTGCATGCCTGCCTCCAAGACCGATCGTGAAGAATCTGTGCTGCCACCCGAGTATTCGACGTCGAGCGCGAGCCGATCCGTCCGACACGACGATTTCAGTGAGATGAACTGAGAGACCATCGGCGTCTGTTCCGCGAGGCGAATTGGCGTCGCCCAAGACCGTCGCTGCTTCGAGCGCGCGCTCCGCCACGATCCCGGCAACAGGATCGCCGCCGAGAATCTGAAGACTCTCAGTCGTGGCGGATCGCCACCCCCGCGTTGAATCCGCCATCCGTGCCCCCCAAGCGCTCGGAAGCAGAAGTTCATTGCGACTGACTCTGCGTGACACCGCGGGTCGCAGACTCGACGGCTCGCGGACAATCGTCCGTCACGTGCGTCCAGCGATTACCTACCGCGCGTACCCGTGTTCGCGCGGCCACCCCTTGCGCGGGAGGCTACTCCGCCATTGGGCGCGGGCACAAGGGCTACTCGGTGACAATGCGGCGTATTTGAGTCAGGATTCGAGATCGCGCTGCACTGCATCTCGGTCGGGTCGGTGGGGCAATGTCGCACCGGTCGCCCTCCGAGATCATGTTGCGCCACGGCAACCCAAGTTCCTCGAGCGAGTGGGGGCGATACGGCTTTGCGGGTAACGGAATAACAACGGAGCGCCCGGCGGCCGCACCTCGATTGCCGTGCTCGGGTCTCGAAGGACTACTTCCGCTTTCCCGCCTTGCCGCGGACGCGCAAGTTCTCGGGCGGCTCGACAAGCCGCCTCAACGCGTTTTCGACGCCCCCGCCGCGCCTGGTGGCGGGGATTCCTCGGGCCCGTCGGCGCCCTGCGACGGATCCCACGCGTCGGCCCACAGCGGCTCGGAGAACAGGACGATCATGTTGCGGAAGGTGTCCCGCGCCGAATCCGCTGTCGTCGGCAGCGTCGGAGCGATCCGGCTCTTGTTGGTTTCGAGCACGGCGCGCTCGCTCGCGACCTCGGCTTTGTAGGTCCACGCACCGTTGCCGGTGATCCAGAGGCCAGCGGCCGAGCTGTCCCGCGCCCGGATCGGCGTGACGGTCCCATCGTTCACTGTCACCGTCAGGTGGCCGATTGAAAGCGTCCGGTCTTTCAGGTGCCGGCCCGCCTCTTGGAGGCGGAAGCTCGAGTAGGCTTCAAGCGTCGCGGCGAGCTCGGAGGGAGCCGATGGCGGCGGCGCCTGGGCGACCGCAGGCATCGCGACGAATGTGCCGAAAAAGATGGATGGAACGACGAGTCTCGCAGATCGCATGGCGGCCCTCCGGACTGGGTCGCAGCCTACCAGAAGCGTGCGCTAGGCAAGAAGACCGGGACTGTCCCGGTTCACGGACAGGTCGGTACGCCCAAAGGTCGATCGCACGCCCCGACACCCGCCGCTTGCGGACGGCTCACACCGAGGGAGTTCGGCCCGTACGGTCCCTCGCTCGTGTCGGTGTACCCGACCACGACGAAGTCCAGGAGCTGCCCGGCTCCATGCGGTCATGGAATCCAAAGGACTGGTGGAGGCGGCGGGAATCGCAGTCGCCAGCGCGCGTAGCGAAGCGGAGCGCGCGCAATGTGAGACATGCGCCCGAAGGGCGCGACAACCGACACCGATGACCGACGCCGGAATGACGAGCGAAGCGAGGAATGGAGGCGGCGGGAATCGAACCCGCGTCCGAATTTGACCGAGAAGTCGTGCGGTGCACGACTTCTGTGGCCACGGCTGACATTCCCGCTCAGCCTCTCCCTTGAGCTTTCGCCGCGGCCACGGCGAACACATCGAAGTAGCGCTGCAGCGTCGCCTCGGTCGAGCCGTACACGTTGGTTCCCGCCAGGAAGTCGAGCAGCACTTCCCGGGCGCGGCAAATCTCTCGCAGGCGGGCAACCGAAACCCGGTGACGGGAGTCGTCAAGCGTGAGGTCGATCAACTCCAGGGCTCTGTCGAGAGCGCCCTGCGCAATCGCGGGGTTGCGGGACCGCCACTTCAGCGCCCGGCTGACTTCGCTGCCGACGTTGCCCAGCTGTTGAGCGAGCGAGAGCGTGCACCACCGCTCGGCGAAACCGTCGCCATGCTTGAGGTCCATCATCGAATCACCAGATCGCGCACGAGTTCGGCGATCCTTCCTCGTGTCGCCGGATCATCGACACCTCGGGAACGATTCCCGAAGGAAGGGCGAAGATTGATCATGGAATCGAACTCGAGCCAGTCGCTTCCTGGCAGCTCGGGGTAGAGGTTGATCCCCCAGAGATCTTGCTGTCGCGAATGGTCGGCCAACAATTCAGCCTCCTGATCCGCGTGCAGTTCCGCGTCGACGATCATGATCCGACGCTCAAGATCGACGACAGCTTTGACGAGGTCGCCAAAGCGCCCTGCCGCCAGGAACCGCAGTTCGTCGAATGAAATTCTATCTCGGTCGGTCACGATTCTCATGGAGCAGGAACCGTACCACGCCTCTCACGGCGGCGCTGACGGTCGTTCTCGACGAGAAGGCAGCAGGAGTTCGACTGGTGGAGGCGGCGGGAATCGAACCCGCGTCGAAAAGACTCGCCTGGGAGGGCCACCCAGGATACGTCGCAGCTTGAGCTGCGAAGGCCAGCGAGCCGGGAGACCATTGTGTGCGTTGGGCCTTGACCCTCACTCGGTCGCCTCCGCGGCGCACGGCACTGCGGCGGAGGCTGACACCGCAGTCCCTTTGCGCGCCGTCAACCTCGAAACGCCGGCGTCTAGGGCGCGCATCGCAAAGGCGCCTGTTGGATGAGCCCGTCCCGATCCCCGACTTGCTGCCCCACCCCTTCGTTGTATTCGCCCACGCCGCACGGTCCTTCCGCGCGCAGCAGGTACCAGTCGCCTTCTCCCGGACCGGGCGCCGGACGGTAGAATGTCCCCGAAGGAACGGCGGCGTTGTTTCCCACGCACGTCGCATCGGTGAACCGCGCGGAGCCCTTGAGAAGCGCAAGGCTGCCCGCGAGGACGTCGTACCGAACGGACGCTCCGGATTGCGCTGCGAGCGAGTCCCATTGAACATCGACGTAGTCGGAACCCTGCACCGAACGGCGGACGAGCATCCCCACGACCTCGCCGGGAACCGCCCACGTCGTGGCATCCTGCGGAGCACAGTCGCACGCGTCGCCCCGAGCGTCCTGGTCCGCATTGCCTTGATCCGGATTGGCCACGAGCATGCAGTTGTCGCAGGCGTCCCCCAACCCGTCGAGGTCGGCGTCTTCCTGCGACGGGTTGTGCGCAATCGGGCAGTTGTCGCACACCGTCGCGACACCGTCCGCGTCCTGACCGTCGGGATTCGATTGCGTGGGCGCGGGATCGATGCTGTCGCCGCAGCCGTCCGCGTCGGCGTCGAGGTCGGCCGGATCGTCGCCGGTATCGAAACCGTTCGTTCCGAAGACGCGGAACAGATAGCGTCCGTCCTCGGGGACGTTCCACTCGTAGCTCGTCCCGCTCAAACGGATCGCGATGGGGAACCAGTTCGCGCCGTTGTCCGAGCTGACGAACAGGTAGGAGAGCACGGGACGGGTCGTACCGAGGGCCGCGCCGCCGACGCGAAACGGAGGGTAGAACCGCCAATGGACCCGGATCCTCTCGTCGCGAAGCGCGAGGAAGGAGCTTGGGGGAGAAACCAGCGAGGCTGCGATCGGCTCGGTGACAAGCGCCGTGGTGTCGGCGAGCGCAGTGTGGGGAACGCCGCCCTCGTACCATCGGCGCACCAAGTCGACGCTCGCGGCGCCCGTGGGGAGCGGGACGACCACCGAGTGCCCCGCGGTGTCGGAAACGCCGTCCCCGTGGAGGACGCCGAACGCGTCGAAGAGGTCGTCCCCATCGGTGTCGACGGTCTCGGGTGTGAAGCTCACCGAAGAGAGCGGCACCGCGCTCGCGTCACGAAAGACGAGCGAGGTCGAGTGCCTGAGCGGATCGCGGCCGGAGGCGGCGTCCGAAAACAGCCTTGGGCGTGTGGTGACGCGCGACGTCTCGTCGTCGACGAACGAGCCGCCGCCGCTGCGGGTCAGAGTCATACGCATGAAGAGGGACACTTCCGGCGTTGCCTCGGCCATACGTGCCAGCAGTGAGTTGTATTCGGCCGGCTCGATCCAGTGGTAGGGCGCACCGACCGGGGAAATGCCCATCAGGCAAGGAATCCCGTCCCGGTTGTTCCCCGCTCCCGCGGGATCGACCAGAGGACCGAGCACCTGAAACCCCGCGCCCGGGAAGCCGTCGGATGACGGACCGAAGTTGTACTCGTCGAGACAGTCGATCCCCGACGTGACCCCGGTCAACGGACACGCGGCCTCCGAAAGTCCGTACGTGTGTCCGATCTCGTGGGGCGCCACCTCGCTCGGGATCGCCCCCACTTCGGCTTCCATGACCGACACTCTCGAAAGGGGCGGCAACGAGGCGCCCGAGAAGCCTCCGGCAAGGCTGCAGACCGGATAGACGCAGTCGAAGTAACCGGGAAGCACGACGCCCTCGGCATTGTCCCAGCCCATGGCCATGTAAGGGAGATCGAGCAGCGGCAGCGAGATGTGAGGACAGCTCAACAAGCCGAGGATCCCGCCGAATCTCGGGAACGGCACCGGAATGTCCGTGCTCACGGCGTCGACGCCGTGCACCGGAAAGAGGTCTCTCAGGACCGGCAGCGCGGCGTTCCTCAACGCCAGCGTATCGGCGCCCCCGGCGACGTAGCTCAGGCAGCCGAGAGCCGTGGGATCGGGCTCGAAAAACGGCTGGAAGACCACGCGCAGGTCGCGCCCGTGGACCAGGGGGATCGCGTCGAACTGCTGCCGGTTGTCCACGACGCGGCAGTCCGTCGGCTGGCATGGGATCGGCGAGCAGTCGACCGCGGGGTCGACCTCGGTGGTGATCACCATGTTGTTCAACACGCCGTCCTGCGCCCGGAATCCGTTCGCCGTCCCTCCGTCCCAACCGGCCAGAAACATGTTGACGTTCGACGTCGAGCTGCAGGCCGGCAACGGGACCAACTTGGTGTCGGTGAAGACGTTGCCGGCCTTGTCGCGGACGGTGACGCGAACGCTCGCTGAGACGGGAGTCTCGTGGGAACTGCCGAGGGTCATCCTGACGATCGCCGGCCGATCCGCGATTAGCCCCTGGATCGTCGGCGCCACCTGCACGGGCTGGACGCCCATCACGCTGACACTGTTATCCACCAGCGGGATGCCGTCCGAGGGCCCGATCCGGAAGGTGAGACGACCGGGGGCGTCGGCCATGGCGCCGGTGCCCTGCACCGCGTGCGGGCTCGACCCGCGGCACGACGGCGATTTGTTTCCGTCGGGGCACGTCGGGATGTCGCCGGGGTTCTTTTGACTGATGATGTCGCACTGCGGATCGTAGATGAACGCAAGGTCGGTGGCTGGGCCGGGTGCGAGGTCGAGTAGATCGTCGTCGCCCCCTCCGCCGGAATCGTATTCCTTCATCACGACCCGCACTTCGAACGGGTCGAACGTCGGGCGCGTGACATTGCAAACGTAATTCGAGATCGCGGGGGTGCTCGGAGCGCTCGACGGAGGCATCGCGCACGCCGCGGCACCGTCGACGAACACCGTGAGATACGGCTCGGGATTCCCCTAGAGAAAGCCCTCGATCTCCGCGAGCACGCGCGCCTCGTCGATCGTGATCGCGAACTGGACCGGGCTGCCGTCCCGGCAGGCTGCACGCGTGGAAGGCGCCGCAAAGAACGCCGAGCTGATCAGAGCCACGGGGCCGATGGCACGCAGGGGGCGTGGCAGGTACATCGCTGACCTCCGCTCCTACCGTTTCTCACCGGGGATCAGTGGCGGTCTGTCCGGCAAGAGGGCGAATGCCATCTGTTTACGCCACGATCGGCTTCAATGGAAGCCCTTTCTTCCCGGACTCCTCGCCGCGCGTGCCGGCGGGCGGCTCACTCGACCTCGAACCACTTTCCGCGCTTTGTTGAGAACACGCTTCAAGTTGAATGAGAGGTACTCGCGGAGGCGTTTTCCGGTTTGGACGGTGACGATCAGGGTGAGCAGGCCGAGGGGTTCCAACCGACCCGATCCGAGACCGACGAGGAACCTCGGCTCACGGACACGGCGACCCGCTCCCATCGAGCGCGTCCCGCGGGTCCGGCGTGATCGAAGAGTTCCCGTAGCTGCCGTTGCCGCAGGAGTTCTGCCCCCGGACCAGGTAGTAGTAGCCCAGCCCCGTTGATGTTGGCGGCCATGCCTGCGTCGTGCTCATGGCGGCCGTCGTCATGTCGTTGCCGAGGCAGGTCGCGCCCGTGAAGATCATGCTCGACCTGAGGGCGCCGAGTGACCCGGTCACCATGTCGTAACGCACGGAGCCGCCGGCCTGCACGGCGAGCGATGTCCACGACAGCGAGACGGCCGTGGGACCGCCCGTGGGCGGCTTCCCGACCGCGAGCCCCGACCCCTCCGCCGGCTGCTCCCACGTCGTCGCGCTGGTCGGCGCGCAATCGCAGGCGTTGCCGTGGCCGTCGCCGTCGGAGTCGAGTTGCGTGTCGTTGGCGACGAACGGGCAGTTGTCGCAGGCGTCTCCCCGGATGTCGCCGTCGGCGTTCTGCTGCACGGGGTTGAAGAACGAGGAGCAGTTGTCGCAGACGTCGGCGACGCCGTCGCCGTCGGTGTCGGGGTTCGGTACCGTCGGGTTCGGGTCGTGCGAGTTGCCGCAGCCGTCGCCGTCGGTGTCGGGCTCGCCGCGCGCGTCGTCGGTGTTGAACCCGTTGGTCGCGAACACGCGAACGAGGAAGCGGCCGTTGGTCTTCGCGCGCCAGTCGTAGCGCGTGCCGGTGATCCTCCCGGCGAGCGGGATCCAGTGGACCCCGTTGTCCGGGCTGACCAGCACGTACGAGAGCTTCGAGAGAGCCTGCGGCGCGAAGACCAATGGGAACGCCCACTCGATCCGGATCAAGTCGCCCGGGTGGACGCGCACGGAGCTGGGCGGGTGGAGCAGGTCGACGGCGACCAGCTCGCTCGGGACGACGAGCGTGTCGGTCATCGACGTCACCACGACGCCTCCGTCGCATCCTTCTCGCACGCCTCCGACGCACTCCCGGCGGAACATATCGATCGATGCCGTGCCGGCGGGAAGGGCAACGACCATCGCCATGTCCACACCGCTTTGCGGAGACTTCTCGTCGGGGGGGAGGAACGAGTCGTCGCGGCGGTCGTTGTCGGTGTCCACCGACTCGGGGGTGAAGTGCAGCCGGTCGAGGATGACGCCGGCGCCGTTCTTGAAGACGAGGCTTGTCGTGTCGTCGCTGGGATCGGGGTTGCCGCCGCCCACCTCGGACAGGGCGTCGGGAATCCCCTGCGGGATCCGCGACGCGTCGTCTCGGAAGAACGAGCCCACGCGCCCCCGGCTGAAATGCATGCGTACCCAGAGAACCTCGGGGTCCGCCTCGTCCTTGAGCCGCCCGATGAGCTGGTTGTAGTCGGCGTCGCAGAGCCAGTCGTCGGGGTTGGTCCCGCCGTCGGCAGTGCTGGCCCCCATCAGGCAGGAGCCGGTGTCCATCGATTGGCCGGTGGACAGACGGAAGCCTCGCGTCGGCAAGCCGGTCGTCGTGGGGCACATCCCGCCGGCCCCGTCGGGGCACCACCGGTACTCGTCCTCGCAGTTGATGATCGAAGCCGGCCACGCGAGCGGGCAGGTCGCCTCGGACAGACCGAATGTGTGGGACAGCTCGTGCGTGACGACTTCCGAGTTGACCGCGCCGACCTGGGTTTCCGCCAGGACGAGCCGCGGGCCGTACAGCCCGAGCGACGCCCCCGTCGCGACATTCCAATCGGGACGGTAATGGCACTCGAAGTAGTCGGTCTTGACGACGCCGATGACGCGGTCGAACCCCTCGGCGAGCACGCCGAGAAGATCCGCCTGGGCGAGGCTGACGTGCGGGATGTTGAAGATGTCGTCGTCGGGAAGGGTCAGCACCTCGGCGGTCGTGCTCGTCGTGAGGGTCTGCGCGGGGATCAGCTCGCGCATGTACGGCGTCGCCGCGGCCCTCGTCGCGATGGCGTCGGCCTCCGTACCGGAGGTGTCGGGGTTGCACTCATCGGTTTGCGCGACCGGCTGGAAGAGGACGGAGAGGTCCTTCATGCGTTTGACCGGGAGGTCGTTGTTCGCGACCGCGTTGTTGAGGATCTGGCACTTGCTGCCGCAATCGGTGCCGCACGTGTCGATGAGGTGCGACGGGTCGGCGATCATGCGTGCGTCCAAGTGCGCGGGGGGTGTTTCGGGGCCCGCCTGGGGACGGAACCCCCAGGTCGTCCCTGCGGGGACGTCCCATCCGGGGGGATACATGTTCACGGGGGCAACGCTGCACGCCGCAACGGCCACCGTTCGCTGGTCGTGGTACAGATTGCCGAGCTCGTCATAGACGTCGGCGACGACCGACACGTCGAGATCGACGGAGTAGTTGTTCGAGAGCATCGCCCGGACCATCGTCGCCTTGTCGTGCACGATCGCATCGGGGTTCGGCGTCACCTGGATGATCTCGAGCTTGGTCAGTTCGAGATCGTCGTTGAAGGGAGATTCACCATTGGTCGGGTCGAGATGGAACGTGATCCTCCCGCGGCCGTCGCCGGCATCGCCGTTCCCCTGAACGGTTTGCTCGCTGCCGGTGCAGAACGCGGAAGTGGTCCCCGCGGAGCAGCCCGCGATCTCCCCGGCCTCGGCATCGTCCGTCACCCGGTTGCAGCGCGGGTTGTACCGGAAGTTCAGGTTCATCCCGGCGAGCGGGGAGATGTCGAGGTGGTCGTCAGCCAACCCGAGACCGTCGTCATCGTCCCAGAGCTGCAGCTCGATCGCCGTCGTGGGGTACGGCGGCTGGATCGTGAAATTGCACGTTAACGGTCCTTCGAGCGCGTTGCTGCTGCCGTTGGGGCCGAGCGTGCACTGCAGTACACCCTCGACGTAGACCCTGACGAACAGCTCGGGCTTACCCCCGCAGCATCCCTCCGGGTCGTCCAGCGACTTGACGCGCTCGATCGTCAACGTCACGGGGTACGGATCGGTTTCGTCCCGGCACTGAGCTACGGCATCGCCGGCGCCGAATGAACCCATCAGGACGGCAAAGCTGAAGATCGCCCGGTTTCTCATGGTCGTACCCCCGTCGAATTCGTTCCCTGCCCGTACAAGACCGGGGGCCGCGCGAAACGTACCAGCCGGAAGATACGATCGGCCTAGAATTGCCCCGACGAGGTGGGTTTGAAACGGAACCGCCGGTTCGTCCTCGACGACAGCCTCCGGCCGCGCCTGCTGCGCTACTTCCACAGGGCACCGTTTTCGCGGGATGATGCCGAGGACCTGGTACAAAAGACGATGCTGCTCGTCTTCCAACACGAAGGGGACCTTACGCAGGAGGACCGGTTCGTGGGGTGGCTCTACGCGATCGCGCACAACGTGAAGATCACGGAGCTGACGCGCCGGCGCGCGGAGCGGCGCGTGGTTGCGGGCCCTGCCGACGACGCGCCCGAGCCTCGCGTGGCGGCGGCTGGGGAACAGGCCCTCGAGCGGGACGAACGCCGTGCGGCCCTCTACGCCGCGATCAAGACGCTTCCCCCGCGGCAGCGGCAGTGTCTCCTGCTCCGCGTTCGTGACGAGTTGGCCTACGAAGAGATCGCGAGCCTCCTGCGCCTCAACCTCCTCACCGTACGCAACCACATCGCCGAGGCGAAGAAGGCTCTTCGGCGCGAGCTTTCGGAATCACCCGAGAAGGAGACGAGATGATCGACGACGCGACGCTCGCATCGTTCTATGCGGGCGAGCTGGAAGACCACGAAGAAGACGCCGTTCGCGATCACCTCGTCGATTGCCCGACGTGTTTGGCCCAGGCGCGCGACGCGGCGTCTTTCGTCGAAGCGATCAACGACGAGGCGCGGGATGTGGCCGGCGAACGACGTTTCGGCGGCGGCGCGGCCTGGCGTCTCGCGATGGCCGCGGTGTTCGCCGCTGCGGCGATTCTCTTCATGTGGCGCACGGGGATGAGACCGTTCGATTCGACGGCACGCTGGCGCGAGCTTACGGTCGAGGCGGCCGGGTATGCCCCGGACGACAGCCACGGCATCGTCTGGCGCGGCGGAGAGGGGCCTGCGGCCACGCCTGAAGAGGGCTCCCTCGCCTGGGCGATGGAGCCGTACGTCGCGAAGGATTACGTCGGGGCCGTGGAGAGGTTGAACCGCAGGGTCCGCGACGACCCGGGTGATGAGCAAGCGCGGTTCTACCTCGGCGTGTCGCTGTTACTCACGGGACATCCGGCGGAGTCGGTCGAGCCGTTGCGCCGCGTCGCCGAGGAGAGCGACCCGCTCTCGAGTGACGCGTCCTGGTATCTCGCCGTCGCCTGGATCAAGACGGGCGACGAGGATCGGGCGGTCGCGCTTCTTCAGGACCTTGCCGCGCAGCCCGGCGATCGCGGGGAGCGCGCCCGCGCGCTCCTCGCGGACATCGGGGGGCGATCGAAGCGATGAAACCGCGGTTCGCGCTCTTGTGCGGCGTGATCGTCCTCGGTGCCGTCATGGTGCCGGCCGGCGATCCGCCGCCGCGCGAAGGCTCCGAGCAGCGATTCGTCGAGGCGGACCGGCGCTTTCGGTCCGGGTCGTACCTGCGCGCGCAGCGCATCCTCGAAGAACTTGAGGCGGCAGCGCACGCTTCCGGAGATCGCGCCGCCGAGGCTCGCGCCCTTCGCGAGCTGGGACGAACGTTCGACGCGCGGGGGGACCACGCGACGGCGCGGGGGTACCGGGAGCGGGCCTTGGGGATCGCGCGATCGCTCCCCGATGGCGCGCTCGAGGCGTCGGTTCTCCTCGAGGAAGCGTTCACCGCGTGGGGGCAAGCCGACTACGACTCCGCGGTGAGCCTCGCGCGGGCCGCCCGTTCGCTCCAGGAGACCGCCGGCGACATCGTCGGACAATCGAAGAGCGTGATGTTGCTCGGGCAGATCGAGCATAAGCACGGGGCCTACTCCGAGGCCATTCGCCTCGAGCGCGAGGCGCTCGCGCTCGCGGAGAGCGCCGAGAACATCCAAGCGCAGGCGGACATCCACCAGGGCCTCGGCGCGATCTTCCTCGATCTCCGCTCGTTCGCCGCGGCGGAGCGGCAGCTCCGGCTGCGGCTCGCACTCGTCCGCGCGCTCGGCGATCCGGCGCAAGAAGCCCACGCCCTCAACTACTCGGGGATCGTCCATCAAGCCGGCGGCGATCTCGAAGCCGCCCTGGTCATCCAAGACGAAGCCGTCCGGGTCGCCATGGCTTCGCGCGACGAGGGGGCCTGGTCCCACGCGCTGCACGCGCGGGGGAGCGTTTACCGCGACCTCGGCATGTACGACGAGGCCAAGGCCGACTACGCCGAAGCCATTCGCCTGCGCGACGCTGCGGGCGATCCGAGGAGCCGCGCGTGGTCGTTGGCGGGGCTGGGCCGTATCGAAAAGGAACTCTCGCGCTCGCGGGAAGCGCTCGCGGCCTATCAGGGTGCAGTCGCCGTCTTTGCGCAGATCAATGACCGGCGCGCCCTGGCGTGGCACCTCTACGAGGTCGCGCGCTTGCAGGCGATTCTCGGCGAGAGCACGGCGGCGCGGGGAACGTACGAGCGCGTGCTCGCGGAGATGAATGCCATCGAGCTCCCCTACATGTGCGTGGCGCTCGCCGACTACGGTCTGCTTCTGGCCGAGGCCGGCGAAGCGGTGGCCGCTGCCGATGCCGGGCGCAAGGCTCGCGAACGGGCCGACGCGACGGGGAACCCCGAAATGCGGTGGACGGCCGCGCACGGCAACGGGCGCATCCTTCGGCACCTCAACCGGCGCGATGAGGCGCTCGCCTCGATCCTCGACGCGATCGCGATCATCGAGGGGATGAAGCCGGAGCTGCTGCCGTCCGACGCCGCGAAGTCCGGCTTCTTCGAGGAGCGGCAAGCGGTCTACGAGGATGCCGCATCCCTGCTCGTCGATCTCGGCAGGCCCGAGCAGGCCTTGGAGATCGCGGAGCGTGCGCGCGCGCGCGCTTTCCTCGATCTGCTCGGAAGCGGCAACGGCGCGCAACCGGCACCGACCCGTGTCCCGGACATGGAAGATGGCGACGACACGAAGCCGGTGGAACCGGCGGCGCCGCACCCCGCATCACCCGGCGTCGGACGCGGCGGCATGAGCGTGACGTCGCTCGCTACCCCCGTCGCCCCGATTCCGAGCGACGCCGTGCTCGAGCCTCTCGGGCTCGCCGCCATCCGCGAAGAGGCCAGGCTCCGGGACGCGCCGATCATCGAGTACTTCACCACGAGCGACCGTTTGCTGGGCTGGCTCGTCTCAGCAGCAGGTGAGGTCGTCTCGAGTGCCGCGCCTGTCGGTCGTGCGGAGCTGCTCAGAGACGCGGAGGCCGCACGGAGCGACAGAGGCGGCGACCTCGAGCGGCAGAGGCTCTACCGCCGGCTGGTCGAGCCGTTTGCGCGGCTCTTGCCGGCCGAGCCCAGCCACGCGATTCTGGTGATCCCGCACGGGCCGCTCTTTCTCGTCTCGCTCGCGGGTCTTCCCGATGCGGGCGGCCGGTACGTCGCCGAGCGGCACGCGATCGCGTACAGCCCCTCGATCAGCGTCCTGCGGTATTTACGCTTGCGGGCCGCGCGTTTCCCCCGCATCCCGCAGGCGATACTCGTCGTCGGGAACCCGAAGATGCCCGCACGGAGACCCGGCGATCCGCCGCTTCCCCCGCTTCCCGGTGCCGACGAGGAAGCCGAAGCCGCGTGCCGAGCCTGGCCCGAGGGGACAGTCACCATGCTTCGCGGCGATGCGGCCGGCGAGGCAGCGGTTCGACGGCTCGCGCCGGGATTCGGCGTCATCCACTTCGCCACGCACGGCATCGTTCGCGCGAACGATCCCATGCGGAGCGCGCTCGTACTGTCGCCGGACGCGGCGCGGGATCCTGCGGGGGACGGGTTCCTCACCGTGCGCGAGATCTTTGACCTCCGGTTGGCCGCAGACCTCGTCATCCTGTCGGGGTGCGACACCGGCCTCGGACGGATCAACGCCGACGGCGTGATGGGCCTGGGGCGCGCGTTCCTGTTCGCCGGTGCGACGTCGGTTGTCGCAACGCTTTGGCGTGTCGCGGACCGCGTCGCGCGGCGCGAGATGGAGTTGTTCCACCGCCAGCTCCGCCGAGGCATCCCCACGGCCGAGGCCCTGCGCCGCGCGCAGGTGAGCACGCTCGGCGAGCTGCGCGCCGGGAAACTCAAGCTCGCCGACGGGACCCCGATCGCCGCGACTCCTGCGTTGTGGGCGGCGTTCGTGGTGGCCGGTGACCCCCACTGAGCGGTTGCAGGCATGTCGCCCGCTCGCGCATCATCCCGTCATGGCCAAGCCGCCGGAGCGTCTCGTCTATACGTCCTACCGGGGCCGCGTGTGCCCCAAGTGCGGGTGGCCGGCGAGCGACTGCCGCTGCGCGTCGCAACAGCCGGCCGAAGACGAGCCTGTTCCCGAGCGCATCGTGTTCAAGCTTCGAATCGAGAAGACGGGACGAGGCGGCAAAACGGTCACGGTGATCGACGGGCTTCCGCGCAACGCGCCGTTTTCAGCGGCTTTGGCGCAAAACTTGAAACGCAGCTGCGGCACCGGCGGAACGTTGCGGGACGGCACCCTCGAGCTGCAGGGCGACCTCCGCGATAGAGCGCGCGAGTTCTTGACGCGGAAGGGCTACGTCGTCAAGGGATGACGGCGAGCTCGTACAAGTACTCCACGAACGACATCGCCGCGCCGTCGAATCCCTGGATGTTGGGATTGGTCGATTCGATGACGTAGTACTCGTCGGGCGCGTGGGCGCCGCTCCCGTGCCCCAGACCCCAGTGGCCGGAGGCGAGGTTGAGCGGGGGCCCGGTGAAGACATAGCCCGGGTACGAGCCGGCGTTCCGTAGCCACATCACGGGATCGGTGCCGGCCCGTTTCAGAACCGCGATCTGCGCCTGGATCAGCGGAGCGTCCGCAGGCGTGCTCGTCGGATCGTAGCCGCCGGTGACGTTGACCTCGATGTCGCCGAACCCGCGCTTCGCGAGGTGGGCCTTCAGGGCGGCGACGGCATCCGCGAACTTCATGTCCGGCACGAGGCGCAGGTCCAGCTTCGCCGCGGCGCGATGCGGGAGGACCGTCTTTCCACCCGGCCCCGTGTAGCCCCCGACGAGCCCTTCGATGTTGACCGTCGGCTGCGACTCCAGCCGTTCGTTGGCTTGAAGCCACGGCAGGTCGTCGATCCAGTGATCCACGCTGAACTGAGACTTCATCGTGGCCTCGTCGCTCCGCTTCGCCGCCGCGTCGACCATCGCCTTCTCAGCCGCGGTGAGCGGCCGCGGCTTCGGATAGTTGTCGATCGTGATGGTGTTCCCGTCGGCGGACACCAGAGTGTCGAGCGCCTTCACGAGACGCCATGCGGGGCTGTCGACCATCGCCTTCAACGATGAGTGAATGTCCTTCTTGGGCCCGCGTCCCCACTTTTCGCCGCTGGCCACCAGCTCGAGCTCGACGACGCCCTTCGCGCCGAGGCTGACCGTGACGACACCATCCAGCTCCTGCTCCGCCCCCGGCATGAAGACGCCGATCGTGTTTCGCAGCGCGGCCAAGACCTCAGGCCTGCGGACGAGCTGCCCGATGTGCGGCGAGCCGATCTCCTCTTCGCCCTCGGCGACCAGCACGAGGTTTACCGGCATGGTCTTCCCGGCGCCTCGAATCGCGTGCAGCGCCGCCAAGAGTGCCGCCTCGGGTCCCTTTTGATTCACGGCGCCCCGTCCGACGATCGCCTTGCCGATGCCCGGCTTGTCGACGATTCGCGCCTCGAGTGGAGGCGACGACCACTCGGCCGGGTCGAACTGCTTGACGTCGTACATGAAATACAGACCGACGGTCTTGGCGGCACCGGCGTCGAGCGTCGCGAACACTCCCGGCTTGCCGTCGGTTGGGATCACCGTGGCTTTCTGAAACCCGGCGTCCCGGGCGAGCTGGGCCATGCGCTCCGCGCCATCCGGATAGCCGAGATTTTCAGCGGCGATCGACGGCGCCGCAATCCAGTCTCTTAGCCGCTTCACCGCCTCGTCGTGCCGCTTTGTGATCTCGCGCCGGATCTCGCTCAGGTCGGTTTCGGCCGCGCGGACTTGATCGGCGGACCACAGCGTGAAACACGCAACGAGTGCCGCAGAGATCGCTTTCTTTGAGATGGAGAGCATCGTCATTCCTCATCGTCCACGGCTATGAGCCGCATCGAAGTAAGCGGACAGCCAGGAGCACGCCGCCAGATGCTACACGACTCCCGAATTCCGACAGCCGCCACCGCCGGCTGGTAGGATGCCCGTGCGATGCGCTCGCCCTGGCCCCGCAGGATCGCCGTCGGCGCCGCCGTGGTTGTCGTCGGAGTGGCGTTACGGCTGACGGTCTTCCGCCCCGCGGATGTTCCCGTCACCGTGTTTCGCGTCACGCGGGGGGCCGTCGAAGAGACCGTCACAAACAGCAAGGCGGGCACGGTCGCCTCGCGCCGGCGCGCGACCCTCTCCACGGAAATCGGCGGGCGGGTCGCACGCCTGCCGGTAAGACAAGGAGCCCACGTTCGCGAAGGGGACATCCTGGTCCAACTCGCGGACGCGGATGTGACCGCGCAGATCAGCCTGCAAGAGCGCGCGGCGGATGCCGTGGCGGCTACCCGGCGCGAGGCCTGTGCGCGAGCGGATCAGGCGGACAGGGACCTCGTGCGAGCCCGAGCACTTGCCGAGGATGGGGTGATCTC
>JAQBEH010000013.1:0-56373 GCA_032124015.1 Acidobacteriota bacterium
CAAGCGCACACTGTCTCACGCTCACGTGGGTAGAAGTGAGTGTTCTTTGCCGTGAATTGAGTCTCGGATCATCGCCCCCACGGAACTGCGAAAATACGAAAGCGTTCACTTTCATACGCAATTTCGGGGTACGCGTCAATCAGATATGGGAGAACAGATCCGCCGGAAGTCCGATTTGAGGAATTGTGAGCTTGCTCTCTACCTGGCCACCGAAAGGAAGGCCGCGACGATCGCCTGCCGTTCCTGGTTGGAACACGTGGCGCTTGCCGTGTCGGTGCCGTCCGCAGAGGCAGCGTGGTCCGCCGAGGTGCTGTTGAATGAGGCATCACTCTGGTCGGTCCCCTCGGTCCACCCATTGTTCCAGTCAAACGTACTGGTTTCGCTGCCGACCGCCGCTGAAACGGCCTGACCGTCGGCCGTCACGGCAACCGACGTCGGGAGCGGATTAGGCGTCGACGCGTCGGTCGAATCAGCGCTGCTTGCTCCAACCGGCGCGGCCTGGTCGACGTTGCGATAGGTCGCGGCGGCGAATTGCTCGCTCGTCGGAACCGTGCCTGCGTAGGTCACGGCGAACGTGCTGTCGCTGGCGGCCACGATCCCCGTCTCTGGGAGGTACCACAGCTCGACCCGCACGACCGAGGTCGTTCCCGCGGCCTGGCCGTTGATCCGAGTCAAGTTTTGGCCGCCGTAGCTCACCGTGCTGACGGCAACATCCGTAGCGTTTTCGTATCCCACCATGAACATCAGGAGTCGATCGTCACCCGCCCCAGCCGTGTGCGTGAGCCCCGTCGTCCACGATCCGACGCGGGCCGTGACGCAGGCATCTCCCACGCCGTTTCCGTTGGCGTCTTCCTGGCCCGCATTCGCAACCTTGCGGCAGTTGTCGACGTCGCCGCATACGCCGTCAGCATCGACGTCGTTCGCGGCGTCCTGCGGGCAGGCGTCGCACACATCACCGAGCGCATCACCGTCGGCGTTGGCCTGATCCGCGTTGGCGATCGCCGGGCAGTTGTCGCAAAGATCACCGAAAATGTCACCGTCGACGTTGGCCTGGTCGGCGTTCGCGACCGCCGGACAATTGTCGACGTCCCCACACACGCCGTCCCCGTCGGCGTCGTTCGCCGGGTCGAGCGGGCAGGCGTCGCAGGCGTCACCGAGGGCGTCACCGTCGGCGTTCGCCTGATTCGTGTTCGCGAGTGCCGGGCAGTTGTCCACGTCGCCGCACACCCCGTCGCCGTCGACGTCGTTCGCGGCGTCCTGCGGGCAGGCGTCGCAAGCGTCGCCCACGGTGTCGGCATCGGTGTCGGTTTGCGTCGGGTTCGCAACCGTCGGGCAGTTGTCCACATCGCCGCACACGCAGTCGCCATCGGCATCGTTCGCAGCGTCGAGCGGGCAGGCGTCGCAAACGTCACCCACGGTGTCACCGTCAGTGTCGAGCTGATCCGCATTCGCAATCGCCGGGCAGTTGTCGAGATCGCCGCATACGCCGTCAGCATCGACGTCGTTCGCGGCGTCGAGCGGGCACGCGTCGCACACGTGACCAAACGCATCGCCGTCGCTGTTAGCCTGGTCGGCATTGGCGAGTACCGGGCAGTTGTCCACGTTTCCACAGATCCCGTCCCCGTCGGCGTCGTTCGCCGCGTCGAGCGGGCACGCATCGCAAACGTCACCGAGCGCGTCACCGTCGGCGTTGGCCTGATCCGCATTCGCGATCGCCGGGCAGTTGTCAACGTCGCCGCAAAGCCCGTCGCCGTCGCCGTCGTCGGCTGCATCCAGTGGGCACACGTCGCACGCGTCGCCTGCCGAATCCCCATCGGCATCAGCTTGATTCGAGTTCGCGACCGTCGGGCAGTTGTCGAGGTCCTCGCAAACCCCGTCCCCGTCAGCGTCGTTCGCTGCGTCCTGCGGGCAGGCGTCGCACACATCACCGAGCGCATCGCCGTCGGCGTTGGCCTGATCTGCGTTTGCGATCGCCGGGCAGTTATCGCACGCGTCACCGAGCGCATCGCCGTCGGCGTTGGCCTGATCCGCGTTCGCAATCGCCGGACAGTTGTCGACGTTGGTGCACACCGCGTCGCCGTCGAGGTCAACCTGGTCGGGATCCGAGAAATTCGGACAGGAGTCGCAGGCATCGCCAACGCGATCTCCGTCCGTGTCGAGTTGCCCGGAATCGGCGACCGCCGCACAGACGTCATCGACGTCGGGCGTTCCGTCGCCGTCGCCGTCCACGGCGGGATCCGACGTGCACGACGGGACCTGCGGCCGTAACCCGCCGGTGCCCGAGCCCAGACCCCCGTCGCCGCACGAGTTGCGTCCCGAGACGAGGTAGTACCAGAGCTCACCCGGTGCGGGGAGAGTGGCATCGCTTGCGGTGCGCGTGGGCACCGACGCCTCGACGCACTCATGGTTGTAGGCGAAAGCCTGACCGAGCGCGACCGAGCCACGGTAGAGGCCGTAGATGTGTCCTTGGTTCGCAGCATCCCACTGAAGGGTTTGCTTGTCGGCCTCAGCTTGCAGGCCGGACGCCTCGCCGGGGATTTCCGACGTGCCCCGTGCGTCGGGCGCGCAATCGCCTTCGTTCGGCACCGCGTCGCCGTCGCGATCGGGGTCACAGAGATCGCCCGCGCCGTCGGCGTCCAGGTCGGCCTGATCCGTATTCGCGATGGCCGGGCAATTGTCCACGTCGCCGCATAACCCGTCGCCGTCTATGTCGTTAGCTGCATCGAGGGGGCACGCGTCGCAAGCATCGCCGAGCGCGTCGCCGTCGGCGTTCGCCTGGTTCGCGTTGGCGGCCGCCGGGCAGTTGTCGACGTTCCCGCACACCCCGTCGCCGTCGATATCGTTGTTCTCGTCGCGCGGGCAAGCGACCGTGGCCACCGACAGGAACGCGGCGACGATCGCCGCCCGCTTCTGGTGGGAGCAGGTGGCGCTTGCCGTGTCGGTGCCGTTCGCGGTGACCGGGTGGTCCGCCGACGTGGTGTTGAACGAGGAGGCGAATTGGTCCGTTCCTTCAACCCACCCGTTGTTCCAGGAAAACGAGCTGTTCTCGCTGCTGACGACCGCTCCGACGGTCTGTCCGTCGGCCGTCACGGCAACGGACGTCGGGAGCGGATTGGGCGTCGTTGCGTCGGTCGAGTTGATGCTGCTGGCGCCGATCGGCGCGGCCTGGTTGACGTTGCGATAGGTCGCGGCGGCGAACTGCTGGCCCGTCGGAGCCGTGCCGGCATAGGCCACGACGAACGTGGTGCTGGTCGCGGCCACGATCCCCGCCTCTTTGAGGTACCACAGTTCGATCCTGACCTTTGAATTCGTCCCGACGATCGCGCCGTCGATCCGCGTCAGGTTTTGGCCACCGTACGTCACGGTACTGATACCGATGTCCGTCGCGTTCTGGTAGCCGACCATGAACATCAAGAGGCGATCGTCACCCGCCCCAGCGGCATGCGTGAGGCCCGTCGTCCAGGATCCGATGAGGGCCGTGACGCAGGCGTCGCCCACGCCGTTTCCGTTGGCGTCCTGCTGACCGGCGTTTGCGACCTGCCGGCAATTGTCGCACGCGTCGCCCACGCCGTCGCCGTCGTTGTCGATTTGCATCAAGTTCGCGACCGTCGCGCAGTTGTCGACGTTTCCGCACAACCCGTCGGCGTCGATATCGTTCGCAAGGTCGAGCGGGCAGGCGTCACACACATCACCGAACGCGTCACCGTCGGCGTTGGCCTGATCTGTGTTCGCGATCGCCGGGCAGTTGTCGACGTCGCCGCATACGCCGTCGGCGTCGGCGTCGTCTTGAGCATCCATGGGACACGCGTCGCACGCGTCACCGAAGACGTCACCGTCGGTGTTGGCCTGATTCGTGTTCGCAACCACCGGGCAGTTGTCGCAAACGTCGCCGACCGCATCGCCGTCGGCATCGGCCTGATCCGCATTTGCGACCGTGGGGCAGTTATCGACGTTGCCGCACAGCCCGTCGTCGTCGATGTCGTTAGGTGTTTCCAGCGGGCACGCGTCGCACACATCACCGAAACCGTCACCGTCCGCGTTGGCCTGATCCGTGTTCGCGACCAGAGGGCAATTGTCGACGTCGCCGCAAATCGTATCGGCGTCGGCATCGTTTGCCGCGTCGAGCGGGCAGGAATCGCAAGCGTCACCGAGCGCATCACCGTCCGCGTCGGCCTGATCGGCATTCGCGATCGCCGGGCAGTTGTCGAGGTCTCCGCACAAGCCGTCGCCATCGACGTCGTTGTTCTCGTCGAGCGGGCACGTGTCGCAAACGTCACCGAGAGCGTCACCGTCGGCGTTCGCCTGATTCGTGTTCGCGATCGCCGGGCAGTTGTCGCAGGCATCGCCCAGTCCGTCCCCGTCCCCGTCGACAGTGTTGAGGGTGTGGAGGCAGCCCGAAACCGTGTCGCAGCTGTCGTCCGTGCAGACGCTGCCGTCGTCGCAGTCGGCCGGGGGGCCCGGATTGCAGGTGTTGAGGCCGTCGACCAAGACGATCGAGTCGATGTTCTGACCGACTTCGCCGTAGCTCTCGTCGCTGCCGATCCGCCACTGCAGCTGAATCGTCTGCCCCGCGGCGGCCGCCGGGAGGTTGACCACCGTCGTGAGGTAGTCGGGGTAGGCCGCCGACATCCCGGCCCAAGCCATCCGGCCCTCGAGCGGGCTGCTGGTCCCGTCCGCTATCACGCCCGTGTAGCCACCGCTCGCGAAGCTCCCGCCTGCGGCCTGGATGTCCGTAAACGCACCGCCGCCGATGGAGATTTCGAGGACGCTGCCGTCGAAGTTGAAATTCGCCAAGGACTCGAAGCTCCACCGGTTCCGAAACGTCAACGTCGCCGTAGGCGAGACAATGGCAATCGGCGGGCTGATGAGGACCTCTTCGGCGACGAAGCCGCCGTCGAGCCCGAAGGCGGAGTTTGGCGCCGTGTCGCTGCTCGTATCCACCGTCACCCACGGGTCCCCAAGGCCCGCGACCGAACTCGTCCAGGTCCCGGGAACGGCCGGAACCGTCACCCCATCGAAGTTCTCGGTGAAACGTGGCCCGCAGACGTCGCCGGTGGTGCAGGCGTCCCCATCGTCACAGCCGAGGACATTCGAGGTGTAGAAGCACCCGGTCGCCGGGATGCAGCTGTCGTCCGTGCAGATGTTGTTGTCGTTGCAGGCGGCGCTGATGTCGGCGTAGACACAGCCCGTAGCCGGCTCGCACGTATCGGCCGTGCAGAGGTTGCCGTCGTCGCAGGCGGCGCCGGCGTCGATCGACTCGCACGCGCCGCTCGCGGGAACACACACTTCCAGGGTGCAGAGGTTCGCGTCGGGAGTGCACACCGTCGGGCTCTGCCCCACGCAGATCCCGTTCTGGCAGAGGTCGATGGCGGTGCACAGACTGTCATCGGTGCACGGGTTGGCGTCGTTCGCGGTGAATACACACCCGGTCGCCGGGTTGCAACTGTCGTCAGTACAGGCGTTTTCATCGTTGCAGACGACCGCCGGGTTCTCGCACTGGCCGGTCGCCGGATTGCAGGCGTTTGCAGTGCAGGCGTCGCCGTCATCGCAGGCCGGTGGAGGATCGCCCGCGCAGACCCCGCCGCCGCAGGTGTCGTTCGCGGTGCAGGCGTTGCCGTCGTCGCACGCCGCGGTGTTGTTGGCGTGCGCGCAAAACCCGTCGAGGCAAGAGTCGTCGGTGCACACGAAACCGTCGTTGCAGTCGGTGTCCACCGTGCACACCGAGACGAGATTGACGCACCAGCCGGAGAGGCTACCGGCTTCGGGCGCGAACTCGTCGTCCACCCACAGATTCCAGGTGCCGTTGGGATTCGTCCCGACGAACACCGACAGCGCGCTCCCGCCGTCGGGAACGGGGGCCGGCGCGGGAAAGACGTCGCCGGCCCCAAAGTTGGTCGGCACGAAGGTTCCCGAAACGAGGGGCCCGTCATCGGGGAGAGACGAAGCCGCGGCGTCGCTTACGGTCAGGTTGACTCCCGTGACGGCCGATGTTCCCCCGACGTCCGACATGACGAGCGCGTTGCCCCCGGTCAGACGGGCGAGCAACACATCGATATCGTCCGGAATCGCGTGAAAGATCCCACCGAGCGCAACCTCCACCGAGCACAGGTGCGAGGGCTGACCGGTCACCACAATGGCCGACGGATAGGGCGTCGCCGGTCCCAACTCCGGAAGGGTGATCCCGGTGTCGTTGCAGAAGAGGGCGGGAGCCGGAAGGGCCCCCGATCCCGGCGCGCAGACCCCGCCGTTGCAGACGTCCCCGATCGTGCAGGGATTGCCGTCGGTGCACGACGCGGCGTTGTCGACGTTGGCGCAGCCCGTCGCGGGGCTGCACGAGTCATCGGTGCAGAGGTTGTCGTCGTTGCAATCGACCACGGTGTGGGGGCAATCGCCCTGCCCAACGCAGACGTCAATCGTGCAGGCGTCGTTGTCGAAGCACGGATTGGGTCCGGGGAAACAGCTTCCGGCCGAGCAGACGTCGGGGCCCGTGCACGGATCGCCGTCGCTGCAGCTATTGGTGTCGTCGTTGACGTGCGAGCACAGCAGGTGCGAGCAGACATCGTCCGAGCACGCGTTCCCGTCGTCGCACTCGGCAGCGGTGGCGCACTGCACCAGCGTGGCGCCGATGTTCAACTTGAAGGGGTTGTTCGGCGCGAAATCGAACCAAATTGCAGGGGGATTCGGCGTCGCCAGGTAGAACGTTCCGGTCCGGATGGGCACTTCGTTGTCGTAGCTCAAGCTCGCGTTTTGGGTGTTGGTCTGCTGGATACCGACGAAAAACGAGCCCGGGCCGACGGGCACCGGGGATGGGAGCATGATCGTCACCGGCCCCGCCACCGAGACGGTTCTGACGGCGGCGTCCACATAGAGCGGGACCAATCCGGGAACCCCCGCCACGTCCGGGTAGATGGCCACCCGATAGTTCGTGGCGCCCGTCGCGAAGAACTCGAGTTTGACCTCCGAGATCTTGGCGGCGACCGTCGTCGTCATCCTGGCCACGAAGGCGCCCGTCGCGCCGGACAGCCCGACGCCGCCGTTCGCCGTCGTTCCGGAGTGCTTATAGGAATAGAGGTTGAACGTCTCGGTCAGAGATTTGGTCTTGCTGTTGTTCAAGGCGACGTCATCGGGGGGCACCGAAATCCTCACGGTGTCGGTGCCGATCGTGGTCGGCGTGAAGGGCGCGAAAGTGACGATCGCCTGGCCGCCGCAGGCCGAAAGGAAGGCGACGTTTTGCACGTTCGTGAACGTCTCGCCGCCCGTGAGGTTGAACGTCACGGGGAGGTTGTTCAGTGCGTTGACGCCCTTGTTGGTGATGACGGCCTGAATCGTCTGCGGACCGACGAGAGGCTGGGGCAACGAGCCGGGCGCGATGACGAAATCGACGCTCGCGTCGTTGAACACCGTGGCCACCGCCGGCGACAACCGCGTTTCCGGACGGACGCTGCTCGCGACGATGGTTTCCGGGGCGGCGACGTTCGACTGTTCGCCTTTGAGTCCATCCGCCAGGGTGGACGTGCCCGAGACCAGGCCCGTGCCGGTCGGGGGCCCGCCCCACTGCCAGTCGAACGCCACGTAGAGGCCGCCGCCGGTGTAAGTGAAGGGCGATCCCCCCGTAAACGCGATATCGAAAGGCGCCGAGGAATTGGGAAGCACGGTCGAGGCGCTGTTGTGCACAACGGTCATGCCCGCGATCGCCGTGCTCCACGTCGTGCTCTTGTTGTTGGTCGTGTCCGACGTGTTTTGCAGATAGACGATCAAGGTCCCGGTGGCGATCGCGCCTGGGGCGGCCGCGTAGCGCCATCCGATGGAGCCCGGGGAAAACCCGTTCGTCAGGCCGCTGGCCGAGGCTTCCGCCGCGGTAATGAGGTACACCGAGCGGCCGAACAGAAAGGTGCCGATCGGAGCGCGCTCGTTTCCCGACGTCGAGTTGTCGTTCGGCAACACCGTCACGGGGCAGCCGACGACGTCCGGCGCGTATTGGGCCGGGACGGAAGAAGCGACGGCAGGCGTTCCGGCCACGATCAAGGACTGCGAATGGGCCTGGGCCTCCCACTCGGGCGCCAAGGCGTCGTTCGATGCCGTCGACGGCTCCGACGCACTCACCGGGACGAGGCTCACGGCGAACAGACAGAACGAGCCGAGCACACGGAGACACGCCCCTGGCGAGACACGCTCCTCTGGGACCGAGGTTCGACTCATCGCACCCGCTCGCCCGACTCGATCATGAATGTAGACAACCTGTTACTTACGAGGAGAGAGCGCACTCGTCAACCGCAATTGCTTTAAGAATTAAGAGATTACGGTTGCGGAATCGCCCGGCCGCGACACCAGATCCATGATCTGAAGCCGGAGGCTTTCTCGTATTTCCAGGAATTCGTCGACGCTCGAGGTCAAGATGAGCCCAAGGCGGTAAATCGCACTCTCCGCATCACCGGTGAAGGCCCTTTTTGAGCAACCCGTCGCCGCTAGGCTTGAAGCCCAGGCTCAAGAGCCAACCCGTCACCCGCGTCTTGTCGGGGTGCGTTGGGAGAACCTCGTTGTAGAGGTAGTTCACACCGCGCGCCGCGGCCTCCCGCTCGAGGTTGGAAACGATGAACGCCCCGATCCCTTCCCCCTCGCGCTTCGGATCGACGGCGATCGTGATCTCGGCGTCGCCCCACGTGCAATCCATCCAACCGTAGCCGAGCGTCGCCCCGTCCTCTTCGATCCGGAACCACTCCCCCGGCGCCAGTTCGCCGAGAGCAAGTTTCGGAATCTCGAGCGCGCCCTCGGGGGCGCCTCCCACGATCGATTGCTTCGCCGCATCCCAAACGGGCGTATCTTCGCGAACCCACGTAAGCGCCATGGCCGTGCCTCCTCGCAGCCGACAGTCTACCGGACGAGCACGCGGCGATCGTGGACGCGTACGATTACGGACACGCAAGCGCCGAAGCGTCGACCTCCGCGTCCCGCGATCCGCTCTGGGAAACGACTCCCTCGTCATAGCTGCCGGCCCCCGCGCAGTTGTTTCCGCGCACGAGGTACCAGAAGCCGTCATCAGGCGGGGCAGGCGTCGAGTCGGCCGCCGTCGTGGCGGCTTGTTCGTTCGCGACGCACGCGTCCACGGAGGGCGTGAAGTCGCCGTTGCCTTCGCGCAGCGTTCCGAGCAGGCCCCGCGTGACGTCGTAGGAGGCCGCAGAAAAGAGCGCGCTCCAGGTCAATTGCACGGCGGCTCCACTCTTTTCGGCGGTCAACTCCGCCGCGCCGAGCGGGACGTTGTCGACGAATCCGTCGCAGTCGTTGTCGATGCCGTCGCAGATCTCGGGCGACGCCGGGCCCGGCGTGCACGTGTCGACGATCGCTCCCGCGACGCACGAGGTCGTGCCGGTTGCGGCACACTCCGCCACGCCGCACGAACTCGCCTCCCCGACGAACCCATCATCGGCCGTGCCGGAACAATTCTGGTCGATCCCGTCGCAGTTGTCATCCGTCGCCCCCGGGTTGACCGATGCGGCGGCATCGTTGCAGTCGCCGGCGTCTCTCACGTAACCCGGAGGCGGTGTCACGAACGAGCAATCACGAAGAAGTGACAGCGGGTTTCCGTAGCCGTCGCCGTCGACGTCGGCGTAGAAACTGCAGGTGCAGTAGGTCGCCCCGCTGTTCAACGAGCGCGAGCCGAGGCCCATGCCGCCCCAGACGATCGCCGCGGTGCCGAGGAGTCCCCCGACGTGCTGCCCGCGCGCCGCGGGGGCGCCCGAAACGTAGGTCGGCGTCCACGCGTTGGTCCCGAGATCGTACTCGGCTCCGTCCGCGAGGAAGCAGCACGAGTTGGTGCCGCCCCAAACGACCATGCGGCTGCCGTCCCAGACAGCAACGTGCTTGTCGCGCACGGTCGGAGCCCCGCTGAGGTTGGTCGAAAACCACCGATCCAGCGCGGGGTCGTACGACGCGCCATCCCTGTACTTCACGACCATGCTGGTCGGCTTCTGCCCCCCCCAAACGATCATCCGCGAGCCGGTCCACACGGCGGTGTGATTGATGCGCGCGATCGGCGGTTGGTCGTTGCCGGGGAGCGGGCTTCCGGAGGACGACCAGGTGTTCGCTGCGAGGTCGTAGATCGCCGCCGGTCCGCCGAGCCCGCCCGCGGCAACCCCTTGTCCACCCCACGCGATCATCCGCGAGCCGGTCCACACGGCGGTGTGCCAATAGCGAGCCGTGCCGCCGGAGGCGATCGGCGCCCACGTGTTCGCAACCGGGTCGTAACGGCCGCCGGAGTCCAGGATCGCGGCGCCGACGCCTCCCCAGACGATCATCTCCGTTCCGGTCCAGACGGCGGTGTGAAGCGATCGCGGGCCCGGCGCGCCGGGAGTCGCGACCGGGGTCCACGCGTCGAGCGCCGGATCGTATCGGCCGCCCGTATCGACCACGGCCTCTGCCCCGGATGGATCGCGGCCACCCCACACGATCATCGCGCTCCCCGTCCAAACAGCGGTGGTCTCGCACGGGAGAACCTGCATCGGGTCCGGAGGGGTCATCGAACGCCAGGCGTCGGTCGCGGGATCGTAGACGGCCCCCGTCGCCGTCCACTCCGGGCCCGACGTGTCGAAGGTCTCCCCGCCGTAGACGATGAACTCGGCGCCGGTCGAAACCGACACCGAGCTTCTCCGCGTCGACGGAGCCCAGACCCCACCGGTCATGGAGCTCCAGACATCCCCCACCGGGTCGTAACGGGCGCCGTCCGTTCGTGCCGCGCGCGCGTCCAGGCCGCCGAAAACGAGCATGCGGCTTCCCGTCCAGACCGCGGTATGCAGCCGTCGCGCCGCTGGGGCGCCCGATGACGCGACTGGAAGCCACGACTCGGTCGAGGCGTCGTACCGTCCGCCATCCGAAAGCGGCGATGAGCCGTTGCTACCGCCCCAGACGATCAACTGCGTTCCCGCCCAGGTCGCGCGGTGATCGGTGCGCGCCGAGGGCGAGCCCGCCCCTGACATCGCGGCCCACGAGTCGCCCTCGGCGTCGTACCGGGCGCCGTCACCCAAGACTGTCGATCCGTCGGGAGTTCCTCCCCAGACCCACAGCTCGATTCCGGACCAGGAACCGGAATGATCCCAGCGCGCGGACGGGGCCCCGGTCATCGCCGTCGGTGTCCAAGCGTCGCCTGAAGGGTTGTAGACGCCGCCGGTGTCGAGCGCCGCTCCGGCGGGAGAGCGCCCGCCCCAGACCACCATCCGGCTTCCGGTCCACGCAGCTACATGGCGGGACCGGTCGCTCGGCGCGCCGGTCGCGGTGATCGGCGTCCAACTCTCGGTTACCGGGTCGTACGACGCGCCGGTCCCGGAACCGCCCTGCCCGCCCCAAACGATCATCCGCGACCCGGTCCAAACGGCCGAGTGATACGAGCGCGGGGTCGGGGCATTCGTCAGCGACGTCGGCTGCCACTGGTCCAGTACCGGGTCGTACACGCCGCCGTCCGCGAGCGGGACGGTCGTGGTCCCGCCCCAGACGATCATCTTCGATCCCGTCCAGACCGCGGTGTGAGCCTCCCGGTCCTTGGGAGCGGCGAGGGTCGCCACCGGAGTCCAGGTATCGATCGCGGGGTCATAACGGAAGCCGGTGCCGAGCGATTGCGCGTCCGTCTGCCCGCCCCACACGATCATCTCGGCGCCGGTCCAGACGGCGGTGTGGAGATACCGCGGCGACGGGACGCCCCAGGTGGGGGTCGGCGTCCACGGCGGGCCGGATACGCACGAGTGATCGGCCGACGGAGTGACCGCGGCGATCGGCCCGTCAAGCGGCGGCACCGCTGGAGAGAAGGCGGACGATGCACCTCGCCACCAGCTGTCGAACGGGATCTTCGCCCAAGTCGCGGTCGCGATGCGGATGGACTCGCGCCCGGCGTCCAACACCGCCACCGCGCGGAACCCGTCGGCGTCCTCGCCCAGCGTGCTGACGCGTCCCACCGGAAGCCCGTGAAGCGCCGTCGCCGCGTTTTCGCTCGTGGCGTCGGGCTGCCGCCCGAATGACGATTGGAGGCCACGGGCAACCCCCGCGAGTTCGTCGGGGTCGGCCGGCCCGTCGAGGCGTACGACCGTTTCACGGTAGAGGCCGCCCGAACGGGCGAGATCGGAAGGAAGGAGCACCCCACGCATCGCGGCCTCGGCGCGAGCGCGGACCGTCGCGTGCAGCTCCCGATCCCACGCGTAGGCAAACCGCAGCTCGCGCTCGACGACGGCGCGGCGCGCCAGGGTCTCCGCTTCGAGAACCGGATCGTCACCTAACGCCGCGAAGAGCGCCCGCAACGTCTCCGGCGCGCGCGTTCCCGCGGCCATCCTTCGGAGCTCGGCGGCCAAAACCGCGGCGCTCGGCGCGCGGCCCCAACGCGCCGACAGCGCTTCCGACTTCCTCAAGAGATCGATAACCCGCGCACGCAGGGCCTCGTCGGTGAGCGCCGCATTTCGGGACGGCTTTGCGGAAGGATTCGCCTCGGGCCAGCTTCGCGCGGCCGCGTAGACGTCCTGAACGGCGCGCTCCGCCGCGATGCGTTGTTCGAGGGGGATAGCCCGGGGCGGCTCGGCGGCGAGACCGGCGGGGAGACTCGCGACGAGCGCCGCGAGAACCCCTGGGATCGCTGCTCTAAACGGCGTGGACAAAGTGCGACCTCCCGAGAATGATCCATAGAGTACGGCGACAACCCGCGCCGGACGCAACGACCTCGGGAGCTTTTGGGTCCTAACCCGGCGTTGGTGACGGCGAAGACCAACAGGAGGAAGATGTTGCGGTGCGAGCCTGGCCAACCGGCGCCGCCTTGTGCTCTGCTAACACCGGGAGGTGTTCCATGATCCGTATAGCCGCCTTCGCCGCAGTGCTCGCCTTGGCGTCCGCCGATGCCGTCGCGAGCGAATCGAAGTACGCATGGGACTTGGGGGAGCTCTACCCCACGGAAGCCGCGTGGGCGAAGGCAAAAGACGCCGCCGTCGCCGACATCCCGAAGATCGTCGAGTGCCGCGGCAAGATCACCTCCTCCACCGGGACGCTTCTGAAGTGCCTCGAGACCTACTTCGACATCGACCGCCGCCTCGTCCAAGTCAACGTGTACGCGAGCATGAACTACGACCTCGACACGCGCGTCGGCCGCGCGCAGCAGATGCAGGATCAGGCGCGCCAGGCGGGTTCGGATTTCGCGGCGGCCACGGCGTGGTTGCGTCCCGAAGTCATCTCCGCGGGCCCCGACAGAATCCGGGCTCTAGAAGCCCAAGAGCCGCGGCTCGCGCCGTACGAGCAGCCCCTGGACGACATCGTGAGGCAGGCGCCCCACACGTTGGACGCCGAGTCCGAGCGGATCATCGCGGAGACGGCGCTCATGGCGAGTGCGGGCCAATCGATCCGCGACGTCTTCGTCAACGCGGATTTCCCGTACCCGTTGGTCACGCTATCCGGCGGTGAAGAGGTGGTGATCGACGCCGCCGCATACACGAAGTACCGCGCGGCCGTCGATCGTGAGGACCGGCTGAAGGTGTTCGACGCGTTCTGGGCGCGCTACAACGAGTACACGCGCACGCTGGGGACCTCGCTCAACTCGCAGATCCAGGCCCATGAGTTTTCGCGCAAGCTCCACAAGTTCGACTCGTCGTTGGCCGACGCGTTGTTCGCGGACAACGTGCCGACCGCCGTCTACACCCAGCTGATCGCGGACATCCACGCCAATCTCAAGACGCTGCACCGCTACTTGCGTCTGCGTCAGCGCATGATGGGGCTCGACAAACTCGGTTACGAAGACCTGTACGCCCCCATCGTGAATCGCTACGAGCGCACGTTCACTCCCGAGGAGGCGAAAACCCTCACGCTCGAGGCCGTCGCGGCACTCGGCCCCGAATACCGCGAGATCCTGGGCCGAGGGTTCGAAAACGGGTGGGTCGACTGGTTCCCGCGTCCGGCCAAAAGGTCGGGCGCCTACAGCACGGGCGTTTACGGCATCCACCCGTTCCAGCTCCAGAACTTCACGGGGCTCTACGACGAGGTCTCGACGCTCGCGCACGAATCCGGCCACTCGATGCAAACGTTCCTGTCGGACCGCGCGCAGCCGTATCCGACCCACGACTATCCGATCTTCATCGCTGAGGTCGCCTCGACCTTGAACGAAAACCTGCTCGTCAACACCATGCTGAAGCAGGCGAAAACCGACGACGAGCGGCTGTTCCTGCTCGGAAGCCATCTCGACAACCTGCGCACGACGCTCTTCCGCCAGGGGCTCTTTGCGGAGTTCGAGCTGCGCATCCACGAGATGGCGCAAAACGGCGAGCCGTTGAACGGCGAGAACCTGACGGCGCTCTACCTGAAGCTCGTGCGCGAGTACTACGGGCACGATCAAGGCATCTGCGAGGTCAAGGAGGCCTACGGAGCCGAGTGGGCCTACATCCCTCACTTCTATTACGACTTCTACGTCTATCAGTACGCGACGAGCGTGATCGCCTCGGTGAAGCTGGCCGACGGGATCCGGGCCGAAGCCGCGGCCAAGCCGCGTTCGACCGCGCGGCGCGACGCGTACCTCAAGATGCTTTCGGCGGGGTCGTCGCGTTACGCCTTCGACATGCTCAAGGAGGCGGGCGTCGACATGACGACCCCGGCGCCCTTTGCGGCCGCCATGCGTGACATGAACGGCACGATCGACGCGATGGAGGCCATTCTCGACAAGCGAGGGGCGAAGCCCCCCGCGGGAGGTCAGCCATGAAGGCGATCCACAACAAAACCTTGGAGCCGCTGAGGGTTCCCTTGGGCGGTGACAAGATCCTCCACTTGGGCCCCGGCCAAAGGGGCCACATCGCCGACGACGCCTTGCAGTCCCGCGGCGTACGCCGCCTCATCGACTCGGGCGCGATCTCCGTCGAGGGCGAAGAAGGCCGCCCCGGAGAATTCGCCGAAGGCCAGAGCGCACCCCGCGAGTTTGCCCACGGCCACGTGCATGGGAACAAGGTCTTCCCGTCGGGCAATCGGGGAGGCTAGGGCGAGAGGTTCCCCATGAAGTCGACCACCCGCTACCTCACCTTCACCGTCCCGGCCCGCATGGACTTCGTCAACATCACGGAGGACGTCGAGTCGGTCGTCGCGGAGAGCGGCGTCCGCGAGGGGTTGTGCCTCGTCAACGCGATGCACATCACGGCGAGCGTGTTCATCAACGACGATGAGTCGGGGCTGAAGGCCGACTACAAAGTGTGGTTGGAGACGCTCGCCCCGCACGACCCGCAGCGGTACCGGCACAATCGCAACGGTGAGGACAACGGGGACGCCCACCACAAGCGGCAGATCATGGGGCGCGAGGTCGTCGTGGCGATCACCAGCGGAAAGCTCGACTTCGGGCCCTGGGAACGGATCTTCTACGGCGAGTTCGACGGAAAGCGGCCGAAGCGCGTGCTCGTCAAGGTGATCGGCGAGTAGAGGGGGAGGGCTGGTTCCCGATCGGAAACCTCCCGAACCGCATTTGAGGCGATCAGGCCGCGCGATTCGCCCCGATATTCGTCCGGTCCCCCCTTGCCGGAGGTGTCCATGTTGCGTAGATTCCATAACGGTTCCGTTATGCAACCAAACGCGAGGTCAAACGCCATGGCGAGCCTGACGCTCAAGGGAATCCCCGACGATCTCCTGACCCGCTTGCGCCGGGTTGCCGAGACGAATCGGCGAAGCCTCAATCGGCGAGGTCATCGAGCGCCTCGAGCGCTCCCTCGAGGGACGCCGGCTCGATCCGGAGTCGCTTCTCGCGCGAGCGGACGCGCTGCGCGCGCGGCTCGCCCTTGCGCCCATGGACGATGTTGCGATTCGACAAGCCAAGCGCGCCGGGCGCGCGTGATCGTCGTCGACACGAACGCGGTCGTGCATCTCCTGCTCGGCGGCGAGCAAACGGCCTCGGCCAGGCGTGCTTTCGGCAAGGATCCCGAATGGGCGGCGCCGATCTTGTGGCGTAGCGAATTCCGGAGTGTCCTTTCGATGCTGCTGCGGCGGCAGAACCTCGCGCTCGCGGAGGCGCTCGAGGCCGCGCGCGAAGCGGAGCTCCTGATGGCGGGCAGGGAGTTCACCGTCGAAACGCAGACGGTATTGGAGTTGGCAAAAGAATCGGGCTGCACGGCTTACGACTGCGAGTTCGTGGCGCTCGCTTCAGACCTCAGGGTGCAGCTTTTGACCTCGGATCGAGAGATCCTGGCGGCGTTTCCGACCCGGGCTGTCGCTCTCGAACAGTTCGCCCTGTAGAACGGGATCCGCCTCACCGCTCCTTGGGCTTCATCGCGCCCCGAAGCTTGTCGGCCAGCGAGCCGAAACTCTCGGTGGGCGTTTCGGGCGTCCGCTCGGTGTACTCGCGGACTTCGTCTTTCTCCTTGGCCTCCAGGACCTCTTTGCGGCTGAGACGGATGCGCCGGCTCGACGGATCGACCTCGAGCACGAGCACTTCGACCTCGGACCCGACCGGAAACGTCCGGGCGATGTCCGCCTCGCGCGCGACCCCGGTTTCTTTCATCGGGATGAGCCCCGTGCGTCCCGGGGCGAGGAACACGAAAACACCGAACTTCTCGTGGCGCTCGACCTTCCCCGTGAGGCGCGCGCCCGGGACGATTTCATTTCCCGCGGGCTGCGCGGAAGCCGTCATGCCGTCCGCGACGAGAGCCACGCCGATGCGTTTCTTCTCGAGCTCGATGCTCAGAATCTGGAACGATGCCGTCATGCCCGCGCGCACCGACGCCCTCCACCCTTCCGGCGAGCCGGTCGGAGGGAACGTCGACAGATGGGCCAACGCCTCGACCCCCGGCTGGAGCTCGACGAAAGCGCCGAAATCCGCGAGGCGCGTGACGCGGCCCGTGCACACTTGGCCCGGCGCGTACGTCGCTTCGACCTTCGACCACGGATCGGCCTGAAGCTGCTTCAACCCGAGCGCGATCTTCTTCCCGTCGTCGTCGACGCGCAGGACCTTCACCGTGACTTCGTCTCCCGGCGTCACGATCTCGGACGGGCTCGAGACGCGGGACCAGCCCATCTCCGAGACGTGGAGCAGGCCCTGCACGCCCGCGCCGAGATCGACGAAGGCGCCGTAGTCGCGCACCGAAGCGACGCGGCCGTTCAACACCGCGCCGGCAACGATGGAGCGCCGGAGCAACTCGGCCTCCTCTCGTTGCTCTTCCTCGAGGAGCGCGCGCCGGGAGATCACCAGGTTCTTGCCGCCCTCTTTGAATTCGAGGATGCGGAACGTGTAGACCCGCCCTTCGTGCTCGGACGGATCGGTGTTTCGCAACGTGTCGATCTGCGAGTTCGGGCAGAAGGCGCGCTGCCCGGCGATGCGGACCTCGTATCCTCCCTTGACCGCCCGTTCCACTTTTCCTTCGACGGGAAGCCCGGCGTGGAAAGCGTCTTCGAGCTGCCGCGCCGTCGCGGCGCCGCGAGCCAACTTGCGGGAGAGTTTGAGTCCCCCCGCGGTCGACACGACCATGGCCTCGATGCGGTCTCCGACCTGAGCTTCGAGCTGGCCTTCTCCGTCGAGCAACTCTTCGATCTCGATCGTCGCTTCGCCCTTGCCCCCGACGTCGATGAACGCAAACTCCGCGCCGATCGCGACGATCGTGCCTTCGATCGTTTGCCCCTCGTCGAACCGCTTCGCCTGGATCGAAGCCTCGAACATGCTCGCGAAATTGTCGTCTTCTTCGGTCACGTTGCGCTCCTTACGATGCGACGTCTCCATTGTATGCTGCTCCGCCACGCCTTTCGCGGACCGGAGGTCTCCATGCGATCGACCCCTCACGCCGTTTCCCTCCTTCTTGTCGCCGGGCTCGCCGGCGTTGCCTCGGCCGACGAAGGCATGTGGATGCCGCAGCAGATCCCGGCGCTGGCCGAGCGGTTGAGCGCTTTGGGGTTCGAGGGCGACCCGCAGGCCTTCGCCGAGCTGACAGGACAACCCATGGGGGCGATCGTCTCGTTGGGCGGATGCAGCGCCTCGTTCGTCTCCGCAGAGGGGTTGATCGTCACCAACCATCACTGCGTCCAAGGCGCGCTGCAGTACAACTCCACACCCGAGCGCAACCTCCTCGTCTCCGGCGTGGTCGCGCGAACCGCCGAGGACGAGTTGCCGAACGCGCCGGGCGCGCGGGTTTCCGTCACCACACAGGTCCTCGAAGTGACCGACGACCTGATGCGTAGATTGACCCCGAACCTGACCGACCGGAAGCGCTTCGATGTCGTCGATCTTTGGACGAAACAGCGCACCGCGGCGTGCGAGAAAGACGGCTCGCGTTGCCGGATCGCCTCGTTTTTCGGCGGCCTGAAATGGTTCGAGATCAAGCAGCTCCAAATCGAGGACGTGCGCCTCGTCTACGCTCCCGCAGAGGGGATCGGCAATTTCGGCGGCGAGACCGATAACTGGCGCTGGCCCCGGCATACGGGCGATTTTTCGTTCTATCGCGCCTACGTCGGCCCCAACGGCAAGGCGGCGCCCTACTCCAAGAACAACGTGCCGTACCGGCCGAAGCACTGGCTCAAGGTCTCGCCGAAGGGCGCCGGCCCCGGCGACCTCGTTTTCGTCGTCGGGTACCCCGGGGTCACCGAGCGCCTCCAGACCTACGCGCAGATCGAGGACATGACCACGTGGCAGCTGCCGCGCTCGATCCGGCGCTCCGTCGAGCAGCTGCAGATCCTGGACGAGCTGGCGCAATCCACCCCCGAGGTCGCCCTCAAGGTGGAAACGCGGATTCGAGGCCTCAACAACGGGCTCACGAAAAATCGCGGCGTGCTTTCTGGGCTGATCAAAGGCGGCGTCCTCGAAGACAAGCTGGAGCAGCAGCGCGAGCTCAACGTCTGGATCGCCGCGAACCCGGAACGCAGCACGCTCTACGGCGACGTGCTTCCCGCACTGGCGGCATTGGACGCCCAGGCCGCCACAACGCGCGAGCGCGACGCGATCTTCGGAGGGCTTCGGGGTGGTCGAGGCGGGGGCTCGGTCCTCGGCGCGGCCACCACGATCGTCGATGCCGCCGTCAACCGGCCGAAAAAAGACATCGACCGAGAGCCTGAATACCAGGAGCGAAACTGGGCTCGCACCGGCGAGAGTTTGGAGCGCATGCAGCGGACCCTCGACCGCAAAGTCGATCGGGCGCTGCTTCGCTATTCACTCCTCGAGGCGGCCCGCCTTGGCGCGACCGAGCGCATCGAGCCTATCGATCGGGCCGCCGGCCTTTCAGGAGACATGAGCCCGGAAGCGGCAGCGAAGGCGATCGACGCCTACCTCGACCGGCTGTACGCCGGAACGAAACTCTTCGACAAGGACTACCGCCTGGCACTGCTCGGCAAGTCGTCGAAGGAGCTTGCCGCGGTCGACGATCCGTTCCTGAACCTCGCGACCGCACTACTTCCTTTCAGGGACCAGCTGCGCGAAACCAGCAAGACGCGACAAGGCACGCGCTACCGCCTCGTCCCACGCTACATGAAGGCGCTCCTCGAACAATCCGGGGGCCTCGTCGCGCCCGATGCCAACGGGACGCTCCGCGTCACCTACGGCCGCGTGCTCGGGGTCGACTCCATCGACGGATTGTTCTACAAGCCGCAGACGACACTCGCCGGGATCCTCGAAAAACAGACGGGCCAAGGGGAGTTCGACGCGCCCCAGCGCGAACTCGACGCGATCGCGGCGCTGCGCGCCGGACACGAGACCCCCTACCTCGACCCCGCGCTGCTCGACGTTCCCGTAGACTTCCTGTCCACGGTGGATACCACCGGCGGGAGCTCGGGGTCCGCCACGTTGAACGCAAGCGGCGAGCTGTGCGGCCTCCTCTTCGACGGCACGTACGACACCGTGGTCGCGGACATCCTCTACGACCCCGTGCGCACGCGCTCGATCCACGTCGATTCCCGTTACATGCTCTGGTTGCTCACCGAGGTGGACGGCGCCACGCGGATCCTCGAGGAGCTCGGGAGGTAGGCGACGTCGTAGGGGGCACCGCTTTCCCAATCGGCTAGAGGGACGCGAGGATCCGCGCTGCCGTGCGGCGGACGAGCGGCTGCTCGCCCACCTTGGCCAGAAGGTCCAGGGCCGGGGTCTTGAGCAGCAGCCGGAACATCCCGCCGCCGAGAAACGAGGCGCGAAACGTCTTGCGGCAACGGCGTTCGTACGCGGAGAACGCGACCGCTTCGTCCCCACCCGAAACCAGCACGTCCCGGAGAGTCTCCGCCGCCATCATCCCGCTGCGCATCCCCTGGTAGATCCCCTCCGCCGTCGCGGGATGCGTGAGGAGGCCGGACTCGCCGACGACGATTCGCCCGGGGGAGGTCAGGCCTTCGATGCGGTACGAGTACGCGACCGGATGCCCCTTCCACGCGCCGATCGGCGTGGCGGACGCGAGACGCTGCGCGTAATGCCGGTCCAGGAACCGCCGGAACATCTCCCGGGCGTTTCTGGTGCCGTTCTTGTCCTCGTAGGCGATGCCGATGTTCACCCGGCCGCCGCCTTCGGGGAAGAGCCACCCGTAGAGCGGCAGCACCATCGGATCGAAGACCATCTCGACGTGGTGCTCGCGGAAGGGCACCCCCTCCCACCACCCCATGATCGCCTGGATCAGCTTGCGAGGCCTTCTTTCAGGAACCAGCCGGCAGTGCGTTCCGCCGGCGATCACGGTGGCGCGGGCCCGCACCTCGCGGCCGTCGCGCGCCGCGACGCCGGTCACCCTCCCCCGCTCCGTCAGCAGCCGGTTCGCGGTGAAGTGCGGCACGAACCGCACGCCGGCGTCTTGCGCCTTCCGCAAGATCAGTTGATCGAGCGTGCGGCGCAGGCACACGATCGCATCGAAGCCGGAACCGCCGCTGAGGTACGTCTCGTGCCCCTTCGGCGTGACGAGGCGAAGCCCGGTGATCGGATAGGCGTCTTGCCGGACGGCATCCCAAACCCCGAGCTCGCGCAGGACCTCGATCCCCTTCGGCGAGACGCCGCTGCCGCAGGTCTTGTCGCGGGGGAACGGATGCGTGTCGAGGAGGACGACGTCGCGCACGCCCAGCCGGCCCAAGTGAGCCGCGGCGGCGGTTCCCGCCGGGCCGGCGCCGACGATTGCGACCTCCGCTTCGATGGGTACACTCACAGCCGCGGAGTCTAACAGGGACGCGAAACTCGGTTCCTTTTCCGCCGCGCGTCGGGCGATACTCTGGTTTGGGAGGCCTCGTGACGAGCATCTGCGTCGGCTGCGGCATGTGTTGCGACGGAACGATGTACAGGACGGTCGAGGTCGGCGAGGGCGACCAGCGCGACCTTCTGGAAACCGCCGGCCTGGCCTTCACGATCAAGGACGACGCGGCCTGCTTCCAGCAGCCCTGTCCGGCCTTCGGAGGGGGGCGTTGCTCGATCTACGAGGGCCGGCCCGCCGTCTGCCGCGACTACCGCTGCCTTCTCTTGCGCCGTCTCGAAGCGGGCGAGGTGCCCCACGACGAGGCGTCGGCGCTCATCGCGCAAACGACTGTCCTTCGGGATCGGGTGCGATCGGGCCTCACCGCCTACGTCGACACCCAGGAGCTTTTGTCGCTCGACGGCATCTACCGGCTCATGCTGGCCAAGTTCGACGCCCAGCCCGACCCGGCGGCCGCCCGGCGGGAACACGGCGAACTCTTGCTCGAGGTCGTCGCGCTGCGCGTGCTCTTAGCCCGCGAATTCGAGCCTCGGGATTCGAAGTCCCACCAGCCGGACGAGGCGCCCGAGGCCAAACCGTGAAGGATCGACCGATGTCCTCAGATGCCATCACCAGACGAAATCCAAAACGCTGATGCCGGCGTGGATCGAAGGAGAAGACCGATGAAACGTGCCCTCATCATCGTCGCCGTCGTTTTGGTCGTTGTCGCCATCGTGGCGGCCGTCGTCCTGCCGAGGGTCTTGAACCCGGAAGAGTACCGCCCTCGCCTCGAACAGCTTCTGACCGACGTCACGGGGCGCACGGTCACGATCGGCACGATGCACCTTCACGTTTTTCCCGTCCCGGGGATCACCGCGGACGGATTCACGCTCGGCGAGGATCCCGCCTTCGGCACGGAGCCGTTCCTCAAGGCCGGCCGTATCGACGCTCGCGTCCGGCTTCTGCCGCTGTTTTCGTCGCGTCTCGACGTGATCTCGTTCGACATCGAAAAGCCCGTCGCCCACCTCAGCCGCGACGCCAAGGGGCGATGGAACCTCGTCAGCCTGATCGAGCAGGCCGGCTCGGGCGAGGCGCCAGCTAAGGGGACGACTCCGGAAAGCGGCGGCTTCACGGTGATCATCGAACGGTTCCGTTTGATCGACGGAAGCGTGGACATCACCGACGCGGCGATCGTTCCCGGGACGACGCATCGCATCGAAGGGCGCCAGATCGAGCTGGCCCTTTCGGACCTTCAAACGACCTCACCCATCGGGATCGACCTGAAGCTCGGCCTGACGGGTTCAGGCGTTGCCACGCTCGTGGGGCGCTTCGGCCCGCCCCCGAAAGTTGAAGGAAGCGGTTGGCCGATCGACGCTCGCGTGACGATCACGAATTTCATCGGAGGCGCCGCCGCCCCGTACCTTGCGACCTACACCGGATTGCGGCTGGCCGGCGGATCGCTCGATCTCGACGCCAAGCTCTCGGGGTCTGCGCCGCAGAACCTGGACGTGCAGGGCACCGTCGCTCTCAAGGCCTTGGAGCTCGTAGCGTTCGGCCCAGCCTCCAAAAAGACGACGCCTCTCGACGGATCGGTCGAGATCGACGGTACCTTCACGCCGCAAGAAACGCGCCTCCGCAAGGCCGAGATCCGCCTCGGCAACGCCGCCGTGACGTTGAGCGGGGCGCTGACCGACCTTCAAGGGAAACCCCAAGCCGACCTCCGCGCCGTTGCGTCGAAAGTCGCGCTGAGAGACGTCGCTCCGATTCTGTCCCTCTTCGGCCCCCTGCTTCCACCCGGCCTCGCTCTGAAGGGCGACATCGCCCTCGATGCGACAGCAGCCGGCCCGATCGACGATCCCCTGAAGATGGCGATCAAGGGGACAGCCACCGTTTCGGGCCTCGAGTATTCCGACCCCTCGTTGAAAGAGCCGATCCGAGGCATCGCCGCGAACCTGGCCCTCGACGGCGATCGCGCCAAGCTGACAGGTCTTGCCGCTTCGCTCGGCGGGAGCCGTGTGGGGGGGGCCTGCACGGTCAGCCGCTTCGCGCGGCCGGTGCTCGACGTCGAACTCGTGGTGGCGGTCCTCGACGTCGACGAGATCCTTACGTTCCTCCCAGCTTCGGGCGCGACGCCCGCACCCGCCGCCTCACCGGCCGACGGAGCGGCCCCGTCGATGCTTCGCGAGGTCACGGTGCGCGGGAGCCTGTCGGTCACCGAGGCCAAGGTGATGAACCTGAAACTGACCGGAGCGCACGCGCGCCTCGACGTCTCAAACGGCGAAGCGCAGCTTCACGACGTATCGGCCAAACTTTACGGAGGCACGCTTGCCGGCGACGTGACCGCGGGGTTGATCGAGACCGGGCCACCCTTCGCGATGGCGGCCAAGGTACAAGGCGTCGACTTCAACGCGCTGTGCAGCGATTTTTCGAAGGACCTGGCCGGGTTGATCCACGGCACCCTCGAAACGTCTCTCGACGTGAAAGGACGCGGCCTCGATACCTTGGAGCTGCGAAAGAACCTGACCGGCGGCGCGATCCTGGCGCTCCGGGACGGGAAGCTCACCTCGTTCGGGTTCCTCAAACAGCTCGCCCAAGTGCTCGAAGCCGCCGGCGGGCGCGGGGTCGGGAAGGACGAAACCCCGTTCGACTCGTTGACCGGCACGTTCGCGATCCGCGATGGGCGAGCCGCGACGTCCGACTTGCGCCTCGATTCGGCCGACCTCGACATCAACGGGAAGGGCTCGATCGGCCTCGATCAGTCGATCGGCATGGACGTCGGGGTCGTGCTCTCCGAAGCGGTGAGCGCGGACATGGTGGCCAAGACCGCGAAGCTGAAGACCTTGGATAACGGCAAGGGACAGCTCGCCCTCGACCTCAAGGTCGGCGGCACCCTCCAGAAGCCGTCGATCGGCCTCGATCCCAAGATGTTGAAGCGCGCCGCCGAGGAGTCACTCAAAAAGAAGGGCTCGGACGTCCTACGGAAGTTCCTCGACAAGAAGAAACGGTAGATCCGTCGCACCGCGCTCGACCCTTGCTGTGACTGCAGGCGTTGCCTGTACTTGATGCATGCAATACACCATTCGCGGCATCCCGGAACGGCTCGACACGGTTCTCCGCGAGCGAGCCCGAGCCGAAGGCAAGAGTCTCAACGAGGTCGCGCTCGGCGCTTTGGCCGATGGGCTCGGGGTGGGGAGCCAACCGACCGTCCGAAGAGATCTCGGTGACATCGCCGGAACCTGGAGAAAAGACGCCGAAGCTGAGGCGGCTTTGGCGTCGCACGATCGCATCGACTCCCGGCTTTGGAAATGAAGGTCGCGCTCGGCCGGCGCTCATCCGAGAACGAGAAGATCCTTCGCCGGTTTCTCTCGAAGGAGGGCGTTCGTGTCCTTTACGCCGACGACCGCACTTTGCAGCATTATGCCGCCGTCTACCGGCAGCTCCGGCGTCAAGGCACGCCGATTCCGACGCACGACGTGTGGATTGCGGCACTGGTGCTTCAGCACGACCTGGTCTTGCACTCGCGCGACCGGTACTTCGACCATCTCCCGCAAATCTCTAGGGTCTGAGGCTCAGCTCGGGGGCGGGTTCGCCTTCAGTTCATCGAGCGTCTTTTGCGCCGCGTCGCGCACGGCGATCGTCTCCGCAAGTTGCCTGTCGGCCCAATCCACGCGCGCCTTGCCGTCCATCCCCGCAACCGCCTGACTCTCTTCCGGCGAGAGCTTTGGACGAGCAAGAAACGGATTCTTGAAGGCGAGCACGTTGCGTTCCCACGTGCTCACCGACAGTTTTGCGTTCTCGACGTTCACTTGCGCTTCGGCGAGGCGCCGCTGGTAGTCCGCCTTTCGGGCCTCGCTGTCACGCATCCACTGGAGCGCGTCCGGTTGTTGCTGCTGCGGGTTCGCAGCGGGATCCGCCGTCGGCGACGGCGGTTGAGTTCCGGGGATCGACGTCTCAGACGTCGAGGGGGGCTCAACAGCCGGAGCCGTGTCGGCCGGCGCGACGGGAGGCGCCTCGACGGCGGCGGCAGGAGCGACCGTCTCGGGCGGGTTCGGCTGCGGTTCCTCGGCCGGCGTTTCGACGGCCACCGGCGGCGTTGTCGGTGCGTCGTGCCCGGAACCGCCACATCCCGTCAGCACGATGGCCGCAAGGCTCGCGGTGAGCAGGCTCGAGAAACACGTTGCGGGGCGTCGGCTCATCGGTCGTTCCTCCGTGAGACTTCCACCCCGCACGTTAACGCGAAGCCCGGCTGTTGTCACGATCAGAGATCGGTGATCCATTGCGTGATGATGACGCGGGGGAGGTCCCATCCCGGCGGCGGCCAGTTGTCTTTGAGATCGGAGTCCCAGAATATGTCCGGTGTTCCCGCCATCTTGCCGTTCATCCCGGACTTCGTCACGACGCTGCCGAAGTACTCAGGCGTGCCCTGGCAGTCGAAGTTCCCGCTGTTGAAGAGGATTCCCCAGACGATCGCCTCTTGCCCGGTGATGTTCGGGCCGCGGGAGTTCCACATGACGGACCCGCCGTAGGCGTCGCCGCCCGCGTCGGCCCTGCTGACCACGGGCTTCGCGAACGGATCGGTCGTCGAGATCGTCGAGTAATTCAAGTTGACGAAATCCTCGCCGGCGTCGTAGCGGCCGTTTTCGTTCGCGTCGCGGAACGGTTCTGCGGGCCAGTGCATGGTGATGGCCCGGCCGGGCTTCCCCTGACTCGTCCAGTTGACGGTGTTCGCGTACACGAACCCTTGAACACCGTAGTTGGCCGAGATCATCATCTCCGGCGTCAGGTTGACCGCGACGCCGTTGGCGTCCGGGTCGTGCGGGGCCAGGCCGTCCTTGGTGTCAAAAAAGAACAGTCCTTGCTTGCCGTCGGTGAGCGTCTTGAAGTCCGTCGCCGGACCGACGCCGTTCTCGCGGAAGGCGGTACCGTTGTCCCAGGCGTAATAGTGGACGTCACTCCCCCCCGACTGTGCGATCTGCTTCCAGGTGTCGTAGTCGAACTCGGGGCAGCCGACGCCACCAAATTTCTGGATCTTGTTCGACTTGTCCTGATCGGTCGTTACGGGCGGATACGGCTGCTGCGAGGTGATCGGCGTCCACTGATTGCACGTTCCATCAATGATGAACCGGTACCAAGGGTCGTCGATGGCCTTGCCCACCATCGTCCCACCCGCGCCCTTGTACATCCCGTCCCACATAGCGGTGTCGTTCCAGCCGTGCAAACGGTCGATCTTCGCCGATGGCGGGATGTCGCGCGGCAGGCTGAGCGGGATCTTGTTGTCGGCGCCGACACCGATGTCGAGATCGGTGATGGTGCTGGACGTCCCCCAATGCGGCTTGAACTCGCCGTTGAACGCCATTTCCTCGCACGAGTGCAGCGGCCCGAACGGCCCGGGGAAGGGCGTCTCGTTCAGCACGGCCTTGACCACGCGCGTCGCGATGATCTGCGTCGAGCTTCCCGAGGTTCGGACGATTTCGACGGTCGCCTTGACCGTCGCCATGCCGAAGCGCGTCCAGGTTCCCGCAATGTCGAGGTATGGGGGCGCGTAGATGTCGATCGTCTTCACCCGGGCCCGAACACCGGCGGTCGACGCGGGGAAATTGGGGGCGATCTTGTCGCCCAGCCCGTCGAGGAACGTCGCCGTCGCCGCGTTCGCCGCACGGTCGATCCGGATGTCGGGCCCGGCCTCCGTCCCGACCAACATGTCGGCCAGGGCGGGTCGATACGGCTTTTCGAAGATGTCTTCGTTTCCGTCGGCGTCGCGATCGATGCCGACCTTGTAGTAGGGATTGGCCAAAGTTCCGTCGGCGGCGACCGCAGCCGTCGGGCCATCGCCGTCCGTGTCGATCTGACGCTGCGTCCGAACCATGACGGACGTCAGCGGCTTGACGAGGTTTCTCGTCGCCATCGTCCCATACGGCGGCCGGTCGAACCACCGCTTGACCTCGCGGACGGACCCCTCGCCGAAGTAGAGGGCTTGCGCGGAGAGTTTCTCGTTTTCCGCGATTCTGTTTTCCGTGTCGGCCATCAGGAGGTACGAAATGCCGAGGAGGCTCATGAGGGCCGTCACGAGGACGGAGATGACCATCGCCGAGCCCCTCTCCGCCTTCGCGTCCTTGGGGCGTTTTTTGCTCATGGCGCGTGCTCCTCTAGGGCGCGACATCACTTGACCGTCAGCGACGGCAGCTCGCAACTCGTCGTCAAGGACGAGGGGTTACCGGCGGCATCGAGCAGGATGAAGTCGAACCGGTTCGTGCTGAACACGTCGACTTTTCTGTTCGAGCCGGTCCCGGAAACCGTTGCCTGGTCAAACGTGTAGGTCACGGTGGTCGTGTTCGTAGCATTCATCGGCGTCGCATACGGCACCTGGGGTGCCGGCGAGCTGAAATCGGACTTCTTCGCCGTTCCGATCTCCGGCGAACCGGTGTAGGTGGTGGCCCAGCTTCCGACGGACGCAATCGTAGTCCCGTTGAACATCGCCGTTTGCCACCGCGGATTGAGCCCGGCGACATCGGTCCAGGCCACACTCATGCCGGTCAAGGCGACCTTGGTCAAGCAGCGGTCGTTGCCGATGCTGTACGACACTTGCGTGCAATCGTCTTTCGGCTTGGCGCTGCGGCAGGTCACTTGCGTCGTCGTCATCGGGTAGATGCTCAAGCAGCAGCCGACGACGCTTCCGGCGTTCACGTTGATCGCCGTGGTCGAGGAGCACCCGCCCGCGTCCTTGACCGTCGCGGTGATCGTGTACGGGCCGGCGGGCATGGCGAGCCAGGCGTTGTCGGACCAGGTCGTTCCGGCAGTGCTCGACGTGAACGTGCGGGTGACGCCGGCCGACACGTGGGTGTAGGTGATCGTCACCCCGGTGTACGAGCCCGTTCCCCCAACGACCGTGACGGTTGTGGTCACGGGGCCGGCGACCACGCCGCCGTCTGACGGCGGATTGATCACGACCGTTCCCGAGAAGGGACACAAGGGCTCCGCGACGTCCGACGGCGCGGAGTAGTTCACGCACTCGTCTTTTGCAACGACCCTGTAGTAAACGGTCTGAAGCGAAGTCATCGCCGGCATCGCATAGTCGTCGTATTTCGGCAGCGGCGAGGCCGTGCCGATCGGCGATGACGGGAAGACTGCCGAGCTCGGCGGGTCGGTCTTTTGCATGACGTCCGACCGGTAGACGTCGTAGGCGTTGATCGAGATATCGGTGTCATTGACGTCGCGCACGACCGCGCTCCACGTGATGAGTGCGTACCCGATTCCCATCTTGAACGCTTGCACGTTGGCCGGCGCACGGGGCGCGACGCTGGACGTCGCCTGTCCGCTCGTTGCGGATGTCGGTGCGCTCTCGGTGCCGCAGGTGTCCACCGCGGTCACCTTGTAGTAGTACGTATGGCAGTTGACCAGGCCTTTCGTGTCGGCGAAAGGCGGCGCACTCGGCCCCCGCACCACGCTCTCATCGGCATGGGCCAGCCCGCTCGCCAGGACCCCTGACGTGTCGCCGCGATAAACGCGGTACCCGGCGAGCTCGCGGATTGCAGGCGCGATTGGATCGGCGGCGGGCACGCTCGCGGAGTTCGTGGTTACGGGGCTCCAGTTGAGGGTGACGGTATTGACCTGGTTGGTCGTGGCGCTCGGGCCTGTCGGCGGGCTCGGTGTGTTGGTGTTGGTGACGACCGTGCTCGCTTCGTTGCTTTTCATACTGAGGTTACCGGCGGCATCCTGCGCCTGGATGGACACATACGTCGTGGCCGTCGTCGTGAGCCCATCCAGATACAGGGGCGAACCGACCGTGCTCCTCGTTCCGCTCACCACGCCCGACGACGGTCCGTAGTTGACGCGATACTGGGTGACGCCGTCACCCGACGGGTTCGGAGCCCAACTGACGATGAGGGCGCCGCAGTGCCCGGCGATCAATGTCGGGGTCGCGGGCTTGCCCGGCGGCACCGAGTCGGAATTCAGATCCTGCGCCCCCTTCATGCGCATGTTCCGTGGCACGACGTCGCCGCGCAGCTCGAATTTGCGATACTTGCGTGCCGCGGGGTCGGCCTGGTCGGTGTAGTTCATGTCCGGATCTTTGGTCATGCCGATCAGCGAGACGTTGAAGCGCGTGACGCCGGCACGAACGGTTTTTACCGCAGCCGTCTCGGTCGAGCCGGGAGCGGCAATCGGCGTGGTGCTGGTCGCGTCGAAGTACTGGAACGACAGGTTCCGCACGTTCTCGACGACCGGCGTCCGCACGATGAAATTGCCGGAGCAACAGGTCGCAACGTTGTTGTTGAGCGAGATCTTGTAGAGCGTGTAGGGCGGGCGCGTCGGATTCAAAACCACGTTGTTGACGGTGACGGTGGTCACCGCTCCGTTGCGTGGCTCGTCGTCCACATCCGCCTGGAACGTGATCGAATCGGGGCCGGTTCCGTCCGGCCTCGACAGGACGTAGCCCACGACTTCGTCGTTGCCGGTCGAGATGACGCTGAACGCCCCGCCGGCCAGATCGTCTTCGTGGTCGCTCTTCTTCGCCGCATCCTCGGCGTCGAAATCGCCGCGAAAGATGATCGCGTGGTCGAGGGCGACCTCGAGCTGTTCATCGGGGCGTGTGTTCGAACCATCAGGGTTCGCGTTGAGGCCCAGCATCCGCAGGTCGGCGATCAGGCGATCGTAGCCGATACGCACGGCCTCCTGCTGCACCGTCGCGTTCTCACCCTTCTTGAAGGCGTTTCGCGCGGCGTCATAGACGGCCAGCGCGATCAAAATCGCCACGACGAGGATCGCCGTTGCGACCATGACCTCGATCAACGACATGCCGCGGTCGCCAGTTTTTCGGATTTGCATCGTCCTACCTCGTTCCGCCTAGCGCCCCCGCCGCGCGGCAGCGATCGTTTCGTCAGTTGCGCGTAGTTACGACGGACACCTGCCGGTTCCGGCCCGGGACTTGAGTCCACAAAACGTTGACGGTAACGCGGACGTTTTTTGCCGTCACCGCGCCGCCGCCGTCCACGAAATCGGGTGGCGTCAAGGAGCCCTGAGCGACGGAGTCGAGCTTGATCGTCGCGTGAACCGACGGGCCGAGCTTCGCGACGAGCGCGCTTTGCCACGCGGTGCAGTCGGCGGTCGCGCAGGTTTTAGTATCCACCGTGTAGGTTTTCGCCGTACCGGCGAGACCGAAGTTCCCCCAGAGCTGGGAGAACCCCCAACCGCCCATCTCTTCGACGATCTCTTTTCCCGCCGCCAGGGCTTCGCTCGACGTCCGGCCACTCTTGACGCTGCGGCCGCCGAGGACGAACAGACCGGCAATGGCGATCAACACGCCGGCCAGAAGCCCGAGCGCGATCACGACCTCGACCAAGCTGAATCCCCCCTCGTCACGCCGTCTCATCGCTCTCCCCCCGCCTAGATCCGCACATGGGCGACGGAAACGAGACCCACGGTGCTGACGGTCAGTGTCCAGCGCTCGGTTGCGTTGGACACCACCGACTCGGCCGTAACGGTGCTCGACGCTCCCGATGAGCCGTCGCTGTGAAAAGTGATCGTCGCCGTGGAGCCCGCCTTGATCTTCACGCGACCCGGCATTTTGATCTCCCGCGTTTCGCCGTTGGTGCCCTCGTACGAGAGCGTATTGACTGGATCGGCGCTGACCGTGACCACGATGTCCTTGTGGTGAGACACCGCGATCATCCGCGCGGCTCTTAAGTGGACTCCAAGTTCGTCGGCCGCAGTTCGCGCCTCGGCGATGCGGAGTTGCTCGCTCACCAAGGGGATCCCCATCGCGGTGATGATGCCGATGAGCGCCAGCACCACGAGCAATTCGGCGAGACTGAAGCCTCGCGACTTGTCTTTGAACATGACAGCACCTCGCGTCGGAACATAGGGTCCGGGATGAGGGGTCGCAACCACCCTTCATGGCATTGCGTTACAGGTTGGTAATCGACCTGGCGTCCGCTCTGAATTCGGCGCGAAACCGATGTAAAGTGCGCGCGGATCGGCGGCGGTCCCTTGGGGAATGAACGTGCGCGCGACCTGCATCGTCAGCCATTTCAATTACGCCAAGTTCGTGGTCGATGCCTGCGAGAGCGCGCTTTCCCAGGTCCACCCGTTCGACGAGATCCTGCTCGTGGACGACGGCTCGACGGACGGATCGACGGACGTGGTGACGAAGCACTACGCCTCGCACGACCGAATCCAGCTTGTTTGCAAGCCCAACGGCGGCCAACTCTCCTGTTTTGCCGAGGGGTTCGCGCGGGCGACCGGCGACGTCGTGTTCTTCCTCGATGCCGACGACATTTACGAACCCGAGTACGTGTCACAGGTCTTGGCGCATTACGCCTCGCATCCGGAATGCGACTTCGTCATGGTGGCGCACCGCAAGTTCGGAGCCGTCGATCGGCTGGAACTGGACGGCTACGGCGATCGCGATCTGGGCTATTCGATCCTGGCGGCGCTTTATGCGCGGCGCTGGATCGGCGCACCCACCTCGTGTCTCTCAATGCGGCGCCACGTGCTGGAGACGATTTTTCCGCTCGATTTCGCCGAGGATTGGCGCACGCGCGCCGACGACTGCCTCGTTTTCGGCGCTTCGGTCGCCGGGGCGCGGAAGTGGCGGCTCGATCGTCCGCTCGTTCGCTACCGCATCCACGACACGAACTGGTACCAGGGCCAAAAACAAAACCCCGTGTCGGACTACCGTCGCAAGATCGCGGTCAACCGGCTGTTGCAGACCCTATCGCTTCGCATCGGCTACGACCGTCACGGCCTCGCCGAGTTCGCGCACCGCGAGTTCCGGACGATCCCGCGCCCAACGGCACGCCAGCTCGGCGATTACTCGCGGATCGGGCTCTTGAGCCGGACCCTGCCGTTGCGAAAGCTGGGCATCGTTGCGTCGGTGTTCGGACACTACGTGCGGAGTCGTTGGTTACCCGGGCGCGACGGCTAGAAAAAAGCCTCGCGGTCACGAGTACGCGGCAATGATCTCCTCGACCGTGCGCGTTTTCCATCCGCTGCGCCGGCGTCTCTTGTACCCCGACTGGAGACGGCTCCACGTCGAGAGCGCCCGAAACCGCCATCCTCCCGGCCTGCCGAACGCGATCTTGGCCCGCCGGCTCGGCGAGAGGTCGCCGCGCTCCTCGAGATAATCCGCGACTTCCAAGAATCGTTCGAAAGCCTCCGCCTCGGTCGCATCGCGCAAGATCCGATGCGCGACGTCGCGTGAGCGCGCGTCGACGATGCCGACCATCCCCTCGCGATCGGCGTCGGACAACCCCGCGATCCCGGCGGCCCAGTCGCGGGCGACCTGTGAGGATCGGCGTAGCGTCTCGACCGGTAGCATTTGGGAGTAGTTCGCGTCGGCCTCCGAAAACACCGCCCCGGGGCGCAAGTCGGCGACGAACGGAAAGGCCGCCGCGGCCTTCGCGGTGAACAGGATGTCCCCCATCGGTACCGGCGCGATCGCCCCGAGCGCGCCGCGGACCGAGCTACGAAAGACGCACCCCGTCCAGATGAAGTGCTGTTCGGCCATCAGGCGGGCGCTCTCCCCCGCCTCGTGGCGCCCGGCGCGCCAGTGCTTTTCCGGCCTGAGGCGGTGGGTTCCCCGCGCGACGTCGTAGAGCACGACCTGCGAGGCGTAAAACCCGGCGTCGGGCTCGCGCGAAAGCGCGTCGACGGCGCGCCGGTAGAAGTCGGGGAACAGGAGATCGTCGTCGGAGAGGAACGAGAACATCTCCGTTCCGACCGCGTCGAGGCCGAACTGGAAGTTCGGGTAGGCGCCGATGTCCACCGGGTGCCCGTGGTAGATCACGCGCGGATCGCGGGCTGCGATTTGGCGCACAGCCTGCTCGGTGGTGTCGCCCGAAGCGTTGTCGCTGACGAACACGCGCAGCTTCGTCCACGTCTGCGCGAGGACACTCTCGATCGCGCGACGGAGGAGCTCCGGGCGGCGCCTCGTCGGGATCACCGCCGTCACCGTGGGTTCAGGCCCCCTCACGCGCCTTCCACGAGGCGCACCGCGAGGCCCGCACGTGCGAGGATCGTGGCGTTCTCGTCGCGATAGTTCGGGTTCATCGGGACCGCGGCGACGACGCCGCGCGGTCCGAGGGCCTCCGGGGCGACGATGGGGTGGCCGGTCCCCGGGAGGAAGTTCCCCTGCTTGCGCGGGTTGAGATCGACGACGCAGTCGATGAGCTCTCCGTCCGGGTCGACGAGATTGGCGAGGGTCACCCCCTTGGCCCCGGCGCCCCAAAGCGCCACCGGGCCGCGCCGCCGCTCGCTTCCGATCGTGCGCCGCCACGCGTTTGTGACCTCGCCGTCGTGCGCCGAAAACGACGCCGAGAGCGCCGCGGTCTCGCCCGCGCGGGGTGGCACCGACTCGCCCCTCGGCCGTCCCGCCTCGAGCCACAGGTACTGGCCTCCGAACACGTGGCCGACCCGCTCGACGCCGAAACCGGCGCGCTCGAACGCGAAGGCGAGCGAGCGCGTCGAAAACAGCGAGCAATGCTCGTAGAAGAAATCCCACACGACCCGGTGCTGCAAGATCCAATCCACGCACGGCGTCTCGAAGAACAACTTCGGGTCGGCCGCCTGCTCGAGGGCGCCACGGACGTCTTCCAAAAGCGCCAGCGGCTCCGGAACGTGTTCGACGACGTGCCGGCAGATCACGACCGCGACCCCCTCGACGCGGCAATCCGGACCGTACATCGCCCGGCGGAAGCGCAGGCGCCCTTCCGCCGCCGTGTCGGGTCCCCGGTAGGCCGGATCGAAGCCGTGCCCCGTGTTCCCGATCTCCGGGTTCCGGACGAGTCGCTCCAGGAACGCGCCGTTGCCGCAACCCACCTCGACGACGACGCTCGCGCGCACGCCGCGCTCGACGAGGATGCGGCGCTCGAGCGCGTCGAGGTAGGCGCGGAACTCGGGAGAGCACGTCTGATCGTTGTCGTAGGCCTCCCCGTAGCTGAGCAGGGACGGGTCGAAGGCGCGATTGAAGACGAATCCGCACGTCTCGCACACGCACATCTCGAGATCGCCGCGAGGGATCGCGCGCGCCGCCTCGCGGGTCGGCAGGATCAGGTTCTGGTGCACCGGCACGCCGCGGCGTACGAGGAACTCGCGGCTCGCCCCGTGGCCGCACAAGCGGCACGCCGAATCGCCCGTCACCGCTCCCTCCAGAAATCTACGGCGCGCCTGAGGCCGGCCTCGAGATCGAACGCCGGGGTGAAGCCGACCTCGTTGCGCAGCCGGCTCGCGGTAGTCGCCAGCCTTGGCGGTTCTAAAGGCGACGCCTCGCGCGCCCCCCATCGCACGAGGTCCTCGCGCCCGATGAGTTTTGCAACACGCGTCACGACCTCGCCAACGGGAACCGAGACCCCCGAGGCCACGTTGACGACCCCGACAGCCGGTGCGTCGAGGAGGGCCGCGAAGGCTGCCCCGGCATCCTCGCTACTCATGAAGTCGCGCTCGGCGCGCCCGTCACCAACCATGGCGGGCTGGGCCGCAAGAAGGGCACGGGCGACCGTCGGAACGAGACGCGCGGGATGCTCGTGCGGTCCGTAGAGAAAGAAGAGGCGCCCCCAGGCGGACGTGAACCCGTGCAATTCGGCCGCGACGGCCGACAGGTGACTAAGTGCGAGCTTCGCGCGGCCGTAGAGGGTCGCGGGACGGTCGGCCGCCTTCCCCTCGTCGAGCTCGCCGACCGACCAGTCGTACTCGGCGCAACTCCCCGCGCCGACGAAGCGTCGTCCCCCCGCGCGACCGAACGCCTCGAGCAGCTCGACACTCGCCTTCACCCACCGCAGGTTGGCTTCGGAGGTCCAGTAGGCCAGAGGCGTCGTCGTCCACGCGAGGTGCAGCAGGTGGGTCGGCCGGACCGCCTCGACGAGCCGCGCCCCGGCGCCCGGGACGAGCAGATCCGCCGTGTGCCATGTGGCAGGCGGCGGGAGGCCGTCTTTTGGCTTCGATGCGACGCCGTGCACGTCGTAGCCGGCCGCCGCAAGCGGCGCAAGCGCGTGGCGCCCGACGAATCCCGTGGCCCCTGCGACGAGGACCCGGCCCTTCAATCCCGCAGACACTCGAGGAATCCGTCCGGGGAGGCCGTGATCAAAAGGCGCGCCTCGAAATCCCTATCGATCGCGAACCGGTCGTTCTTTGCGAGAAACGCATGCACGGCCGTTTTGGGGCTGTTGCCGGGCCCCCATGGGCGGTCCGGATAGAGCTCGCCGGGAAGATCCTCGATGATCGTGTCCATCGCGACGAGATAGCTGCCGGCCTTGACGAGCGGCGAGAACAGCTCGAGTTCTCGCAATACATGATCGTGGGTGTGCATCGAATCGAGGATGACAAGCGGCCGCTTTTTACCCCGCGCTGCGGCGAACACCTGCTCGACGACCTGAGGAGCGATGGACGACCCCTCGATGAGTCGGATTCTCTTGGAAAGCGGGTGCGCTTCAATCGCGGCGCGATTGTGCGGCCGAATGTCGATGTCCACGCCGACGACCTCGGCCGGCCCCCCGATCAACTCGAGGATCGAAGCCGACAGGATCAGCGATCCACCGTGCGCGATTCCGGTTTCGATCACGACGTCAGGCTTGATGTCGTAGATCAGCTGTTGGATCGCCATGAGATCCGGTGGGAACTGGATCACGGGGCGGCCGAGCCACGTGAAGTTGTGCGACCAACGGTACGGGACCGTCCGCGCGATCAGCTCCTGCGCGAGGCGGCGCAATTCCGGGTCGGCCGCCATCCTCCGGATCGTCTCGGGGTCATTCGCGATGCTCATGAAAGGGGTCCTCAGTGCTCGCGCACGTTCCAGTCGTAAGGGATGTCGATATTGAAAGGATCGAGGCGGGTGGAGGGCGCGGGATCGTGCGACTCCGTGCAGCCATTCGCGACGATCGCGCACGGGTCGCTCATCCCCTTGTACACCGTCGAGAAGTAGATCTCGCCGAACTTCTGGAAGTGCGGATCGGTCGCCCGCAGCATGTGGAAAATCGTGCCGCGCTCGTCGGGGATTCTGCGCAGCGGAACGACCTCGACCCCTTGGATCACGAGAGCACCTCCTTGCGGACGGTCCGGACTCTCGGGATGGGAACGATGAACGTTCCCCCCGCGTTCAGGTAGGCCGTTTGTTGCCGGAAAATCTCTTCGGCGAAGTTCCACGTCAGGAGCAAGACGGCGTCCGGTCGCTTCTCCATCAAGGCCTCCGGTCCCACGATCGGCAAGTGGTTCCCGGGAGTGTATCTCCCCTGCTTCACCGTGCTCCGATCGGCGACGAAGTCTAAAAGTTCGGCGCCTATCCCACACGCGTTCATCAGGGTCGAGCCCTTCGCCGACGCGCCGTACGCCGCGAGACGTTGCCCCGCCGCCTTGCGCTTTCGCAGCTCGCCGAGCAGGTCTCTCCGCAGCGCGGTGACCCGCGCCGCGAAGTCCTCGTAGAAACGCGCCGCGCCCATCCCGCGGCCGGATTCCTCGTCGAGCAGCTGCCTGACGGCATCGGCGGCCTTACGCCCCTCGCGCTCGAGGTAGATCCTCAGCGAACCGCCGTGGATCGGGTACCGCCCGACGTCCGTGACCACCAGTCCATGGCGCGCGAAGACCGCGGACACCGCGTGCAACGAGAAGTAACAGAGGTGCTCGTGGTAGATCGTGTCGAATTCGAGCGCCTCGATCATGTCCCCCACGTAGGGAAATTCGACAGCCGCCAGGCCGTCATCCGCGAGCAGCGTCGCCATGCCGGCCGCGGTCCCGTTGAGGTCGGCCACGTGGGCAAGGACGTTATTTGCGATGATGACGTCCGCGCGCATGCCGTCGGCGCGAAGGCGCAACGCAAGCTCCCGTCCGAAAAAAGCGTTCTCGGTGCGGACCCCGCTCGCCTCGGCCGTTCGTGCGATGTTTCCCGCCGGCTCGATCCCGAGGACCGGGACCCCCATCGCGACGAAGTTCTTGAGGAGATAGCCGTCGTTGCTCGCGATCTCGACGACGAGGGAGCTTCCGCCGAGCTTCCGGCGGGTGGCGAGGTGGAGAGCTTCCTCGCGCGCGTGCTCGAGCATCGTTTCGGAAAACGACGAAAAGTAGAGGTACGTCCCGAACAGGACCTCCGGGTCCACGGTTTCCTTGATCTGGACCAGGGTGCAGCGCGGGCAGAAAGCCAGCGTGAGCGGATAACGCGACTCCTTGCGCCCGAGATCCTCCGCGGACAACAGCGCGTTGGCGAGCGGCATCTCGCCCAGTTCCAGAAGCGTCACGAGCCCAGCCTCGCCGCAGGCCCTGCAACCGGCAATCGTCGTCATCGCCGTCACCTTGCGGCTCCCGCCCAGCGCTGCCCCAAAGCTTTCGCCCGGACGGTGAAGCTCGCGATCTGCTCGCGCGTGACCTCGTCGCGGTTGGCGCCGCGCTCCGCGGCCTTGTACCAGGCGACCGTCGCGTCGATCCACGATCCGTCACCCCAGGCCCGGAGCATCTGCTCGGTCAGCTCGGAAACGGGGATCGCGTCGCCGGATTCGGGGCCAAAGTTCCACGCACCGGCGAGGCCGTCGGCGCCGGGATTGCGCAATCGCGCCGGCTGCCCCGCGAGCAGCGACCTCAGGATGTCCGGGACGACGCGGTCCGGCGAGAAATCTCCGCCGCCGATCACGTTTCCAGCCCGGACCGTCGCGACGGACACCCCGTGCTCCGCGAATCTCTCGGGCGGGAAGAACGAGCGCCGGTAGGAAGCCGCCACGATCTCGGCCGCCCCTTTGCTCGCGCTGTACGGATCGTGCCCGCCGAGAGGGTCGTCCTCTTGGTAGGCCCGGCGCAGGCCACGGTCTTCGTAGCACACTTGTCGCTCGTGACAACGACGACGGCGCAGGGCCGTCCCAGGGTTCGCACCGCATCGAGCAGGTGCACGGTTCCCATCACGTTCGTCGCGAAGGTCGCCGCCGGTTCGGGGTAGGCGGCGCGGACGATCGCTTGCGCCGCCAGGTGGAAGATCACGTCGGGCCTCGCCCGATCGACCTCGCGCACAACGATCTCGGGCGAGCGCACGTCGCCGCGGCAGTCGGTGAGACGCCCCGCCAGGCCGAGCACGTCGCAGAGGTTCGGATCGGTTGCGGGCGCAAGGGCGAGGCCCGTCACCTCGGCGCCGAGGTCGCAAAGCCACTGAGCGAGCCAGCTCCCCTTGAACCCCGTGTGGCCGGTGACGAGGACCCGGCGGCCCCCAAGAACCGACAGACCGGCGGCCGCGTCACTAGCCATGCCACGGCGCCTTGCGGGACTCCCAGAGCTCTCGCAGGATCGTCAGCTCGCGAACCGTGTCGGCGCACTGCCAGAAGCCGTCGTGCTCGTGGGCCATCAGCTGGCCGTCCCGGGTGAGGTCGGCCATGGGCTGATGCTCCAAAGCGCAGGTGGGTTCGTCCGAGAGGTAGTCGAACACCTTCCTTTCGAAGACGAAAAACCCGCCGTTGATCAGTCCGGTGCCGACCTGCGGCTTTTCAGAGAACATCCCCACGCGCGGGCCGTCCACAATCAACTCACCAAAGCGCGCCGGCGGGTGCACCGCCGTGACGCTGGCGATCCGCCCGTGGGATCGGTGGAACGTCACGAGGGCGTCAAGGTCGATGTCCGCGAGGCCGTCGCCGTAGGTCAGCAGAAACGTCTCGTCTTGAATGTAACGTTCGACGCACTTCACGCGCGCGCCTGTGAACGTGTCGGCGCCGGTCTCGGCGAGGGTGACCTTCCACCCCTGCTCCCCGTGCTTGCCGTGCACGGTCACCGACCCCTGCGCGCCGAGCGCAACGGTGACGTCGTTGTGCCGCACTTCGTAGTTGAGGAAGTAGTCGCGGATCACCTCGCCCTTGTAGCCGAGGCAGAGCACGAAGTCGGTGTGACCGAACTTCGCGTAGTACTTCATGATGTGCCACAGGATCGGCCGGTCGCCGACCAACACCATCGGCTTGGGCATGACTTCGGACTCTCGCCCCATGCGCGTACCGCGGCCGCCGCAGAGGATGACGACTTGCACCCTTCGACCTCCAGGTCGCGGATTATACAGGGCACCCCGTGCGGGCTCATCCCCCGCAGGCGTGGAGCGCCTGTTGCGCGCAGGCTCCGGCCCCCTGGGAGCGCTGAGCGCCGGAGCCGTCGGTGCCGTAGGAACCTTCACGGTCGGCGTGAACCGGGACGATCAAGTAGTAGGTGTCGCCCGCGGCAGGGGTGAGGTCGAACGAGAGGGCACCCCCCGTCGAGCAGCCTCGTGGCGCGCGCTCGGCGAAGTCCCCAAGCGAGCCCTCGTAAACGGCGTAGTCACCGTCGGCGGCGGCGCACGATGCTCCCCAACTCAACGTTACGCCGTCGTTTCCTGCCCTTTTCAGCCTCAACGGGACCCCCGGAACGGATCCGCCGTCGGGAACGCTCCCCGCGCCGATGCAGGTCGGGGCGGTCTGGCATTCGTCTGGCACGAGATTCAAGTCGCAGTCCTGGCTGGTGTGGCCGGCGAGGTCGGCGACATCGGAGATGCCGTTGCCGTTGCAGTCGGGGAAGAGGCGGACGTAGTAGACGTCTTGCTCGGAGTTGAACGTCGCGCAGTACGCGACGTCGGCGCCGGTGTCGTCCGAGACGAGGGTCGAGTAGTCGCCCATTTTGTTCTGTTGAGGCCAGCCGACGAAGCTATCGAACGATGGACTGGCCGCGACGTTCGCCGACCAGGTCGCGCCCGCGTCCCACGAATACGCATAGTAGAGACGGGACACGTTGCTGACGCCGCTGTCTCTGGTGTCGAACCAGATCGCGTCGATCCGGCCATTGGGGGCGACGGCCTCCGCGGCGAGCCACTGCCAGTTGGCGTCCGACGCATCGTCGTTCACCCGCACCGGCGGGGACCAATGCGCCCCGTTGTCGGTGCTCCGCGTGAAGCTGACGTCCATCGGGTCCGTTCCCCCGACGGGGATCACCGACGCCAGGACGTAGATGTTTCCGCGCGTGCTGCCGGCGGAATGGTCCGTCGCCACGTTGCCTTGACCGAGCAACCCTTGTGGGTTCGGCCCCACGCCGAGATCCATACCGCCACCCAGGTCCACTCGCTTGCCGGTGAACGCCAGTGGGGTCGCCGGGTTGGGCGGGCTCACGGACTGCGCGACGACGAAATGGTCGAAATCCTGGGTGACCGTGCCGTCGATCCCGGTGGCGAACAGCGTCCCATCCGGCCCGACGGCGAGCGTTCCGAAGGTCGGCGAGGTCGCCATCGGGACCGGCGCTTGGAAACTCTGGCCACCGTCTACCGAGCGCGTGAGCACGTCGGGATCGCAGCACGAGAAAAACCTTTGCCAGATGCCGTACAGGCTGCCGTCGGCCGCCCCTCCCGTCCGATCGACGACGAGCCAGTTCTTGTCGCCGCCGAACGACGCGACCGGCGCGCTCCAGCTCACGCCGCCGTCCAGCGACGTGAAAACGTCCAAGGTGAAATTGCTCTTCAGACTCTGGTAATAGAAGACCCCCGACGCATCGACGTCGATCACGGGGTCGCTTCGAAACGTGCCCGGCGTCAGGACACCGGGGAAGGTCCAGCTCGATCCCTTGTTGAAGGTGTAGCCCCAGCCCCCCTGGCGGAAATTCGACGTCACCGAATCGAACTGCCGCCAGCCGACGACCATGTTGTTCGGGTTGACGGGGTTGACCGCGATCGACGGCTCGTTGGCCGCGTCGCCGACGATGTTTCGCCCCAGGGCATCCACGTTGACCTGCACGCTGACGTATGACCCCGTCGCCACCCGCTTCGCGGGAGAGCGCGCCCCGAGGTTGTCGCGAGGGGACACGGCGGCGGGATCTTGGTCCTGGGTCTCGGGAGGCAGCGGAGTTCGCGCCACCGCAAGACCGGATGAGAGTGCGACGAGGATGACAAAGGCTATTCGCGGTTGCTGCAGCATGAGAGGTCCCCCGCCCTTTCATTGTATCGTTGCGGACCCGCAGCGGGGTTCGCTCACGATTCCCCTGAGACGCGCAGAGCCCCAGCTATCGCTGGCGGGTGCTCCCAGCGACCGCGGCAGATCGGTACCGTTACCCGGTGGACGCGTCAAGCCGGGAGGGCGATCAGTATCGGGGAACGCTCGGGTCGACGTCGTTGGACCAAGCGAGGATCCCGCCCGTGAGGTTGATCAGCCTCCCCGCGAATCCGGCCTGCTCGAGAAGACGGATGGCGTGAACGCTTCTCACCCCGGACCGGCAGTAGACGATGGTCTCGCGGGACGGGTCGATCTCCGACGCGCGGCTTTCGAGCTGCCCCAACGGAATCAGCGTCGTGCCGGGAATCCGCGCGAAGGCGTGCTCGTGCGGCTCGCGCACGTCGATCAGCTGAGGGTCCTTACCGGAATCGATCCAGCGCTTGAGCTCTACGGCCGTGAGTTGTTCGATCTGCTTGGACGGAGGCCGCGGCGTGGACGTCCGGAGGCCGCAAAAGGCCTCGTAATCGATCAGACTTCTGATCGTCGGTTTGGTGCCGCACAGGGGGCAGCCGGGGTCCTTGCGCAGCTTGACCTCGCGGAAACGCATCGTCCAGGCGTCGAACAAGAGCAATCGATTGACGAGCGGCTCGCCTCCTCCAACGATCCACTTGATCGTCTCCGTCGCCTGGATGGCGCCGATGATCCCGGGCAGCACGCCCAGCACGCCCCCCTCGGCGCACGACGGAACAGCCCCGGGGGGCGGCGGCTCGGGGTAGAGGCAGCGATAGCACGGACCGTCGGGTGCGCCGAACACCGTGGACTGGCCCTCGAACCGGAAGACCGAGCCGTGGACGTTGGGCTTCCCGAGAAGAATGCAGGCGTCGTTGACCAGGTAGCGCGTGGGGAAGTTATCGCTCCCGTCGGCGACGATGTCGTACTCGCGGATGATGTCCAGCGCGTTCGCGCTCGTCAGCCGCGTTTCGTAGGCGACGACGTTGACGTGCGGGTTGATGTCCGACAATCGGTCCTTGGCCGAGGCGATCTTCGGGCGTCCGATGTCGCGCGTCCCGTGGATGACCTGTCGCTGCAAGTTCGAGACGTCGACGACGTCGAAGTCGACGATTCCCAGCGTGCCGACCCCCGCCGCCGCGAGGTACATGCCAAGGGGCGCGCCGAGACCTCCCGTTCCGACGAGCAGCACGCGAGCGTTCTTCAGCTTGCGCTGACCCGCGACGCCGATTTCCGGAAGGGTCAGGTGCCGAGCATAGCGGCCGGTCTCGTCGTTCGAAAGCTCGGGGAGGTCGGGCATGGTCGCGCCGGAGGATACTATGACGGTCTCTCAGGAGGAATCACCATGGCGAAAACGCTCTCCACGATGCTCGAGTTGGGCACACCGGCGCCCGAGTTCTCTCTCCCCGACGTTGTTTCCGACCGAACGATCACGCTCGCCTCGTTCAAGGACGACAAGGCCCTGATCGTGATGTTCATCTGCCGCCACTGCCCGTTCGTCAAGCATGTCCAGGACGAGCTGGCGCGACTGGGCATCGACTACCGGGAGCGCGGCGTGGGGATCGTCGCGTTCAGCTCGAACGACATCGTCAATCACCCGGACGACGCCCCGCATCACCTCAAGGACATGGCCGACGAACTCGCCTTCACGTTCCCCTTCTGCTACGACGAGACGCAAGACGTCGCGAAGGCGTACAAGGCCGCTTGCACGCCGGACTTCTTTCTCTTCAATAACGAGAGGACGCTCGTCTATCGCGGGCAGCTCGACGACAGCCGCCCCGACAACGGCAAGCCGGTCAACGGCCGCGACCTGCGCGCCGCGATCGACGCCGTCCTGTTCGGCCGGCCGGTCGGCGCCGACCAGAGGCCGAGCATCGGCTGCAACATCAAGTGGAAGCCGGGGAACGAGTGATCTGTCCCCCGCTGCTCTCCCTCACGGTCGCGGTGACCTTCGACGATCTGCCCGAGCGCTATTCGACCGCATCGCCGCCATGCTCGAAAAGCGCGACTACAAGTTCGTCACGCTCGACGCGGCGGATTCTCGTGGATCCATCGCTGGGTGCTGACGAAGAGCGGTCCCCGCATGGGTGATGCCGGCCGCGGGCGTCGAGGCGGAGTAGAGGCCCTACGGGAACGCTAAGCTCTTTACGGTCTCCCAGTGCGCAAGCACGCGCTCGAGGCGCGCCGCCTCGAGCTCGAAGACCTCGTGTTGCGGCTGCGTGGGGGCACGGTCCGTTCCCTCGAGATCGATCTGCAGGTCGAGCAAGATGCCGCCGACCGCGCCGAGTGCGGCCGCGTCCTCGGCTTCGAACGCCGCAATCGCGGCGCGGCCAGTTTTCTTCTTGACCGCACCGAACTGTTTGCGCATTTCCTCGAGTTCGCCAAACGCCACGCGCTGGAGTTCCAGCGCGGCCACGACCTTGCGCGAGAGCGCAAGCGCGGCGTCGAGCGCGGCGCCATCGACTGGGACGCGCGGGTCGGCCTCAACCCGCAGCGGCTGGACGTACTCCCGATCCCCGACCACAAGAGCCACCTGGTACTCGCCGGGAGGGACGAGCATCCCTTCCGGGAGCTTGGGCGTGTCCTCGCCGTTCACCGCCGCGATGCTGTACTCGTAGCGAGAAACGAGAGGGCGCTCGGCGCGAAGATCCCAGACGAAACGATGCGCTCCCGCCGAGACCGACAACTCCGGGGCCCGCGCCACCCACCTCACGGTGAAGTAGCGATTGGCGGGTAGCGCGGGCGCGGCCTCGTCGCTGGCGAAGCGCCGGACGACGGCGCCGCCGCCGTCCCTTATCTCGAGACGGATCGGCGACGTGACATCGACCGTCAGCCAGTAGTCGATCACCGCGCCCGTCGGCTGGTTCTTCCCCACCGGCTCGTCGGGCGGCAGCGGCGTGTCCTTGTTCTGATTGAGCCGCACGCGCATCGCCGTTGCCGGTTGGAACAGATGCACGGTGTCTTGCGCGGACAGCGTGCCGAGCTGTCGCAACGGGCTCACGTCGTCGAGCACCCAGATCGCGCGCCCCTGCGTTGCGGCGATGAGGTCGTCGCCGTGCACGAGCAGGTCGGTGACGATCGCCGACGGGAGATTGCGCCGCAACGATTGCCAGCGCTTGCCGTCGTCGAACGAAACGAAAACGCCGCGGTCGGTCCCGGCAAAGAGCAAGCCTCGCTTCACGGGATCCGCGCGTACCACGCCGACGAACTGCCCGGGAGGAAGCCCGCCGGCGATCGGAATCCAGTTTTTTCCGTAGTCGAGGGTACGCCAAGCGTGCGGTGAGAAATCGTTCTGGCGGTGGTTGTCGACGGCGATGTAGGCAGCGCCCGGATCGATCGCGGAGACGTCGATCGTGCTGATCTTGGCCCAGACCGGAACGTCCCTGGGCGTCACGTCGCTCCAGCTCTTTCCCGCGTCGCGCGTGAGCCTCACCCGGCCGTCGTCGGTGCCGATCCAGATCGTGTCATTGTCCTTCGCCGACAGGCCGATGCTGAAGATCGTGCCGTACCCGCACGCCCGCGCCTTCGCCGGGTCGGGATCGCCGCCGCAGTCTTTCGCGGCATCGCCGCGGGCGGTCCCATCGGGACTGATCGTCTCCCAGTGCTCACCTCGATCCGTGGAGCGGAACAGCACCTGCGCCCCCTGGTAGAGCGGGTAGGGCGGGATGGCGGACACCGCGATCGGCGTGATCCACGTGTAGTGGTACGTCACCGTCGTCGGCCGCGCGCCGTAGGTGGTCACGGGCCACGGGGAGATGTTTTGCACCTCGCCGTTTCTCGCGTTCCAGCGTGATAGGCGCCCACCCAAGCCCGACCCGTAGACGATGTCGGGATCTTGCGGGTCGGGAACTTCGTAGTCACGCTCGTCGGCCCCCACGGGATGCCAATCGCGGAAGGTGATCGAGCCGTAGTCGCTCCGGCTGGCGATCGACACCGTGCCGTTGTCCTGCTGTCCGCTGTAGATCCGGTACGGAAAACGGTTGTCCGCGGCGAGGTGGTAGAACTGGCCGGTCGGCTGGTTGTACCAGCTGCTCCAGGTCGTCCCGCCGTTCACGGTGACGACGGTGCCCTGATCGGATCCGGCGATCATGCGCTCGGGACGAGCGGGATCGATCCAGAGGTGATGGTAGTCGTCTCCGCCGGGAGAACCTTTGAAGATCTCGCAGGTCGCTCCCCCCGCGGTGCAACGGCGGATCGACCGGCCCATGACGAACACGGTGTCCGGGTCACCGGGGAGGACCGTCACGTGGCCGAAGTAGTCGCTTCCCAAACTCTGTTCATCGTTGACGCGCGTCCAGGTCGCGCCGGCATCGTCGGAGCGATAGAGCCCGCCGGCGTCTTTCGCTTCGACGACGGCGTACACGCGCGTGGAATCGCCGGCGTGCGCGGCACCAAGGCCGACGCGGCCGAGCTTCCCTGCGGGCCAACCGGCCCCCTCGACGCGCTTCCACGTCCGTCCGCCGTCGCTCGAGCGATACATCCCGCTCTCGTCGCTCTCGCCCGACACGTAGTAACTGAGCCAGGGCACATAACGCGCCCGCCAGACCGCGGCGAAAACGATGTCGGGTGAAGCCGGGTCGGAGGCGAGGTCGACGGCGCCGGTGCTCTCGCTGACGAACAGTGTCCGCTTCCACGTCGCGCCGCCGTCTTCGGAGCGGTAGACGCCGCGCTCGGGGTTGGCGCCGAAGGCGTGACCCATCGCCGCGACGAGCACGACGTCGGCGTTTCGTGGATCGACGAGGATGGCGCCGATGTGCCGTGTCGCTTCCAGACCGACCGGCGTCCACGTCGCGCCCGCGTCTTTCGACTTGAAGACCCCTTCGCCCGCCGCGCCGTCGTAACGCGAGGTCACCTGCCCCGTCCCGACGTAGATCGTTCTCGGGTCGGACGGCGCGACCGCCATCGCGCCGATCGACGGCGGCCCGTCATCGAAGATCGGCGCCCAGGTTCTTCCGGCGTCGGTCGTCTTCCAGACACCTCCCCCGGCCGCGCCGAAATAGAACGTCTCCGGCTCTTGGGGGACGCCCGCGGTGACCGTGCTCCAGCCCGCGCGGTGCGGCCCGACGAGCCTCCACGACAGACCGTCCAGCATGGAGTCGGGAACGGCGGACGCGGCGATGGCTGCGGTTCCCGAGGGAACGAGCCAGGCCGCAGCAGCGAAGGCCGCGAGACGGAGCATCAGCGCTTTCCGACGGCAACGATCGAGCGTCGGACCCACGGCAAGAGGTGATCGAAATCGCACGTTCTTTTCTCCAGGAGACCGATGAGAAATCGGTGGGCCTTGTCGGGGTCGACTTGAAGCTTCCACCCGTTCAGGCGCAGGAACACGTCGGTCGCGAAGAAGGCGACGCGCTTGTTCCCGTCGACGAATGGATGGTTCATGAGCAGAGACTCGAAGAGTGCGGTGGCGATCTCCGCGAGGTCGGCGTAGTAGCCCGTCTGCGGGCGAAAGAGCGCGCTTTCGAGAAGCCCCGCGTCCCGGACGCCCGGGGGACCTCCGAATGCGTCGACGAGATCGGAGTGGACCGAGAGCACTTCGTCGACGGTCAGGAAGCGGAGGCGCTCAGCGGGCAAGCAGGCGACCCAGCTTCCCGTTCTTGGCAATCGAATCTTGGAGATGCCGTTTCACTTCCGGCCGCACGCGGCGCCGCTGCAGGTATTCGCGTATCGCCTCGGTCAGGACCCCGGAGATGTTCTGGTGGGATTCGTCGGCCAGTTCCTTCAGGTCCTCCCACACGGCCTCGTCGACCTTTGAACTGACTTTGATCGCTGCCATCGCGCCCTCCTGACGTGTCAAGATACGTCAAGACAGGCGCGATGCCAAGGCGTAAGGCGGCGCCGGAAGGCGACGGTGACGGTCTGATCGTCTCCGGCCAGTTGGCAAGCAGCGTGATGAGCGGCGTTGCCTGGGTTTCGAGTTCCGTCGTGACGAGGAATCGTGAAAAGGGGACTGTCCCCTATTTCAACCCCGCGGCCCAATTCAAGTCGATCCCGATCGCGGTCGGTTCCGCATCGGCCGCAGGCTCGACGATGAGAAAGCGCTGGTGGTCGGGCGTTAGGGCGAACCCGACGACGCCGGCGGGCGCGGCGAACAAGGACCGCGGCGCTTCGGCCCGGAACACCGCGCCGGCGTCGATCGCCATCACACGAACTTCGCCGTCGAACAGCAGGAGCTCGCGGCCGTCCCGCGACCAGTCCGCTATCGTGACGCCATACCAACTCCCCACTCCGGTGGTCGTCAGCTGCCGGCGCTGCCCTGCGGCGGGATAGGACTGCACGTAAAGCTCCGGGCGGCCCGACTCGTCGGAGGTGTAGGCGATCCACCGCCCGTCGGGCGACACCCACCCACCATCGTCGTTGGCCGCCGTCTTGACGACGACCTCGGGTTTGCGGTCACCCAGAAGCGGCATGCGCCACACGTCCCATCCCGTGTCCGCATCCGGCTGGTCGAACGTGACGTACTTTCCGTCCGGGGTCCACTGCTGCGGATTCTTGAAGAGCACATCGGACACCACGAGGGGCTCTTCGGGCCTGCCCCCGTCGACCGACTGCATGTAGATGTCCTCGGGACCCGACCGGTTCGCCTGGTAGGCGACGCGATCGCCCGCGGGGGACCACCTCGCCGGCGCGTAGATGACGGCGTCGGCGAAACGGCGCGCGATCGCGCTTTCCAGTTCCACGAGCCACCAGTCGGTCTCCGCTGCCGAGCTCACCTTGCCGACCAAGGCTCGCCGGCCGTCGGGACCGATGCTGACGCCCTCCCATCGAGCCGCCGGCAGCGGGAGGACGCTCTGGCGCTCGCCGGTGCGGTCGAACCACGATACCTGCGTGTTGGCGAGCCGCGACGTGGAGTAGGCCAGGATGCCGTTTCGAGAGGCCGAAGCGACCGGGACGCCGTAGTTGCCCTCGAGCGGCGGCGCATCTCCGAGATCCAGCGGCTCGCCGACGATCTTCCCGGCCGCGAGATCGAACCGTTGCGCGACGACGCGCCGGTTGCGCTCGGTGACGAGATATCCGGGCTCGGCCCAGACGGGAACCGCCCCCGCGCGCATCAGAGGAACGCGGTCCTTCGACGCGAGCGATCCCAGGTAGATTTCGAAGGTCCCTTCCCGCCGCGGCATCGACACGAACACGAACTGCTCCCCGTCCGGGAGGAACTTCGGGAAGCGCAGCCCGGTCTCCTTGCTTGACGCATCGGGGCGTAGAACCTCCACAGCTTCCCCACCATCGGCAGAGACGCGGAACAGTCCACCCGCCGCGTGCGGCGCGAACACGATGGTGCCTTTGCTCCCCCAGGTCCCGCCTCGCCAATCCGGCGCGTCACACAGCACCTCGGGAGATCCGCCGGAAACGGCGATCTTCTTGAGCTTGCCGCTGGCGGCAAACGCCACGACGCGGCTGTCCGGAGACCAGAACGGGCCGCGAGCGTTTTCCGTGCCCTCGAGGCGGCGCGCGCCGAGGGCGCCAAGCTCGCGAATCCAGACGAACGAGGTGCCGCCGGCATCCGACGCCACGAAGGCGAGCGCCTCGCCGTTGGGCGAGATCGCGAAGTCGTCGCTCTGGGTGCTCATGCGCGCCTGCACCGGCGCGGTCACCTTGAAGCGAATCCGCGCGGTGTCGGCGGCGGGCGGGGCCGGGCCAAGGAGTTTGAAGGACGCTACCGCGGCGATCGCGGTCGTAATGGCCAGGAGGGTCCACGCGATGCGCTCCCGCCGCCCCGCGCCCCGCATCGGCTTCGGCATTCCCGGCGCGGCCGCGGCGGCGCTCACCTGCGATGCGGGTTCCGCGATTCCCGCAAGTTGCAGCTTGACGTCGTGCGCGGTCTGGATGCGATCGTCCGGATCTTTCGCAAGACAGTGTCGGATGACGCGCTCCAACGCCGGAGGAGAAAGCGGCGCCAGCTCCACCATCGGCCGCGGCGCGTCGCGCATGATCGCGCTGATCAAGCTGGCTTGCGTCGCGCCTTCGAACGCCCGCCTCCCCGTCGCCATCTCGTAGAGCACGCAGCCCAGCGCCCACAGGTCGGCGCGCGCGTCGGCCTCTTTCCCCTCGAGCTGCTCCGGCGCCATGTACTGGAACGTCCCCAGGATCGTGCCTTCGGCGGTAAGCGGGCCTGCGACCGTCGGCGAGCTGGTCAGCTCGCCGGTCGATCCCAATCCGGTCGCGCGCGCGAGCCCGAAGTCCATCAGCTTCGCGCCGGATTTCGTCAGCATCACGTTTCCGGGCTTGAGGTCGCGGTGCATGACGCCCGCGCGGTGCGCCCGGCCCAGCGCGTCGGCGATCTGTGCGCCCAGATTCAGCACGTCGTCCAGGGGGAGCGCGCCTTTCGACAACCGCTGGGCGAGCGTCTCTCCCTCGATCAGCTCCATCACGAGGTAGTCGGTCTCGCCCTCGCGGCCGATGTCGTGGAGCGTGCAAATGTGCGGGTGGTTGAGCGACGAGATCGTCTTCGCCTCGCGATCGAACCGTGCGCGGATCTCGGGGTTCGAGGACAGATGCTGCGGCAGCACCTTCACCGCGACATCGCGGCCGAGGCGCGTGTCCTTCGCGCGATACACCTCGCCCATGCCGCCGGCGCCGATCCCGGCGACGATCTCGTACGGGCCAAGACGAGTGCCGGGATCGAGCGCCATTTACTTCAGCCCCTTGATGACGTAGAGCTCGCTGCGTGTCTTGCTGTAGCTGTAGACCACGGCGCCGTCGGGCGATGCGATGAGCCCGCCGAGGCCGCTGACCGCGGCGTAGAGCGGGCGCACGGTCCTCCACGCCGACCGCGTCCCTGAGGCGACCTCGAGTCGGTCCACCTGCACGGGGACGGCCTCCCTTTGGAACACGAACAGGGATTTCCCGTCCGCGCTCCACCCCGCGACTTCGTCGCCGCCTCGCGCGCCCGTCAGGGCCCGGCATGCGGGCGTCGCTACGGTGCATGTCATGAGCTTGCCGGCATCGTCGATCGCGACGATGTGCGACCCGTCCGGGGAGATCAGATTGTTGCCGCCAAGGAGCGCGCCCTCGGGCAACAGCGCGACCGGATCGCGGCCCTCGGGCGAGAGCACATAGACCACCGGCTTTTCGCCCGGGCGCACCAGCTCGAGCACGAGTCGCCCGTCGGGATGCCAGCCGGCCCACGCGACCGATTCGAGGGGACCGAGGTCCAAGACCCTCGGCTGACCGGCGCCGGTCGGCACGATCGACACCTTGGGCGGCGTCTCGCTCGAAACGACCAGGGCCTTGCTGCCGTCGGGCGAGAGCGCCAGGCCGGATCCATCGGCGATGCGAACGGGCTCGGGGTCGTTCGGCGGCCAGACGTAGACCGAGCCATGGGGTCCGCCGCTGTCCCCGCTCTGATTGAGCAGCACGGCGTGAGTGGCCGAGAACGCGGCCACACCGCCGCCTTCGCGCCACGATCGATCGACCGGCGTCGATCCGTTGCCATCGACGAGTTCGATTCGGGCCAGAATGTGATCGATCGATCCAAGCACGTCACCGTTCGGCGAGATGTCATGCAGAGTCAACGACCCCGGCGCGCGGTAAACGACGCGCCGGCGGCCTTTCAGATCGAGGCCGAAGATGGTCGTTTGCCGGCCGCCGGACTCGGCGGCCGAATACCAGACCTCGTTTGACGTTGTCCAAGCGAGAGCCCACCAGTCCGAAAATGGAGGGCTCTCAACTGCGAGCTTCCCCGAACGGTTGAAGACCTTGACCGTGTTGGCGCCCGTGTTCCGCGTGTCGAAAAACGCCACGTGGTCACCCGAAGGCGACACGCGCGGCACCACGAGTCCGCTCTGGCTGGACCAAGATCGACCGTTGACGAGGGGCATCTCGGCGAGCACCTGTCCGACGGGATACTCGAACGTCCGGCGGCGCTCGTCGTCGCGAATCACCGCCATCGCGTTGTCCGTGCCGAAATCGGCGAAGAGGACGTGTTCGAGTTCCGGCCTCGGCACACCGCCGGTCAACGAGGCCCGCGCCAGCGTGCCCGTCCTCATGTACGGGCTGCCGAGACTCACCGTCGATCCGTTGAGAATGGCCAATTCACCCGATCGCGAGATCGCGAGCAGGTCCGCTCCCGGGAACCCCAGCGGACGAAATTCAGGACTGTCGAGACTCGTGACGTAGAGCCCGCGCGGACGCCCGTCCCAGTCGGCGCTATAGACGATGGTGCGGCCGTCGGGCGCGAACCGGGCCGCGAAGATGAACCCGTCCTCGAACGTGATCGGCGTGTAGGTCACGTCCGCCACGGACGCCGACGTCGGCGTCGATTGGCCACGGCCCATATAACCGGCCAGAGCACCTAGGACGAGCGCCGCGGCGACCGCCGTCAACGCGATCCAACCGAATCGTGCACGCCGTTTCGGTTGCGCCCCTACGACCGCCGGCGCCCCGGTCTGCGAGCCGCCCGCGGCGAGCCATTGAAGTTGCAGCTTGACGTCGTGCGCGCTCTGGATCCGGTCGGCCGCGTCTTTTGCGAGACACGCACCCACCAGAGCGTCGAGCGCCGCGGGTGCCAAAGGCGTCAGTTGCGAAATCGGCTTCGGCTCGCTCCCCATGATCGCCGTGATCAGCGACGCCTGGCTCTTGCCTTCGAACGCGCGCTTACCTGTCGCCATCTCGTAGAGCACGCAACCCAGCGCCCACAAATCGGCGCGCGTGTCGGCTTCTTGTCCTTCCAGCTGCTCGGGCGCCATGTACTGGAAGGTGCCGATGATCGTCCCCTCGGTCGTCAGCGGGCCGACCACGGTCGGCGAGCTGGTCATTTCGGTGACCGCTCCCAGCCCTGTCGCGCGGGCGAGGCCGAAGTCCATCAGCTTCGCGCCGGATTTGGTCAGCATGACGTTTCCCGGCTTGAGGTCGCGGTGCATCACCCCCGCGCGGTGAGCGCGATCGAGCGCGTCGGCGATCTGCGCGCCCACTTTCAGCACCTCAGCCATGGGGAGCGCGCCCTTCGTCAGCCGCTGCGCGAGTGTTTCGCCTTCGATCAGCTCCATCACGAGGTAGTCGGTGTCCCCTTCGCGGCCGATGTCGTGGAGCGTGCAGATGTTCGGGTGGTTGAGCGACGAGATCGTCTTCGCCTCGCGATCGAACCGTGCACGGATCTCGGCGTTCGACGAGAGGTGCTGCGGCAGCACCTTCACCGCGACGTCGCGGCCGAGCCGCGTGTCCTTGGCGCGATAGACCTCGCCCATGCCGCCGGCGCCCAAAGGAGCGACGATCTCGTAGGGGCCGAGTCTTGTGCCTGGAGCTAGCGACATCGGCGCAATGTAGCGCACTCCCCTCCCACGGTGGCCGCAAGCTTGTTGACGATCGCAGGCGATGGTTCGTTCAAACTACTGATGGCGTGAGTGTTGGAGCGCGAGTCGGCGCGATCGCTCGTGCACGTTTTGCGCGAACTGCGTGAGAGCAGGTCTTGTGGCGGAACTGCCATCTTCCGGCCATCGCGAATCAACAAGCTTGCGGCCACCGTGGAAATTTTCGCCTTGTTTTCGTCAATTCGCTTGGACCCGCAGCCTGCCCACCGCCTCGATCGCCGCTCCAGGACGATCCTACGAGGTCGATTTCGCCGACGAAGCCTCCCTGGGAGCCCTAGAAACGCGCCCCTTGCGAAAAAGTGTTGAAATTATGTGGTTTTATCCTGTCGCGAACCTGCCGCGAGGCGTTTCGGCGCTCGAAAAAGGGGAGTGTCCCCTTTTCCTCAGCGCGGGAGCGTCTCCGCCCAGTTGACGAAGAGCCGGATCTCGCGGTGCGGTGCTTCGACGGCCTCGCTGATCAGGAAGCGCTGTCCGTCCGCGGTCACGTCCCCACCCGTCGCGAGGTCCGAACCGGCGAACAGTTTTGTCGGCACTCCGGGACGAACTTCTTCCCCTGCCACGATCGGCACCGACATGAGCGTGCCGTCGCGCGCGACGTAGAGGAGTTCCTTTCCGCCTCGCGACCAGAACGGGTTGAAGCCTCCGTCGCTCGAGACGCGAACCTTGTGCCCCGACTTAGGGAACGACTGCACGTAGATCTCGCCCCCCCCGGACTCGTTCGACACATAGACGATCCATCGCCCATCGGGCGACACCCGGGCATCACTTTCGGCATAGGCCGTCTTCAGGTAAGGCTCGGGCGTGCGATCGCCGCTCATCGGCAGGAGCCAGAGGTCGCCCTGCGTCGAGGGATCGACCGTTCGGAAGACGACGAACCTCCCGTCCGGGGACCAATCCTCGATGTATTTGAACAGCGCGTCGGACGTCGGAACCAATTCCGGCGTGCCTGCGCCGTCGGAGTTTCCCACGAAGATCTCCGAACGGCCCGTTTGCTTCGACACGTACGCGACCCGGCTGCCGTCGGGAGACCAGACCAAGGTCGCTTCGGTCGACATCGTGGGAGCGAACTTGGTCGGCATCGATCGCTCGAGGTCCACGATCCAGATGTCGGTACCGTTCGTGACGCCCGCGCGTCGTCCGTCGGGAGAGAGTCGATACACATTCCAGGGCCCGGGCGGAAGGGCGATCTCGCCGTGTGGAGCGCCGGCACGATCGAGCCATCGCAGCTTGGTTTCGGGCACTTCGCTATGGAGAACGATCAAGCGGCCGTTCCTCGATGCCGAGGCCACCGGCTCCGCGTCGGTGTCCGAATAGGTGGGCGCGTTGCCGATCGCCACCGCGTCGCCAGTGAGCTCGAGCCGGTCGGTGTCGAAGCGTTGGGCCATGACCCTGCCCTCGCGCGCGAACACGAGATATCCAGGCTCGGCAAAAACCGCTGCCGATCCGGCCGTCAAGACTTTCTTCACCGACTTCGATTTCAGGGACCCGACGAACGTGTCCCAACCGTTCGGTCCCGGTGGAAGCGCAACGTAGAGGAAGTGATCGCCGTCCGGCAGGAAGTTCGGGAACCGGTGCGCCGTTTCGTGGCGTGCTGCATCAAGCGTCGTGGCCGGCGTCGTTTCGCCGCCTCCCGAGGAGACTCTCAAGAGAGGCCCTTCAGGAGTGGGAGCGAACACGATGACGCCGTCCTGATTCCAGGTCCCGCCCCGCCCTGTCTTCGCGTTGCAGATGATGACCGGGGACCCGCCGTCTATCGCCACCTTCTTAAGCTTGCCCTCGCTGAAGTACGCGACATAGCGGTTGTCGTAAGACCAAAACAGCGGGAAACGATCGCTTGCCGTCTCGGGTAAGGGCCTCGCGGTTTCGGAGCCCAAGGGCCGGACGAAAAGCGGCGCTCCGTTGGGACCGAACGCGAAGAATGCGACGGCGCGCCCGTCCGGTGAAATGGCGAGTTGTGTCCAGTACGGGCTCAGCTCCATCCCGGCCGGGGGCGGAATCGAGGCAAAGATCGGTTCTGCATCCTTCGGCCGAGTCACGAGTACGAAGAGCGCGACGGCGGCTGCGGCGAGGCCAACCGCCGCGACCGCCCACGCGATGCGCTCCCGGTTCTTGCGGCGCGCGGCTACCGGTGCGGCCACCCCCGGGTGGGAACCGCCCTCGGCGATCCACGAAAGCTGCAGCTTGACGTCATGCGCGCTCTGGATCCGATCGGCGGGGTCCTTCGCGAGGCAGGCTTGCACGAGGCTGTCGAGCGCCGGCGGGCTCATGGACGATACCTGCGACACCGGCGCGGGTTGGGTGTGCATGACGGCGGCGATCAGCGACGCCTGGCTCTTCCCTTCGAACGCGCGCCTCCCCGTCGCCATCTCGTAGAGCACGCAGCCGAGCGCCCACAGATCCGCGCGCGCGTCGGCCTCTTGTCCTTCCAGTTGCTCGGGGGCCATGTACTGGAAGGTCCCGAGGATCGTTCCTTCCGCGGTGAGCGGCCCAGCAACCGTCGGTGAGCTCGTCAGCTCGCTGACGCCACCGAGCCCCACGGCGCGCGCGAGACCGAAGTCCATCAGCTTCGCGCCGGATTTCGTCAGCATCACGTTTCCCGGCTTGAGGTCGCGGTGCATCACCCCCGCGCGGTGCGCACGATCGAGCGCGTCGGCGATCTGCGCGCCCACGCTCAGCACGTCAGCCGCGGGTAGAGCGCCCTTCGTCAGCCGCTGCGCGAGAGTCTCTCCTTCGATCAGCTCCATCACGAGGTAGTCGGTGTCGCCTTCGCGGCCCACGTCGTGCAGCGTGCAGATGTGTGGGTGGTTGAGCGACGAGACGGTCTTGGCCTCGCGCTCGAAGCGCGCGCGGATCTCCGGGTTCGACGAGAGGTGTTGCGGCAGGACTTTGATCGCGACCTCGCGGCCGAGCCGCGTGTCCTTCGCGCGATAGACCTCGCCCATGCCGCCGGAGCCTAGGGGGGCGACGATCTCGTAGGGGCCGAGGCGGGTTCCTGGGGACAGAGCCAAGAGGGGAGTCCTCAATTAATGATACGGCCACGGTATTTTAAGGCGTAAGGCGGCTCAACCCGTCAGGAAATCAGAAGGCAGGGGGAGGATGACCCGAACCGAAGCCTCGGGCCATTAGCCCCTTGCGCCGTCCGGCTCGCGACAATAATATGTACATCGTGATGTACATGAGTGAGGTGAGCTATGGCCAAGCAGCAGTCCATCGCGGAAGCGCGTAACAGCCTTCCGAGCCTCGTGCGGGAAGTGGAATCCGGACAGTCCGTCGAGCTGACCAGGCGAGGCGAGCCCGTCGCAGTGTTGATCGGTCGCCAACAGTACGTGCGGCTTACCTCCAGGCATCGGAAGTTTTCGGAGGCATATGGAGACTTCACTCGGGACATCAACCTCAAGGAACTGGCCATCGATCCTGAAGAGGTGTTCGCCGGGGTGCGAGACGAGATCCGCGGTCGGGAGGTCGATCTGTGAGTCTGAAGTACCTGCTCGATACGAACGTCGTTTCGGAGCCGCTGAGGCCGAGTCCGTCTCGTACCGTTTTACGTCGACTTGCCAGACACGAGGGAGAGACGGCAATCGCCTCGATCGTGTGGCACGAATTGCAGTTCGGATGTGCGCGCCTTGCAAAGTCACGTCGCCGAGAGGCGATCGAACGCTACTTGGAGGACGTCGTGCTGGCGAGCTTCCCGATTCTGGATTACCACCGCGAAGCGGCTGAATGGCATGCCCACGAGCGGGCAAGACTGGAGGCTGCGGGGAGAACGCCTCCGTTCATCGACGGTCAGATCGCGGCGATCGCTTGTGTCAACGACCTGGTGCTCGTCACCGCCAACAAGGCCGACTTCCGCGGATTCAAAGGGCTTCGGGTCGAGGGTTGGATCTAGTGGTGGGCCGCGAGTGTCGAGCGGGTCTCCACCTGGGTCACCATAACCCTCGGACTGTACGACCCTCCTCGGACTCCTCGGACACGGGAAAGGGCGACGAACTAACAAACCGTTGATCCGCCGCCCTTTCCGCACTGACTCAAAATCCTTCCCGCAAGGGAGTGCTGGTTCGAGTCCAGCCTTCG
>JAQBEH010000014.1:0-6172 GCA_032124015.1 Acidobacteriota bacterium
CCGGCACGCCCGTCAGCGAGGAGTACAAGGTGCCATTCAAGTTCACCGGGACGATCGACAAGGTCGTCATCAAGCTCGGCGAGTCGAAACTCACACCCCAAGAGCAACGGGAGTACGACGAAATCCGCGGCCGGGGGGTCAGGGCCGAATAGGCTGCGCTACAGTGCGTCGATGATCGGCGCCCTCGACATCCTGATCGTGCACGACCCGCGCGAGCCGGCCAAGAAATGCTCGCTCACGCCGCTGCGCGGGATGCCGGGCGTGCGCTTCGTTCCCTTGAGCGGTGGTCAGCGCGTCGACGCCGGAAGGCGCCTCTGGCTCCACCCCGATGGGGACGAGCTCGGCCCGGCGGATCGCGGGATCGGATTGTTGCTCGTCGATTGCACGTGGCGCAGATTGGCGAAGCTGTCGGCGTGCATCGACGGCGAACTCCTGAAACGCCGCCTACCGAAACTCGTCACCGCCTACCCGCGCCGTAGCAAGCTGACGCCCGACCCGGAGCACGGCCTGGCCTCGGTCGAGGCGCTCTACGCGGCGACGGCGCTGCTTTACGGTCCGCGCCCGGAGCTCCTGGCGCAGTACCGCTGGTCCGCAGAGTTCCTGGCGGCCAATCCGGAACTTCCGCGGTGAGAAACGCCGTCGCCATCGCCTTCGCGCTTGCAGCGATTCTTTTTGCAAGCGCCCGGTCCTCCGAGGCGGCGATCGAGGGCCGAGTGACCGCGCCATCGGGGACTCCGGTGGCGGACGCGGAAGTCGTGTGGGACGCCAACGTCGCTCCCATTCGCACCGATGCGGCCGGCCGGTTCCGGCTGCCGCGCGAAGCGGCGCCGAAAGAGCTTCTGATCCGCCACCCGCTGTTCACGGAACAAAAGGTTCCGGTCCAGACGACCAACGAGCCCGTCAACGTCGTTCTCGAACCGGCGCCGGTTTTCTCGGATGAAGTTCTGGTGATGGAGCGCCATCTCACGGAGGATGGCGTGCCGCAGGGGACGGCGGCATCGTCCGCGCGGCCGGATGACCACCCGGCTCCGCCGGCGACGGTTCTGGACGTCATCGACACGACGGCGGGTGTTGCCGAAAACGGTCAAGGCGGGATCTTCCAAGCCTACTCCGTGCGAGGGTTGTCCCGGCAGCGCGTGTTGACGCTCGTTCAGGGCATGCGTTTGGTCGGCGAACGGCGCGCGGGGGTCTCGGCGTCTTTCATCGATCCGCTGCTGCTCGACAGTGTGACGGTCGTGCGCGGGCCGGCGTCGATCGTGTACGGCTCGGGAGCGCTCGGCGGGGTCGTCGAGGTCTTTCCCCGCATCCTTGCCGCCGGCGAGGCCTCGGCCGGCTACGTTTCCCAGGGAAACGGAACCGCCGTGTCCGGCGGCTGGGGAGGCTCGGGGTGGTCCGTCGCGGCGGCCGCGCGGGAACAGGGGGACGCCGAAGATCCCACCGGCGCGACGATCGACGACGGGTTCAAGCAGGCTTCGGCGACCGTGCGGAAGACGTGGACGATGAAAGGTATCGAGTACGACGTGCTCGCGATTCCAACCGCGGGCCGCGACATCGGCAAGGCCTCGACGGACTACCCGGGGCGGATCGTGAGCTACCCCGACGAAAACCACCTCATGCTGCGTTTCGCCGCGCGGTCTCCGAACGGTTGGCGTGTGCGAGCGTTCGTCCATCCGAACGATCTCGTGACTCGCACGGAGCGCGGAAGGCAGGTCACGTCCGAGGTCAAGAACGATGCCTTCGACATGGGCGCGGACGCGCAGTGGAGCTTCGCGCCCGAAAAAGGTCCCCGCATGCGCGTCGGGGTCGACTGGTTCGGCCGTCGCAGCGTCGATGCGGTCGAAACGGGAGACACACCGGGGCGGACGCTCGACGGGGCGCAAGAAGACGAGCCGTCGGCCTTCGGTCTGTTTGAATGGGTGACGCGCCGGGTCACGGCGCAGGTCGGCGTTCGCCTAGCGTGGATCCGGCAGTCGAACTCCGGTTCCGCCGTGACCGATTTCGGCTGGAACGGATTCGGCGGACTCGTCGCGCCCCTTCCGCGCCAGTGCGCGCTCTCGTTTCAACTGTCGTCCGGCTCGCGCTTCCCGTCGCTGTCCGAGCGTTTCTTTTCGGGGAGCACGGGGCGGGGGAGCGTTCTCGGAAACGCCGACCTGGCGCCCGAACGCGCACTGAGCGCCGAGGCGGGGTTCCGTTGGACCGGCCAGCACGTGACGTTAGCCGCGTACGCGTTTCGAACCCAGGTGGACGATTTCATCGAACGCGAGGAGGTTGAGCCCGATGTCTTCACGTTCGTCAACCTCCGCGAGGGAACGATCGACGGTCTCGAACTCGAAGCCTATGCGCAGGCGACGCGCGAGCTCCGGCTGACCCTCGCGGCCGCCTACATGAACGGCGAGGATGATTCAGGCGCACCGCTCGAGGATGTGCCGCCGCAGCGGGTCACGCTCGCCGCCGATTGGGCCCGCGGGATCTTCGGTCTTCGGGTCGAGGGACAATGGCGCGCGGCCAAGAACGATCCCGGCGCGGGCGAGAAGGCGATCCCATCGGCCACGCTGCTGTCGGCCTCCGTGGGGTTTGCGCTGCCTCGCGGCTTCGCTCTTTCCGTATCCGGATCGAACCTCTTGAACGACGCCTACTTCTCCTCCGCCGACGCCAAGGTTCCGCTTTCTCCTGGGCGCGGGCTCGGTATCGGGCTCGTGTGGCGCGGTGGACCTGCGGGCACGACAACGCGGCCACGAAATGACTAAGCGGCTAGCCGAAGGTCGTCTTTACTACGCCCGTGACTCGTTCTTCGAAGCTGCGCGAAGCGAATTCTGGACAGGATCGAACCGAGCAGGGTAAGGTGTCGCGGTCTTCGAGCGGACGCGGCTCGCCGCCGTATGCACAGAAAGGACAGAAAATCGTGACATCGAAACTAGCAACGCTCATCGTCCTCGCGTGGGCCACGGTCCTCGGCGCGCCGGCCCTGGCGCAAACGGCGGACAAGAAACCCAACATCGTCATCATCTGGGGTGACGACATCGGCCAGTCGGACATCAGCGCGTATACGTTCGGCTTGATGGGGTTCAAGACGCCGAACATCGACCGGGTCGCGGCCGAAGGGGTGAAGTTCACCGACTACTACGCCGAGCAGAGCTGCACGGCCGGCCGCTCGGCCTTCATCACCGGACAGAGCGTCTTTCGGACGGGGCTCTCGAAGGTGGGATTGCCCGGCGCCGACCAGGGACTCCAGAAGCAAGACGTCACGCTCGCGGAGCTTTTGAAGGCGCAGGGTTACGCAACAGGGCAGTTCGGCAAGAACCACCTTGGCGACAAGGATGAGTTCCTTCCGACCAACCACGGTTTCGACGAGTTTTACGGCAACCTCTACCACTTGAACGCCGAGGAGGAGCCCGAGCTTCCGGACTACCCGAACCCGAAGGAGTTCCCGAACTTCCGCAAGAATTTCGGACCGCGCGGCGTCATTCACAGCTGGGCGTTGCCCGACGGCACGCAGAAGATCGAGGACACGGGCCCGCTGACCAAAAAGCGAATGGAAACGATCGACGACGACATCGCGGTCCGGGCCGCGGAGTTCATCGGCAAGCAGGCGAAGTCCGGCACGCCCATGTTCGTCTGGGTCAATTTCACGCACATGCACTTCCGAACCCATGTCAAGCCCGCCAGCATCGGACAGGCCGGGCGATGGAACGGCCCGTACGCCGACGCCATGATCGACCACGACAAGAACGTCGGCACGGTGCTGAAGGCGATCGACGACCTCGGCCTCGCCGACAACACGATCGTCATGTATTCGACCGACAACGGCCCGCACATGAACACCTGGCCTGACGCGGCGATGACGCCGTTCCGCAACGAAAAGAACAGCAACTGGGAGGGGGCCTACCGCGTCCCCGCCATGGTGCGGTGGCCGGGAAAGATCAAACCGGGCACGGTGCTCAACGGCATCGTCTCGCACATGGACTGGGTGCCGACGTTACTCGCCGCGGCCGGCGTGCCCGACGTCAAGGAGCGCCTGCTCAAGGGCTATCCGATCGGAAAGACCACCTACAAGGTGCACCTGGACGGCTACAACCAATTGCCCTACCTCACCGGAAAGACCGACAAGAGCCAGCGTGATGAGTTCTTTTATTTCTCAGACGACGGGGACTTGACGGGACTTCGGTACGACAATTGGAAGATCGTATTCGCCGAGCAGCGTGCTCGTGGAACGCTGGCGGTCTGGGCGGAGCCCTTCGTGCACACGCGGATTCCGAAGCTCTTCAACCTCCGCTCGGATCCCTACGAGCGGGCGGACGTCACGTCGAACACGTACTGGGACTGGTACATGGATCATGTCTTCCTGCTGCTCCCTGCGTCGTCTCATGTCGGCCAGTTCCTCGCCACTTTCAAGGAGTTTCCGCCGAGACAGAAGGCGGCGTCGTTCACGATCGACCAAGTGATGGAGTCCATGAAAGCAGGGGCGGCCGCGCACTGACGAAACGCGGCGGAGAGGTCCCTGTGCCTCGCCAAAATCCCATCCGGGTCTCTCGACGACGACTCTCGGGGGTCGCGCGCGGGGTGCTGATGGTTTCACGCCGCTGAAGAGGATGAAGGATGTGGCGTCGGACGAGTCCGCGAGTTGCCAATTGGCGCGACCACGGTCGTTCCAACACACGAATCCCTTCGCTGGGATCGGGAACGTCGTTAGGCGAGTCGAAAACGTCAGGCGGCTTGAGGCCACTCGTAGCGATGATGCACGCCGCCGAGTCGCGGATGGTCGACGATCTCGGCATCGCTACTCGGCTTCGAGGTGGCCGTTCTCATCGACGGCGTGCCCTTGCCCAGCCCGAGGTGCGTCCTGTCGTCGTGGTAGTACCCGACAAACTCGGAGAGAAGTCGGTACAAGTGCCGCTCGTTGAGGACGATCACGTGGTCGAGCAGGTCTCGCCGCACGGTCGCGACCCAGCGTTCCGCCACACCGTTTTGCCAAGGGCTGTGAGGCGTGATCTGCTTGCGCCGGATGCCCATGTGCTCGATCACAGCGAGGACGTCAGTCCCGTACTTCTTGTCGTTGTCGAAGACGAGGTAGTGAGGAGCGGCGTCGTACGCGAACGCCTCGCGAAGCTGCTGGATGATCCACCCAGCGGTCGGATGCTCCGTCACGCGGACGTGGAGCACGGTGCGTCGTGCGTGGTGAATGACGAAGAAGACGTAGAGCACGCGGAAAGTCGCCGTCGGCACGGTGAAGAAGTCCATCGCGGCGAGGGCCTCGCGGTGGTTGCGCAGGAAGTTGCGCCACCGCTGCCGCGCGTCGGGGTCAGGTGGTCGCCGAGGCATGAATCGGGAAACCGTACGCTCCGACACGTCGAAGCCGAGCATGAGAAGTTCGCCGTGAATCCGCGGTGCCCCCCACGTCGGATTCTCGCTTGCCATGCGGCGGACCAGAGCACGGATCTCAGCTCTCGTTAGGGGTCGTCCGGCGGACCGGCGACGCGACTTCCAGGTCCAGTACTTCTTGAATCCCTGGCGGTGCCAGCGTACGACCGTGTCGGGCTGAATGACGATCAGGGCCTCTTTCCAACGCGGCCAGAAGCGGCGCAGGGCGACCCAGAAGAAACGATCGGCCGCCCGCATCCTCGGCCGAGGTCGCTTGGCCGTGAGGATCGCGAGTTGCTGGCGGAGGGCGAGGTTCTCGATCAGCAGGCTGGACCGCGACGCTGCGAGACGTCGGAGCCAACCGAGGATGGAGGCGATTCGACGGAACATCGCGACAGGATGGAGGCGTCTGGCGGCGCGGTCAACGACGACACCGGCCCGGATTCGCGGTAGGATCCGGGAGGTGCAAACCCTTCACGTTCAACGCGGATGGGGTTTTGGCGAGGGACAGGCGAACTTCTGCCGGTGTCGCGGTTTTGGCGAACCACAGGCGGCCGAAGCCGCGGAGCGAGCGCTCCTCGATCAGGTCCAGGCCGGGATGTTCGACGAGGCGGCGATCCGTGCGGCGGCCGCGGACGTGGCCGCGTTCCACGCCGATCGTGCCGTTGCCGACGCCGCTCTGCTCCACGACATCCGCGCCCTGCTCACTCCGATGCAGCGCGAGAAGTTCGACCGCTTGCTCTCACCTCCACCGCCGCCTACGGCACTCCGGCCGAGATGAGGTCGGTCCCATTCGATCTCGCGGACGCGATCG
>JAQBEH010000015.1:0-10142 GCA_032124015.1 Acidobacteriota bacterium
GGCAAGCGTCGTCCCTTCCAGACCTCGAAGATTCCCGGGTAGACAACGAGCTCTAGGAGGAACGAGGTGAGAATCCCGCCGAGCATCGGGGCGGCGATCCGCTTCATGACATCCGAGCCGGCTCCCGTCGACCACATGATCGGCACGAGGCCGAAGAAGATCGCCGCCACCGTCATGAACTTCGGTCGTAGGCGTAAGACGGCGCCTTCGAAGATCGCGTGCCGCAGATCGTCGCGGTTTCGAAGCCGGTTCTCTCGCACGGCCTGCTCGTAGGCGAGATCGAGGTACAGCAGCATGAACACTCCGGTCTCGGCGTCCATACCGACGAGAGCGATCAGCCCGACCCAGGCGGCGACGCTCATGTTGTAGCCGAGCAGCCAGAGGAACCAGACGGCGCCGATCGCCGAAAACGGCACGGCGAGTATCACGATCATCGTCTTCACGACGGACCGGGTGTTCAGATAGAGCAGGAGCAAGATGAGGAGAAGGGTCGTCGGTACGACGATCGTCATGCGCTCGCGGACACGGCGCATCCCCTCGTACTGGCCGCTCCAAGAGACGGCATAACCCGTGGGGAGCCGCATGGCGCCGCGGAGCACCGCGTCGGCCTCCTTGACGTACCCCTGCGGATCGCGGCCGGCCAGGTCGACGTAGACGTAGCCCGTGATGAGTCCGTCCTCGTTCCGGATCATGCTGGGCCCTGTCGCGATCTCGATGTCGGCAAGCTCCCCCAAGGGGATCTGGGTCTTACCGTCTCCGGCCGAAATGAGAACCCGTGAAAGCGCGGCCGGGTCCGAGCGGAAATCGGGAAGGTAGCGGACGCTCACCGTGTACCGCTCGTGCCCCTCGATCGTCGTTGTGACGTTGTCCCCGCCGACGGCGATCTGGAACGCCCGCTGCGCATCGTCAACCGCCAGGCCGTACCGCGCCAGCTCCGCCCGCCGCCAGCGAACGTCGAGGAAGTAGCCTCCTCCCGTTCGTTCCGCGAACACGCCCCGCGTGCCCGGCACTTCGCGTAGGAGGGACTCGACCTCCGTCCCGATGCGCTCGATCACGGACGGGTCCGCCCCTTGAACCTTGAGGCCGACAGGCGTCCGTATCCCCGTGCTCAGCATGTCGATACGCGCCTTGATCGGCATCGTCCAGGCGTTCGAGAGGCCAGGGAGCCGCAGAGCGTCGTTCATCTGCTGGACGAGCGCCTCTTGCGAGATGTGGTCCGGAGTGACGTGGCGAAAAATTCGCTTCGTCCATTCGGGAGCCCACGAGGAGTACCACGTGTGCGCGCGGCGCCACTGTGAGTGCGGTTTGAGCGTGACGACGGTCTCGAGCATCGAGAGCGGCGCGGGGTCGGTCGCGGTTCCGGCGCGCCCCGCCTTCCCGAGCACCCGGTCCACCTCGGGAAACCCCTTGATGATGCGGTCGGTCGTCTGCAGCAAGCGCTGCGCCTCGGTGATCGAGATTCCCGGCATCGTGGTCGGCATATAGAGGAGCGCCCCCTCCTCGAGCGGCGGCATGAACTCCGAGCCGAGCCCGATGAACACCGGCACCGTGGCCGCAACCAGCACCAGCGCACTCCCGAACACGATCGCCTTGTTACGCAGCGACCAGCTCACCACGGGACCGTAGAGCTTCATGAGAAAGCGGCTGATCGGGTTTTGTTCTTCGAGTCGAATCTTCCCGACCAGCACCCGGTTCACCGCGCTCGCCAGCCACGCGGGTCGGAACCGGTAGTTCTCCGAACGCGTGAGCAGCATGCGGAGGGCCGGGTCGAGCGTGATCGCGAGGACCGCGGCGATCAGCACGACCAGGATCTTCGTGATGGCGAGCGGCTTGAAGAGCCGGCCCTCCTCGGCCTCGAGGGCAAGCACGGGGAAGAACGAAACGCCGATCACCAGGAGTGAAAAGAAGCTTGGTCCCGCAACCTGAGCGATGGCCCGTCGCACGATCTCGCGGTAATCGCCGATCCGGCCCTTCCGGTTCCACTCCTCGAGCTTCTTGTGCGTCTGCTCCACGACGACGATGGATGCGTCGCTCATCGCTCCGATCGCGATCGCGATCCCGCCCAACGACATGATGTTCGCGGTCAGGCCGAGCGCTCCGAACGGAAGGAAGGAGATGACGACAGCCAACGGAATCGTGACGATCGGAATCAGCGCGCTCGCAGGGTGGCGAAGGAACAGCAGAATGACGACCGAAATCGTGAGGATCACCTCGACGATCACCGACTTGAGGGTCCCGACCGAGCGCTGAATCAGGTCCGAGCGGTCGTACGCCGTGACGATCCGTACCCCCTCCGGAAGGCTGGGCTCGATCTCACGGAGCTTTGCCTTGACGCGGTCGATCACGTCGAGAGCGTTCCGACCCTGGCGCATCACGACGATTCCGGCGACCGTCTCGCCCGTGCCATCGAGGTCGGTGACGCCACGCCTGGGGTCCGGTCCGACCACGACGCTTCCGATGTCGCGGACTCGGATGGGCGAGCCGGTGTCGTTTCCGGCGATCACGATGTTCTCGAAGTCCTCGAGGGAGCGGGCGTATCCGTGGCCTCGCACCATGTACTCGGTCCCACCGAACTCGATGAGACGCCCACCCACTTCGGTGTTGCCTCGCCGAACCGCCTCGGCAACGCGCTGGATCGGGATCCCGTAGGCCCGGAGCCTGTTGGGGTCGACGTTGACCTGGTACTGCTTCTCGAATCCTCCGACGGACGCCACCTCGGCGACGCCCGGGACCGATCTGAGCTGGTATCGGAGGTACCAGTCCTGATACGAGCGGAGCTCGTCGAGGCCGTGCTTCCCCGACGTGTCGACGAGCGCGTACTCGAAAACCCAGCCGAGGCCGGTGGCATCCGGGCCCAACTCGGTCTTGACGCCCTCGGGGAGGCCGGGGACGACGGCGGAGAGATACTCGAGCGTCCGCGAACGCGCCCAGTAGAGGTCGACGCCGTCCTCGAAGATCACGTAGACGAATGAGTAGCCGAAGTCGGAGACGCCTCGAACGGCGCGCACGCCCGGCGCGCCCAGCATCGCCGACACGATTGGGAATGTGACCTGGTCCTCCACGAGATCGGGGCTCCGGTCCCATCGGGAGTAGACGATCACCTGCGTGTCGGTGAGGTCCGGGATCGCGTCGAGGGGCATCCTCGACATCGACCAGAGGCCCCCCAGCGCCGCCGCGACGACCGCGACGATGATGAAAGCCGTGTTCCGGACCGAGAAGGAGACGATCCGCTCGATCATGGCGGAGGTTGAGCGAGGCGCATGCGGCTTTCGGAGTCGAGCAGGAAATTGCCCGAGACGGCCACCCGCTCGCCGGACGTGAGCCCGGTCAGAACTTGGACGAATCCTCCCGCCCGCCATCCGGTCGTGACGGGCCGCCGCTCGAAGAAGCCGTCACCGTGGTCCACGAACACGGTCTTCTCCAGGCCGGAGTCCAGCACCCCTGCTGCGGGGATGACCAGCGCCGGAGGCCGGGTGACCGGCACCTCCACGTCCACGAACATGTCAGGCCGGAAGGCGAATCGCGGATTGGGCGCCTCGAGACGCACTTTGAGCGTTCTGGTTGCAGGGTCGAATTGGGGGAGGACGCGGCTGACGACGGCCGCGACGGTTTCCCCACCCCCCGCCAACCGCACCGTAACCCGCGTCCCGGGAGCCAAATGCTCGACGTCGTCGCCGAACGTGTCGACGAGAATCCAGACGTGCTCGAGGTCGGCGACAACGTAGAGCTCCGTCGTCCGGTCGAAGCGCTGCCCCATCGACGCGTTTCTCATAAGCACGAAACCCGACGCCGGAGCGCGGAGTTCGACGGTCTGAGTTGCCTGGCGCGTGCGTTCGAGCTCCGCGACCTGCGTCTCGCCCATGCCCAGATTCAAGAGCTGTTGTCTCGTCGTGCGCACGTTTTTGCGGTTGAGCTGGAGCTGCTCGGCGCTGGCGGTCTTGCTTTCGACGAACCGGTCGAGGGCTTCCAACGCGTAGAGGTGAGCCTGCTGCGGGCCCAGGATTTCCTGGCTGTAGTAGGAGGCCAGGAGCTCGTCCTTCTTGACCAGACTTCCGGTCGCCGCCGGCGAGATTTGGCGAATCCATCCTTCGGTCACGGAGTAGAGCCGATAGATGCGCGCCTCGTCGGCCGCGACGCGGCCGAAGAGCCTCAGCGTATGCGACACGGAGCGTACCCCTGCGGTCTCGACGCGGACGCCCGCAAGTTGCTGGACATCGGGGAGGACGCTTACCGAGCCTGGGGGCTTCGACGCAAGACTGGCGGCACCTTCCCCCGCCGCGGGTTGCCCGCCCTCGTACACCGGCTCGAGCGGCATCCCGCATGGGGCAATGCCCGGCTCGCTCGCGTGGATGGCGGGATTCATCGGGTCGGCCCAATACAGAACGCGTCGCTCGTTGGGCCGGGTCGGGCTCGGAGAGGACTTGTGAAGGCGCGAGCCCGCGACGAACGCGCACGGCACGAGCACAAGGAGGAGGATCCAGCCAAGGTGTCGGCTCATGCGCACAGATTATCGGAGAAACGGCCGCCGCCGAACTGAATAAGACCGGCGGCCAAGCGTCGGGGTTTGGGGTCGAAATCAGCTATGGGCAGGTCGCCGCCGTTCTCGGTTCCGTCTCGTACGCCATGGAGACGCCGACGGCGCCTAGAGCGTCTCGAGGAACGCGATCAACGCGTCGCGATCTCGGAATCCGATATTCGTATTGAGGAACTGATTGTAATGGTCGATGACGTCGCCGAGCGTCGCCGCCGAATTGTCGTGGAAGTACGGCGCGGTGTGCTTGATGCCCCGCAAAGGTGGCGTGTCGAACGTGTTCAAGTCGGAAAGCTGGCCTGTCACCGCGGCCCGCCCTGGATCCGGTGTCGCCACGATCGTCACGGACCCGTCGCTGCCGCGAAACGCCAGGCGGAGAAGCGGCAGCTGGAGCCGGTTCTCCTGGCTCACCGAGATGTCGCCGAACGGCGGGGCCTGTGAACCGACGTTCGAGCCGGTCTCCCCGCCGTGGCACCGCTCGCAGCTCCTGCGGAACACCTCGCGCCCCTGCAGCGCCGCCGGGCTCGAGACCGGCATCGAGAACCCGGGAGCGGGAGCTGTGCCCGGATCCTCGAGGATCCGTTTCAGACGCTGCGGCTCGAACAACTCGGACTCGAACCGGGCGAGCGCGGCGAGCTCTCGCGGGTTCGGGTCCCGTTTCGGCTCTAAGTGACTTCGGACCGCGTCACGCGCCTGGTCTTGCAGCGTCGCGGCGCGGCCGTCCAATTGATACGGCGGCGTGAGCGCGACGTTCACGATCGACGGGATAGCCCTTCTCACGATGATGGTTCGCTTCGCCGGGTCGTCCACCAGTCGGACCGACGCGGCCAGAGGGATCTCGACATTGACCAGTGCGTGCTGGAGCAGGCTCGTGTAGTCCCTTCCCCGGCCGTCGTCGCTGTCGATGGGACGAAAGAGCGGATCGTTGGGGTCTCGATCGTGGATCGCCCGCACCGCCTCGGGAGTCAGCGCAAATTCGCTCTCGGGTCGGTGGCAGGTACCGCAGGTCCGGCCGTTGCCGCCGAAGGTCTCCCGAAAGAAGACACGCTCGCCGAAGGAGGCATCGACCGACGGGCTGTCGGGGTCGAACGAACGGGCGGTCGGTTCGCCCCGTAGGAACGGAGCCCCGGCCACGGCGGCGATCAGGACCGCGGCCCCTGCGGCCATCAATCGGAAAAGACGTGCGCGCTTCACTGGCAGCTCGAGCGCGCGTCGACGAGGTAGTCGTACGAGACGCCGTTGTCTTGCGGTGCCGGATCCGTAAACGTGGTGCCCTGAACGACCCAACACGTAGCAGCCGAGAAGTCGGTGGGAGTGGGACCGGTTGCCCGGCGAACGCGGTAGGTCCCGCTCAACGCGGAATCGATCCACGACAGCACCACGGAGCCGGTCGCGAGATCCCGCCCGAGGCTGAATTGCACGACTCCGCCTTGGACCGGCGTGTTCATGTCCGTCCGGAGCTCGGAGACGCTGAGGGCGCGGTTGTAGATGCGGATCTCGTCGAGAACGCCCTGGAAAAATTCCCCGTAGGAGTCCGCGCCGATCGTCAGGGCCGAGGTCGACGTGGACAAGGCCGTCGTCTGCTGCGCGCCTGGGAGGATCTCATCTCCGTTGACATACAGCCGGAGCATCGCTTGGTCGAACGTGGCCGCCAAATGCGTCCAGGATCCCACCGGCAATGTTGCCGTCCCGAAGACGTTTTGGTTCGTCGTCCCGAACGTGCCGCCGACCCCAGGAAAGTTCTGGTTGCTGGTGCCGGCCATCAGGTAGTAGCGGTCCACATCCTTGGCCATAACCGCGCGCCAACCCAACGGCGCGACGCTCGGCTTCACCCAGGCCTCGACCGTCATACCCGAGGTGAGATCGAGGGACGCGGCATCGGCGACCGTGACCGAGGTGGACCCGTTGAACGAGAGAGCGCCTCCGAACTTCCCCTGCGCGGTCCACGCAGCGCCGTCCAGCGTTCCGCTGTTGACGTAGCCGGAGACGTCGGCCGTCGTGGCGCCCGTACTTGTGTTGAATCCCCACGCTGCCACGAGCCCGCCGGACACTGCGGTCGTCGTGCCCGAGGCGACGTTCGAGTAGGCTCCGAGATTGCCCCGAGCATCTTCGGCGCGCACACGGTACCGGTAGGTTGTCCCAGCAGTCAGCCCGAGGTCGTCGAGTACGGTGCCAGTGATCTTGCCGATCTGGGAGAACCCCGTGCACCCCGAACCGGTGCAGCGATCGACGAGGTAGTCCTTGACCCCGACGTTGTCGGTCACGGCTCCCCAAGACAGGCTGATCTGGCCGGGGCCGACGATGGCGAGATTGAGCCCAGCGGGCTCCCCCGGTGGTGTCGTATCTGCGACGACCGTGGCCGAGGCTTGATTCGACGCAGGGCCGAGGTTGCCCACGGCGTCCCGAGCCACGACCACGTAGTAGTACGTCCCTGAATTCATGCCTTGGTCGGAGTAACCCGGCGCCACGGTCTGTGCGATGCGATTGGCGGATCCGGGCACGAGGCCCGAGGTCGTCGAACGGTGCACGTCGTAGCCGACGACACCAACGTTGTCGCTTGCGGTCCCCCACGTCAGGTCGGCCCGGCCTGTCGAAACGCTCGCGACCAGGCTCGTCGGCGCCGTTGGCGCGATCGCGTCCTCCCAGAATGCGGGCAGGCGGATCCACGCCGCAAGGGACGGGACGCCGGCCCCGTTGACCAGAAACGTCATGTAGTAGCCGGGTGGGGCCAGATTGGGGTTGGCCGGTGCGGTGACGGTCAACCCGCCGGGGGTTTGGGTGAACGAGAGAGGCAGGTAGCGCTGGTTCGTGTTGAACCCGTGCGTTACCGAAGGCTGCGCTATGAGGGCGACGCTGGCGGTGCCGACCGCATCGGGCGTCTGGAGAAAGAAGCTCTCACCGTAGCCCACGAGGCTGGGCGCCGACGTGATCGTCGGGCGTGGGCCCTTGAACAGGTACGGGGGTGAGTAGATCTCGGCGTCGAACTGTTCGATGCCAAAGCCCGGAGGGTGCCCGCCGCCCCCGGCGAAGACCCTGCCGTCAGGTAAGAGAAGAGCGACCGAGTGATAGAGCCGGGGCACCTGGCCGGCAGCGAGCGTGCTCCAGGTTTCTGTGGTTGGGTTCCACAGCTCCGCGGCGTTGACGGCCGCCGAGAGGTCGTTCACGTTCGAATTGGTCCCGCCGCCGATGGCCAAGACCGTTCCGTCCGGAAGGAGCACGAGGTTGTGCTGGGTGCGACGGTTGGTCATCGACGTCGTCTGCCGCCAAACCGGTGAAGCCTGGGTCATGTCGATCACGTAGGTGGTTGCGGCCGCGTTCGCGGCCGAGTAGTCGGGATTCCTTGCCGAGCCGCACTTCATGATCTTCCCCGGGAGGTACATCACCGAGCTTCCACCGTCGAACTTGTGCGCCGAGTCCACCGCCGCCCATGTCCCCGTGTTCAGGTTGAGCACCTGGCTGACGATCGGGTCTTCCTGGGACGTGGCGGCAAAGACACGACCGTCGGGCACGAGATACAAGTGTGGGAACAGGGGAAGCCGGAGGCTCGCCGTCGCGATCGTCGTCCACGTTCCGTCGCGCGGGTCAAAGATCTCCGGCAAGTCGGCGATGCCAAGATGAGCGGCGGTGGGGTTGATGCAGTCGGCGCAGTCGATGGCGCCGGACACGACAAGCATCCGTCCATCAGAGAGCTTGATCAGTGACGGGTACCAGCGAGCGTAGGTCATCGGCGCGGCGTCGGTCCAGACGTTCGTTGCGGGGTCGAAGACGGTCGCGCCGTTGATTCCTATGTAGCCGCCCTGATGCCCACCTACGACGAGGATGCGGCCGTCAGTGAGAGGTGTGTGATCCGAGCAAAACAGGTTCGGGCTGTCCCTGTAAGGGACGGGCACCGTCGTAAGCGTCGAAGGGTAGAAAAGGCGAGGCGGCGTCCCTGAGTCCGTTGCGGAATCGTAGATCAGCACTTGGCCCGTGGTCAGCAGACTCGTATGAATCGGGATGATCGGCAGGGTAAACGTCGAGCTCCACTGGCCTACCACCGCGGGGTCGCTGCTCTGCGCGACGGCTCCGCCGGCGGCGGTGATCGAGATGGCGGCAAACATCGAAACGATGCCTCGAGTAATCGGTCCCTGGCTCATGACCATCCCATGCGGTCTTGCGGGCCGAAACTCGCCCGAACATTTCCTGACCGCTATCCTGTCTTCTCAACCCGAATGCCGGTGTACACGCCCCAAAAATATACATCCTGATAGCGCGGTGGAATTGTATGATTCTTCGCGGACGCAACGTCGGCGGGTGCTGCGCAATCGCAATAATCTCAAGAATTCGCCTTCATCAGCGCCCTGTGCCCGCCAGCCCAGGGGCCGTGTGGACTCCACGCTGTCGGTAGAATCGTGGTGCAGGCGGCGGTGATCGGCGTTTTCGTGCTGGCCCCGACGGCGACAGCGTGGGTTGGGAACGCTGGCGATACCACCGGCGTCCATTTCCAGCGTCCACAAGAACATCGCCAGGTTCGGTGCAAGTTGGTCATGATGGGCGTAGAAGCCTCACGACAATTCAGGGACGGTGAACCACTCTGCGCCTTAGGTGTGCTTCACCGCGCGGACACCGTGGTCGCGCCGGCGCCGGGCCACGATTACAAATCTGGCTCACCGTGGTCTGCGCGAATTCGCGAGAACTGAATTGACAGTGCTGCGACTTGTTCGTACATTTCGTCGGCTCGTCGGGGTTGAGGATCGCTTGAACGACGGAAAACGGTGGCTTGAAAATGCTGCTGCGCCGTTCTTGTGTGGAGCGCGCATAGCGCTTCCGTTGGAGTGTTGCTCTCCACTCGTCTGTGCGCCTCGATGTCTCGCTGAAGACTCAAGGTCTCGTTCGCCGGTTCTGCCCGGCCCCGTCTCCGAACAACGAACGGACTTTTCCAGCAGCGGCAGTGCGTTCAACGCCGTCCCGTACTTTCGGGATCTCACCTCGTGTTCGAGTTCTCATCATCGTTCAGGCCTTTGGCAACGAGGGGACGCTCTCGTCAGGACTTTGGCCTGCTTCGAGACCTACGAAGCGCTTCGCGCCGACAGGGGGAAGTCGCAATGAACAGATGCCGACGCATGATGATGATGATCCTTGTCGGGATTGTGACACTCGTACCGCTTCTGGTGGCGCCGCCCGCCAACGCGCAGGGGGAGACCGTCATCGCCTCCGACAGTTTCAATCGGGCGGATGAGGCACCAGTCGCGACAAACGGAAACTGGGGGCGCACCATCGCGGGCAACTACGACGGTGTTTCGCACCTCACCAACAACCAGGTGACAAGCGTCTCGAACGAGGGCATCTACTACTGGAAGGGAGCTGGGACCTTTAGCCCGACGAGGCAGTTCGCACGGCAACGGGTCGTCCAAACGGACGGAGAAGTCGGCCTCGTTCTGCTTGGTGGACCGGATCACTCGATCATGGTCGGCTGGGGTCCTCCTGGTGTGAACAGTACGGTCTACATCTACTGGTACAAGGACGGCCTCGATCAGTCCGTGCTGGGAACCGGACCCTCGACCCTGGTCAACGGGGACATCGTGGAGGCCGTTCTCGAAGGCGGCATCATCTACGCGAAGGTCAACGGCGT
>JAQBEH010000016.1:0-20348 GCA_032124015.1 Acidobacteriota bacterium
GCTGCGCAACCGCGAAGGTGGTCTCCGCGACAGCGTCGCCCGCTTCGGCGCGCTCCTGCGGCTGTACGGGAAATAGGGGACAGGGGAAAAGGGGACACTCCCCTTTTTCTTCAAAGCTCCCCGGATACCGCTTTGCGCGAAAAAGGGGAGTGTCCCCTTTTCCCCTGTCCCCTATTTCCCGTACAGCCGCAGGAGCGCGCCGAAGCGGGCGACGCTGTCGCGGAGACCACCTTCGCGGTTGCGCAGCCGCCAAACGCGCTCGTAGTCGGCAACGATGCGGGATAGGTCGGCGGCGAGCCCAGCGCGCTTCGACGACGGGATCGATGCGACGGCGCCTCCCGGCGCCTCCAGGCGCGCGATCCCGAGCCGGCACCCATGGCGCATGAGATCGGCGGCCAGGGCGAACTCTGCGCCGAGGAGCGGCGCATCATCCCGGTCGCACCGCGCTTCGTGCAGTTTCGATGCGAGCCCCGCGGCACGCGCCTCCGCGCGCTCCAGTCCTTCCACCGTGAGCCCCGCCAACCGTCCTTCTCCCAACGGTCGCTCGGGAAACAGAAGCAGCAGCGCGAGCACGGACGCGTTTTTCACGAGAACACCGGTCTCGCGGTAGACGTCTCCGAGGTCGCGCGCGAGCCCGCCGAGTGCCGCGGCACCGTCGCGAAAAACATGCGCGTCGAGAGCGCGCGCGACGTCGAGGCCGCGGTTCGCGTCGTGGCCCCACGCAACCGCCGCGCCGTAGACCAGGCCGAGGTAGGAAACCGGGAACGGCTGCCAATGGCCGAAATCGCCCCAGTCGGTGACGAGCATTCCGGAGGCCCCGTGCGCGAGACCCGAGCGCGCCGCGGCCTCGAGGTTGCCTAGCGCGTTCGCCGTGCGTCCGGCGAGCGACAACCACGCGGAGGTTCCCGGGCAGACCTGGAACTCGATCCCCGCCGCAGCGAACTTCGCCCCCTGGACGTCAAACGGATGGTCGGCCTCGTACCCCCATTCAAGAGCGAGCACGTCTTGCGGCAGCTCGGGGATGAGCTCGGGGTGCGCAAACACGATGTCGCCCCAGAACTGCATCCGGCGCCCCCGCGCTTTCACCAGCGCGTGGATCTGCTTGACGAACTCGAGGTAGACCCGTCCGCGCCCGACTCGCTCGACCTCCTCGCGGCTGCGGCCCTTGCCGAGATCGACCGTCTCGTCGCAACCGACGTTGAACGTCTTGCTCGTGAAGTGCGGAAGGAGGTCGTCATAAAGGCCCGCGAGCAGCTCGATCGCGCGCGGGTCGATCGGGCAGAGCGACATGTTGTCGCCCACGGGTGGGGACACCTCGGCGAGATGCGCGTACTCGGGGTGCTTCAGCCAGCGCTCCATGTGGCCGAACGAGTTCTGGTTCGGGACCAGCTCGATGAAGCGAGCGCGGCAGTAGGCGTCGAGCGCTTCGACCTCAGCCCCGGTCAGCGGCGACGCCCCGGCCCACACGAGCGGGTGCTCGCGATAGGCGAAGGTGTGCTCGAAGTAGAGCTGCAGCCGGTTGATCTTGAACGACGCCAGCTCGTCGATCAGACGGTAGAGCGTTTCCATCGTCGGGACCTTGTCCCGGCTGACGTCGATCATCACGCCACGCTCGGCGAAGTCCGGGGCGTCCTCGATCTTCATCGCGGGGATCCGTCCGGCCTCCGCATGGAGCCGCACGAGCTGGCTCAGGGTCGCCCGCGCGTAAAACGCGCCGGGGGCGTCTCGCAACTCGATCGCGACACGCTCGGGAGTGACGGTCAGCCGGTAGCCCTGAGGGGCGATTCCCGGCGCTCCGGCATCCACCCGCACCTCCGGCCCCGCAGCCGCGGGAAGCGATCCTCCCGCATGAAGCGCAAGCGAGCCCGCGTCGTAGACGAGCCGCCGCGGCCGCGGGACGAGATCGATCACGTCGCTCATGGCACCCCTTAACGCGTAGAGGCGGGAGAGTACTGCTACCATTTCAGCTTTCGCCAGAGCTTTTGCAAAGACCAGACACCCATGTGGAAGATCGACGACCGCGTTACACACCGCTATAACACCGACTTGGGCGTCGGCCGCGTCGCCGCGCTCGAGGGGCGCAACCTGGTCGTCGAGTTTCCCCAGACGAACACGGTGCTCCGATTCGGGGCCGCAACGGACGCCCTCGTGCCGTGGGACGAACGCGGGCTCGCCGTACCCTCCGACTCCCCGGTCGAGCGGCTCGCCCTGGGCGACGTGGCGTCACTCGACGCCTTCTCGGTCCGGCTCGACGCGATGCACCTCGCCGCCTCGCGCGCGTCCGACGACCTCGGCTCGTTCCTCGGAGGGCGCATCCGCCTGTTCCCGCACCAGCTCGACGTGGCCCTCAAGGCGACGCGGCAAGACCCGGTGCGCTGGCTGCTCGCGGACGAAGTCGGCCTCGGCAAGACGGTCGAGGCGTGCCTGATCGCCAACCACCTCATCCGCACGCGGCTCACCGAGCGGACGCTGGTCGTCGCGCCCGAGACGCTCACCGTGCAGTGGCTGGGCGAGCTGTGGCGGAAGTACCACCAGGTCTTCGTGCTGCTGGACGAAACACGCCTGGCGGACGTCGAACGCGACTTCGGCCCCGGATTCAACCCGTTCGACGCCCACCGTCGGGCTGTGATCGGCCTCGACACCCTCGTCGCCCGCCCCAAGCTGACCGAAGCCGCGGTCGCCAGCGGGATCGACCTCCTGATCGTCGACGAGGCTCACCACCTGCGGCGCCCCGTGGGCCATCCCGGTGAACCCGCCTACCGCGCGATCGCGCCCATCGCGGCATTGGGACGGCACGTGCTGCTCTTGACGGCCACGCCGCTCGAGGACGACGCCCACGGCTTTTTCCGTTTGCTTCAACTCTTGCGCCCCGACGAGTTCCCCGAGGACGAGGGGTTCGAAGCGCGCCTGGCGCGGCGCCAGCCTCTCCCGCCCTGCGCCAGCTCGACGCGCCGCACGGACATCGGCGGGCTCCCGCCGCGCGTCGCCGCGCCGGTGGATCTTCCGCAGGATCCGGGTTGGAACAACCTCGCCGCGCTCGAACGCGCGCTCCGCGCGCGCCCGGCCCCGCACGCGGTCGCCCGGCGCGAGAAGGCGCGCTTGTTGCGCGCCGCGCTGTCCTCGGGCGCGTCCCTCCTTGCGAAGCTGCGCCGCGACGATGCCGAGCTCATGTCTCTCGCCTCCGCCTGGCTCGCGGCCGATCCGCGTATCGCGTGGCTCGCACGCGAGTCGACGCGCTGGAAAGCGCGGGGCGAAAAAACCCTCGTCTTCGCCGCCGAGCGGGAAACCGTCGAGCATCTGCGCACCGAACTCTCCCGCCGCGCACAGCTCCGTACCGGTGTCTTCCATGAAGACCTCTCCCCCGGCCAGCGGGACATCGAAGTGGCTCAGTTCCGGCTCCCGTCCGGCCCATCGCTGCTCTTGGCCACCGAGTGCGGCGGCGAGGGACGCAACTTCGAGTTCTGCCACCGGCTGATCCTGTTCGACCTCCCCTGGAGCGCAGCCGCGGTCGAGCAACGGATCGGGCGCCTCGATCGCATCGGCCGGGACAAGCCTGTCGAGATCGTCTACGTGCGCCCGCCCGCGGGCTTGGGTGCCTCGATCGCCACGCTCTTCGAGACGATCGGCCTGTTTCGAGAGCCGTTGGGCGGCCTCGAGCACGAGCTCCGGCGCGTCGAGACCGTGATCGAGGAGGCGGCCCTGTCGGAGCTCGAGACGATCCCCGCGTCGTTCTTCGACGCTGCAGCGCGAGAAGCAGGCTTGGCGCGCGACCGTGTCCGCGCCGCGGCCTATCACGAGCTCTACCGCGACCCGTTCCTAGCGGAGTCCGCCGAGGCCCTCCTCGCCCGAATCCCGCAAGACATCGACGAGCTGACGGAAGACGTCGTGCTCGGCGCCTGCGCCCAGCTCGGCCTGCGCGTCGAAGCGCATCGCGACGGGCGCGTCCACTCGATCCTCTTCGGCAACCACGCCAAGATCGACTCGCTTCCGGGCGTCCCCGGCGGCTCGAGCTTCCTGGGCACGTTCGATCGCGCGGAGGCCGTCGCCGACGAGTCGATCGACTTTTTCGCCTCAGGCCATCCGCTCGTCGAGGGGCTCCTCGCGGAGATCGACGACGGCCCCATGGGCCGCACCGCGATCCTCCACGTGGAGGCCAAGGGAGAAAGCGGGTTCGGGCTCTTCGCGCTGTACCGGACCGAGCGAGGATTCAAGGCGGCGTGCGTGGACATCAACGGCATTCCCCGTCCCGACTGGGCGAAGCTCCTCACCGCGCGGCCCTTGCGGTCGCGACGGGTCAAGACCGACGCGCTGATCGCGCAACCGGGGTGGGCCGAAGGGATACGGATGATGGCCGAGAAGCTGCCTCGCCGCGATCGTCCGGCCGCCGTGGCCGCGGTGGTCGTCGGGCGCTAGGGGCTCGAAACGATCCGGAAACCGATGTGCTTGTCGCCGTACTCCGGAGGGTCCTCGTAGTGCCGGTAGGCCGAACGGGCGACGAAGGGGTTGCTGCCCCACCACCCGCCCTTTTCGACCTTCACCGTCCCCGTGGCCGGACCGGACGGGTCCACGGCAGAACCTTCCGTGTAGTAACGCACGTCCAGCCAATCCGAAACCCACTCCATCGCGTTTCCCGACATGTCCAGGGCGCCGACCCAACTCGCCCCGTCCGGGTAACTCCCGACCGGCACCGGGCCGGTCGCATCCACGACGTTGCAGCGCGAGGCGTCGAACACGTCACCCCACGGGTAGCGCGGCGAGTTCGGCCCGCGCGCGGCGTACTCCCACTCGGCCTCGGTCGGCAGTCGACCGTTGCGCCAGCGCGCGTAGGCGTCCGCTTCGTACCAGGTCACGCAGCGCCGCGGATGATCGGGCCGCTCTCCCGGACACGCCGCAGGAAGCGCTTCTAGACGCTGCGCCGCGAGCCACGCGCGCCCGGGCTCCGACCAGTACGCGGGAGTGGTGTAGCCGCCGTCATCGACGAAGGCCCGGAAGGCCGCGTTGGTCACCTCGTACTTGTCGATCCAGTACCCGTCGGTCAGCCGGACAGGATGCTGCGGGCGCTCGCTGCCGAGTTCCTTCATCACCCACGCGGGCGGCTCGAGCGCCTTCAGCTCTTCTAGAGTCGCGTCATCCGTTCCCCTGAGAAACGAGCCGGGAGGCACCCACACCTGTTCGATCCCCTTGGCGTCGCGCCGCGCGCCGCACTGCGCGCCGGCGAGCAGAACGAGAGCCAGCGGGACCGCGACGAGCTTCATCGACGTCAGGCCGCTCGCCGCGAGATCGACGCGATCAGGAGCACGACGACGATGCAGCCGAAAGTCAGCATCGCGGCCCCTCCGAAACTCCAGCCCACCCCGATTGCGCGAACCGAATCGGCGGGCGCTTGAAGTGGCTCGAGTTCGGCCTGTGGGTGCTTCCACCCCAGAAGCGAGCGGAAGCGGTTCATTCGCTCGACCTCCTTCACACGACCGTATCGAAGAGGGCGCCCACCCCATAGGTGAGCGCCATGGCCAGCGCCCCCCAGAAAGTCACGCGCCAGGCGCCAACGACGGCGCTCGCGCCGCCCACGCGGGCCGCCACGGACCCCAGGACAGCGAGAAACAGAAGCGACGCGCCCACGACGACCAACGCCAGCACGTTCGCGGGAACGAGGAGCGCGATCAAGAGCGGCAGAAACGCTCCGACGGCGAACGACCCGGCCGAGGCAAAGGCGGCGATCACCGGGCGGGCACGCTGGGTCTCCAAGATCCCCAGCTCGTCGCGCGCGTGCGCGCCAAGGGCATCGTGAGCCATGAGTTGATCGGCGACCTGTCTCGCGAGCGCGGAGTCGAGGCCTCGGGCGACGTAAATTCCTGCCAGTTCCGCGCGCTCCGCGGGTTCGTTGGCGGCGAGCTCATTGCGCTCGCGGTCCAGGTCCGCTTTTTCGGTATCGGCCTGCGAGCTGACCGAGACGTATTCCCCGGCCGCCATGGACATCGAACCGGCGACCAGCCCCGCGACGCCCGCGACGACGACCCCGTTCCCCTGGGCGCCCGCGGCGGCGACTCCCAGGATCAGACTCGCAGTCGAAACGATCCCGTCGTTCGCGCCCAGAACCGAAGCGCGAAGCCATCCGATGTGCTCAGAGCGATGACGTTCCGAATGCGACATGGCTGTCAGCCCCTTGTCTCGCGTTTACCCCACGAGTTTGTAGCGGCGCAGATCGAGCTCGCCGTCCAACAGGTCGGGGCATCGGCTCACGGCGTGCTGGACGTGGGCTGTCGCCAGGTGCGCGTTCAGCGCGTCTCCGTCGTGCCATTCCTCGACGAAGGTCAGCTCGGCCGGGTCCGCTTCGTTGACGAGCAGCTCGTAGCGTATGCAGCCCGCTTCCTTGCGTGTGGGAGCGATCAGCTCGGCGAGGAGCGATCGCAATTCGCGTTCTCTTCCGGGCTTCGCTCTGAACCGGGCGATGACGCTGAGAGTTTGTCCAGACAATCGGGGCCTCCTTTTCTTGGGGACGGCGAGAGCCTACGACGAAACGGTCACGCCGCGTTCGCCTTCCGCCAGACGGCCAGCCCCACGGCCAGCGCGATCTGCAGAAGCATCCCGGCAAGTCCGTGTCGCGAGTAGAACTGGAGGTACACGGCCACCAGGAAGACGGCGGTGATCGAGAGCTTGCGCGCGGGGCTCGCGTCCCCCGCCGCCACGAACACGATCCCGAGGATCAGGGACGTGGCCACCGGAATGAACGCGAGCAAGCGGGCCTCCCGCCCTAACCGCACACGCCCGGCGCCGCTCCAACATACGCATCGGATTCCAGCTGGTTCAGCATGAACTCCGCCACGTCTGCCCGGGAGACGCGCACCGACCACAGGAAGCTGCCGAGGTCCGGGCCATGCCGGACGACGCCCCGCTTCGCGCCGTTGGTCAGAACCCCCGGCCGGACGATCACCCACTGCGCGCGGCTGGCGGCGATGATCCGCTCTTGCCGCGTCTTGTCCCAGAAATAGAAAGGGAGAATCACAGGAATCACGAACAGCGTGTAGTACAGGCCCAACCGGAATGCGCTCTCTCCGAGGCCGAGGGATGTCTCGCAGACGAAGCGCGAGACGCCCTGCGCCTCCATGGCCCGCAGGATGTTCCCCGTCCCGCGCGACAGGATGCGCGTTGGGCCGAAGTAGCGTCTGTGGCCGAGGGCGGACAGGACGGCGTCTTGTCCTTGCATGGCGGCATCGACCGAGGCGCCGTCGAGCACATCACCCCGCACGACCGTCAATCGCGGGTGGGTCACGTGAAGCCGTGACGGATCCCGTGCCAGCGCCGTCACCGCGTAGCCGCGGTCGAGGGCCTGGGCGACGAGCTGGCGTCCGGTGCCTCCGGTCGCACCCACGATCAGGATGCGCTCGGGACGTGGCGTGCTCTTCCCTGCAGGAGCGGGGGTACGTCCCCAGTGCCCGGCCCCGGCCAGTGCGATCGAAAGGGCGATCGCGTACACGACGAACAGAAGTAGAAGGGTCATGCTCGCCCCTCGCGACGGCGATCGGCGAGCAGGGAACCCGCGATCCCGGCCGCCAGAATCCCGAGCACCACGACCAGCAAGACCAGGTTGAAGTGCTTCCCGAGGACGAGCTTCAGCCATTCGGCAAGAAGCATCTTGACCCCCACGACCAACAAGACCGTCGCGAGCGCGACCTTGAGGTAACGGAACTTGTCTACCATCCCGGCCAGCGCAAAGTAAAGCGACCGGAGGCCGAGAATCGCGAACACGTTGCTGGTGAAGACCAGGAACGGGTCACCCGTGATCGCAAAGATGGCGGGGATCGAATCGACCGCGAAGATGACGTCGGTCGTCTCGACCATGATGAGCGCCAGGGCGAGCGGGGTGAGGAGCAGCGTTCCCGGCCGGGCGTTGTCCACGACGAGATCCGGGATCGACGGCGCACCGGGAAGCTCACCCTCGTACGACGCGGGCGCTCCGGCGCGAACGACGAAGTGCTCGCCGTGAAACCGCGAGGTGACCGGGAACAAGCGGCGCGTCAGGCGGACGACGATGTTCTTGTTGGGATCGGTTTGCTCCGTCTCGAGGAAGAGCATCTTGATCGCCGTCAAGATCAAGAACACGGCGAAGACATAGAGCACCCAGTGGAACTCGGCGATCAGTTTCGCCCCGAGAGCGATCATCGCGCCGCGGAGGATGAGAGCGCCGAGGATCCCCCAGAACAACACGCGGTGCTGGTAGAGCGGCGGCACCGCGAAAAAGCCGAACAACATCGCGATCACGAAGATGTTGTCCACACTGAGTGACTTCTCGACGACGTAACCGGTCAGGTACTTCTCCGTGGCCCGTGCGCCGTCGTTCATCAGTCCATCGACGGAATCCACCACGGTGCCCAGGCCGAACCACCGGCCCTCGTAGGCGAAGTACACGAATACCGCAAACGTCAGCCCCATCGCGAGCCAGACGGCCGACCAGGCGAGCGCTTCCTTGACGCCGACGACATGGGCCTTCCGGTGAAACACCCCGAGATCCAAGGCCAGCATCATCAAGACGAATGCGATGAACGCCAGCCAAATCCAGATCACGAAGGCGCCGTTCCATCGAAGAACTCGACGACCCCGGTCTCGAGGGAGTACTCGGCGCCCACGACGAGGAGCCCGTTGGTCTGGACGAGTTGCTCGAGGACCTCCGACCCGTGCCGCAAGTGGTCGGCCGAGGCGCGGATGTTCGCGCGAACAGCCTGCCGCACCAACGCTTCGGGGTCGTGCCTGAGCTCGGTCGCGAGCAACGCCTCGACCGACGGCCGGACGCGGTCGACGATCGAGCGCAGGTTTCGCGACTGGTCCGTCGGCTGCTGAAGTTCTTCGAGCGTCGCCAAGATCGCCCCGCATTGGGAGTGGCCCAGCACGACGACCAGCCGCGTGCCGAACCGCGCCGCGGCGAATTCGACACTGCCGACCTGCGAGGACGCGACGATGTTCCCGGCGACGCGGATGACGAAGAGATCGCCAAGACCCTGGTCGAAGACGATCTCCGCGGGCACGCGGGAGTCGGAACAACCGAGGATGATCGCGAACGGCTCCTGGCCGGCAGCCAGCTCATTGCGGCGCGCCCCGCTCGCAAGGGCTGCACTGCTGCGATCGTCCGAAACGAAGCGGCGATTCCCTTCGCGCAGGCGCTTTAAGGCTTCTCGTGCGGAGATCATCGAAGTTCGTCGCCGAAGGTTTCGATGAGCCCGCGAATCAACTCCTGCTTGTCGGCGGCGGCAAGACGCGCCACCGGATGAGCGGGAAGATAGAACCAGGGCGGCATCTCACCCTCGCGGACGAGGCCCGCGGCCTCGTCGGCTTTCTGTCGACCCTGCCCCCAACGCGACACGTTGAACTTGGACCGGCCTTCCGTGACATCGTTGTAGACGAGCCACGAAGCAGGAGCCACCGACGCGTACCACGGCCAGTGGGTCTCGTTGCTGTGGCAGTCTTTGCAGACCCTGAAGAACAGCTCCCGCGCTCGCGGGTTGCTCCAGGGAGGCTCGGCAATTACCGGCGGGTTGGCGTGATTGGGACCGTAGGGAACCAACTGCGCCAATATGAGCAACCCGAAAGTTACCCAGCTTCCGCGCACGATGAGCTTTCGCAACTTCGTTTTCATCTGCGCTCCGCTATCAATTCGGAATCGCGTTCATTCGCCACAGCGCGAAGTTCAGGCACGATGCGAATCCAACCCAGACGAGATACGGAACCATCAAGGCGCCGGCGCGCCAGTCCACCCGCCAAAACAACAGCACAACGACCAGGATGACGACCCATAGGGCCAGGATGTCTGCAAACGCGATACCGGGCCGGTGAAGCCCGAAGAACAGGTACGACCACGCCGCGTTGAGGACCAGTTGAGCGCAAAACGCGGCCAGCGCCGGGCCCGCGACGGCGAAACCAGCGCGCCGCCACACGAGCCACGCCGCAACTCCCATCGACGCATAGAGCACGGTCCACACCGGGGCGAACACCGCGGCCGGCGGATTCCACGCCGGCTTGGAAAGCGTTGCGTACCAGGCGCCGGGCAGGAAACGGGAGCCGACCGCGGCGGCGGAAAATGCGAGAGCCAGCCAACCCACCAGACCAATCATGCTCCTTCCGGTTCCCATCAATCACCCTGCCTTACGACGCCAACGGGAGGCGTGAACAGCACCCAACCGAACCCCACGCACAGGACCCAGTAGACCGCGGCGCCGACGACGACCACGGGAGGACGGGGCCCAACGATCAGCGCCTTCGACAGCGCGAGGGCAACGACGGTGAAGTGCATGAAATTGCCGAAGGCCACGGGGCGGCCGTAGATCCCCCCGAGGAGACTCCCGCGGGCCATCCAGTTGAGCATCGCAAATCCCAGGTACAAGGCTCCGGTGATCTGAACGAGCAGCACCGTCAACGGGTCAGGCCGGGACCCGAGGGCGATCAAGATCTCTCGCGGAACAAAGGAGGCCGGAAGGCCCAACGCGGCCAGGACCAAGGCGCTTACGATCAGCAGGAGTTTCGTGTTCATTCGACGGGCTCCCCGATGCTCCAGGCGCAGGCTTCGAAATCGTGAGCATCGTCCGATCCTTCGGGCCGGAAGATCTGAACGGTCTGGCCGGGCTCTGCTTCTTCGTACGAAAGAACCCATTGCTGGAACAAGTGATCGATGGCGACGGCGGGTGTCGCGGGGACCGGTGCGGCGACGAGAGATCCGGCGAACAGAAGTGACCAGAGGCCCAGGATCGTCAACTTCCCGACTCTGGGCGATTGCCTTTCCATGACGAACTTGGGCATGGAGGGAGTCTCCTTCCGCGTGGTCGTGCTCGTGCGGGCGATACTCAACGCTCGATCGCCGTGACCCATCCGTCGTAGGCACCCTGGTACCTCAGCGCCAGTCCCTTGAACACACCTCGCGCCACGGTGAGTTCCTGAATCGTCGGCTTCATCTTTCGCGAGGCGAGACAACGCCAGTTGATGTCGTTGTCCCCGACGCTCACCGTGACATCGTAACCCATGGGACGAAGCACGGCCCCCGCCGCTTCCGCATCCGCCTGCGAAGGGAGATAGAGGTAGAAATCGATCTGGTGCGGCTTGGAAAGATCGGACCCGGCGGCCCGAAGCTGATCCAAGACATTTTGATCCAGGGCGACCCCCTCCTCGTCGACTCGGTCCGAGTTTCGTTCCTCGCGGGGGGAACAGGCCAAAGTCGCGGCGGCGAGCACCACGGCGAGGACGAACGAAGGTGTTCTGGACATCGCCCTCATTGTGCCCCGCGCCATCCAGCCCTGCCAAGAGTCCTAAGGGGCATCCGAGTTCTTTCCAGGCTCCGGCGGATCCCCCGGTTCGGGCGACTCGCTCTCGTCCTTCAGCCGCTCCTCGAGTACATGCCGCTTGGACGGCTCGATCATCGCCTGCACTTCGAGAAAGGCGTTTCCGATCGCTCCGCTGTTCCCACGCTTGTTGCGGTAGTAGATCCAGCCTCGCCGTTCCGCCCACAACGCGAGTCTGTGCAGACTGTAGAGGCCGCCGAGCACCGCGAGCACCAGAAGCGCGTACCTCATTCGGTCCGTCGAACGCGCCGCATCTCGCGAACTTCCTGGCTGACGTGAGTCCTATCGTGGGCCAACCACGTCGCGAGATGTTGCCCCAACGTCACCACGCCGAACTCCGGGTGCCTGCCCGGACGCGCCAGGTCGGCGTCCCGCAGCCCCAGTGCGGCGAGGCGACTCATGCTCTCCGCCCGCAACCGGCCGAACGTGTCCAGCAGATCACCGAGTGAGAGACCCCTGGGCTCGGCAAACATCGCCTCACGGTCGAATACGGGGAAGGGAACGGCGTCCGCCGGAGAACGGGCAGGGCGTCCTCGAATTGAAACTCCACGGTTTCCCTCCGACTCGATGTCACACGTCTCACGAAAACAGGAACGCGGCCAAGCCTCCTATTGATCCATGACCCATCGTTTTGCGGCCTCGAGCTCCCCCGCAGAGAAATGCCTGATCTCGGCCGACACGAAGTGGGAAGCGAAGTGCTCCGCGACATTTCCCAGGGCGGAGTCGGTCACGAGGCCGATCTTCTTGATGTGCTTGTGATGATCTCGTACGAAACGAAAGTGGGCCGCCATCGCTCCAAGTCCCTCCCAACCGGGGAATTTAGGGGCCTCGATGATGAGGCCGCGGAGGCCCCCGGTCTTTTCGATGTAAGGGTCGACCGTTTTCGCGAGCTGCACAAAGTCGCCTTGGTCGAGTGCGGCCTGGGGTCGCACATACAAAACGGAATTTGCAGCATCGAGGCTGTGTTCGATCATCTAGGACTCCTTCGATATCGAGAGATGGATCGCCATGATACCCAAGACGGTGCCAACGAGCGGTGCCAGCGTGCCGGCCGGAGCTGGCCTCGAGCGTCTCGGAACGGAGGTCGGCAGCACGGCGAGAGCCCCGACGATCAACGCCGGGGCATTGAGGCAGAGCGCGGCCTGAGCCCGTGGGCGTGTGGAGTCAAGGACTGGCAGGGGCGATTCACCACGCTCATACCGGCTCGAGCCTTCGATGGGGCTCTGCGGGCAGCTTGACACGGATTGGGTCGCCCGGGCAGACGACGCCGCCGGCCAGAACAACGCCCATGACCCCGGCTTTGCGAATGAGCCTGTCGTCGGGACCGCGCTCGAGCACAGCAGACATGAGACCCAAACTGAACTGGTCGAGCTGCGCGCACGGATTGCGAAGGCCCGTCAGGCGAAGAACCGAGGTCGCTCCACATGCAGTTCGGTATCGACCGGCAACGCGAGGAGTTCCAGGCCTTGGGTTGTGATGTTCTCGCCGAGTTCGCCCGGACGCACACCGTACTAGACCGCCTCCACGGCTCGCAGAATCGCGGACAGCAGTGCCTGCGGATCGTCCGTGCCGATGCGGTACTTGAGACCGGAACTCAACTTGATTTCAACGGCATCGAATCCCGAGACGTTGAACAACCAACCATGCGGGGTCAACCGAATCCCCCACCCCCAGTACCAGGGGTTCCGGACCACGGCAGCACCGCGGATCTCCTTGACGCGAAATTCCTTCCGAATCAACCCCGGACCAAACCACAGCACGACGCGCTCGGGCTGCACGTCAACGGTCAGCGCACCGAACAGCAGCATGCAGGCCGACAACACGATCAAGACCGCGGCAGGAATGACCGCGAGGGTCGACCCGCTCGCGGCCGACGAGATCAGGACTACGGCAGTCATCGCGACGCCGAGACCCAGCACCCACAGGATGGTGGTACCGGTCTGTCGGTGTTTATAGAGGCTCATCTCGACTCGAATTCGACGACGATCGGACGCCCTGTCTTCGGGTCGTTGAGCAGCCCGTCACGGTAATTCACGATCTCCAGTCGCCTCGGTCTTACCCGGATCAGGACGTAATCGTCACCTCGGTTCTTGTCCGTGTAGAAGGCAGCCCAGTCCTCGAAGTCGCCCGACAACCTGTGGCGAGGGAGTAGCGACCGGCCGGGGCGGCGCGATCAAACCTGCCAGAGGCCGTGGTGGACGCCGCCCTGGACGTAGATAGCAAACTTACCATGGCCTGGAATCTCCATCGGCGGGTGCGCGATCTCGCCGCCGGCCGCCTTGGCCGCCTCGGCCGCTGCCTCGATGTCCTTGACCAGGATATAAGGCCGCACCACGGGCTCCTCGGTCTCGTGCATCGGCGCGCGCACGCCGATCCGCCCGCCGTTACCCAGCCGCGCCGTGCGGGCGTTGCCGAGCCCGGCCACGGGCGCGCCAAAACTCACGCCGTGCAGTTTCTGCAGGGCACCGCACGTCGCATCCACATCGGAGGTAACGATCTCGAGATAATGGACCTGCATGGTGTCCTCCTCGCTCCCGGCGCGTCCAACGTCAGCCTTCAGCCTCGCCGTCATTGGCGGCTGCTGCAAGGCTTTGTTGTCTTGCCTTCCCGTCGAAATGCTCCTCCATCCACTTGATCCCTAACTCAGTAAGGGACATCGCCTCAAGTGGAACGGCTCATTACCCATGGACCAAAAGATACGCTTCATCGCCGACTACCAGAGACGGTTTTCCTCCCTTTCCGAACTCTGCGCTCGTTCCGACATCAGCCGCGAGACCGCCTACAAGTGGATCGAGCGGTACGAAGCGGACGGCCCATCCGGGCTGCAGAATCGATCGTGGCGGCGGCGTTGCTCGACTTTCGACGCCACCACCCCACCTGGGGAGCGAAGAAGCTCCTGCGCATCCTCTCCAAGAGACACCCGAAGGAGGAATGGCCTTCGGTCAGCACGGGCAGCGCTCTCCTCAAACGGCACGGCCTGGTGTTCGGCAAGAAGCGTCGGAGTTACCTGCGAGCCGTCGTGGAGACAGGTGACGCGCTCTTCTCGCGTTTCGCTTGGCAGAACGTTCTTCACGGTAGGCGACTCCACGAGGAGTCTGCGAATCGCCTTCAGCTCACAGTTCGCTTACATCGATCGGCCTCAGAGCCCGGCTCGGCGGAGAACCAATTGATCGATCTTTGGGCCAGTCTTGAGCGGCTACTTGCCAAGCCCACCGGCCGGCGTGATCGAAGGCGCTGTCCCCGAGCATCTGGTTCGAGATCTCGATCACGGCATACATCTCGGTGACCTCGTAACGGCGCCTTCGCACCGTTCGTGCCGCCTACTCCTCAAAGCGACCCGTGGCGTCACGATCGCGCTCGTATCGTCTCGTGAGCGGAAACGGCGGCAACCAGGACTCGCGACGGACGATCCAGCTTTCGTAGGTTGGCATCAGTTGGTCAGGGGCATCCAGGGATCCCAGGTTCACTTCGATTTCGTCTGCGGTGCGTGCGAAAACGGACGAGCCGCAGCGGGGACAGAAAGACCGCCCGGCGTAGTCGCGTGTTTCGCCATCGATCGTCACCGCATCCTGAGGGAACACCGCGGAAGCGTGAAAAAGGGCCCCATGATGCTTGCGGCAGTCGAGACAGTGACAAAGGCCGACCCGGTATGGGAGTCCCGACGCCACAATTCGGACGTTGCCGCAAAGGCAACCGCCCGTGAATCGGTCCATGCTGCGTCTCCTCTAAAATCGAGCGGTCGGAATGTTTACAACGAACCCCGTCGGGCGTCCACGAGGCTCTACCCGGGGTGCGATGTGCGGAGACAATGGTACCTTGGCTCATACGCTATCGAAAATCCCGCGTCTTCACTTTGATCGAGTCGATGTGCTGGTCCGGAGGCAACGCACAAAGGACCGATTTTTTCTCGGAGAGCTTACTGCCTTCGCTGATCTTGACCTACACGGAGAAGCTATTTGACCCGACCCACAGCAGACAGGTGACCGAGCCGGGCTTGTCGACTTCTGGCGTGCCAAGACGGTTCCGAACGCTTGAGAGTGAGACGCCGACGCGGTCCAAGTCTCCCAGATCGGCTCCGCTGGCCGCGAAATAGAGCATTGGGGCAAGAAGACGCACTGTGGCGCGGCGACTGGGCATGGCGGGCTTTGCGCGGCCTAACGTGTGAGCTCAGCCGCCTTGCGGAGGCTGGCGAAGCCAGCCGTAGCATGTCGGCTGGAGCGAAGGGTTACGTCGTGGACGAGGACCACCGTGTCGAGTGCTTCGTGTTCCATGGTTACCTGGGATATACGGTCACTCGGCGGGGCGTGTCACTTCCCGCTCTGACGAACCATCCGACACCGCCTCGGCGGATCGGCCCTTGAGCCCGGTAAGGGCGACTTGAACCAGATACTTGCGGCCATATTTGCTGTCCTGAACGAGTTCGGCATCGCCGGTTGCTGCGACCTGGTCGATGGCCTTCGCCAGCATCTGCCAGTTCCCCGGACCGAACCGGAGGGTCGCGAAGAACTTCGCCTTGAACCGACCCACGGGATGGCTTGTCAAGAGCAAATACTCGCGGATCTTCCGCTCGTCGATCGCCGCCTTCTCGTTGTTCGGCAATTTCATCTCGGGTCCAGTTCAACGCGCATAACGACTCGCGCTGAGCCGCGGCGCGAACACTCACGAGTCCCTTCGCGCTGTCGGCTCCAGCGCGTGGCTAGCCAGCAGTGTCCCGATTCGGATCCTGGTCACCGTCCCTGGATAGGCTCGGTCGAAGTCACACTCGGCGCAGGCGATACCAGTGCTCGTCTGGCCTCAGCAGCAATTGAAGTGGCTTCGGTAGCTGAAAATGTGAGGGTTCGACGTCACGGACTGCCCAACCTGGAAACGCCGCTTCGATCTCATCGCGAGTAACGCCCCTAATGAGCGGCCTCCGGCGCTTCGGCCATACAAGCAAGAGTAGCGTCGCGTCTGGTCCCGCGATCGCCTCCACACCGCGTCCCATGGCGGTCCGCTGTTCAGCATTGAAGTCATGGAATGTGCCGGTGTCGAGGATCAGCCGGAACCCTTTGCCAACGCCGGATTCGGCCAGTGCTGTGACATCCCCTTGGATCAGTCGCATTTCGACGCCGGCCCGACGCACTCTGTCGTGTGCGCGAGCGAGCGCCTTCTCGACAAAGTCGATGCCCGTAACCTGCCATCCTCGCTTCGCCAGTTCGACGCCCCAAAACCCATTCCCGGTGCCAATGTCCAGCGCACCGCCGAACGGGGCCTCGCGGCCCTGTTCCTCTCGAGCAAACATCTCGCTAGCTTTCTTGACGAACGGCGGATCGCTTGCCGCATCCTCCCAAGGATGGAAGCCGACGGAGTATGCAAACCGGTAGTTCATCCTCCGTCCCTATCGCATTCCGTCCGTTCGTAGATGAATTGTCTGGCTAACGCCGCGCCTCACAACTTGACCGGATTCGATGGTGTCGACCGCCAGTTGCAGGGCCGGTACGAGCGGCATGTTCCGGGTCGCTCCAGCAATCGCCTGTGCATAGGGCATTCAGCACATCACGGCGCAGGGTGGCCGCATGAGAATGTTCCGTCCAAGTGCGCTGTCGTTCTTGAGCCCACAATTCTACGCGGACTTGTTGAACATGTAGCGGGCTATCTTCCAGCCGTTCGCGTCGCTGCGGAAGATGAAGATCTCCCGATTTGCCTCGGCGCTCTTCGTTCCGGTCGCGAGGATGGTCTGTTCACCGTTGCTCCGCGTCAGTGCGTATGCCGTGTCGTCACTGGTGACAACGAGTTCATCGATGCTAAACGTCACGTTCAGACGGATCGCGCCGAACACATTCCCGTAGGCCGCCTCCATCTGGTCGCCTGAAGCGGTAGGCAGTGTGGTCGGCATGAAGATGCCGTCGGCGGTATAGCACGACGCGGCCAGCGCAGCGTCACTCGTATTCAGCGATCGCTCGTACGTAGCGAGGAGGGCGCGGATCTGGTCAGTGGAAGTCGACATGAGGGTTGCTCCTTTTGCGATGGAATAGGTGTATTATATTCCACGGAATACATTATGTCAACGAAAACGAGGATGCCGGTCGATCTTGGCGGGTTGTTCAGCGAGCTGATCCGGCTCGAGACCGAGCTGTGGAATGCAGTGGAGGCGCGACTCCGAACGGCTCATGGGCTGGAACTGTCGTGGTTCGAGCCCATGCAGGTGATCGAGCGGACACCGGACTGTCGAGTCCACGAGATCGCGGCGGCACTGTCCATTACCGTGGGGGGCACCAGCAAGCTAGTTGATCGCATCGAGGCCGCTGGGTGGTGTCAGCGCCGGACGAACCCGGGCGACAACCGATCCTCATTCATCGAGCTGACGGCCGGGGGGCGACGACTGCTGTCCGCCGCGAATCGCACGTTCGTCGAGGAACTTGACGCCCAATTCCGCACCGCGCTATCGCCGCGACATCTTCAGCAACTCTCCACGACGGTTTATCGACTCCGACAAGGCCTCCGATCGCGCTCGGGCACGCCCGGTTGATGATCTCGTCACTGATATGCCGTGTGCGTGCAAACGGAGGAGATCTGGATCGGGCTGTCAACGCCCCGGTTCAGCGGCGGGCCGCGCAGCGGACCGCCCGCTGCAACCGGTTGTTGGGCGGCAACACGCACCGACCAGGATGCGTGCTCCCACTTGAGATGCCCTCTTAGTGGCGAGGCGACGCGTCCATGAACACCACCGCGCCGGAGTCCATGTTGTACATCGCGCCCACGATCTTGATCTTGCCGGCGGCATCCATATCACGGAGGATAGGGCTTTCTTTCCGAATTCGGTCCAAGTTGAGCCGTACGTTCTTCTCCGCCACCAGATTAACATAGCTGGGGTTCGCGCTATTCCGCTCTCCGCCGTAGTCGCTGCAGCTGGCCACGGCAGGCTGAATCTTCCTCAGCATGTCGGTGATGTTGCCCAACTCGACCTGATCGATCGCGCCCTTCACTGCTCCGCAGTGCTCGTGGCCCATCACCAGAATTACCTTCGCGCCTGAGACCTTGCACGCGAATTCCATGCTACCGAGAATGTCGGAGTTCACGAAGTTGCCAGCCACACGAGCCACGAACATATCGCCGATGCCGCGGTCGAAAACGTCCTCTACTGGGACTCGTGAATCGACGCAGGAGAGCACGATGGCTTTGGGAAACTGACCGCTAGCCGCCTTGCGGACTTGCTCTTTGTGATTCCGCAACGTCACCTCCCCGCTGGAGAAGCGGGCACTGCCTTCCTTCAGGAGTTCAATCACGCCGTCAGGCGTCAGTGCCTCCTGTTCTTCCTGAGTGAGTACCGCTTCCACTAGACCATCGACTTGTGTGTTCAGAATTCTGTCTTTCGGTTTCATAGTTTCCTCCAGGTTAAAGAATCTAGAGAAACGTGCATGTTATCCGACGTTAATCGGAGGACTGAGCCGCGGGCGACCTCGCCTCTAGTTCTCTCGCCAACCACTTCATGCAAGGTTCTGTTCCTCGGCAGAGGCACTCCTCGGGGATCAAGTCGGGCACGATGTTTATCTTGCGGAGCATGTCGTTCGGCTGCGATTGAACGCCTGTCAGTAACACAATGACGTTACGCTGCCGGAGAGGGAGAATGGCATCCTCCAAAGCGTAGAGCCCCGATTGATCGATGTAGGGGACGCGCTCCATCCGAATGATCAGTGCCCGGATGTCTGGACTCAGGGCCGACGCCAGTTCTTGGAAGCGGGCGGTGAATCCGAAGAACAGCGGACCGTAGAGATGCTTCACGAAGATGCGATCCTTGTACCTGGCATAGAGCTCTGCCTCGTCTTGCCACGGGTCCTCTTTCAAGGGTTCGACCGATGATTCCGCTTCTGCAAGGTCACTGGCCTTTTTCATGAACAGGACGCTGGCCAAGACGATCCCGACGCCCACTGCGTGGATCAGATTGCCAAACACTGTGATGCTGAGCACCATGAGCAAGACTGCCGCATCCGCGCGCGGCACATCGCGGAGGTGCCTGAGACCCTTGTAGTCGATGATGGCAAAGCCGACGGGAATGAGCAGCCCCGCCAGCACGCTCAGCGGGATGTAGGCGGCGAACTGGCCCGCCCAAAGCAGGACCGCGAGCAGCAGTAAGCCATGGACCACGCCGGACAGGCGCGTCTTGCCACCGGCCGTGATGTTCACCACGGTGCCCTTGGTCGCCCCGGCTCCAGGGATGCCGCCAAAGATCGCCGCGACGGTGTTACCGATGCCTTGCCCGATGAGTTCGCGCCGACTGTCGTGCTTGGTCTTGGTCACGTTGTCGGCGATGACCGAGGTAAGCAGGGAATCAATCGAACCCAGCAAAGCCAGCGTAATCCCAGACCCAATGACAAACAGCAGATGCTCCGGGACAGCGGCGAATATGATGCCCACCTGCAGGGCGGGTAGTCCCGTGGGGATGGCGCCAATGATCGGCACGTCGAATCCGGTAAACCGTGATACCAAGGTGCCCGCCAGCAGCGCAACGAGGACCGACGGCACCGCCTTTGTCAGTCGTGGAAAGAGGTAGTAAACAGCCACCGTGATCCCGCCCAGCAGAACGGCTCCCAAATTGATCTGGCTGAGCGGGGTGCTGATTTGCGTGAAGACATCCAGCGTTGTCTTGGGCGACGCCGACCCTAGAAAGGGCCAGACTTGCAGCGTGATGATGATCAGGCCAACGCCGCTCATGAAACCCGAGATCACCGGGTAGGGGAAGTAGCGGATGTACTTTCCCACTCCCAGAAAGCCGAGGGCGATCTGAACCAAACCGCCCAGCATAAAGGCCAGCAGGATGATGCCCATTCCTGCCTCGATAGTGCCCGCCCTCGCGATGCCCATGGCCACGATGGAGGCTGATACCACCGTCATCGGTCCCGTTGGTCCTGAAGCCTGTGTGGCGGTTCCGCCCAGCGCTGCAGCCAAGACGCCTACCGCGATGGCACCATAGAGTCCCGCTGCCGCGCCGAGACCAGATTGAACGCCAAAGGCCAGTGCCAATGGCAGCGCGATGATCCCGGCTACCAC
>JAQBEH010000017.1:0-5721 GCA_032124015.1 Acidobacteriota bacterium
ACCCACGATGTTGTCGAAACGGACAAGCCCGTAATTCACAAACGGGGCGGGGTCTTCAAGGTCCCACTCAAAGTTGTCGCAGGGACCGGAAACCGTACCGGGGCAGGTGTCGGCAAGCGTGCCGTGAGTCGCGGCAGGCTGTGAGCCCATCAGCAATGCATCCTGCGTTCCGGTGTAGCCACCAACGCCGTCCTGGAACGTGACCGCGGTGGGTGCGGCGTCGCACACGCCGGTGCCTGGATTACACGTCTGCCCGATCGGGCACGAGACGGCGGTCCCGCCGCACGTTCCGCCCGAGCACACGTCGCCCGTCGTGCAGAGGCTTCCGTCGCTGCACGCCGCCGTGTTGGCCGCGTGGACGCACCCAGTCACCGTGTTGCATGAGTCGTCGGTGCACACGTTCGCGTCGTTGCAATTCGTCGGGCCGCCGGAGACGCACACTCCGCCCGCGCAGGTGTCGTTCGCCGTACAGGCGTCGCCGTCGCTACAGGGGTTCGTGTTGTTCGCTACGGCGCATCCGGTGACGGGATTGCAGGAGTCGGTCGTGCAACCGTTCCCGTCGTTGCAGACCAACGCCGTGTCGGCCTGGCACACGGTGGCGACGCAGGTCTCGATCCCGTTACAGACGTTGTTGTCGGTGCAGTCGGAATCGTCGATGCAGGGCGCGGTGAACGTGTACGTTACGGAGAGCTTTGGTCGGTTCGCCGGCGTCGCGCCCTCGGCCGAGTCGAACACGGTGGAGTCGTCGACGGTTTCGTTCACGACCCACCCGAAGTTCGAAGCTGGATTTGTGGCCCAAGCCTGGAGCCTCGCGGTGACGTCGACCGTCTGATTGGCACCGGTAGTCGGGTAGCTCCTTGACGCATCCGGCGTGGTCGCCGCTTCGACGTTGTCGGGCTGGATGCCTGCCGTGGCATTCCACGGCGCACTCCCGAACGTGGTGTAGAGGGCGGTATCCGCCCAGGTCTGGAGCATCGGGTGGAAGCCGATGGTGGAGGCGGTGAAATTCGTGATATTGAGCGCCAGAGTCGCCGACGTGATCGTCGCTCCCGTCGGGATCGGGCCACCTTCCGAGGTGAACAGCGACCCGAACCTGAGGAGTGCCTGCTGGGGTCCTGGGGACACGTCGACCGTGAGGGCGACGGAGGTTGCATGCGACGTCAGGTCGGTCGCATGGATGAACGTATCGACCGCCCCCAAGTAACTTGGGGACGGCGACACACCCTGCTGGAACGTCACCGTCACCGGCGTCGACGCGCAGAGTCCGGTGCTCAAACTGCACGTCTGCCCGATCGGACACGCACTGGTCGTAACACAGACACCGGCCGTACAGGCGTCGTTCGTGCAGGCGATGCCGTCGGAGCAGGCATTGCTGTCATCCGTAACGTGCTCGCAGACGCCGGCCACGCAGGCATCGTCGGTGCAGGGGTTGTTGTCCTCGCACTCGGGGTTCACCGCGCAGCCCTGACCCTCGGTCGCCGAAAGCGTCGGGATCAGGGTGAAGTCGGAGCTCGCCGCGGTCAGGTTGTGGGCCTGGATCGCGAGGACGTTGTTGCCGGCCACTAGCTGGGCGGCGACCAGATCGATGGGGAAGGCCTCGGCCAGATTGCACGTCGTGTTGCACGTCGAGCACTCGTGGTCGGCCGTGGCGAGTGCCGTGAACAAGGGAGGTGTCCCGACGATGTTGCTCCGCGCGACCTCGTTGCCGTTGATGTAGGCGACGAACGCGTCGTCGTAGTCCATGGTCAAAAGCATCGACGCCACCGAGGCGGGAGAATCCACGCGGAACAGGTGACGGACGTACAAGCTCACGTACGTGTTGATCATGCCGCCGAGTACGGTCCCGTGGTCCGCGGCGCAATCGGGCCCGTAGCCGAATCCGCTCGGTCCTGAAAGCCATGTCGAATCGTCGAACGCCGTCTCGTTCCAGTCGGCCGGTGGCTCGGTCGTTCCCGCGAAGTAGTTGAACGATGCGCCGACGAACACAGGCAGCGGATCGCCGAGCGGTGTTTCGCACAAGCCGGTTACGAAATTGCAGAATTGCCCGCCGGCGCACAGACTCGGGCCGCCGTCGCACACACCCGCGGTGCACGTATCGGGCCCGCGGCAGGCGATACCGTCGTCGCAGGCGGCTCCCTCGTTTGCCGGCGCCGCAACGCATTGGTTACCCGCGCAGACGCCGTTGTTGCAGGCGTCGGTCAGGGCGCTGCATTGGGGAGAGGTGGCGCAGGCGATGGTGTTGGTGGCGCCCGCGGTGGCGGGCATGTTCACGAAGCCGGGCGCGCCGTCGGGGAATCGCCCGACGGGGACGTCGGTCGTCGCGTTCACCCACGACGTGGTGTCGATCTCGGTGAACCCGTTCGCAGCGGTGTCGAACAGCCCGACGGACTCGCCGGCGCGCGCCAGGTTGAAGTTCGTGTGCATCGGCCCCTGATTCGACTGAGAGTCGCACCAGAACACGAGGTGTCCGAAAGCCGGGATCACGATCCCATCCGGGATTTCGTACTGTGCCGGGAAGCCGAGCGAGTCGGTCAGGTGCATCCCGCCCATGTCGATGGCAACGTTGGCCGGATTGTAGATCTCAACGTAGTCGTCGAACTCTCCGAACTCATCCTGCGCGGACGTGTTGTTCGACGTCAGATACTCGTTGATCAGGAGGTGCGGTTGCAGCACGTACACCCATGAATCGCCGGCGAACGGCTGGGCCTGCCCATCCTGGATCGAGCCGGCGAGGACCGAGACGTTGACCAGGCCGACCGAAGGAGCGGAGAAGCCGGTAAACGTGTAGGGGCCCGCGCTTCCGTCGACTCCGGACAGCCCGGTGGCGGGTGCCCCGTTGACGAGGAGACTGGATGCGACGACGCCACTCACCCCCTTGGTGAAATTGACCGTGACGAAAGTGAGGACGCCGACATTGGCTCCCCGCGCCGGAATCTCGGTCGCAACCCTAGGCGGCGTCGTGTCGATCGTGTACGACCAGACGTTTCCCGTGAATTGCAATCCCGGATTCACCGCGTCGGCGATACCGCCGGCATCAAGGACCACGCCGACGTGCCCGTTCGCCGGGGGGGCGTAACCGCTGAAGGTGTAGACACTCGAGCCCGGAGCCCCGGTCACCAGGATGGCTGCGGAGCCGTTGACGGAGAGATCCCCCGCGTCGACGCCGGTCACACCGGTGCTGAACGTGACCTCGATGCTCGCTAGGCTTGTCAGCACGGCCGACTTGGGCGGATTGGTGCTCGTGACCTTCGGAGACTGCGGCCCCTTCACGATCTGGAACGTGTCGCTTGCGATGCCGCTCGCTCTTACGTTCGTCAGCGTGAGCGTGCTGCTATCGATGTCGAGAATGCAGGAACCGTGCAACGTCTCCGAGAAGTACATGACCGGATGGTTGAGCGAACCCCCCGTCCCCGCGCCGCCGTGTCCGGCGACGACGTAAACCGCTCCACCGTGAGACGAAAAACCCGCAGCCTTCTGGTAGGCGCCATCCCCCGTGGGCTTTCCGTCGCCGTCGTCGAGAATGTGGCCCGTCGACTGAAGGGTCGCGAAATCCGGGGTGGGCGTCGAATACGTCCCGTCGATCAGATACGAGCGTTCGTAGACGTGAGAGTGGCCGGAAAGCACCAAGTCCACGCCACCTGCCTCGAGGATCGGCAGGATGTTGGCCCGCATCTCCCGCAATTCGGTCTCGGTGTCGGAGTTGTGCGTTCCGTGGGTGTATGGCGGATGGTGCCAGTAGGCGATGATCCACTGCGCCGAGGTCGACGCCAGGTCCGTGGTCAACCACGTCGCCATCGGCCCCGTGCCCGAACGGCTCACCTGGTACGAGTTCAACGAGATGAAGTGGGTGTTGCCGTAGTCGAACGAGTAGTAGGCCTCGGTGCCGGAGGCCGTGCCCCCCGCCTCGGCGGCGGTCGGCAGGACGAACGCGTCGTAGTACGGGCCCGTCGAGGCCCCCGGCTGGCCCGAGGTCGTCGATGCCCCTTCATGGTTTCCGAGCGTTGGCCAGTGCGTCGTGTGCCGGAGAATGTCCTGGTACATCGTGAAGTGGAAATCCGTGAACTCGGTCTCGGAGCCCGACGTGTAGGCGATGTCGCCGACGTGCAGCATGAAGTCGGGCCGGGCCGCGCCGGTGTAGGCGACCATCGCATTGCGAACCGCGATCTGGTCGGATCCGCCGGTCCCGGAATCGCCGACGATCCAAGCGCGGAAGCTCGGAGACGTGCCCGGCGTGGGAGCCGTGACGAAGTAGTGCTCGGCCGTTCCTCCGGCCTCAACCGAACTCGTCGATCCCACGTCGTAGTAGTACTTCGTCGACGCGGACAACGTGTTGATCGTCACGATGTGGTTCGTGACCAACGCCGCGTTGGTGACGCTCGACGTGAGAGACCCGGCCACCGTTCCGTAATGGACGACGCTGTTGCTCGTGGTGTCCGTCCGCCAGACGATGGTGATGCTGTTCGGTGTTTCGAGCTGCAGGTAGGGCTGCCGCACGACGGCCGCCGATACCGGCGAGGCCGCCAGGAGCAGAATCGCCGCGGCGATGCCGATGCCAATGAGCCCCCGGGCACCGTGTCCGACACGACCCGAGTTACCGCTCCTTGCGTTCGTCTGGTTTCTGCTCATGGCTTCATCCTTTTGTCGTTGTCCGCCGTAGTCAATTTCGCGAGCATCTCCCGCGCCTCGGCGAACCTGGGCGATTTCTCCAAAACCAACTCGAGATCCTGTTTCGCTTCTTCGATCCGACCCAGCGCGACCTGAACCTTGGCGCGCGAGTACAACTGCAAGCCGCTACCCGTTCGCTCGACGGCGATGTCGGCCTCCCGGAGCGCCGCCTGACGATCGGCTTGCGCTTCCGTCGTGCGACCCGCCGCGTCAAGGACGTCGGCGCGCCTCAGGTACCAATCGGTCTTCACGGAGGCGCGGGCGAGCTGTCCCGCGATCAACTCCAAAGCCGACGCAAAGCGCTTCCGCGACGTTTCCACCCGGATCAGGGCCAGGTCGAGCGTGACGGCCTCACCGAGTTTCGTCCGCCCATCCCTGTAACCCGCGGCGGCTCCGGCCAAGTCACCGAGCGATTCCTGAAGCGTCCCGCGCTCGATGTAAAGCTCGATGTCGGGCCTGAGCGCGATGGCCGACGCGTAGTCGGAGACCGCCTCTCTGTTTTTCCCCAGGCGTGCCCGCACCTTCGCGCGCTCCGCAAACGTCGGAGCCGTGCCGCCATGCCCTACGAACCGGGTCAATTCCGCTTCGGCCTCCGCGTCCTGTCCCATCGCCGACAACGTCATGCCGCGCTCGGCTGCCACGCGGAGATTCCCCGGATCGAACCTCTGCGCGCTGTTCAGGTCGATCAGGGCGGCGTCGTACTCCTCGGCCAACCGCTCGAGGTAGGCCCGCTCCACGTAGAGCTCGGCCCGCGCCGGTTCCTTGTCAATCGCCTCGCTCGCTTGGGCGATGTCGTGATGCAGGCCGGGATGCGCCTGGGCCACGACCGCCGCGAGCAGGGCCAACGCGGCGCCGATTGGAATGCGTGCTCTCATCGCGAAATGCCCTTTTTTAGTCCCACGGGGCCGGAAGACGATCCGCCGATCCTGATGTCGACCGTCGCCAACGCATCCACCCGCTCGGCGTTGTTCGACGAGTCTCTGAACATCGTCTCGGTCGATCGGAAGCCCACACGGAACGTCCCCGCGGCATCGCGCGATGCGCGGAACTCAAAGC
>JAQBEH010000018.1:0-65586 GCA_032124015.1 Acidobacteriota bacterium
CATCAACTCTGCTCAACACTCTTTCCCTCCACGACGCTCTTCCGATCTGCCAACAGGGCGAGTATCGCCGCGATCATCCAAGCTCTCATCATGGTTTGCATCGCCCATCTCCTCGAAACCGCCCCGGGGGGCGATCGTCAAAAATCGGAATAACTCCGGCCGTTAAGGGAGGTCCCCTCCGCGCCGCTTCTCACATTGACGATTCCCGGCTCGGTCGAGATGTCGGATTCGTCTTGCTCCGCCTGCTCCACGATCCACGAATCCGGGCTGTCGGTGAACGGGTCCTTCGGGACGGCCTGAAGGTAGTGATCCTCGACGAGCGACGTGATGTCGGAAGGGTATTTTCCCTTGTCGGCAAAGTACTGGTTGATCAGCGTGCGCATCGTGTAAAGGTCTTGCTGCAACGCCGCCTCCTTCGCCTTGACGATGCTGCGCCGGTAGTTCGCGACCGCCACGGCCGAGAGGATGCCGATGATGGCGCAAACCACCAGGAGCTCGATCAGGGTGAATCCTCTCTGGCGTCTCTTTCGTGCACGCTCACCACTTGGCATAGGGTGTCCCGTCCAGAGCGACCGCCTCGCTCTTGGAATGTACGTCGAAGATATTGAGTCCGTCGGTTCCGAACGATCCCGGCCGGTCGTGGCTGGACCGCGTCTCCCAGTCGGCCTCTCCGGTGAGCGGATCGCGCGGGAGTCGGCGCAGATACTTCACCTTCGTGCCCACGACATCGCCGATGTCGAACCCTTGGTAGAGCCAGTCGAGCTCCTCCGGGTAGTGGTCGTCGTTGGTTCCGTTCAGCTTCATGCCCATGGATTGGATGTGCTCGACGTCCCACTGGAACCGGTCGATTGCAGTGCGGATCTCGCGAAGCGCCTGCCTGAGCTCGAGTTCCTTACGGCGCTTCACCCAGGTGTTCGCCACGGGGATGGCGATGGAGGCGAGGACGAGGATGATCGCGGAACAGCACACGAGCTCGATCAGGGTCAGCCCCCGCTCGTTTGAGCCGCTGCGTCCGCAACGCATCATCGCCTCAGGGCCCGACCGCGACCGGAGCCGTCAGGAAGCTGGCCGGAACGTTGCGCGCTTGCGGGTCTTTCACGGAGGCACTCGTCCAGCCGAACCCGCAGTCGCCGGGATTGATCGCCTGAAACTGGAACGTCGCCAGGGTCCCGGCCCCGGACATGCCGTCTCCACCCCCGAGGCGAGAAAGGCCGACGACGACCTCTCCGCCGCCGGAGTCGTTCGCCAGAAACACGGTGTTCGCGCCGTCGCTCCTCAAAAACGGGCCCTGGTCCGCCGGCGGGATGAACTCCAAGACCTGCCGGTTGTAGCGAAGGTGGAACGGCACGGAACCGACGTTGGTCGCGTTTTCGATCCGGACTTCCACCGTCAACCTATCGCCGACGCGGTACGACGGCGCCGACGGCACGAGGCGGACCGTCGCAGGCCCCGCAGTCGAGGGAGGCTCGTCCGTTCCGGTGTCTGAGTCCGGTGGCGTATCGCCGTCGTCTTGGTTCGCGGGAGGCTCGTCAGCCGGCGGCTGCTCTTCGGACGTCGGCGTCGGGGGGGCCACAACCGGGGGCGCGGCGACCGGCTCGTCGGGCACGGGAACCGGCGCGGGTGCACCCGTGCGATCGCGCTCGACCACGGCCCCGCCCGGCGTTCCGGTGTCCTCGGGGGTCTCAACCGGCGGGAGGACCGCCTTCGCGGGATCGGCGGCAATATCGGGAGCCGCCGCGCCGTCTTCGGGATCGGCGAACGGCGACACCCCCATCACGCCGCGCACGGAGCCGCGTAGGCGCATGTTGTCTTCGGTGCCGACCCAGAGCGTCTGGAGATCCTCTTCCTTGATGTCCGGGATGCGCACGATGTAGGGGGTGAGTGTCAGGACGATGTCCGTCTCCTCGCGATCCGTGGTGTTCGTCGAGAACACGTCGCCGATTCCGGGGATGTCCGTGATCCCCGCGACACCGGATTTCGACCTCTTGTCGTCTCGTTTGATCAAGCCGGCGAGCAAGTTGGTTTCTCCGTCACGGAGCCGGATGGTGGTCTGGATCTGGCGCGTGCCGATGATCGGCTGGGTGACCCCCGTGCCGAGATCCACGACACCGGCTAGGTTCGAAACCTCGAGCTCGACCTTGAGCGAGACCTCTTTGTTGTGGTGGACGCGCGGTTCGATCTTCAGCGTAATCCCGACGTTTTGGTAGGTGAACGAAGTGATCGGCACGATGTTGCCGCCCACCGTCTGCGAGCTGTTGAAGGACGTATTCGGGATCGGGATGCGGTTGGCGATGACGATCTCGGCCTTTTCCCCCTCGCTGACCCGCAGCTGCGGTTGGGCGATCGCCCTGGTGTCGGAGTCGCTCTTCAAGAAGTTCAGCACAACGGAAGGGATCGGTCCGAGCAACCAGTTCCCCTGCTGCTTGAGCGACGACAGGTTGTTGAGAGGCAGCGACGCACTGCCGTCTAGAAACTGGAGGGTCATCGATTTTGACGACAGATCGATCCCAAGAGTCAGCAGGGTCTTGCGATTGATCTCGAGGAGCTGGACGTCGATGATCACCTCGCCCTTCGACTTGTCGTTGGATTCGATCAGCTTCGCGGCGATCGCGACCTTGTCGGGGGTGTCCTTGATGGAGATCGAGTTCAGTGGGGCGTTTTCCGCCACCTGCCGCGAGTTCAAGAGCGTGCGGATGACCGCCACGACCTGCTTCGTATCGCCGCTCGACAGATAGAACGTCCGGATGACCTGATCCTCGAGCTCCTGCCGCTTCTGGCGGTTGTCCGGAGCGATGAGGAGCGTGTGCTCGTCGATGATCTTGTAGAAGTTCTTGGTCTGGAGCATCAAGACATCGAGCGCTCGTTCGAGCGTGACGCTTCCGATCTCGATGGTCAGCGGCTTGTTGAGGTCGGTTTTCTCGTCGTAGATGAAGTTGATCTGCGAGGCCTTGCCGATCACGTCGAAGATCTGGCCGATCGGCCTGTCGCGGAATTGGACCTGAATCGGAATGTTCGACTTCGCGGAGAGCTTGGGCGGCGCCAACGCGTCTTTCTGGGCCCGCTCCTTCAATCGCTCCATCTCAGAGGGCAGTTCGTCCCTCCGGCGGATCATGGTCAGCGCCTTGTCGAGCTCGTCCGCGGCGTGCTGATTGCCCGGAAACAGCAGCAGTGTTTGCTGGTACTCGGATGCCGCGAGGTCCCATTGCGCGGATTTGCCGTAGCGCTTGGCTTTTTCGAAGTGCTGGGCCGACGCCTTCAGCTTCGCCCGGGTGAGCGCGATGTCGTAGGTCTCGTTTCCGGGGTCCAAGGCCCGCGCCTTGCTGTACTGGAGAACGGCCTGGTCCCAGTTCTCGCGGTGGGCCTCTTTCTGGGCCGTCTGGAAGGCCTTTTGCGCGGCGCAGCCCGCGGACATCAACAGTACGACCGCCAGGGCCGCTCCCACGATTCGGTTCGTCGTCGACACGTGCGTCTCCCGTTTCGTTTGCACTCGCGTCCGCTACTTTCCACGCAGGAGCGGCAGTTCCCGCACCTGGCCCTTGAACTTCGGGTTCACGTAGCTGATCACCACGGACTCGTACTTGATCTCGTCCACGCGGAACTCTCTTTTCACGATCTCCCCCGCCGTAGCGACGAACGTCGTGTCGTTTTCTTCGAAGGCCGCGATGCGCCCGCTCGGCGGCCCGACGAACCCCAGGAACTTGAACGTGATCGCCGGAGGCTGCGGCGGCGGAGGCGGCACCGGATGCGCGGCCAAGTAGACTTGGCGCTCGGCGTCCTCTTTCTGCCGTTGCAACGCGGCGAGCCGTGCCCTCTCCTCGGCCTCTTTTTGCGCTTTCGCGGCGGCCGCGGCGGCCGCCCGCATCTGCTTCACTTGGGCCCACGACGGCGGACGCACGGAGTACTTGAATAGATCCCGGCCGGCCTGATCGTACTTGACGACCGCCCGGTCGAGGAGATCCATGTGAACGATCGGCGCCGTGCCGATGGCGAGCTCTTTCTTTGCGTCCGCTCTCTTCGCGGCCGCCTCCGCCACGGCCGGCGCCTCGGAACTCCAGGCGCGCCACAGCCACACGACCAGAGCCAGACTCAATCCGGCGATCAAGACACTTTCGCGCCGGGACAGACGCCGTGCCATCAGGAACTCCGGACCGGGACGATCGGCTTCTTCCCGAGGTCGTCCAGATCGGTATCCGGGGCGATGAAATAAGTCGCGAGCGTGATGTTCAGCTCAAGGAGCTCGGCCGACTTCCCGCTTCCGAGCGCGACGCTCTCGATGACGAGGAAGTTGTCGGAACTCTCGACCGACTGAATGAACTTCCGCAGCGCGGTGTAACCACCCGACAGCGGCACCACGATCGCGAAGCGCTCGAGCGCGCCGTTGTCCAGCGGCTCGTTTTCGTATTTCACCCGGTCGAGGGCGATGCCGAATTCGCGCGCGAGTTTCGAGACCTCGAGCTGGACGCCGATCATGCGGCGCTGGCGCGTCGAAAGGACGTCGCCAGCGAGGTGCTTCATGTCGTCCCGCGCCTTCTCCAGAGCCTTCCGGTGATCTTCTTTTTGAACGACGTCCTTCTCGCGTGTTTTCACGACCTGGAGCTGTGGACTCGACAGGTCCGTCAACTGACGGTGCCGGACGACCTTGGGACGAACGACGAACACCGTAACCACGGCGTTGACGACGATCAGGACCACGAGAATGGAAACGATGATCCCGCTCGCATCGCGGACGTCGAAGCGGGGTCGCCGCGCGGTCATTGCAAGCCCTCGAGCGCCGAGGGAGGCGCCTCTCCGCCTTCTTCCGCGGCCTGGCGCGCGGCGTCCAAGACGTGAGGGATCTCCGGGTGCTCGCCGGTCAGCCGTGCGTCCGGATCGTAGAGAAAGCGGAGTTGAAAGGAGACTTCCGACGAACCCACCGGCGACTCGTTGCGAATCGGCTCCACTCCGGCGAAGTGCGGATCGACGATCAAGGCGCGCTCGAACTCGAGAAACGACTCGAAGCTCTGGGCGCGGCCTTCGACGTCCACCGGAACGGTCCCCTCGAACACCTCGCCCCGAAGTCCTCCCGCTGCCGCGCGGCCCATCCCGTAGATGGGGTGCACGGCGATCATCCGAACCTCGTAGGGGACCACGCGCTCGAGCGTGTTGAACAGCCGCGTCCACGAGAGTCCGCGGCGAAGGATGATGTCGTTGGCCTTGTCGGCTTGGACCTTCAGTGTCTTCGGGTCGAACACACGAATGCCCTTGATGGCGTCGTCCTCGCGTTGATCGAGAGCGCCGAGCTGGCGCTCGACGGAACCGAGATCCGCCTGCAAGGCTTCCAACTTGCGGTTCGCTGTCATCGCGGTGTGCGCGTTCCAGGCCGAAAACGCCACGACCGCGGCGAGCAGGAGGCCGTGCACCGCCCAGATCGGCGTGTTGTTGCGAAACGGCCGCGACGCGACGTTGAGTTCGAGCGCCTTCATCACGCCGCCGTCCTTCCCGATGCGGCGCCCAAGGCCGGGGCGAGGCGCTGGCCGTCCACCGGGTCGAATCTCCGGCCCGCCGACGGGTCGAGCCCCTCCGCGGCGTCGATCGCGCACACCGAGGCGATGCCGATGCGCTCGAGAACGGGGATCACCTCGTCGAGGCCCGGCGCCACCGCGCGCACGAAGACCGTGCCCACGCCGGAGCCTCCGAGCTTTTCGGCGTAGTACGAAAACGAAGACGTCAACTCGCGGGCCATCACCGCAAGCCGTCCCGAGGCATCGGCTTCCTCGCCCCCCGCGTAGCTCTTGCACCGGAAGAACACGACCCGATCGGCCCGCATGATCATGAGGGTGAAGTAGTTGCGTGTGCAGTTGAGCAGTGCGGCATCAGTCCCCGAGGCGACGGCCTTGGCGATCGCGGGTCGCGTGAGGTTGAACACGCTCGGCGTGCACAGATCGATGAGTCCGGGCCGCGCCCCCGCCGCCTCGAAGGCCGCCTCGTACTGCTCGACCACGGACCGCAACATGACCGCGACGAGAAGGTTCATTTCGGGGCCGGCGCCCGGAAGCGCAAACGACGATATCGTCGCTTCCTCGAGGCGAAACGGCACCGAGCGCCGCAGCTTGAAACGGAGAATCTCGCGCAGGTTTTTTCTCGTCGCCGGACGCTCCGGGAGGGTCACGATCGACACCTTCGCGAAATTGTCGGGGAGAATCAGCGAAACCTTCCCCGGCTTGGTCCCGCTGCGCTCGAACAACGCCCGCGCTTGCCCGGTCAGGTCGGCGAGCGATCCCAGATCGGGCCTGAAGATCGAGGCCCCCACCGCATGGTCGGGGGCCGCCTGAATTTGAAACGTCTCCAGAACGGGCCGCGACCGCCGTCGGTGCAACACGCGAACGAGCGTCAATTGGCCGCGATCGATCTCGACGGCGACCGGCGGATACTTGGGGCGCAGATCGAGCAACGCCTCGGGGTCGAAGCGCTTCAAGCGCGCGAGGATAGGATCGAGGGCGCTCATTCGACGAAGGTCACCTTGTTGATCTCATGAAGGGAGGTCTTGCCGGCGAAAACCTTGGCCAGCGCGGCCTCGCGGAGGAAGGTCATGCCCTCCTCCTTCGCCGCGCGCTTGATGTCCGCCGCGGGCCGCTTCTCGAGGATCATCTCGCGAATTCGGTCCGACATGTCGAGAAGCTCCGCGATCGCGGTCCGTCCGGAGTACCCCGTGCCGTTGCAGTCGATGCAACCCTTCCCCTCATGGAACGTGAAGTCGAGGTAACGATTAGGGTCGAGCCCCGAGGCGAGAAGCTGGTCGCGCGTCGCCTTCACGGTGCGCTTGCAACTCGAGCAGATCAGGCGGACGAGGCGCTGGGCGAGAATGCAGTTCAAAGCAGAGACGAAGTTGTACGGCTCGACGCCCATATTCAGGAAGCGGCCGAGCACGTCCACCACGTTGTTCGCGTGGACGGTCGTGAAGACGAGGTGGCCGGTCAGGGCGGACTGGATGGCGATCTGCGCCGTTTCGGCGTCCCGGATTTCTCCGACCATGATCTTGTCCGGGTCGTGCCGCAGGATCGAACGCAAGCCGCGGGCGAACGTGAGCCCCTTCTTCTCGTTCACCGGAATCTGCGTAATCCCTGGAAGCTGGTACTCGACCGGGTCTTCGATCGTGATGATCTTGTCCTCGTCGTTTTTGATCTCCGAGATCGCGGCGTAGAGCGTCGTCGTCTTGCCGGAGCCGGTCGGCCCGGTGACGAGCACCATGCCGTACGGCTCCCTGATGAAGCGCCTCATGCGCTGCATGTCGCGGTCTTCGAAGCCGCACACGTCGAGCGAGAGCGAGGCGAACTCGCGATTGGTCGACTCCTTGTCCAGAATGCGGATGACGCAGTCTTCGCCGTGGACCGACGGCATGATCGAGACGCGGAAATCGACCGTACGGCCCTTGATGCGCAGCTTGAACCGGCCGTCCTGCGGGACGCGTTTTTCGGAAATGTCGAGTTCCGACATCACCTTGATGCGCGAGATGATCGTCTGGTGGAATTTCTTGTCGATCGGCTCCATCGCCTGGTACAAAACGCCGTCGATGCGGTACTTGATGACGACTTCGCGATCGCGCGTTTCGATGTGGATGTCGGACGCGCGGCGCTGCAGGGCGTTGAACACCGTCGAGTCGACCAACTTGATGATCGGCGACTGATCCGAGGTGAGACGGTCGATCGTGAGCGTTTCTTCGCCGGTCTCGTCGTCTTCGAGGACGATCTGGATCCGGAACTCCTCGGTCGCTTCCTCGAGGACGCGCTGGGAGGATTCGCTCTTCTTGAGGATCTCTTGAATCGCGCCCGGTGTTCCGACGACCACCTCGATCGACGTTCCGAGCAGCAGCTCGAGCTCGTCGATCATGAGCACGTCGGTGGGGTCGGCGACGACGATCTGGAGGCCCGTCGCCGTGCGGTTTCTCGGCACGAAGTTGTACCGGAACATCAGGTCGACCGGGATCGAACGGAACAGCTCGGCGTCGATCTCGAAATTCGCGAGATCGACGTATTCGATGCCGATCCGTTGCGCGAGCCGGCGCGACTTGAACTCCTCGGACAGCACGTCTGCGCCCGTGTCTCCGTCGATCGTCGGGAGAACCAGAGAGTCGCGTTCTTGGGTTTCGTCCGCCATGTCCTTCTCTTCGCCTAGAACTTCGACGCGCCGACGGCTTGAAACAGCGGCATGTAGATCGCGAGGATCATCCCGGTGACGATCAACGCCATGAACACGAGCATCAGGGGCTCGATCATGGTCACCATCTTCGAGAGCCGGTAGTCGATCTCCTCCTCCGAGAACTCCGAAGCGTTGTCGAGCATTTCGACGAGAGAGCCCGTCGACTCCCCCACCTTCACCATCTCGACGGCCATCTCGCTGACGTAGCCCGTCCGTTCGAGGGACTCCCAGAGCGACTGCCCCTCGCGCACGCGCACGGTCACGCCCAAAAGCTCTCTTTCAAAGACGTAGTTGCCGACCGCACGGGCTGCGAGCTCCAGGGAGGTCACGAGCGGAATGCCGCCGGCCAGAAGCGTCGACAGCGTCCTCGTGAAGCGATTCTGCGCGTAGTCGCGGATGACCCCTCCCACGAGGGGCAGCCCCATCTTCAGGCGGTCGAAGCCGAAACGCCCGGCGGGAGTGCGCTTCCACCAGCCAAACGTCACAACACCACCCACGACGGTCGCCAAGATCGGCTTCCACATCGACTGCAGGAAGGTCGCGATATTGACCAAGAGTTCCGTCTGCCAAGGGAGGGTCGTTCCGAGCGTCGCGAACAAGGTTGCAAACGCGGGGATGACCTCGAAGAGCATGATGACGACGATCACGATGGAAACGCAGACGAGAATGGCCGGGTAGATCAAGGCGCCGACGACCTTCTTCTGGATCGTCATGATGCTCCGCGTGTACGAGATGTACCGCTTGAGCACGTTCGGTAACTCGCCCGAGCGCTCTCCCGAGGCGAGGCTCGCCCCGTAGAGCTTGGGGAAGAGTTCGCCCTGCGCGGCGAACGCCTCCGAGAGCGATTCCCCCCCCTTCACGCGCACCCTGATGTTCTCGAGCGCCTTTTTGAAGATCGGGTTCTTCCGGCGGTCGATCAGAATGTCGAGGCTGGTCAGAATCGGGAGACCGGCGCGCAAGAGAGCGGAGAATTCCTGGTTGAAGAAGAGAAACTCGCGGGCGGGGATTCGCGGCCGCATGGAGATCGCGCCGCCGATGGCCGAAAAGAGCACGTTTTGACGGCGCACCTCGAGGACGAGCATGTCTTTGTCCTCGAGCTCGCGCCGAAGCGAAGCCTCGGTGTCGGCATCGACCTTACGCTCGACGATTTCCCCGGTGGGGAGGGCCATTCGGCAGACGAACTGCGTCATCGCCTACCTCGGTCGCGCCTGGAGGGTGAGGAAGAGCGCCCGCTTCGATTCGGGATTCTGGGCCGCCCCGAGCATCAGCATCCGGCCGACCGGAAGCACCACGGCGGCGGAGTACACGTCCTGGACCCGTTCCTTGCCGTCGGCGCCGCGGGTGATCCTCTGCAGCACGAAATTCGTGAGCTTGACGCTTTGGTCGCGGACGGTGTCGATGTCGTAGGTGACGCGGTACTCGTCGGAAAGGTTCACCGTGACGCGTCCGCCCTCGACTCCCGTCACCGCCCGTCCGCCGAGGGGCTCGTAGGCGTTCCACTTCGTGAAGTCGCCGAGCGTCTCCGCGATTCCGCGCACGTCTTTGGTCATCGACGACGGCGGGATGATGCGTCCGGCCTCCTGCTCGCGGCGGTCCGTGCCGAGGAACAGGCTCATCGCGATTTCGACGTTGCGCGGCGCCAGGTCGAAGCTCGAAAGGAGCGACGCGACGCGATCGAGCACCGAGACATGATCCTGGATCATCAAGGTCTTCAGACGGGGCTGAAGCGTCACGCTCCCCTGCGGCGACAGCAACGGGCCGATCAGCTCCGCCGCGTCGGCCAACGACTTGAACTTCACCTCGTAGGCCCGCGCCGAGACGGGATCGGCCGCCCCCGGCTGATCCGCCGCCCCGGCGGAGACGCCGGTCCAAAGGCCGAAAGCGAGCAGGATCGCGAGCAGGGGGCGCGTCACAGCTTGAGCTCCCCGTTGTAGACCATGACGAGCTGCGTCTCGCCGACGGTGAGGTCGATCACCTGGGAGACCCCGCGGCCGGAGTCGACCGCGACGTCCGCTCGCCGCGAGGACAGTGAGAGCGGCGCAGGGGTTGCGATCCGTTCGTGAATCGTCGCGTATCCGCTGAGCAGCATCAGGGCGAAAATCGCTGCGGCGGCGGCGCGGCGCGGCCAGTTCGCCGCCTCGGCGAGCGTGCCGAAAGACTGCCGGTCGTTGCCCGCCCGGCGCGCGACCTCGCGGGAGAGATCGTCGAGGAGGACCGGGGGCAAGGGCGCCAGAGCGAGCAGGCCGAAGAGCAACGACGGATCGTGGTCGACCGCTTTGCTTCGACAGGGGGGACACGCGCGAAGGTGTTGAAGCATCTCGCTGCGCTCCGGCCCCGAGGAATCCGCCAGCCGGACGGGATCGACGTGCACGTTCACGACGGCTCTCCATCGTCGGCGCGATGCCCACCCGTCAGTCCTGGATAGTCCTTGCGGAGGCCCTCGCGCAGGATGCGCCGGGCCTGGAGCAAGTGGTTGCGCACCGTCGATTCGGTAACGCCCAGGCTCCGTGCAATCTCTGCGGTCTCCAACCCTTCGATTTCCTTGAGGACGAAGGTCGCCCGCTGCCTGGGCGCCAGGCGCGCGGCCAGCCGGAAAAACGCGCCCTGCAGTTGCTTCAAGTCGAACGCGGCGTCCGGGCCGGATGCGGGATCGCGCAGACGCTCTCCCGCATCGTCCGGCAACGCCTGGAGTACCCCTTTCGGGCCCCGCTCGCGGATGGAATCGATGGCGGCGTTCACGGTGATTCGGTACAGCCAGGTGTCGAACCTCTTTGTGAGGTCGAACCGCTGCAACACCCTCCAAAGCCGAAGGAAAACTCCCTGCGCGACATCCTTGGCGTCCTCCAGGTTGCCGGTGATCTGAAAGGCCGTCCGGACGACCCGGTCGCGCTTTCTGAGGACGAGGTCCTCGAAGGCCCGCCGGTCGCCGCCCGCGGCGGCCCGGATCAGATCAGTGAGGTCCTCGTCGTCCCGCATCCTCGGCTTTCGGCTTCGGGAGGCCTCGGACCCGCTTCTGGTACGGGGGTCCCGCACCGAGCGTCTAGCCCGAGTTCGTCCCAGGCCCAATCCCGACGCAACCGCCGGAGTTTAGCAGGCGCCTGACGGCCCTAGTGGATCGGCTGCAGCGGGGTGCGTTTATTGGCGCGGGGCTTGGCGGACGTTGCGCCGCCCAGAAGCACGAGGGGATCCCGGAAGGCGATCCGGAACACCTCGCGGATGTCCCCGACAAACTCCAAGTGGAGGTCCTTCCTGAGGCTTTTCGGTATCTCCTCGAGGTTTTTTCGATTCGCCTCCGGGAGAAGGATCGTGGTGATCCCCGACCGGCGGGCCGCGAGAACCTTTTCCTTGATACCGCCGACCGGCAGGACGTTTCCGCGGAGCGTGATCTCGCCCGTCATCGCGAGATCGCGGCGCAACGGGCGCTCGAGAAAAGCCGACACCATCGCGGCCGCGATCGTGATCCCCGCCGACGGGCCGTCCTTGGGGATCGCCCCCTCCGGGACGTGAATGTGGAGATCCCGGTTCTCGAAGTAGTTCGCCTCGAGCCCCAGCTCTGCGGCGTGGGCGCGCGCAAACGACAACGCCGCCTGGGCGGATTCCTTCATGACGTCGCCGAGTTGGCCGGTCAGGATCAATCCGCCGTGGCCACGCATCGTCGTCGCTTCGACGAAGAGCACGTCGCCTCCGGCTTCGGTCCACGCGAGACCCGTGGCGACGCCGACCTGATCGGTCGACAGGGCATCCTCGCGCGTGGCGGGGGCCGGGCCCAGAAAGGCCTCGAGACTCGAGGCGATGACGCGCATCTTCCCCTTGCGCCCTTCGGCCACTTGCCGGGCGACCTTGCGGCAGACGGCCGCGACGTGACGCTCGAGATTTCTCAGACCGGCCTCGCGCGTGTAGCCCGAGATCAGCGCCTTGATCGCGTTGTCGGAGAAGTCGATCTTCGAACTCTTGAGGCCGTTCTCGTCGACCTGCTTGGGCACGATGTGCCGTCTCGCGATGACGAGTTTTTCTTCTTCCGTGTAGCCGGACAGCCGGATCGTCTCCATGCGGTCCCTGAAGGCAGGGTGGATCGGGTCGAGCAGGTTGGCGTTCGCGATGAACATGACGTCCGAAAGATCCCAAGGCACGCCGAGGTAGTGGTCACGAAACGTCCCGTTCTGCTCCGGATCGAGCACCTCGAGGAGGGCCGACGACGGATCACCTCTGAAGTCCTGACCGATCTTGTCGACCTCGTCGAGCATGAATACCGGGTTCGCCGAGCCCGCCTGGTGGATCCCCTGCACGATGCGTCCCGGCATGGCCCCCACGTAGGTACGCCGATGGCCGCGGATTTCCGCCTCGTCCTTCACGCCGCCCAAGGACAAACGAACGAATTGGCGCCCGAGCGCGCGCGCGATCGATCGGCCAAGCGACGTCTTTCCGACACCTGGGGGGCCCACGAAGCAGAGGATGGGTCCCTTGCTCTTTTTCCTGAGTTTGCGAACCGCGAGGTACTCGAGGATGCGGTCCTTGACGGGATCGAGCGCGTAGTGATCCTCGTCGAGAATCGCCCGCGCCTTGGCCAGATCGAGGTTGTCCTTCGTCGTCTTGCCCCACGGCATGCCGAGGATCCACTCCAGGTAGTTCCGGACCGTTGCGGCCTCTGCGGCATCGGGGTGCATTCGTTCGAGCTTTTTCAATTGCCGGTCGACCTCTTCGGCCGCCTGCGGCGACAGCTCGAGCTCGCGCGCCTTTTCGCGGCAGCTATCGATCTCTTCTCCGAGCTCGTTGCCTTCGCCGAGCTCGCTCATGATCGCCTTCATCTGATGGCGGAGATAGACCTCGCGCTGCGAACGGTCCATCTCGTCTTTTGCCATCGAGTCGATCTCGCGCTGCATCGAAAGCAGGGACATTTCTCTCTGGACCAGGTCGTGAACGCGCTTCAATCGCTCGACGGGATCGATGATCTCGAGGACGTCTTGCGCCTCGTCGACCTTGAGTTCCAGGTTCGACGCCACGAGGTCGGCCAGGCGTCCGGGATCCTCGAGGTTCGACGCGATGACGAGAACCTCCGACGGAAGGCTCTTCCCGAGAGAGGACGCGCGCTCGAGCGCGCGCTTGACCGCGCGGACGAGCGCCTCCTTCTCGATGGAGGCGCCGTCGTAGGCCTGGTCGGCGATGCGTTCGATCTTGGCGGTCAGATGCGGACGCAACGACGTGAACTCCTTCACGCGCGCACGGCAGACGCCCTGCACGAGAACGCGAATGCGCTCATCGGGAAGCTTCAGCATCCGCATGATGACCGCGACCGTGCCGATCTCGTGGAGGTCGCCGTCCTTGGGGTCTTCTTCGTCCTTGTCGCGCTGCGCGACGAGCAGGATCATCCGGTTTTCGGACAACGCGCGGTCCACCGCCTGGATCGACACCTCCCGCGCGACCGAAAGGGGCGCGATGATGAACGGGAAGACGACCATGTCGCGCAGGGGCAACACAGGAAGGTCTGTGGGGATGCGGAGATCCGCGTCCACGGCAGGCTCGTCCGCCACCGTCATGGCGTCACCACCTTGATCGCGACCTCTTCCCCGCGACGATTGGAAACCTTCGGGAAGCGGATACGCAGGGTCCCGTCCGTCAGCACGGCCTCGGCCTTGTGCGTGTTGACCGGCGCGCCCAGGTCGATCACCCGGCGGAAGCGACCGAAGGCACGCTCGGCCACGTGGGAGCGCCCCGGGCCGTCCATCGCCGGGCGCGACTTCTCCCCGGTCAGAATGACATCGCCGCCGTGGGTCGAGATCACGAGGTCCGCAGCCTGGACGCCGGGAAGCTCGACGGTGACCAGAAGCGCTTCGTCGCTTTCGACGATGTCCACGATCGGAATCCAGCTACCGCTCTCCTTCCCGTCGGAGTCCAGATCGAGAAGGTTGTCGAAGAGGCGATTGATCTCGCTTTGGATTCTCGCCACCTCGAGCATCGAGCCGAGTCCCTTCGTCATCGCGCAGTTCCTCACTTCCTCGTTTCGACCAAGTTGCGGAGCTCGGACATGAATTCGTCGACGTCCTCGAACTGCCGATAGACCGAGGCGAAGCGAACGTAGGCGACCTTGTCGAGTTCCTTCAGTCGGTCCATCACCTGCTCGCCGATAGCGCGCGCGGGGATCTCCCGGTCGGGCGTGTCCTGCACGACCTGCTCGATCTGGTCCACGATCGCGGACAGGGCCTTCGCGGGCACCGGCCGCTTCTCGCAGGCCCGGTGGAGGCCGACCATCAGCTTTTGACGATCGAACGGCTCGCGTCGTCCGTCCTTTTTCACGACGAAGTAGGGAATCTCCTCCACGCGTTCGTACGATGTGAAGCGCCGGCCGCAGGACAAGCACTCGCGGCGGCGGCGAATCGCGTCCCCGGCGCCAGTTTCGCGCGAGTCGACGACCTTGTCCTTGAGATGGGCGCAAAACGGGCAAATCATCGTGCGGCCTCGATGGATGGTGGTGCGTGGCCCAAGGCGCGAACCTGTTTCCCCGCGGCGACGAGATCCGCGAAGGACACGCCATCAACGTAGAGGAGAACCGGCCCCAGGACCAGGACGGGCAGCACGATGGCCAGGTGCATCAGTATCCCGGCTCCGGCGGCAACGATCGGATCGACTCCGAAAAGCGACACCAAGCCGACCTGCATGAGCGCGTGGTATCCGCCGACCCCGCCTGGGGTTGGCAGCGACACCCCGAGCGCGAGCAGCGGAAGCATGACGAGGGTGTCGGAAAAGCCGATGTCGGCACCGGCGGCGCGAATACCGATCCACGTCGCAAGCCCGATCACGAGCCAAACGACCAGAGAGTAGGCCAGAATCGGAGCGAGACGGCGCGGCGAACGCAGCGCGTCCACCCCGCGTGACAGTCCCAACGCGACGCGACCGGCCCAGCGTACGGGGGCCCAGCAACGGGTCAGCCAGCCGTCCAACCGTCCAGCGAAGGTCGAAAGCGCGACAAAAAACGCGAGCCCCGTGACGATCACCGCCAGCGCGACCACCGCGGTCACCCGGATCTCCCCGGCCAGAGCCGCGGAGCCCGCGACGAAATGCGCGTTGAGGCTGCCCAACGCAAACAACGCGACGATGGCGACACCGTCGAGCAGTCGGTCGGCCACGACGGTGCCGAGGCACGGGCCGAGTGGAAGGTCCTCCCGTGCCGAAAGGAGGGCCGGCCGCACCAACTCTCCGACCCGCCCGGGCACGAGCAGGGTCGTCATGAAACCGAGGATCACAGCGGAGAACATCGGCCGGAACGGCACTCTCGGGCGCACCGGGCCGAGGAGCCAACCCCAGCGCAGGACGCGAAAGCCGTTGTGGGCGAGATTGAGGAACGCGGCCAGGGCGAGCGCCGGCCACGAGGCGCGCATCAGGGCCGCGGACAGGGCCTTGGGGTCCTTGTCGTGAAAAACCCAATAGAGGAGGAGGATGGAAAGAAGCAGACCCCCGATCCCCTGGAACGCCGATTTCATGGCCGCGCCAATCTAGGGCACCGTTCCGCCCAGGTCAATCGAATTTGGGTGCATCTTCCCGACGAAAGTACTCATCCTCGGCACGGAAGTGCGCATCCTTGCGCCGGACGTGCCGATCAAGTGGCTTCTGGCGGCGCCTTCGCGCGCACACGCAGCGTCTCGAATCGCTTGAGAACGACCCGCCCAGGGGCTCCTCCCTTGGCACGCCGGACATTCTTTCTCCGGGTCCAGTTCACATCGGCGCCGGCTTCGGATCGCGCGTCGCTGAACCAGAGCGCGAATCGGGCGGCCTCCGCCAGAGTCGCCTGGGGAACCGTTGCGCACCGATCGGGGTTTCTGATGATGACGTGAGCGCCATGAACCCCGGCCGCGTGGAGCCAGATGTCGTCCGGCGCGGCCAGCTTGAAGGTCAGCCGATCGTTGTCGCGGCCGGTGCGACCGACCAGAATCGTCCATCCGTCGCTGCTGGCGATCATGCGGACGCCGTCGAGCTTCGGTGGGGCCACCCGAGCCGCCGCGCGCGCCGCTCGGGTGGGTCCGACGAGACCCACCGCGAGCCCCTCCTTGCGCATTTCACCTTCGAGCGACGCGGCACCCGCCTCGTCGACCGCTAATCCGTGAACGACGAGGAGGGCCTCGAGCCGGGAGGCCCGCCGCGAAAGCGCCTCGGCCCGCGCTCCCGCGGATTCCAGGCCCCGACGGGAGCGGCGCTGGCGCGAGAAGAGGTCATCGGCGACCTGCGCCAAGGATCGATGAGGAGGCGCCGGAATCGAGATCTCTCGACCGTCCGCGTACGGATCGGCAACGATGACCGTATCCCCGGAACGGCGAGCGAAACTCAGGCTCGCCAGGAGAGCCTCCGCCATGCGCCGGTAGCGCTCGGGATCGGCAAACGACTGGAGCCCCTCGCGGACTTTTCTCTCGGTCGAACGCGTGCGGTCCAACTCGCCGCGCAAGATCCCACCGAGCCCGGCGATCCTCGTGTGAACCCGTTGCAACGCGTCGCGCGCTTCGTAAAAGGATGCAGCCGTCGCCGCGGGGCCTCCCCGGCTCATGAGCTCTCGCTCCGGGGATGCGGGAACGGGCCGCCAAGGAAGGAGTCGGTCGGGCGCCTCGATCAGCACCTCGGCCGACCCGAGCCGGATCGAGTCGAGACGCTCGCGAAGCACGACCGCGAGCGCACGGCCCGTCGCGGCGTGCTCGGCAACGGCGAGCTCGGCGCCGGCAGCCGAAAGCCCGGCGCAACACCGCTGAAGGCTCGCGACAGGCGTCCCCCCCTGCGCGACTCCGGCCCGCACCGCCACATCGATCGCCTCGGGCTCCGCGCGAAAGGGATCGAGCCGGCCGGCGGGAAGGCCGCGACCCGCCCAGGCCCGGCCCGGCGTCAGCCGCTCTTGTGCACTCTTGGGGAGCCGGAGCGAACCGGCCACTGTCCCGCCCTCGCCCATGAGGACCAAGTTGGCGTGATGGGGGGACAATTCGACGGCGAGGCCCCTGCCGTCGGCGAACTCCAGAATGATCGTCCGGTCGGCGGGGTCTTTGTGGAGCCCCATGACCAGCCGCCCCTCGAGGGCGTCCGCGGCGACGCCGACAAATCGATCGGGTGACCAGCGGGGACCCTCCCAACGCCGGACGGCCTCACCCATCCAGGGGTGCCTGGAATCGAGGCAGGCGACGAGGACCAGATCACGGCTTTCGGAGGCGAAGGCAAGGCGGAATCGATCTCCGCTTTCCTGTCGAACGGAAGCGAGCCGCTGCCCGACGAGGGTTGATGACCACTCGACGGCAAGGCGCGTGAGCACGAGATTGTCGATCGGCTCACCCGCTCAACCGGAGGTTCGGTCAGTGAGCGATCTTGACCTTGGCACCCTTGACGGAGTCGGCGAGGGCGCTGTCGATCTCGATTTCGACCTTTTCCACGGTCTTGTTGCCGGCCTCAGCCAGCTCCGAGACGAGAAGGAACCTCGCCCGGTCGAGCATCTTGCGCTCTCGGTAGGACAAGGGCTTGATCTCGGCCAGGATCGTCAGACTCTTCAGAACCTGAGCCACCGCGCGGATGTCCCCGGTTCGCATCTTTTCGGAATTCGCCTGGAAGCGCCCCTTCCAGTCGTCGTAGGTGGCGACCTCCCCGGTCCGCAAGACGTCCATGACACGCACGACTTCTCGCTTGGTCAGGACCTTTCGCAGCCCCACGGCGATCGTGTTTCCAACGGGAACCATCACCGTACTGTCGGTCGAAATGATCCGGAGGCAGTAAAAGGACGCAACCATGTCCCCTATTGCCTTCTTCATGACCTGTTCGATGACACCCACGCCGTGGTTGGGATAGACGACCTTGTCGCCGACCTTGAAATCCAAGCTGGGCCTCCTCAATTTGAGATGCCATGGTAGCTGAAACGAATTGAATCGGCAAGACTTGCGCCCGATTCGCCCCCCTGCGCTTGACAGTGAGCGTCCGCGAAAGATACGCTTCGCCGCCGCCGCGCCGGAGTGGCGGAATGGCAGACGCAGGGGACTCAAAATCCCCCGTTCGCAAGGGCGTGTGGGTTCGACTCCCACCTCCGGCACCATCGAGGCCCCGTCATGAGCGCTCCCCCCGTTGTGGACGAGACCTGGCGTCTCGAAGATATTTTCCCGTCCGACGACTCGTTCTGGATTGAAAAACGTCGAATTGGCGCCGCTCTTCCAGACTTGGATCGCTTCGCTGGCCAACTCGGGAACTCGGCTCTGGCCATGGCCGAGGCGCTCGAGGCGATTTTCACCGAATCGAAGGCGCTGGCCCGGCTTCACGCCTACGCCTCAATGAAGTCGGACGGCGACCTGAGGGTCGCGCCGCACCAGGGAATGCGCCAGGAAGTGGAGCTTGCCCACACGGAGCTTTCGCGGCGGATCGCTTACCTCAGGCCGGAAATCCTGGCTCTGGCCAGCGGCACCGTCGAGGCTTTTATGGCCGGGGAGCCACGCCTGGCTCCGTTCGCCCCGTTCCTCAAGAACCTCGTGCGCCAGAAGGAACACGTGCTCTCCCCCCCCGAGGAGAATCTGCTTGCCGAAGCCGGACTCGTGCTCGGCGGCTCGAACCAGATTTTCGGAATTCTCAACAATGCCGAGATGCCGCGCGAAACCATCGAGCTGGACGGCGGCCGAACCGTCACGCTGACCCCCGCCGCGTTCTCGCTCGTGCGGACGACAGAGATCCGCGCCGATCGCGAGAAGGCGACCCGCGCCTATTTCTCGGGCTATCGCGCGTTCGAAGGCACCTACGGATCCAACCTGTTCGAGTGCCTCAAGACTCACGTGTTCCGTTCGCGCGTCCGAAAGTACGATTCGTGCCTGAGCGCCGCTTTGGACGCCGACAACGTCCCCGTGGGCGTCTACACCAACCTGATCGAGCAGGTCCGGCGCAACCTGCCGTCGCTGCACCGGTACGCCCGGCTGCGGGCGAAGGCGCTCGGGCTCTCCCAGCTTTCCTACTTCGACCTGCACTGCCCGCTCGGCACCGGGCCGAAACGCGACTACGGTGTCGAGGCTGCAAAGCGCTTGGTGCTCGAGGCGATGGCGCCGTTGGGGGCGGTTTACGCCGAGGTTCTCAACGAGTCGTTCGAACGTCGGTGGATCGACTGGCACCCTGCTCCCGGCAAGCGCTCGGGGGCCTACGCCACGGGGGCAGCCTACGACGTCCACCCCTACATGCTGCTCAACTTCAACGGCGACTTTGAAAGCGTGAGCACGCTCGCCCACGAAGCGGGCCACGCGATGCACTCGCACTTCAGCAACCGCATGCAACCCTATCCTTGCGCGGACTACAGCATCTTCGTGGCCGAAGTCGCCTCAACGTTCAACGAGGCGCTGCTCATCGAGCGTCTGCTCGCTTCGGCCTCCGATCGCCAGGAGAAGATCTTCCTCCTCGGCCACTGGCTCGACGGAATTCGCTCGACGTTGTTCCGGCAAACGTTCTTCGCCGAATTCGAGCTCGCGATCCACGGCCACGCCGAACGTGGAGAAGCTCTCACGGGCGAGACCCTGTCGAAGCTCTACCTCGAGCTCCTGCGCGCCTATCAGGGGCACGAGGCCGGGGCGTGCGACGTCCCCGAGCTCTTCGCGATCGAGTGGGCCTGCGTGCCGCACTTCTACTACGAGTTCTACGTCTATCAATACGCGACCGGGATCGTCGCCGCGAACAGCCTGGCCAGCGACGTCCTCAACGGACGCGGGGGCGCACGTGACCGTTACGCACGATTCCTCGAATCCGGGGGCTCGGACTATCCGCTCGAGATCTTGCGGCGCGCCGGCGTCGATCTCGAATCACCGGCTCCCTACGAGGCGACCTTTAGAGCGATGGACGCCAAGCTTGACGCGCTGGAAGCCCTGCTAGACGCCTGAGGCGTAAAGCCAGGCCCAGTTCGCCACGAAGGCCAGGGCGAAGGCCGCAATCCACGCCGGCCTCCCGCGCGCCGCGACGGACGGTCGCTGTCCGCCGCACGCCAGCCAGACGGGGGCCAAGAATCCGCCGACCACGAACGCCGCCGCCGCGCACGTCGCGAGCGGATTCAAGGCGAGGGCACCGGCGAGATCGGCGTGCAGCAACCGCACGAGCGCCCGTGTCGTCCCGCACCCCGGGCACGGCAAGCCGATCCAGGCGCGCCATGCACAAGGAGGCAGCAAACCTGCCACCGCGAGAAAGAGCGGCCGAAAAAGAACAGCCAAACCCGCGCAGACCCCCCACAACATCGCGACTTGGCGATCCTCGCGGTCGGGTGGCCGCCAGGTCATTTGAGCTGTTGAATGGCCTGCGCGACCACCGCGCCGAAAGCGACGGCCCCGATCGCGATGCACACGCAGCACAGGAGGAGTGGCAGGACGATCGCGAGGGCCGCCTTCCAGCCTTCCGTCTTGTGCGCCTGCGCGAGTCCGACGACCTCGAGGATCAATCGCCACACGAACCCGATCAGCCCACCGATCCCCGGCAGGACGACGGCCAATTGCGTTGTTTGCGCGTAGCACATGACTCGAAGCGTCGTCGCGAATCCGCTGTTCGCGCCGCCGAGCAAAGTCAGCATGAGGTGAACGATCGCGCTCCACACGAACAGAACGATCAGCGCGATGAGCGGCGTGATCACGAGCCCCAGGGCGAGTTGGATCGGGCCGGGTTGTTTCAGGAACGGTGCGAACTGCTCGAACTGGGAACCCGCCAACGATCTGGCGATCCCGACGAAGGTGTCGAAGAAAACGAAGCTCCAGAGCTGGCTGATGCAGGCTCCCAGAAGCGCCCATATGACGAAATACGCGATCGGACGAACCAGATCGACGGTCAGGCTCATCTGGGCGAAGGCCGCAATCGGACTCGTGATGATCCGCACGGCCGTCGGGAAGATCGATCCGAGGCCCGCGTGGGGTTCTTCCCACGGGAGCCCCGCCGCGGGAGAAGGCGAAAGCGGTGCCGTGTCCGTGGGGGGTATCTCACTCACGGGGATTCCTCCGTCTTGGCGCTCAGTCTACCAGCGGCAATGCGAAACGTGACACGCTTCCAACGAACGAGCGCACCCGCGATCTCGACGCGCGACGGCCGCGCCAGGTCGACGAGCCCCGGCTCCTCGAGCCGGTCGATCATCGCCCCCGCCGTCGCGGCCTCGAGCGTATCCAAGACCTCTTCGACCGGCCGCCACGCCGACGCCTCCGAGGCCGCCCGCTTCAAGAGCGCCGCGACCGCCCGCAGGCGCGCGACGTCCCCGACGAGCGTCGTGCCCCGGAGATCGACGAGGTCTTCGCCGATACGCACGCCGCGGCCACCCCAGGCCGCAACCTTGAGGTGGCTCGGAGCGCCTTCGGTCACGATGCGCATCGAGCGCACCGCCGGGGGCACCGGGACGGGTCGGGCTTTCACGCCCGGCCGGCCGGGGGGCGTCCGCTTCGACCCTCTTACGGCGGAGGTGGCATCGTCGATGCGATCGTCGCGCAGGATGAAAACGGTGTCGGCCACGTCGCATAAACCGCCCACGGCGCGAGTGGCGATAAGAAAAGACAGGCCCCACCGGTCACGCAGTTCGGCGAGTCGTTCCGCGAGGGGGCAAAGCGCAGGCGTGTCGCCGAGAACGGCCAGCATGCGATCGTCCCAGCCGAGCGCCCCGGCGGGAGTTTCGTCTTCGTCGAGCACGAGGATGCGCGCGCCCGCTTCGAACGCCTCGACCAGAGACGCCGCCACCGCAAGAGGCGCCGGCGCGTCCTCGGTCATGTGGGCCTCGGGGTTGGGTACGTCGGGGCAAGCCCGCACGAACGCTCTGACGTCGAGCGGACCAAACGCTCGACGCGAGGCATGAAGCGTCGCCACGGAGCCTCCGAGGATCGTGGGCTCGCCCCGAGTGGAGCCCGTCTCGGCGACGAGATCCCGCAGCCATGCTCCCGCGCCCGCGATGCCGGTCGTCACGAAGAGCGTGATCCCGGTCGGGATGGCGAGGCCCGTGACCGGACCGAAGGGGGTCTCTATCGTCGTGCTCGCCCCCGACGAAGGGACGAGCGCTGCGAGGCCTAGCCCGGGAAGCAACCCGGCGGCGGCGCGCCGCCTGGCGACCGCCTCCACGTGCGGCTTCACCTCGTTCACCCGCCGAAGGGAAAACAAGAGCGCGGCCATGCCCACGCGCGGCAGATGCTCGAACAGGATCGCCTCCGCCTGCTGCCCGCGAACCCGGCGCTCCGCGGCGGGGAGATCGAACGCCAGGGACAGATCGAGTCTTTCGTCGTCGACCCGCGCGCTCGTTCGCTCGGCAAGCTCGGGTCCCGGCGGATCGATCCACACCCGCCCCGAGCCTGGAGCCGATGCGGCGGTCGGGCCGGTCAGCTCGTCGATTGCGTGCGCCGCCGCCCGCACGATGGAATCCTCGATGACCAGGCGCGCGATGTCGCCCCGCGACCACTCGCCGAGGAGGCCGGCACCGGCGCGATCGATCGACAAGCGCAGGCGCGCGGGCCCGCCCAAGGCATCCGGAGGGACCGAAACCACGGTGAGGCGAAAATCGCCCAGCTCGTGCTCCCCGAGGATGCGGCGGTAGGACTGGAACGGACCGCCGTCGATCGTGCGTAGGATCCCGCGCAAACCGGTACCGGGCGGGCGCGGTTCGGCCGGAGGCAAAGGCGACGGGGCGCGGCCCCGGAACGGCCGGGCGGGTTGGGTTCGAAAGCGAGAGAACCGATCGGGTGGGGCCATGAGGCCGAGGATAGCACCGGCACCGCCGGTGCCCGGTCAGGCCGAAAGCAGCCGTGGCGCGAATCCGATCGCATCCGCAGCCACGAGGTGGAACCGGATCCCCTCCCTTTCGCCCTGCACGCCGAGCGCATGGTCGACGCCGTGAAGATGCCCGTACACACAGGTGCGGACACCCCCTGCCCTGAGCACCGAGACGACCTCGGTCGGGGCGCGACCCTCGATCCACGGCGGATAGTGGAGCATCGCCACCCGCGGGCTCCTCCGACCGAAGCGCCGATCCGCGTCCGCGATGGACAAACGCAGCCGTTCGAGCTCGCGGGTGAAGATCGCCGTGTCACCCGGGAGAGCCACGGGATCGTCGGGCGCGGTCCAGCCGCGCGCGCCGACGAGCACCACGCCGCCGAATTCGAATGCATCGTTTTGGAGTGCGTGGCATCCGTCAGGAAGCGCCCGCCTAACCTTCGACACGCTCGTCCACCACCCGTCGTGATTGCCCCGGAGAATCAACTTCACCCCAGGCCGCGCAGCGATCCACAAGAGATCGCCGCGAGCCTCCTCCAGATCGCGCGCCCAGGACAGGTCTCCGGGAACGAGAACCGTGTCGCCGGGTGCCACCGCGGCATCCCACGCGGCGGCCATCCGTTCCGGGTGGTCCTTCCACAGCGCACCGAAAACGTCCATCGGCTTGGCTCCTGAGGAGGACAGATGAAGGTCGGCGATCGCGAATAGGCGAGCCATGGGCCGATGCTAGCAGGCACCGGAAGAGGATGTCCGTTCGACGGGGCGAGAGGCTCCCCGTATCATGCGGGGTCGAGTTCTCGGAGACCCCGCCATGCCTCTTTCTGGAGCGCGCTTGTTCTGCCTCGCGGTCGTGCCCATGCTTTTGGGGGTCGCCCCGGAGTCCCAGCCCGAGACTCCCGCCTCCGAGTTCCATCGCGGGGTCGAGTACCGAGGTGCCGCTGGTTTTTTCTCCCTCGGGACGATGACCGTCGTCTACCCCGCCGGACCCGGCGAACCCGTCGACATCAACCGGCGTTCGGCGGAGGCTCGGGCGCGTTGGCTCGCCGGGGTGCACAAAAACAAGGTCGAAGTCGCCGCCGACGATCAACTGACCGAAGAGCAAAAAACCGGCAACCTCTTGCTGCTCGGCTGGAACAACCGGTTCTTCGCTCCGCCGGGACCCGCCCGCCCCTACACCCACAACGAGGACGGCACGTCCTTTCTGGGGATCCGGGAGAACGACAAGAGCGTGGATCTGCTCGTCTTCCACCGGAACCCCCTCAACTGGTCGGCCTACATCCTGTTCTGGTCGCGCATCGACCCCGAGCGAGATCGCTTTCAAGTGTTGCCTCGCGTCGGATCGGACTGGGCGATGTACCGCGACTACGGCGCCACACGGCAGGGTATGTTCGTTCCCGCCCGCGCTTGGTTGCCGGCGCGTGACAAGCTCGCCGAGGCGGACCTCAGCAAAGAGGTGGTCATCCGGCCCGGCGGCACCGCGACCTTCGACTCCGAGCATTACCACGTGGTTTACGATCGAGTACAGTTTTCGGCCTCCGATGTGAGCGCGATCGTGCAAGCGCGCGAGACCGCGCTCGGCAAAGCGGTCACTGCAATCGGCCCCGCCCCGAAGGGTCTCCGCATCCAGCTGTTCGTCTACGAAAACGAGAAGGACAAAGAGGAAGCCACGGGCGTCGGCGATATGACGCACATGATTGCGGGCCGTCGGGAGATCCATGCAACCCGCGCCTACGCGCTGTCATCGTCGGCCCGCGAGGAAATGCACGTCCTCGCGCGCGAGACCTACGGGCCCAGTTTTCTCACCTCGATCCACGAGGGTCTCGCGCTGTCCGCCGAGAACTCTCTGCGCGGAAAAGACATGGAAACGCACGCGGGACGGTTGCGCGCGGCCAACAGACTCCCGGGGATCACCGACATCCTCGACGAAGAGAGCTTTCGCATCCTGCCCCCCGAACTCGCTGCCCCGACGGCCGGCGTCTTCATGACGTGGCTGCGCCAAACCTACGGACCGGACGCCGTGAAAAAGAGTTACGGCCTGAACGAGGGGACCCCGGCCGCGCTCGCCGCGGCGCTGGGCACCACCTCTGAGGCGTTGTCGGACTCGTTCCTGTCGTGGGCCGATGCCAAGGCCGCCGTGGTTCGGAACCAGCTCGAGTTCGAAGCGGCTGAGCTGGAAGCGCAGCAGAAACACGCGGCCAACGACTGGACCGGAATGGCCGTCGCCCTGCGCAAGGCGCTCCAGTTCAAACCCGGCGACCCACAAACGCTCTTCAACCTGGCGTCCGCGCAGATGCGTGCCGCGGATTTCCCGGGCGCGGAAGCCTCGCTCAAGGAGATCCTGGCCGCCCCCCTCGCTCCCGGCGACTCGCGCTTCCGCATCTTCGGCCACTTCCAGCTCGGTCGCGTGTACGACCTGGAGGGGCGCCGCGCCGAGGCCCTCGCGGAGTACGACGCCGTATTGGCGCTTCCCGACGAGCACGGCGCACACGCTTCGGCGATGGAGCGCAAGGCCTCGCCGGCGACGCGGGAGCAACTGCAGTAGCGCTTTGTGCTTCGCGCCTTTGGGGCCTTCAGGCGACTTCCGGCGCGGTCGGCAGGACCAGCGTGAAGGTCGCTCCCTTGCCCACGTTCGACCGGTACCAGACGCTTCCACCGTGCGCCTCCGCGATCATGCGCACGAGCGGCAGCCCGAGACCGGAGCCACCCGGCTTGGTCGTCACGCGCGTGTCGAACAGCTGCTCCGCGAGTCCTTGGGGAAGTCCCGGCCCCGTGTCGGTGACGCTCACGCGAACCAACCCGTCGGAGCAGGACGTGTGCAGTTCGACCTTCCCGCCCTGCGGCATCGCCTGAATGGCGTTGAGCACGAGGTTGAGCACGGCCTGCTGCAGGCGATCGGGCACACCGTAAACCGGCGGCAGATCGAATTGACGCTGGAACTTGATGTCCACGCGGGCCTTCATCGCCGCATAAGACAGCAACTGGATCACGCGGCGGCAGACCTCGTGCACGTCGACGAACACGGGCTCCGGCACCGACCGGAGGAGGCCGAGATAGTTGTTCAGCAGGTCGGTCAACCGTCGCGTCTCTTCCTGAATCGTCGTCAGCGAATCGGACATCGCCTGGACCGTGGCACGGGTGGTGGGCTTGCCGACGTATTGCTGCACGACCCCGGCGTTCAAACCGATCGAATGGAGCGGGTTCCGGATCTCGTGCGCAAGGCTTCCGGCGAGATGGGCCAAAACGGCGAAACGGCCGGCCTCCAGAAGGTGCGCTTCGACCTTGCGCAACGTCGCAAGATCACGCAAGAGCACGAGCGTCCCCGACGCGCCGGGCCGGGGCTCGAACGGGACCTCCGTCAGCTGAATCGGGACCGATTCGCCACCCTCTCGCGAAATCTCGACACTTCGCGACGTGAGCGATGAGCCCGCCGCCCACCCGATGGCGAGCTCCGGATGAGCGTCCAAAGCGACGCGCACGGAGGCTTCGTCGGCGCCTTCGGCGGCCACGCCCAGGATGCGCAGGGCCGCGGCGTTCCACGCGACGGGAACGTCGCGCTCGTCGATCGCGATCATCCCTTCCTCGAGAGACTGCGCGAGGGTCCCGAGGAGAGCCTCGCGCTCACGTCCGCGCGAGTCCAGGGCCTCGAGGCGTCCTCCCATCTCGTTGATGGCCTTCACGGTCGAGGCGAGCTCGCCCGAAAGCCCGAGGCGTTTGGCGTCGATGACTCCGCGAAAGCCGCGTTCTCTGAATTCGCGAAGCGCGCGATCCAAGCGGCGCACCGGGAGGGCGGTGAGTCCCGCGACGAGGATGCCCCCGGCCACACCGGCGAGCAGGAACGCAAGAAGCGGCAGCATCGATTCCTGCGGGAGGATGGACGGCGGACGGATTTCGGGAAAGCGCGCGACGAGGTCCTTATCCTCAGCGTAGTTGAGGATCAGAGATCCGAGCCGGCGGCGTTGCCCTTTTCCCGGCGGGGGTTCATCGAAGATGGGGATCATCACTTCGGTCAGGGACGTCCCGGTCCCCGAAGGCTTCGTGCGGCGCACGATCTGGTCGGAGGCGACGAGCGACGCGCTTTCTTCTCCGGTGAATGCGAGATCGACGACCGACGGCTGATTCGCGTACTGGATGCGCCGGTCGCGGTCCAGAACGAGGAACGACGTGATGCTCGGAATCTCGCGAAGGACCGCGTTCAAGCCGACGGCGATCCTGTCTTGGTCGCGCTCAACGACCTCCGGTTCGCGCTCGAGGCGCAAGAGCAAGGAACGCGCGATCTCCGCGGCGGAGCCATCGTAGATCTGCTCTGCGGGAAGGGTCGCGAGACTCTGCTTCCAGCGATCGTAGTAGCCCTCGAACGAGTGGCGCACGAGGACGAATGCGAGCACGCCGCTAACGACCGTGAACGCCACGCTCACCAGGAAGATTCGGAGGGAAAGAGGAACTCTCACAGCTCGAATTTTTTCACTTTGTTGTGCATCGTCTTGAGCGAGATGCCGAGAATCTTCGCAGCGCGGGTCTTGTTTCCCGCCGTGTGCAGCAAGGTCGTCCGGATCATCTCTCGCTCGGCGTGGTCCATCGACGAACCGATGACGAGCGAGACCATCCCGGAGGGGGACGATTCCGGAGCCGGGGCGGCCATGCCGGCCGGGACTTTGGCTTTCCGGACTTCGTTCGGCAGGTGCTCCGGGAGGATCGGGCGGCCCGCGGCGAGCAGGCAGCAGCGCTCGATGGAGTTTTTCAGCTCGCGGACGTTTCCCGGCCAGGCGTGCGCCATCAGGAGCTCGAGCGTGCGCGCTTCGATCGGAGATACGGGCGTGTTGTTCTTGACGGCATACTCGTCGGCGAAGTACCGGGCGAGCATCGGGACGTCCTCGCACCGGTCGCGAAGCGGCGGCAACACGATCGTGAAGACGTTGAGCCGGTAGTAGAGATCCTCGCGCAGTTTTCCATCGGCCATCGCCTTCATGGGGTCGCGATTGGTTGCGGTGAGCACGCGCACGTCCGACTCGATCACGTCGCGCCCGCCCACACGGCGAAAGCGTTGCTCCTGGAGAACGCGCAGCAGCTTCGCCTGCAAGACCTCGTCCATCTCGGCGATTTCGTCGAGGAACAGCGTTCCGCGGTGGGCCATCTCGAAGCAGCCGATCTTTCGCTGAACGGCTCCGGTGAAGGCGCCGCGCTCGTGGCCGAAGATCTCGCTTTCGAGCAGCGTCCCGGGAATCGCCGCGCAATTGATCGCCACGAACTCGTTCTTTTTCCGAGGCGAGAGGTCGTGGAGCGTCTGGGCGACGAGTTCTTTTCCCGTCCCGCTCTCGCCGACGATCAGAACCGAAAGCGTCGACGGGGCGACCTGTTCGATCTGTCGGTAAACCGCGCGGATCGCCCCGGACGTGCCCCGAAACCGGCCGAACGCCCCGCGTTCGCGAAGCTCCGCGCGAAGCCTTCGGTTCTCGTCGAGGAGCTCCCGTGTGCCCGCGAGCTTTTCGAGGAGGATCTTCAGCTTGGCGGGTTCGACTGGTTTTTCGAGGAAGTCCTGGGCTCCGAGCTTCACCGCCTCAACCGCCGCCTCGATGGTCCCCTGCCCCGAAAAGACGATGACCGGGATCGCGTATCGCTCTTTCAGGCGCCGCACGAACTCCAGGCCGTCGATACCGGGCATGACGAGGTCGGTGATGACGGCGCTCGGGGGCTCATGCTCGATGCGGACGAGGGCCTCATCGGCCGACGCCGCGGCTTCCGTCTCGTAACCCCAGGCCTGAAGGAGCCGTCTCAGCCCCTCTCGAGCCCCGGATTCGTCATCGACAACAAGGATCCGGTCGCCCATGCGAACACCTTGAGTAGGGAGGGCGCAGTTTGCCACGCCCCCCGGCGGACGACCACGTAACAACTACTTGCCCGGCCGCCGTTTAGCGTAGCTTTGACATGACCCTGAGAAGGAGGGAAAGGAAGAGGGACGCAGTCCCTAGTGCCGCCCCGACGCTCAGAACGATCGACCCCATGAGGAGGAGAACCTGCATTTTTCGGCTCCTTGGCCGGGAACATCGCGCTGCCCGGCCCTGTGGTCGTCTTCTGACAGTTCAGGCCGGGCTCAAGCTAACTGCAATTCGGCTGCCAATCAAGCTCGACAGCCTCGGCGATCCCGCCTCGGCCAAGGTATATTCCCGATCCTTATGGAAATCCGCACCCCCTTTTTCGCAATGGCGCTCGCCATCACGATCGCCGGTTGCTCGACGAACCCCACGCCGCCCGCGGCCTCGTCGAGTGCCGTCGCCCCCGCCGGCATCGGCGGGCCGTCCGGACGCTTCGTCGGGTCTGAGGCGTGTCGAGAATGCCACGCTCCCGAGTACGATTCGTGGGCGGGGAGCCGTCATCGCTCGACCCTTCGTCCGTGGACGAGCGGCCAGCCCCTGCGCCTCGCTTCGACGACCAATCTCGATCCCTATCGCGTCTCATCCGATGGCGCGGTTTTGGGCCCGGGCACGGACGGGAGCGAGGTGAGCGGGAACGTGGCGTTCCTCGTGGGGGGGCGCCACCGCGAGGACGTGATCGTCCGGCTCGCGGATGGCCGCTTGCAAGTCTTTCCGATCGCCTTCGACGTCGACCGCGGCGAGGCGTTCGAGCCACTCAAGGAACTCGCCGGCGGCACGCCTCCCCCTGCCGACGTGGTCGATTTCTGGACGCGCGTCGGCCGTAACGCCGACCTCGCCTGCTACGGGTGCCATGCGACGGGACAAACGATCGAAATTGCGGGAAAGTCGCCGTCGGGGCTGACGCTCCCCGGTTCGAAATGGGTCGAGCCGGGAGTCGGGTGTGAAGCCTGTCACGGACCCGGCGGGCCGCACATCTCCGCCGCACGAGATGGAAAGCCCGGGCCCGAAACCGTCAAGATGCCCCGCGGCGGCGGGCTCTCGACGATCGACGCCTGCGCGGCCTGCCACGGACTTCGCGACATCCTCCCTTCGCCGTTCAACGCGGCTCCCGCCCACCGGTACGGAGAGCCGCTCGTGGCCGCCGCGGAGCCGCTGCTTTCGGTGGCTGCGAATTCCGAGTTTCGCGACCCGTTCTTCGCCGACCTGCGCCCCTCGACCTACCAGCAGGAGGCGATCGCGTTTTCCCAATCGGGCTGCGCACAGAAGGGCGGCATGACCTGTGCCGCCTGCCACGACGTCCACTCCGGATCGCTGTCCGCAACGATCGGGGCGCAAGATGACGACGCTGGCATCTGCGCTCCCTGCCACGCTGGCATGGTCGCTTCGGGAACGAAGCACACACTTCATCGCGCGGGATCACCGGGCGCGAGGTGCCTCGACTGCCACATGGCGCCGATCGTGCGAGGCCCCGGGCACGAGCCGGCGCGCGACCACACGATGGCGCCGCCGGTCGCGGGCCGCGGCCAGATTCCAACGGCGTGCGCAGTGTGCCACGCGGGATCGAAAAACGCGGCGGCTGTTGTGGCCGCTTGGAAGCGAAGACCCGCGGGACGGGCGGCCACGCGCCGCCTCGAAATCGGCGCGGCGGTCGATGCGGCCTCTGAACAGGGCGCCTCGCCCGCCACCGCCACCGCCCCCGCCCTCGCCCGTCTCGCGGACGATACCGAGCGCGGGTGGTTTCTGCGCTGGGCGCTGATCCAGATGCTTCCCGAAAGCTCCGGCGGCCCGGCGTCCGACGCGGTGCTCCTACCGTTGCGTCGAGCGCTGACCGACCCGAACCCCGCGCTCCGGCGCACCGCGGCCCGGGCCCTCGGGCGTCATGGAAAGCCAGAGGACATCGAGACGCTCCAGCGCGCGACCGAGGACTCCGATCCGTGGACGGCTCTCGAAGCGGTGCACGCGATGGGGCTTTTGGGCTCGCCCGCGTCCGGAGCCCGCCTGCTTCAGCTCTTGAAGCGGCCCGACTTGATCGCCGACGCCCGCGCCCAGTACATGTTCGGGCACGCGTGCCTGATCGGACAGGACGCGCCGCGAGCGGAAACCGCGTTGCGCCGCGCCCTCGAGATCAACCCCATGATCGTGGGCGCCATGAACGACCTCGGCTTAGCGCTCGTCGCGCAAGGGAAGCCCGAGCAGGCGATCGAGGAATGGAAGTTGGCACTCGACATCAACCCGCGTTTCAGCGCGGCGCGGCGCAACCTCGAGGCCGCGAGAACGAAACTCAGCTCCGGCGAAATAGGCGGGCCGCCCACGAGCGGCGCCGAACCGGCGCCTCCCGGGGAGTCGGGAGATCCGGGTCCCTCCCCTCGATAAACGCCTTCGGGAACTCCTCGGCCATGCGTTGCGCGAAATCGTCGCCGGCCCACGAGTTCAAACGCGACATCGCGCTGCTGATCACCGGAGGCCGCCCTCGGGTGTTGTGCGCGTCCGATGCGACCACGTGAACCAGTCGCTTACGGGCGAGCTCTTCGGAGAATTCCGCGATGTCGTCTCCGAACAACCCCGTCACGCTCCCGGTCGTGATCTGACCGAAGGCCCCGAGGCGGATCACGGCCTCGTAGCGTGCGATATCGTCCTGGAAATAACGGATCCGCTCGGGGTGGGCGAAGAGAACTTGCAGGCCCGCGAGCCGCATTTGAAACACGAGCTGCTCGAGGTCGGGCGGGTACTGGCTCATCGACAGTTCGAACAATACGGTGCGGCCGTTGTCGGCGAGGGTGGGCGCGTCGCCGGATTTCACGCGGGACACGAGATCCGCGCTGATGTGAATCTCCGCGCCGGGGAGCACCAGGAGAGGGATCTTCTCCGCAACGAGCCGCTCGTTCAACGCGAGAACCCCCGCCAGAACGTCGGGACGCGAGTTCATGTAAAGCCCTTCGCGATAGTGCGGCGTCGCCACGATCGTGCTCACGCCGTCGGCCACGGCGACCCGCGCGAAGAGAACGGCGTCGTCCATGGTCTTCACGCCGTCGTCGACGCCGGGGAGGATATGCGTGTGAAGATCGATCATGACCCGCTCTCGGTCCCCACGCGATCCTCAGACCCCAAAGGCCGCGCCATGAGGCGTCCCACCGCTTCGCGCGGCACGCCATCCTCATAGAGAATGCGATAGACCTCTTCAACGATCGGCATCTCGACGCCGCTCTTTCTTGCAAGATCGCGCGCCGAGCGCGCGGTTCGAACACCTTCCGCCACGTGGGACATCCGTCCGATCACATCCTCCAAGCGCTCTCCTTTGCCGAGGGCCTGACCGACCTGGCGATTGCGCGAGAGCCCTCCCGTACACGTCAGGACGAGATCGCCCAAGGAGGCGAGCCCCGAGAAGGTCTCTGGCATCGCGCCGCGCGCGACGCCCAGGCGCCGGATCTCGGCCAACCCTCGCGTGATGAGAGCGGCGAGGGTGTTGTGCCCGAAACCCAGGCCGTCGGCGATCCCCGCCGCTATGGCAACGACGTTTTTCAACGCGGCTGCGATCTGCACTCCGACGATATCAGCGTTCGTGTAGAGCCTGAACGTCTCCCCCGCGAGGCGATCCTGGATCGCTCTCGCGAGGTCGCCGTCCGTCGCGGCGACGACAACCGCCGTCGGCACACCCCGCGCGACCTCCTCGGCGAAGGAGGGCCCGGAGATCGCGGCGATGGGCGTTCCCGGGGCAAGGCAAGACGCGGCGACCTCCGTCGGGAGGAGCAGGGTGTCTTCCTCGATGCCCTTCGTCGCCACAACCACCGGCACGCTCGGTCCGAGACGACGGGCGAGCGCATCGTGCAACGAGCGCGCATACGGCGTCGGCACGGCGAACACGACGAGCGACACGCCCGAAACCGCGGTCGCGACTTCATGCGTGGGCGTCACCGACTCTGGAATCACGACCCCGGGGAGATAGATCGGATTGTCGCGGCGCTCCATCATCCGGCGCACGAGTTCGTCCTCGTGGATGTAAAGCCGCACCGGAACTCCGCGGCGTCCGAGGTTCACGGCGAGCGCGGTTCCCCACGCGCCTCCCCCGATGATCGCCACAGGCTCCGGAATCAATGCGATGCCCCCCGGTGGCCCGGCGCGCGACGACGCAGGCGCGGCTCGGTGCCTGCTTGCATCCTCGCAAAGTTCGCGCGATGTCGCCACGTAACGAGCACGAAGGTCGCGGCGGCGGCGATCGTGGCCCGCCCTCCCGGCCCCAGCAACGAAAGGGCGATCGGAAGGGCCGCCGCGCCGAGCACCGAGCCGAGCGACACGAAGCGCGTGATTGCGACGACAAGCGCGAAGACGAAAAACGCCACACCCGTTGCGGCCGGTGCGATCACCGCATAGGCGCCGGCCGCGGTCGCAACGCCCTTTCCCCCTCGACCCCGAAGCCACGGCGTGAACACGTGCCCCAATACCGCGCCCAACGCGGCGGGAACGCACGCGGCTTCTCCTGCAAGCCGCGTCGCGACCACGACGGCCAGCGCGCCCTTACCGGCATCGAGGGCGAGTGCCGCAGCACCCCACGCGATCCCGTCGAGCCGTAGGGCGTTCGTCGCTCCCGGATTGCCGCTCCCCTCGCCCCGGAGGTCGCGCCCGGTGGCCAAGCGGTGGAGCAGCCACGCGAAGGGGATGCTCCCGATTGCGGCGCCGACAAGCAGTCCCGCCAGCGTGGCGGTCACGAGGCCGCCGTGGTGTTCAACGGGTACGACGTCTCTTCATGGTAGCGCGATCCGCCCCGGTCGGGCTCGCTGCGATAGAGGACCACGCGCTCCGCGACGAACGCGCCAAAATCGCCGATGCGCGCGACGGGCGGGCGAACCGCGCCCGCGAGGCCCCGCGCGCGGGCGAGCGTCACATGCGCGGCGAACAGTCGGCCTTCCGGCGGGAACCCCTGCGCGCGCGCCGCGCGCTCGAGGCGGTCGGCGAGCCGCGCGAGCGAGCCCTCCGGGGTTTCGTCCTCGACGCCGAGCCAGAGGATGCGCGGCCTTCCGGTGGCCGGAAAGAGGCCCGCGCCGCGCAGCCTGAGAGTGAGAAGTCCCGTCCCTGCGGCCGCCTGCCTCCAAGCCGCATCGAGCACGCCGCGCCGGGACGGGTCGACTTCTCCGAGGAAACGCAGGGTCAGATGGAGTCCATCCTCGCGGACGAGTCGCCAGCCGTCGCCTCGCGGGGCCAGGACGTCCCGCGACGCCCCGGCCGCGCGCCGGAGGTATTCGGGAAGAGGGATCGCGAGAAACTCGCGCATTACACGAGGAGGCGGCGGCGCAGGAGATCGAGGGCGACGGTCACCGCGCGGCGCCTGATGAGAGAGCGGTCGCCCGGCCAGTCGAGCTTCACGGCCCGGCCGTCTCCGGCATCGGCCAGCGCCACATGGACGGTACCAACCGGCTTATCCGCCGTGCCGCCCTCGGGGCCGGCGACGCCGGTGACGCCGAGCCCGAAGTCGGCGGAACATACCGTGCGGGCCGAAGCCGCCAGCGCGCGCGCGACCGGCTCGCTCACCGCGCCGTGCGCTCGAAGCAGTTCGTCGGGCACGCCCGCCAGCGAGGTCTTGAGGTCGTTGGCGTAGCACACGAGCCCGCCGCGAAACCACGCGGAAGATCCAGGGACGTCGGTCAGTGCCGCTCCCAGCATGCCTCCGGTGCACGATTCGGCGAGCGCCACCGTCGCGCCCCGCGCGACGAGAAGGCGCGAGACCACGACCGCCAGCGACTCGTCATCCACGCCGTAGACGTCGATCCCGAGTCGAGCGCGCATCGCGGCCGCGAGCGCGCCGCAACGCGCGTGGGCCTCGGCGGCATTCGTCCCCCGCGCCGTCACGACGAGTTCCACGCTGCCCGACGACGCGAGAATCGTCGTTTCGGTGCCGGGAGAATCGTAGAGATCGCGAAGGAGATCGTCGACGAACGACTCCGGGCGGCCCGCGATTCGAAGCGTGGTTCGCGCCAACGCGCCGTCTGAGCGCAACGCGAGCCGTGGCGCCACCGAGGCGTCGAACATCGCCCTCATCTCCGCGGGAACCCCGGGGAGCGCCGCGACCAACCCTGAGTCCCGTTCGAGGAGCAACCCCGGCGCCGAGCCGAGCGGGTTGTCGATCCACTCCATGCCGGACGGACGGTGGGCCTGTCGCACCTGCCGCGGACCGGCCACGCGACCGTGCGCAGCGAACAGAGCGGCGATCCGGTCCGCCATGGCCGGATCGCGCGTGAGAGACGTGTCGAGGGCGAGGGCCACCGCCTCGCGCGTCCGGTCGTCTTCGGTCGGACCCAGTCCGCCGGTCAACAGCACGACTCCCGCGTCGTCCATCGCGGCGCGGACGACGCGGGCGATCCGTGGGGCGTCGTCGCCGATCGTGGCTCGCCAGGAGGTCTCGATGCCGAGATCGAACAGGCGTGCGATGAGCCACTCCCCGTTCGTGTCGCGCCGACCAGGGCCGAGCAACTCGCTGCCGACGGCGACGACGACCGCGTTCAACGCCGGATCCTCTCCGACAACATCGCCGGCGTCACGATGCCCCCGCTGACGATGAGCTTGACCCCTTCCTCGATCGAAAGATCGAAATTGATGATGTCTGTTTCCGGAATGATCGCCAGCCATCCCGAAGTCGGGTTGGGCGTCGTCGGGAAAAACACCATCACGGAGCTCACGACTCCTTCTCCCAGAGGCATCTCGACGCGCAGCTCGCTCGTCACGAAGCCGACCGTGAAAACGCCGGCGCGCGGATACTGGACCAGGACGACGCGGGTGAAGGTGCCACTCGTGCCCGAGCCGAACGCATCGAGCAACTGCCGGGCGCCGCCGTAGATCGATTTCACGAGCGGGATCTTGAGAACTCCCCCCTCGAACCACAAGAGCACCCGCTGCCCGACGAGGTTCGCGGCGATCAGGCCGATCAGGTAGATCAGGAGCAGCGTGAGAACCAGCCCGATGACGGGCACGAGGAAACGGGCGTGCCAGTCGTTCACCCACGGCACGCCGCCCGCCGCAAGCCCCCGCAAGACCCACGGCGTCACGTTGCCGCTCACGACGCCGAAAAGAATCCGTAGCAGCCAGAACGTGATGATCGCCGGGAGCACGATCAGAAGACCCCGCACGAAATGGGTCCGAACGTGCCCTAGTGTCGTCATCTCTTATGTTCTCCCGCGCCGCGGCGCCCGACAGCTTACCTAGTGGTTCCGAGATTGTCTCTTCGGGTTGTGCCTCGCTCCGGCGGCCCTCAGTGTCGAAGTGTATATTCGCGCGACGATGGCCTACCGTCACCCCCGGATCCTTCGCATGGCCTTCCGGGTCGCAACGGCCCTGGTGCTCGCTCTCGCCGCGGGTTGCTCGGGTAAGACCCCGCAACCCACGGGGCTCACGGCGCGGCGGCCCCTCCCCCTGAAGCAAGTCAGACCCTCCCGAGATCGTTTCGAAGGCGACTTCCGGGCACGCCTGAGAGCGAGCGACCCGTCGATGAGATTCGTCGCTCTCGTCGATCTCACGGAGCAGCTCGACCTTCGAGCGTTCGCGCGGCAACTGCGCAAGGGCTCGGCATCGAAGGCCGAAACGCGCGCCGCGGTGGTTCACGGCCTCGAAAGCGTCGCCGCGCGCCAGCAGGCGAGGCTCCGCCCCCTGCTCGACCGCTTGGTGGCGTCGGGTTTGGTCGGCAACGTTCACCCCGTGGCGGTGGTCAACCGTGTGGTCGTCGAAGGAACGGCGGACGGCCTGCTCGCGATCGGATCGAGCGACGAGGTCGCCGCGGTCTTGCCCGATTGGACTTCGGAGCGTGGCGCGTCCAGCGCCGAAGACCTCCCCGGGGGAGCCGACGGGCTTTCCGGCTCGTCCTTCAGGAGTTGGGCGATCGACGCGATGAAGGTCGACCGGCTCTGGCGCCTCGGGTTTGACGGCACGGGGGTCATCGTCGCCACCATCGACACGGGGGCCTTCGAGGCCCACGAGCAGCTGCGCGGGCACCGTGTTCCGGGCGAGCGCGGCTGGTTCGACCCCGTCTCCGGGTCGACCGTGGCGTCCGACCGGCACGGCCATGGGACCGGCGTCCTCTCTCAGGCCGTCGGGGAAAACCCGGACGGCCGCGTCGTCGGAGTGGCCCCGGGCGCGCAGTGGGCGGCGGCGCTGGGGAACTGGAAGAACTTCTACTCCCGTTCGCGGATGACGCTTGCCGCCGACTGGGTCCTTCGCGTTGCGCGCCCCGACGTCCTCGTCAACGCCTGGTCGCACGACGAGGGCGAGTGCAACGACTTCGACCGGCCGTTCATTGATGCGTGGAAGGCGTCCGGGATCTTCGTCGTCTTCCCGGCGGGAAACGCCGGCCCGCAGCCCGCAACTGGAGAAAGCCCTGCAAATCTCGGGGGGATCTTTCCGAGCGGCGGCGGCGTGTTCTCGGTGGCGGCTCTCCTCGAATCAGGAGAAACCTATCCGCTCTCGAGCCGCGGTCCGAGTCGTTGCGGAAGCGTCGCTTTCCCCACGCTGGCGGCGCCGGGCGCCGACTTGCCGATGGCCGGACTCGGCGGCCCCGCGGCGTACGTTCGCGGGGAAGGAACCTCGCTGTCGGCGGGGCTCATCGGAGGCGCCGCGGCGCTCCTCTTGCAGGCGGCTCCCGAGACGGATCCCGAAACGCTCGAGCGCGTCTTGCTGAAGAGCACGCGCGACGTGGCGTTTCAGGGAAGGGACGACGCCACCGGAGCCGGAGCCGTTGACCTCGAGGCCGCCCTCGCGATGCTTCTCGCTAAGAGCCCCCGATGACGCCTCAGTTGAACAGGGTGACGGAGCCGTCGGGCTCTACGCGCATTTGAACCGTCGCGGCCTTGGCGGAAACCACGCGCCCCTCGTTCTTTCGAGGCGTTCTACCCATCTTCGCCTGGACCTTCTTGACGTAGTCTTTGGTTTCAGCGTAGGCCGGAACACCGCCGTAGCGCGCCACCGCTCCCGATCCCGCGTTGTAGGCGGCCAGCGCCAATGTCACGTCGCCGTCGTACCGGTCGAGCAACTCACGCAGGTGCTTCGCGCCCGCGTTGAGGTTTTGATACGGGTCCTTCAGGTTCGTCACCCCGTACTGCGCCGCCGTTTTCGGCATCAGCTGCATGAGCCCCTGCGCCCCCTTGGACGAGATCGCCTTGGCGTTGAAGCCCGACTCCACGAGCGCAACCGCCTTCACCAGCGTCGGGTCGACGCCGTTTTCGCGCGAGACCATCTCGATGTAGGGGTCATAAGGCGTGGCGGGGAGCATCGTGGCGCGTTGCGCGGGTCCTCCCCTCAGGCGAGGGACCGGCTTCACATCGCGGCGCGACGGCGTGTTGGTGAACACCACCTCGCCGTTTTTCTCGTAGTAGAACATCTCGTCCGCGCGGGCGGAAGCGACGGCGATCACGAGCCCGCAAAACGCGAGGACGAAGCGCGCGCCGGCGTGGCGTGTCATGCGGTCGATCCGGCGCGCCGGGCCACCGCGTCGCGGGCCGCGCGCAGGGCCTCATCCAGACGCGAGGGATCCTTGCCGCCGGCTTCGGCCATGTCGTTGCGGCCCCCTCCCCCGCCTCCGATGATGCGGGCAAGTTCCTTCACGAGATCGCCGGCTCCGATCTTCGCTTTCAGGTCATCGGTGACCGCGACGAGGATCGACGCCTTGTCCCCCTCCGCGCGCCCCAGGATGACGACCCCCGATCCGAGCATCTGGCGCAAGTTATCGGCGAGCACGCGCGCCTCCTGGGCGGCGAGACCGTCGACACGCGCGGCGAGCAGCTTGACGTCCCCCACCATCTCCGGATTCTCGGCCTGGCGCGCCAGCCCGTCGCGCACGACGCGCACGCGCTGCTCCTCGAGTTCGCGCTGGAGCTCGCGCACGGATTCCATGCGGCGCCCGAACTCGGCGAGCACCTCGTGCCGGGGAACGGAGAGGAGTCCTTCCATACCCTTCAGAATCTGGTGGTCCGACCTCGACTTTGCCAGCGAACCTTCTCCGGTCGTCGCCTCGACCCTTCTTGTTCCCGAGGCGACCCCCCGCTCGTGGGTCAGCAAAAAGAGCCCAATCTCGCCGGTTCCTGCGCAGTGGGTCCCCCCGCAGAGCTCCTTGGAGAACGAGCCGATCGTGACCACCCGGACGGTTTCGCCGTATTTCTCCCCGAAAAGCGCCATCGCCCCGGACTTGAGCCCCGCCTCGAGGGGAAGCTCCTCGGTCTCGACGAGGCTGTTTTCGAGGATGCGGCGGTTGACGAGCGATTCGATATCCGCGAGCGCCCGATCGGTGAGCCCGGCGAAATGACTGAAATCGAAACGCAGCCGATCGGGGGCGACGAGGGACCCCGCCTGCTTGACGTGCGTGCCCACGACCTCACGAAGCGCCGCGTGGAGGAGATGCGTCGCGGTGTGATTGCGCCTGATCGCCTCGCGGCGCGGGACGTCGATCTCGGCGGTGACGTCGTCCCCGACGAGGAGGCGGCCGGCCTCGACGGTCGCCCGCGACGCGACCAAGCCGAAGGTCGGCCGGTAGGTCGCATCGACGCGAACGCGCGCCGCCGGCGAGACGATCCACCCGCTATCGCCGACCTGGCCCCCGGCCTCGCCGTAAAACGGTGTGGCCTCGAGCAAGACCTCTCCGTTTTGACCTTCGTTCAGCTCGGTGACGGGAGCGCCATTCTCGTTGAGAAGCGCGACGACCTTCACGCCGTCGAGCCTCGCGGTTTTGAACCCGTCGAACGTCGTCCGATAGTGCGAGGCGAGTTCCTGCCACGCCCCCCTGGCTTCTTCCTTTTTCGCGCCCTTCCACGACGCCTGGGCTCGCGCGCGCTGCTGGCCCAGCGCGACCTCAAAACCCGGCGTGTCGAGCGTGACGCCACGCTCTTCGGCGACGTCTTGCGCGAGATCGAGCGGCAACCCGAACGTGTCGTACAGCCGGAACAGCTCCGTGCCCGGGAGCACGCTCGACCCTTCGGGGATCGCCCGGATGGCCTCGTCGAGCAGCGTGAGTCCGGCCGCGACCGTCTCGCCGAATCGCTCCTCCTCGCGGCCGGCGATCTCGACGATCGCAGGCTTGGCGCCGACGATCTCGGGGTAGACCTCGCCCAGGGTTTCGATCACGACGGGGGCGATTTCGTGAAGGAACGGGCCCGTGAGACCGAGCTTGAGCCCGTGGCGAATCGCGCGGCGCAGCACGCGGCGCAGCACGTACCCGCGCTTGTCGTTCGCGGGGACGACCCCGTCGGCAACGAGAAAACACAGCGCGCGCGCGTGGTCGGCGATGACCCGCATCGACGTGTCGGCTTCATCGGCCGCGCCGTAGACGGTCCCCGCCTGGCGCGCAATGGCGTGCAGGATCGGCTGGAAGAGGTCGGTGTCGTAGTTGCTGCGCTTCCCCTGAAGGACCGACGTGATCCTCTCGAGCCCCATCCCCGTGTCGATCGACGGGGCCGGGAGCGGCAAGAGCGCGCCGTCGGCCTTCTGATCGAACTGCATGAACACGAGGTTCCAGATCTCGACGTACCGCCGCGCGTCGTTTTCAGGCGTCGACACACCGTCCACCGAGGTCAGGTCGGCTCCGAGATCGAAGTGGATCTCGCTGCACGGTCCGCAGGGGCCCGTATCCCCCATGCGCCAAAAGTTGTCCTTTTCGCCCAGGCGCAAGATCCGCCTCGGGTCGACGCCGACCGTGTCGCGCCAGATCCCCACGGCCTCCTCGTCCCCCGGCACGGCGGGCGTGCCGTTGAAGACGGTGACCCAGAGGCGGTCTTCCGGAACGCCGTACACCTTGGTGAGCAGCTCCCACGACCAGACGATCGCGTCTGTCTTGAAGTAGTCGGCGAACGAGAAGTTCCCGAGCATCTCGAAGAACGTGTGATGGCGCGGCGTGCGTCCGACCTGTTCGAGGTCGTTGTGCTTTCCGGAAACGCGCAGGCACTTTTGCGACGACGCGGCCCGCACGTACTCCCGTTTCTCGCGTCCGGTGAAGACGTCTTTGAACTGATTCATCCCCGCGTTCGCAAACAGGAGCGTCGGGTCGTCGGGGAGAACCAGCGGCGAACTCGCCACGACACGGTGGCCACGCGCTGCGAAGAAGTCGAGGAACGCGCGGCGAATCTCGAGCGAGGTCATGGGTCATTCCTTTTGAAGCCGTAGGGCGCCAGGGCCGCCTCGACCTCTCCTTGCCCGAAACCCTCGTGAAGCAGCGCATTGTACACGCGCGCTAAGCGCCCCCTGTCGGCTCGTCCCGGCGGAACGCCAAGCCGTCGACGAACCGCGCGGGAGAGCAAGGCGTCGCCATCGATCGCGCCGTCTTCTACCGCCTCTTGCCATGCGGAAGCGGCAAGGGCCTCGTCGACGCCGCGCGCAGCGAGTTCGGCCAAAGCGCGCTCGCGACCCCGGCCGCGGCCGGCCGCTTGCGAGGCGATCCAGTGGCGAGCAAGAGCCCGATCGTCGATCGCGGATTGGGCCACCAGTCTTGCGACCGCCTCTTCGACCTCGTCGACCCCGTGGCCGCGCTGGTGCAGACGCGAAACGACCTCGTGCCGGGTCAAGGACCGACGCGAGAGCAAACGCACGCCGTCGAGGTACGCGTCGGACATCGGAAGACTCTACCGCGAATCGCGCGAGAACTTAGGTTCGGGTGAACTCGAACGGCGAATCGGGGTGCTGGGGGTCCAAGCCGTTTCCGGTGCTCGCGGACTCGTCCATCTGATCGGTCGATGCGTCGGAGGTCGAGTGAATCCCGGCGACCCTCAGCTTGAACTCGTCGGGGTTGGTCGCCTGGCGCAGCGCCTCCTCGAACGAGATGAGCTCCTGGCGGTAGAGCCTGTAGAGCGACTGGTCGAAGGTCTGCATGCCGTACTGGCTCGTGCCCTGCGAGATCGCGTCGCGGATCAGCTTCGTTTTTTCCTTGTTCTCGACGCAGTCGCGGATGTACGAGGTCGCGCGCAGAACCTCGACCGCGGGCACGCGGCCTTTTCCGTCCGCGCGCGGCACCAGGCGCATCGAGACGATGGCCTTCAGAACCGACGCGAGTTGGAGGCGGATCTGCTTTTGCTGGTGCGGCGGGAAGACCGCGATGATGCGGTTCACCGTCTCGGTCGCGTCCAGCGTGTGCAGCGTCGAGAGCACCAAGTGGCCGGTCTCCGCCGCGGTGAGCGCGGTTTCGATCGTTTCGTAGTCGCGCATTTCGCCGACGAGGATGACGTCGGGATCCTGGCGGAGGGCCGAACGCAACGCGAGGGCGAAGGACTTCGTGTCCACTTCGACCTCGCGCTGATTCACCAGGCTCTTTTTGTCCCGGTGCAGGAACTCGATCGGATCTTCGATGGTCATGATGTGTTCGGTCCGGGTCGAGTTGATGTAGTCGATCATTGCGGCCAGCGAGGTCGACTTACCGGACCCGGTGGTTCCCGTCACGAGGATCAGGCCGCGGCGCTCGCCGGAGATCTGCTCGAGGACCGGAGGGAGTTGGAGATCGCGGATGGTCAGGATCTTGACGGGGATGACTCGGAGCACGAGGCCGACCGTCCCGCGCTGCTGGAAGACGCTGCAACGGAAGCGTCCGAGGCCCGGCACCGAATAGGCCATGTCGAGCTCGAAATTGTCTTTGAACTTCTGCTTCTGGCGCGCGCCCATGATGCTGAACGCCATCCCGATGGTGTCCTCCTGCATCAGGCGCTTCTGATCGGTCAGGGGGAGCAGGCGCCCATCCACGCGGATCACCGGATGGCTCCCGGCCTTGAGATGGAGGTCGGACGCCCCGCGATCGTCGCAAATTTTCAACAAATCATTGATGTGCAGTTCCATGGAATCTCCCACCTGGGAATATCGTAACTTCAGCCCGAACATAGTTGCGGGATTTTGGAGAGTCAACCTGAGGGCTGAGAGGCGCGAAAGGCGTCGCCGCCGGCCTACCTGGGTCCCAGATCGCCCCACGTGTGGAGAACGATCGCGGAAGCGATGGCCCCGGCTGTTTCCGTGCGTAAAACCCGCGGACCGAGCGACGCGCGCCGCCATCCGGACGAGACCGCGGCCTCGATCTCGTCTTCCGAAAACCCGCCCTCCGGCCCCACGGCGAGCCACACCTGGGTCGCCTTCGGGCCGGCGAGCACCGTGCCGAGCGGGGCGACCCCGACCGCGTGGGCCAGGATGATCGCGAGCACGCCCTGTCCCGGGCTCTCGATCGGACCCAGAGCCATCGCCGGCAGGACGCGCCGGCCGGACTGCTTGCAGGCTTCCATGACGATGCGTTCGTAACGCGACAGGCGCGAGGGCGAAGGAGGCGGTGCCTCGACGCGATCGGACGCGACCAGCCGGAACGCCGAAACGCCGACCTCGGTTCCCTTCTGGAGCACCCACTCGAGCTTTTCGGGGCGCGTCAGGGCCTGGAACAAGACCACGCGAACTCCAGGCTCCACGTCCCCGGCGCGCGCCTCGCCGACGACGACGGTCACAAGGGCGCGGGAGGGGACCTCGATCGTCGCCTCCCACTCTCCCCCCTTCCCGTCGAAAACGTGGAGCGCGTCCCCCGTCTTCAGCCGCAGCACCCGCGCGACGTGATGGGACTCGTCGGGGTCGAGATCGACGCGATCGGCAGGCTTCGGGGTCACGGCGACGAACGCGCGCCGGAGGGTGTTTTTCATCGCTCGCCGCGCCGCGCGAGCAGGCACGCCCACGGCCCTTCGGAAGCGCGAGCCTCGACCCGGAATCCGGCCGCGCTCAGCGCCGTCGCGATCTCTTCGACGTCGTCCACGAGAAACCCCGACGCGATCAAAAGGCCGCCGTTCACCAAGGCGCCGGCGAGCCCGTCGGCGTTCGCGATGAAAAACGACGATTGGATGTTGGCGACGAGCCCGTCGAACGTTTCGACGCGACGCTCGGCGATCGACCCGACGCGCACCTCGACGACGTCGCCCGCGGCATTCGCGGCCAGAACTTGAGAGGCCACCGCGACGGCCTCGGGGTCCGTGTCGACGGCGAGCACGCGGGAGGCGCCGCACCGCGCCGCGACGATCGCAAGCAGGCCGGTGCCGGTGCCCAGATCGAGCCAACGGGACCCGGAGGTCACCTGTTGCTCCACCGCCGTCGCGGCGAGGCGCGTCGTTTCGTGCTCGCCGGTGCCGAAGGCCATGCCCGGGATCAGCCGAATCGGCTCGCGCCCATCGTGGTCGGACGCAGCCTCCGTCGCCAGAACGACGAAGCGGGTGCCCAACGGGATGGGTGACAGCGAAGCCTGCCAGCGCTCGACCCAGCGCCCGTTGGCGACCGGACCAATCGCAAGCTCCGCGGCCTCGACCGGAAGGCCGTGGGCGGAAAGCACGTAGGCCGCGCGCTCGCGCCAGACTCCGACGTCATTGTCCGATCCGAGGTAGAACCGCAATTCCGTCATGCCGGGCCCCGAGGCCGCGACCTCGACGCCGAGACTTCCGTCCCCCAAAACCGCGGCGATCTCGTCGTCCAACGCATCCGGAACCCGAACGCTCAGCACGTGCCAGAAATCGGTCAATTGAAGATGTCTTTGACGCGCTCGAAGATCCCGCGCTCGGCGGTATCCACACCGTCGAGTTCGGCCAACTGCGTGAGAAGTTCGCGTTGCTCGACCGAGAGGCGGCGCGGGGTCTCGACACGAATCGAGACGTGGAGGTCGCCTCGCCCGTTGCGGTCGAGCGCGGGGAGCCCCTTGCCGCGCAGGCGCAGCACGGTTCCCGACTGCGTCCCCGCCTCGACCTCGACCTCGTCTTCGCCACCGCCGACCAAAGGCACGCGCACGGTCGTCCCTAACGCGGCCTGCGCGAAGGTGATCGGTATCTCGCAGTGGAGCTCCGCGCCGTCTCTTTGGAATACCGCATGCGGCGCGACGTGAAGGATGACGTACAAGTCGCCCGGAGGACCTCCGTCGCCGCTCGCCTCCCCCTCGCCCGAGACACGAAGGCGCATGCCGTCATCCACCCCCGCGGGGACGCGGACGGTGATCGTCGAGGTGGCCTGCACGCGCCCCTTGCCTGCACACGCGCCGCACGGCGTCACGATGCGCTTGCCGGCGCCTCCGCAACTGCCGCAGGTGCGGGCGATCGTGAAGAATCCCTGTTGAAAGGCGACCTGGCCTCGCCCACGGCACGTGGAACAGGTCTTGACGCCGTCTTTCCCTGTCGCCCCGGTCCCGGCGCACGCACCGCAGCGGTCGAGGCGCGGGATGACGATGGGCGCCTCGTAGCCCGCGGCCGCCTGCTCGAACGTGATCTCGAGATCGTAGCGGAGGTCCTGCCCGGCGCGCGGGCCGCGGCGGCCTCCGCCGAAGATGTTCCCGAAGCCGAACAGGTTGCCGAGGATGTCGCCGAAGTCGGCGAAGGCCTCTTGGTCGAACCCGGAAAACCCCGGTTGCGCGCCGAGCCCCTCGCGCCCGAAGCGGTCGTAACGCTCCCGTTTGCCGGGGTCGGACAAAACCGCGTAGGCCTCGGCGGCTTCCTTGAACATGCCCTCGGCGGACGTGTCCCCGGGATTCCTGTCAGGGTGGAACTTGAGCGCGAGACGCCGGTACGCCTTTTTCAGCTCGTCCGAGGACGCGTCTTTGGAAACCCCGAGGATGTCGTAGTAGTCCCGATCCTCCAACGAATCATGCCTCCTCGACCGTATCCGCCGTCTCGCTGCCGGCCGCCGCCTTCGCCTCGCCGCCTTCCTCACCGGCCGAGAATGCGCCGGGATCATAGAGGATGACGTCGGACAGGATACGACCGACCTCGCCGATGCGCTCGAGTGCCGCGGTGCATTCGGCGGCGCTTCCGCCTTCGAGCGCCTTGCGCGCCGTTTCGAGGATCTTGCGCACGTTGGACTGCTGGTCCGGCGGGAGCATCGCGCCGAACTCCGCAAACGTCTTCTGATTCGATTCGACGAGCCCCTCGAGCCGCGTGCGGACCCGGATGAACTCGGAGCGTCGCCGGTCTTCTTCTTCGTGCTTTTGCGCATCCTCGATGATCGACGCGATATCGGATTCGGAGAGGCCTCCGGCCGGCGTAACGAGAATCTTCTGCTCGCGCTTGGTGGCCATGTCGCGGGCCGACACGTTCACGATGCCGTTCGAGTCGATGTCGAACGTCACCTCGATCTGCGCGGTGCCCTTGGGCGCGGGCGGCATGCCGACGAGATCGAACCGGCCGAGCGACTTGTTGTGCGCGGCGATCTCGCGCTCGCCCTGCAGCACGTGAACTTCGACCTTCGACTGGTTGTCCGCGACGGTCGTGAAGATCCTCGCCTTGCGCGTCGGAATCGTGGAGTTCCGATCGATGATCTTGGTGAACATCCCGCCTCGTGTCTCGATGCCCAGAGACAGAGGGGTCACATCCAGCAGGACCATGTCCTTGACGTCGCCCTTCAGGATGCCGGCCTGAATCGCGGCCCCGATGCCCACGACTTCATCCGGATTGATGTTGGCGTTCGGCTCGCGGCCGAAGATCTGGCGGACGGTCTCGATGACTTTCGGTGTACGGGTCTGGCCGCCGACGAGCACGACCTCGTCGATATCGGCGGGGCGCAAGCCCGCGAGGCGGAGGGCCTCCTCGCACGGCCCCCTCGTCTTTTCGATGAGGTCCTCGACCAGATCCTCGAACTTCGCCCGAGTCAATGTCGTGTTGAGATGCCGAGCCCCGCTCTCGTCCGCCGAGATGAACGGGAGGTTGATCTCCGTGGCCTCGAGCCGGGACAACTCGCACTTGGACTTTTCGGCCGCCTCTTTCAGCCGCTGGAGCGCCAACCGGTCCGAGCGGAGGTCGATTCCGGTGTCCGTGTGGAACAACGCGAGCAGCCAGTCGACGATGCGCTGATCGAAATCCTCTCCACCCAGGAACGTGTCGCCCGAAGTGGACTTGACCTCGAACACGCCGTCGCCCAACTGGAGCACCGAGATGTCGAACGTTCCGCCGCCCAGATCGTAGACCGCGATCTTCCGCGCCATCGTGCCTTCGTCGAGGCCGTGCGCCAGCGCAGCCGCGGTGGGCTCGTTGACGATGCGCAAGACGGTCAGTCCGGCGATCCTCCCGGCGTCTTTCGTCGCCTGGCGCTGGGAGTCGTCGAAGTACGCCGGAACCGTGATGACCGCCTCTGAGACCTCGGACCCGAGGTAGTCCTCGGCCATTTCCTTGAGGCGCGTGAGGAGGTAAGCCGAGATCTCCTGGGGCGAGTAGTCCCGGTCCCGGACGTGGATCCACGCGTCGGCGTTCGCCGAGGGGACGATCTCGTAGGGAACGATCTGGCGCGCCTTCCCGACCTCCGGAGATTCGAACTTGCGTCCGATGAGCCGCTTCACGGAGTAGATCGTGTGCTGCGGGTTCGTCAGCGACTGGCGCTTGGCGATCTGCCCGATGAGCTTTTCGCCGCGCGGCGTGAACGCGACGATGGAGGGCGTCGTGCGGGCTCCCTCGCGAGACGCGATCACCCTGGGCTTCCCCCCTTCCATGATCGCGATGCAGCAATTGGTCGTACCGAGATCGATGCCGATCACCTTGCCCATGTCAGGACTCCTTCCGGTCGCCGGCGGTTGCGCCGCCTTCGGACTCATCGACGCGAACGCGGACCATCGCGGGCCGCAAGACCCGGTCGTGGAGAAAATAACCTCGCTGGAACACTTGGGTCACCGTGTGAGGGGGAAGCGGCGAGTCCGGGTCGGTCGCCGCCGCTTCGTGCCGCTCGGGATCGAACAACTCGCCGACGCTTTCCATGCCGCGCACGCCCTCGGCCTCGAGCGCGGCTAAGAGCTGCCGATGGATCAGCACGACGCCCTCGATCAACGAATCGCCCGGGGCGCCGGTTCGGGCCGCCGACATCGCGCGTTCGAAATTGTCGAGCACGGGGAGAATCCGGCCGACGAGTTCGAAGGTCGCATAGCGGAAATGGTCGAAGCGCTCGCGTTCCATCCGCTTTTTGAAGTTCTCGAAATCCGCTTGCAAGCGGAGCAGCCGCTGGCACAGATCGGCGTCCTCGACCGGCGGGGAGTAGGTCCCGTCGGGAGACGCGGGATTCGAGGCGGAATCCGTTTCCTCGAACACGACCTCGACGTCGTCGGGGTCCGCGCCGGCCAAGGGGACGCCGTTGTCGTCCACGCCGACGACTTCCAGGATCTCGATATCCTCGGCGGATCCGGGATCCAAGGGGATCCGAGGCGTCGCGCCGTCTTCTGGCAGTCGGCTCATCTCAGGCCCCCGGATTCGTGAGGAAGCGCGTCAGTACGTGCGCCAGGTAATCGACGAGCGCGATCGCGCGGGCGTATTCCATGCGGGTGGGACCGACGACGCCGACCGTTCCGAGCACGCGGTCCCCCGCCCGGTAGGTCGTTGCCACGACGGAGAGATCGGAGAGGGAGGAGACCGGGTTCTCGTGGCCGATCACGACTTGAACGCCCTGGCCCGTCAGCACGTTTTCGAGCAGGTCGACCAAGCGCCCCTTTTGCTCGAGGGTGCGCAAGAGCTCTTTGGTCCGCTCGAGATCGTGAAACTCCAGCGCACCGACGAGGTTCGAGGCCCCCTCCACGAGGACATCGCTCGCATCCTCGTCGACGGCCAGGGCATCCCGCCCGAGCTCGAGCAAGCGCGCGCGGCGGCGATCGTAGGCGGACTGCTCTTCCAGGAGTTCTCGGGCGATCGCCTCGCGAATGGTGGGAAGGGTCTGGCCGGAAAAGCGCCGGGACAACTCGTTTCCCACAACATCGAGATCGGGCTGATCGAAGGTGGCCTCGAGGTCGAGGATGCGATTGTGCACGACGCCGGAGCGATCGACCAGAATCGCGACGACGCGCTGCGCGTCGAGGCGCACGAACTCGAGGTGCTCGACCACGATCCGGCGCATGTCCGGGACCAACACGACGCCGACGTGCTGAGAGACCCGCGACAGCTGGCGCGCCGCTTCGCCTAATAGCTCCGGGATCTCTCCACGCCGGTGCTGGAGCGCCTCGTCGATCGCCTGCGCATGGCCGATGTCGATGGGAGGCCGGCTCATCAATCGGTCGACGTAGAGGCGGTAGGCGAGGTCCGTCGGCACGCGTCCCGCCGAGGCGTGCGGCTGGCTCAGCAAGCCGCGTTCCTCGAGGTCGGACATGACGTTGCGGATGGTCGCCGGGGACAGATCGAGTCCGGCCGCCCGCGACAGCGTGCGGGAGCCGACCGGCTCGCCCGTCAAGACGTGCGCCTGGATCACGGACTTCAGGATCTCGCCCGCGCGGTCGTCGAGCACGCCCTTGTCCACGCGACTCGTCGGGTCCTTCGTCATCCCTTAAGACCTTGCGCGAGGCTCGCTTCGCGTCCGCTCGTGAGGAAGGCGCGAATGAACCCGTCGATGTCGCCGTTCAACACGCGATCGGCGTCACCGACCTCGAAACCCGTCCGGTGGTCCTTGACCATCCGGTAGGGGGCCAGGACGTACGAGCGGATCTGGTGGCCCCACTCGATCTTCTTCTTTTCGCCGATCTCTTTCGCCATGGTCGCTTCGGCTTCCTCGAGGGCCCGACTGGCGAGCTTGGCGTGCAGCACGCCCATGGCCACTTCGCGATTCCGGTGCTGCGACCGCTCGTTCTGGCAGGTCACCACGATGTTGGTCGGCAGGTGCGTGATCCGCACCGCCGAATCCGTGACGTTGACGTGCTGCCCGCCGGCGCCGGACGACCGGTAGGTGTCGATCCGCAGGTCCTTGTCTTCGATCACGATCGCGACGTCGTCTTCGATCTCGGGGATCACGTCGATCGACGCGAACGAGGTGTGGCGGCGGGCCTGAGCGTCGTAGGGCGAGATGCGCACGAGGCGGTGGACGCCGCGCTCGGCCTTGAGATAGCCGTACACGTTCGGCCCGGAAACGCCGATCGTCGCGCTCTTTAGCCCGGCCTCTTCTCCCGCCTGCCAGTCGAGCGTGGACACCTTGAAGCCGCGCCGCTCCGCCCAACGCACGTACATGCGATAGAGCATCTCGGCCCAGTCTTGCGACTCCGTTCCGCCGGCGCCCGGGTGGATCTCCAGAATCGCGTTGGACGCGTCGTGCTTTCCCGTCAGGAGCGTCGCCAGCTCGGTCTCTTCGACCCGCTCTCCCAGGGTAGCGACCGCGGTCACGAGATCCGCCAGCACGTCTTCTCCCTCGCGCGCGAGTTCGTGAAAGGTCCGCGCGTCGTCGAGAAGGCGTCCCAAGGAATCGGCCATCTCGATGTTTTCGGTCAACCTCGACCGCCGCTGTTTCAGACCTTTCGTACGCTCCGGGTCGTCCCAAACCGCGGGCTGGCTCAGCTCGGCCTCCAAGGCGTCGATTTCCGTGCGTTTGCGGTCCACATCAAAGGAACCTCCGCAGCGCCTCGACCTTGACGGTCAACGCCTCGATCCTCTGGTTGAGTTCCTGTAGGTCCGGACCAGCCACGGTTACCCCTCCGCCGCAAGGAAACTTAGGACCGCGAGGGCCCCGCGCAAGACGCTGAAGAAAAATAGCATAGCGGCGTGCCCGCGCCCTGGATGAGGCGCCGGGCCGCGCTCAGTTGGTGACGCGGACCACCCAGGTACCGCTGTGACCGTCTCCGTGAAGCCTGCCCGCCCCGGATTCGGCGGCCTCTTTGGTCGGAAAACCGCCCACCCGGACCTTGAAAAGCTTGCCCGTGGGGCCCTCGGCGACGGCGTCGATCCTTACGGGATAGCGTTTCGCTCTCAGGGAACGGACGACCTCCTCGGCGGCCTGGCGATCGCGTCCGACGAAGACCTGAACGAACCAGGGACCAGGGGTCACAGAAACACCGGCCGGCGCCGGGACGACGGGCTTGGCTTTCGCCTCGCGGGCCGGCTCGGCTTCCTTCCCGGCGCCGGAAAGCGTGTCGAAGAAGGTCAGCTTCTCGGTCGAATCCACGATTTCTTGCTCGACGACGCCGGGTGGATCGCCTGGTGTCGACACCGCGCGCGCGGGCGCGCCCCACCGTTCGACCGTGCGCCCGAGCTGAAAAGCGCCGATCAAGAGCGCGAGCAGCACGCCCCCCGCAACCGCAAGGACCCACCCCTCGAGCCGGAGTTCGCGCGGCTCGTCCCGGATCGTCGCTTCAGGATCCATCGGGATCCTTCCGCCGCTCGGCGGTGGCGACGGCGTTTTTCGTCGTGGTTTTCACCGCCTGCATGGCGCGGTCGGCACGCTGCACCAGCTCTTCTTTGGTGCGCGCGTGGAGCGGAAACGACGCGATGCCGAACGATGCGGTCATCGGCTGCGCTCCCTTGGTTCCGCGCGACGCCATGAGGAACGGGCGCCCCGAGATCACCTCGCGCACGCGCTCGGCGACCTCCGTCGCGCCGTGCCATTCGGTCTCGGGGAGCACGATGCAAAACTCGTCCCCGCCGAAGCGGAACAGCTTGTCGAATTTCCGGATCTTCCCGCGCACGCGCTCCGAAACCTCCAACAGCGTTCGGCTCCCCGCCGCGTGCCCGAGCCGCGTGTTGACGTCTTTCAGATTGTCCATGTCGAAAAAGATCAGCGACATCGGCGTCTTGAAGCGATTGGCGCGCGACATCTCCTCGAGGATGAACTCCTCGAAGTACCGCCGGTTGTAGCAGGAGGCCGTGTCGTCCTTGATGGTGAGCTCGCGGATCCCGCGCACCTGCATCGCGTTTTTGACCGCGGGACGGACGCCGTGGGCGAGCTCCGTCAAGGCTTCCGCGACGTCCCGCGCCGGGTCGAGCAAAACGACGGCGCCGACCGTCCCCGCGTTTTCGGCACGCAGCGGCACGGCGAGAGCGCGCACGCCGTCCGCCGCAAGCGGAAAAGCCCCCTCGGCCCAGTCCGAAGCCCCGCGCGAGCGCACGGCGTTTCGCAGGGACTCGAGTCGCGGATCGTCGGCCCGCATCGTCGTGGCAAGGGGTGCCAACTCCGCACCCTCGAGGTCGGGGCCGAATCCAACGCCGTCTACGGCCCCGGCCCAGCCCCGTGCGACTTCAAGGAAGGCGTGGAGTTGCCCCTCGAGATCGAGACACTGCGTGACGACGAGCGCCGCCGCCAGCACCTCGGGCGCCGAGGGCGTGGCGGCCCCCTTCACCCGCCGCGCCCGAGGCTTCCGCTCGACAGGCGCCTTCACGCCCGTGCCGGCCCGTCGCTCGCTCATTTGCCTCCGAGAAACGGCCGGAGCAGCTCGATGGGAAGCGGGAAGATCAACGTGGAGTTCTTCTCGGACGCCACCTCGGTCAGGGTCTGGAGGTAACGGAGCTGGAGGGTGACCGGGTTCTGGCCGAACACGTCGGCGGCCGCCGAAAGAGCCGTCGCCGCCAGACGCTCCCCTTCAGCGTGGATGATCTTCGCGCGCTTTTCCCGCTCGGCCTCGGCCTGTTTCGCCATCGCGCGCTGCATCTCGGCGGGGAGGTCGACGTGCTTCACCTCGACGGCGGACACCTTGATCCCCCAGGGGTCGGTGTGCTTGTCGAGGATCGTCTGCAGCTGTTGATTGAGCTTCTCGCGCTCGGACAACAGGGTGTCGAGCTCGACCTGTCCCAGCACCGAGCGCAGCGTCGTTTGCGCCAACTGACTGGTGGCGTAATGGAAGTTCTCGACGTCGACGACCGCCCGGCGCGGGTTCATCACCCGGTAGTAGACCACGGCGTTGACCTTCACCGACACGTTGTCGCGCGTGATGATGTCTTGGGGCGGGACGTCGTGGACAACCGTCCGCAACGACATGCGCACCATCCGGTCCGCGACCGGAATCAAGAAGAAAATCCCCGGGCCGTAGTCCATCGGGCGCAAACGGCCCAGGCGAAACACGACGCCCCGCTCGTACTCGGGCAGGATCTTGATCGAGTTGGCGACGATGAAAACGACGACGACCAACGCGACGAGTAAACCAGCGGATGCCTCGATACCGAACATGGAACCTCCCTAAAGAGCGCCTGTCAGCCCGTGGCGTCGACGGGCTCGACGTCGACGATGAGATCCCGGACGCGCACGACGCGCACCCGGGTTCCGGCCGGGAGAAAACCGGAGGCCGCTGTCGCCTTCCACAAGGCACCGTGAACGAAAACCGTTCCGTCGGGCTCGCACGATGTCTCGACGATTCCCACCTCTCCGCGCAGGCCCTCGACCCCGGTCGCCTGCGGTGCCCGACGCGCCTTGATCGCAAGGCGCGTGGCGACGAAACAAAACACGGCGAGCGTCAAGCTCCCCGGCAGCACGACGAGAAGCGGCGGCCGGAGATCCCGCCCCGCCCCGGGGAACATCATCACCGACCCGGCGATCACCGCGATCGTCCCGGCCACCCCGAGCACCCCGTGCGACACGATCTTGATCTCGAGCACGAACAGGGCGCAACCGGTGACAACCAGAAGGAATCCGATGGCCGAGATGGGGAGTTGCTGCGCGGAGTACGCGAAGAGGATCAGCGCGATCGCCCCGACGAGGCCGGGGACCCACGTGCCGGGGTGGTTGAACTCGGCGTAGAGCCCTGCCATGCCGATCAGAAACAGGAGGTAGACGACGGTCGGGTTGGCGAGGAACCCTCCGAGCCGCTCCTCGAGATTCGCGGTTGTCGTCCGGACCGGCTCGACGATGGAAGCACCCGCCAGGGCGAGCGTCGTCACCGTACCGTCGAAGCGGGTCACCTTGCGGCCGTCGAGCTGACGCAAGAGGTCGTCGCGGTCCTTGGCGACGAGGTCGACGAGTCCTTCCTTCACGGCCGCGGCGTCGGTGAACGACTCGGCCGAGATGACGGCCTGGTCGCACGCCTCGACGTTCCGGCCCCGGTGCTCGGCAATCGATCGCGCTAGGGCCGCCAGATCGCTCGTGGCTTTCTTGAGGAGAACGTCGCCGTCTTCGCTCTTACCCATCCCGAAGATGACCGACGCGGCTCCGGTTCTCGTCCCGGGGGCCATGGCGGCGACGTCGGCGGCGATCAAGAGGTAGAACCCCCCCGAGGCCGCGCGCGCCCCGGACGGACCGACCCAGACCGCGATCGGGGTCTTGGAGGCGAGCATCTTCTTGACGAGCGTCTCGGTCGTATCGACCGAACCGCCCGGCGTGTCGAGCTCGATGAGCACGAGCGTGTCGCCCGCAGCGTCGGCGTCGTCGATCGCCTTCATGACGCGCTTGGCGGTGGCCGCGTTGATGTCCGTTTCGAAGCGCACCAAACGGACCGACGGCCCTGCCGTCGCCGCGGCGGCGGAGAAGAACACCGCCAGGAAGATGCTGACCAGGCGGGACATAGGCCGAGTATACGGGGCGCTCGCGAACAGGGTCAAGGATGCGTGGCGCGCCTGAACTTCTCGCCTAAGGCCTTGGACACGGAGGGCGGAACCAGCCCGGAGACATCGCCGCCCAGGCGCGCGACCTCGCGGACCAGCCGGCTCGACACGTAGGAGAACGCCTCGTTCGGCATCAGGAACGCGGTTTCGAGATCGGGGGCGAGACGGCGGTTCATCATCGCCATCTGGAGCTCGTACTCGAAATCCGACACCGCGCGCAGGCCGCGAAGGATGAGGCTCGCGCCGGTTCGGTTCGCGTAATCCACGAGCAATCCGTCGAAAGCGTCCACGACGACGTTGTCCCAAGGGGCCACCGCCTCGCGCAGAAACGCCGCCCTCTCGTCGACCGTGAACAGCGTCTTTTTATCTTCGTTTCTGAGGATCGCGAGGATCAGCTTGTCGACGTGCTTGCGGCCTCGCTCGACGAGGTCGAGGTGGCCGAAGGTCACGGGGTCGAAGGTCCCGGGGTAAACGGCGATACGCATCCCGTCAGCTCCTCCCACGCGTCCGGCCGGCTGAAGCGGCCTCGGCGAGCAACTCGGCGGCGTTTTCCCGCGAGGCGTCGGTCGCCTGCCGCCCCCCGAGCATACGGGCCAACTCGTTCACCCGCTCGTCCCCCTGTAACGGGATGATCTCGGTGTGGGTGCGTCCCGAAGCCACGCGCTTCGACACATGGTAATGGCCGTCGGCGTGGGCCGCGACCTGCGGGAGGTGAGTCACGCACAGAACTTGGTGCCGCCTGGCAAGCTTCGCCAGCCGGGCGCCCACCGCCACGGCCACGGAACCCGACACGCCGGCATCCACCTCGTCGAAGACCAGGACGCGCCCGGGTGCGGCGCCGTCCAACACGACGTGGAGGGCGAGCATCAGGCGGGAGAGTTCGCCGCCCGACGCCGCGCGCCCGATCGGCCGGGCCGCCTCACCGGGGTTGGCGGCGAGGAAGAACTCGGCACGTTCGGCCCCCGCAGGGTGGAACGAGGCACCTTGCTTCGGCGTGAGCACGACCTCGAAGCGCGCCTTCCCGAAGGCCAGCGGTTTCAGCTCGGCCTCAACGGCGGGACCAAGACGAGACGCGGCGCTCTCCCGGCGTTTAGAGAGGATCGCGGCGGCGGCGGCGTAGGCGTCTTGCGACGCGGCGAGCGCTCGCTCCGCCGCGGCGACCTCGGCGTCGAGGTTGTCGATCGTGGCGAGCTCGCGCTCGGCCTGATCGCCGGCGATTCGGGCGTCGTTCTCGGTCGGCCCCCACTTGAGGAGCAGCCGCTCGAGCGCAGCGCGCCGCGACTCGATCGACTCGATGCGCTTCGGGTCGAAGTCGAGCCGGGCGCGATAGGCGGACAACGTGTCGCGCACGTCCTCGAGCTCGAGGCGCGCCGATTCGAGGCGCGAGGCGATCGGCGCCAGCGACGGGTCGATCTTGCCGAGTTCTACCACCCGCCGTTCCGCGGCGTGAAGCGACGCGATCGCCGGGTTGTCGCCTTCGTCCAAGCGTGCGATCGACAGGTCGAGCAGCTCCACGATCTGCGCGCCGTTTTGGAGGATTGCGCGATCGCGCCTCAACGCCTCGAGCTCTCCGGGCTTCGGGTCGACGCCGCGGATCTCGCGGAGCGTCTCGCGCAGGGTCTCCGCCTGCCTTCGCCCCTCGCGCCCGAGCTCGTGAAGGCGCGAAAGCTCGGCTGCCGCTTCGAGGGCGTCGCGAGACGCCGCGGCCACAGCAGAGCGGGCGTCGTCGTGCCCGCCGTAGGAGTCGAGGAGCTCCAAGTGCCGTTCGGGGCCCAGGAGTCCCCGATGCTCGTGCTGGCCGTGGAGCTCGACGAGGTCTTCGCCGAGCTCGCGCAGGACGCCCACCGTGGACGGCGAGCCGTTGATGAGCACGCGCCCCGAACCCGACGCCGAAAGCTCGCGGCGCACGACCAGCGCCTCGTCCCCCGCGTCGAGGCCGCGCGCGAGAAGCAGCGCCGCAATCGAGTCGTCCGGCGCAAGCTCGAAGGCCGCCTCGATCACCGCGCGGTCGGCGCCGGACCGGACGAGCGCGCTGTCGCCCCGTTCTCCGGCCGCAAGGCCGAGCGCATCGACGACGATCGACTTCCCGGCCCCGGTTTCCCCGGTCAACACGTTCAACCCACGGCCGAATTCGACACTGAGGTCTTCGATCGTCACGAGGTTGCGGATGCGCAGCGTCTTGAGCATGGGGTGCGCTCGAGGAAGGCGGTCAGGGGGCGCGAGGATAACACGGTCCGCTTGTCGTGCCGGAGGGTGTCGCGTACCATTCGTCCGTGCTCCCCCTCCTCAGCGCATCCCAGTCCGGACTCGACGTTTGGGGACTCGTCATGAGTTCCGGCCCGATGGCCAAGTTCGTGCTGCTCGTCCTGCTCGGCTTTTCCGTGGCGTCGTGGGGGATCATGGCCGAGAGGTGGCGCGCCTTCTCGCGCGCCCAGCGCGAATCCGACGCCTTCCTGGACCGTTTCAAGAAAGGCGGCGGCCTCGCCGCGATTCAGGACGCGACGGCGAAGCTCAAAGACAGCCCGCTCGCCCACCTGTTCCGGGCCGCCTTCCGCGAGATTTCATTGAACCCTCCCCCGCAAGAAGGCCCCGACCCGGAGACGGTTTCGGCCCTCGACCGGGTGCTGCGCAAGAGCGCGTCGGTGCAGGTCACCGAACTCGAGCGAAGCCTCGGGTTTCTCGCGACCACTGCCGGCGCCACGCCGTTCATCGGTTTGTTCGGAACGGTCTGGGGGATCATGAACGCGTTTCACGGCATCGGCGTCACGGGCACGGCCTCGCTCCAGGCGTACGCCCCCGGGATCGCGGAGGCGTTGGTCGCGACGGCTGCCGGGTTGGCCGCCGCGATTCCCGCCCTGATCGGCTACAACCACTTCATGCGCCAGCTCCGGTTGTTCGAGGCGGGCATGGACGAGTTTTCCGCGGACATGATCCACCGGGTGCTGGGCCGGCGGAGCTGACATGGGCGCCTCGCTCGGAAACGGCGGCGGGCGCTCGGGACGACATCGGGCCTTAGCCGAGATCAACATCACGCCGCTCGTCGATGTGATGCTCGTCCTCTTGATCATCTCGATGCTCGCTGCGCCGATGCTGCAGAAGGGCATCCCGCTCGATCTTCCCGAAACCGAAACGTCGAAGGACATCACGGACGCGCGCACCGTCGTGTCGGTCGACCGAGAGGGCCGCCTCCGCCTGAACGATCAACCGGTCCACCCCGACCTGCTCGTGCAGCGGATGAAAGCCCAGGCCTTGGGTAGCCCCGGCGACACGGTTTTCCTTCGGGCCGACAAGCTGATGCCCTACGGCGAGGTCCTGCACGTCATGGATCTGATCCGCAAGGCCGGCGTCACGCGCGTCGCGCTCGTGACGGTCCCCCTGCCGGGACCGCCGGGCCCCGCGCGATGAAGCGGCTGCCGCGAGTGCGCATCGTCGTTGCGTTTCGCGCGGCCCGCTCGCGCCTCGCGAAGTTCATGACTGGATCGTTCGCCGTGCACGGCGTGGTACTCGCCGCGGTTTTGATCGTTCCAGCGACCCACCGTAGCGTCACTCCCATCGACGACTCGATGGTGGTCGCGCTCGTCGGACCGATCGCGGCGGCCGCAGCACCGAGCGGAGCCTCTGCGAGCGCCCCGAAGATCCAGCCCACGCCGCCGCCGAAGCCCGAGCCGAAGCCGAAAGAGGCGCCCAAGATTCGAGAGGTGCCCGCCCCAAGCCCGAAGCCGAAAGAAGATTTGGTCAAGATCAAGAAGGATCCTCCGGAGACCGCGGAGACCGGGGACGCCGAGGCGCCCGAAACGCCGGAAGTGCCGCAAGGTCTCCCGTCCGCCTCGCCTCAGGCCGGAACCGGCGGAGCCGTCACGGCAACGGTCGGCGGAGGGGACTCTTCGCTGGGCTGGTACGGCGCGGCGGTCAAGGCCGCCCTCGAGGCGGCGTGGATCAAGCCCTACATCGAGGATGCCGGAGGGACGGCTTCGGTGGTGCTCGTCTTCGAGATCGCACGCGACGGGACGCCCCGCAACATCCGCATCGAAATCTCGTCCGGCATCCAGAGCCTCGACCGGTCGGCCCAGCGCGCCGCGATCGAGGCGGCCCCGTTTCCCGGGGTCCCGCCCAACTGGACCGGGGAGACGATCCCCGTCACCATGCGTTTTGACCTCAGCCCGGAATCCCGTTGAACCTCCCGGAGTCCACGATGCGCCGCCTCGTCCCGATCGCTTGCGCCGCGACCTCGCTTTTCGTTGCCCTCCTCGCGTTTCCGTTCCCGGCGCGCGCTCAGGGTGAGCCGCAGCCCCAACCCGCCGGGGTCACCGGCGTGATCTCGGGGACCGGTTTCACGAAGATCAAAATCGCCGTCCCCGATCCGACGGCCGAGCCTCTCCTTCGGTCCATGGCGAGCGAGATCGGAAAAACCATCCGCGACGATCTCGCCTACAGCGGTTACTTCGACGTCTTGGACCCCATCCTCTATCCGCTCGCCGCGACCTCGCCCGAAAAGGAGCTCGAAGAAAAGTGGGCGAGCCTGGGCGCCGCCTCGGTCGTCCTCGGGACGCTCAAGGTCGCGTCGGGTCGCGTGGATTTGCGCGCGCACCTCATGAACACTTCGCCCCCGGCCTCGCTGTTCGACCGGCGCTACGGCAACCCGACCGAGCTGGTGCGAAGGGTCGCGCATCAGGTCTCGGACGACATCGTGCAGCAGCTGACGGGGCAGCCCGGCATCGCGCTCACGTGGATCGCCTTCGTCTCGAAGCACGGGAAGGGGAAAGAACTCTACCTGATGGACTACGACGGCGAGCGCGTGCGCCGAATTACGACGACCGGGTCGATCAGCTTGATGCCCACGTGGTCCCCGGCGGCGCAGCGCCTGGCCTACATTTCCTGGCGTACCGGGGCGCCGGCGATCGATATCCTGGAGAGCGACGGGCGTATCGCGCGCGCGCCGACGGCCGGCGGGACCATGAACATTTCGCCCGATTGGTCCCCCGACGGGCGCCTCATCGTGTATGCGTCGAACGCCTCCGGAAACGCGGAGATCTACGTCCTGGATACGACGACCGGGCGAAGCTCGCGATTGACGAACTCTCCGGCGATCGACACCAGCCCGTCGTATTCGCCCAAGGGCCGGGAGATCGCCTTCACTTCGGATCGCTCCGGGTCTCCGCAGATTTACGTCATGGACGCCGAGGGATTGAACGTCCGCCGCCTGACGACCGAAGACGTCTACGCCGACGCCGCGGCCTGGTCACCGAAGGGGGACAAACTCGCGTACGCCTCCCGGCGCGAGGGACGCTTCAACATCGTCGTGATCGATATCGCAACGGGAGCGGCGCAGCAGGTGACCCACGGCGAAGGCAACAACGAAAACCCGCGATGGTCCCCCGACGGACGGCACATCGTCTTCGCCTCGAGCCGCGCGGGGACGTACGATCTCTACACGATGCGCGCGGACGGCACCGAGGTGCGCCGCCTGACGCGAGGCGGCGACTGCTACACGCCCGATTGGTCGCGGCGCGTGCCGTGACAAGACGCACGAATGTGTTGCGGCAGCCGCGCGGCGCCGATAGACTCCCATCCACGTCTCGTTCACGAAGGAGTGCCCGCTCGATGAAGATGAGTCGATCCCACCTGCTCGTGTTCGCTCTAGTCGCCGCGGTGATGCTCGGCTCCTACGCCTGTCAGAACAAGGCCAAGCCATCGACCGTTCCCGAGACCCCGCAGGTCGAAACGCAGACTCCGCCTCCGGCGCCTCCGTCGACCAGCGAGGTCCAGCCGGCCGGCGAGCCGTTCCCGCCGTCGAACGTCGACAAGACGCCCGTCGTCGAGCCGACGATCGCCGAACTCAACCAGCAGGGCGTTTTGAGCACCGTCTACTTCGCGTACAACAGCAACGAGCTCGATGATACGGGGAAGGCGACCTTGCAAGCGAACGCGGCATGGCTGAAGGCGCACCCCAATCACATCGTCGAAGTCGGCGGCCATTGCGACGATCGCGGCTCGATCGGCTACAACATCGCCCTGGGCGACCGCAGAGCCACCGCCGTGAAGGACTACCTCATCGGGCTCGGCGTCAACGGCGCCACGCTGATCGCCATCTCCTACGGCGAGGAACAGCCGGTCGATCCCGGCCACAACGAAGCGGCGTGGGCGGAAAATCGCCGCGCCCAGTTCACCATCAAATCGTGAGGAGGGCGCGCGTCTTAGCGGCGCTTCCCCTTCTGGTGGCCGCGACGGGCTGCGTCATGCCCGATCAGGTGGCCCAATTCCAGAAAGACGTCACCGACGTCCAGCAGTCCTTGGCGACCGTGTCGAAATCGCAGTCCGAGATCGCCAAGCGGCTCGCGGCCCTCGAGGCCAAATCCGAAGGCGACGACAGCGTGAAGCGCTCCGAGATCGCCGATCTCACGGCGAGGCTCGACACGATCGTCCGCCAGACCACGGCAACCGCGGACAAGGTCGACCAGGTCAACGTGCGGGTCGATCGCCTCTCGGAAGACGTGCAGGTCGCGCGCGACGCGGCACGACGGATGCCCCTGGTGCCTGTCGCCGTCGACGCGCCCACTGCGGGCACTCCCCCGCCGGCCGGAGGAGACGCGGCGACAGGCGCGGCGGTTGTGGCAGGAGGGGCGCCTTCGGGCGGCTCGGTTCCGAGCCCGAGCGCGTTGTACGCCTCGGCATACGCCGATTTCTCCAAGGGGAACTACGCGCTGGCGATTCAAGGCTTCGAAGAGTACGCCGAAAGGTATGCCGATACGGAGCTCGCCGACAACGCGATGTACTGGATCGGCGAGTGCGATTTCAGCCAGGGGAGCTACAAATCGGCGATCGATGCCTTTGACGCCATGCTCGAGGACTACCCCAAAAGCGACAAGGCGGCCGCCGCGAACCTCAAGAAGGCGTTGGCCTACGTCCAGCTGAACCAGATCGGCCAGGGGATCGAGCAGCTCCGCTTCGTGACCTCGACCTACCCTGGAACGGACGAGGCCCGTATCGCCGCCGACCGCCTCCAGTCCCTGGGAAACCCCTGAATCCGGGCCTTGGGCCCACGGCTATTGACGCCAACCGGGCTCGGCATCTAGAATCTCGCGTCTTTTCGGAGGAATACCATTCATGGCGTCTCATGCGTCCGCGTTGAAGAAGAATCGGCAGGATCTGAAGCGGCGGCTTCGCAACCGCGCTCACACCAGCCGGCTTCGCACCCAGATGAAAAAGATGAGCGAAGCGCTTCAAAGTGGAGACGCCGCGGTCGCCGCGGGCCTGCTGACCGAAACCGTGGCCCTGGTCGATCGCACGGCCAAGCACCGCGTGATCCACAGGAACGCCGCCTCGCGCACGAAGTCGCGGCTCACCCGCGCCCTCGCCAAGATCCAGAAGTAAGAAAAGGGGACACTCCCCTTTTAGCGGCGTTCGATCGACGCCACCACGCCCAGCGCGATCATCACGAGGTTCTCGGCCAACTTCTTCAGGCCGACGGGACCCGCGCTCGCCTTGCCGAAGCAACCGCAATCGAACGACAGGCCGCGCACCATCGCAGCGAGCACGCCGACCGTGAACACTGCGATCAGCACGGTGTAGACGAAGGCGCCGGCTTTCGGCCGGACTCCGGTCACGAGGGCGAGACCCGCCACGAGCTCGACCCAAGGGATCGTCATCGCGAGGAGGTTGGTCGCGACCATCGGGATGACCGGCTCGAGGCGGAAGTTGTGGATGCTCTCCGCGAACGCGGGCACATCGGCGATCTTGGCGAGAGCCGACGCCAGGAAGATCAACCCGGCCACGATCTGCGCGGCGCGCCGCACGGTGGGGTGCAAGAGAAACGCCGAGAACGCGTTCATCAGGCGCCTTCCGGAGTCGCGCCGGTCGCAACGGGGTATCCGGCCGTCACCCACTCCGGCCAGCCTCCCATGTAGACGAGCACCTTCTTCTTCCCCGCGCTGACCAGAGAAAAGCCGAGGTTCATCGAGACCTCGCACGTCCCACCGCCGCAGTACACGATGATCGGCATTCCTTTCGCGTCGAAGTTCTCGAGCAACTCCATGTCGGTGGCGGTCTGCTCGTACGGCAGATTGATCGCGCCGGGGATGTGCCCTTCCGCATACTCGGCCGGCTCGCGCGCATCGATGATGGTCGCGGCCCTGGCGTCGAAGAAGGCTTTCACCTTCGAGGTCTGGATCTGGATCGGCCGCCCGACGTCGGGGATGTCCGGAACGCCGGAGGCCGCGCTTCCCACGATTTGCAGGGGATCGTTCATGTCGGGCGGCAGCGGGTGGCTCCCGCCGGGCTGGCTCTCATCGACGGTCGGGAGGATGTCGTCCAGGGAGTCGAGCGTGGGGGCGGTGTAACGCCAGGCGAGCCCGCCCTTGGGATTGCCGTACTTAATGAGGGCGTTTTGCGCGATCCCGAGCAGCGATCCGATCGCTATGACCGCGAAGACGCCTTGCCACAGCCTCGAGCCGGTCTCGGTACCATCGGACCACCAACGATCCATGTGTGGGTCTCCCACGCGCCAAAGGGCACGTCAGGAGATTCTAGTGGCGGGTTGCGTTCGGGGCAAAGAGAGAGGGCGGATCAGGCGGCGCGGCTCTTCTTGGGACGCGCCGTGGTCTTGGCCTGGATCTTGGCCTGGATCTTGGCCTTGATCTTGGCCTTGGGCTTCGCCGCGCCCTTCGACTTTGCCTTTTTGGGTTGGTCGGCACCGCCGAAAACCCGCAGCACGTCGAGAGCCGAGATGATCCCCGCGACCTTCATCCCTCGGCGCACGATCAGCCGGTGGATGTGGCGCTGGGTCATCATCCTCGCGATCGTCGTCACCGGCGTCGAAGGGAGCACCGCGTGCACCACGGGCGTCATGACCTCCTCGACGGTCGCCGTGTTGACGTCCTCGATCTGGAACCCCTTGGCGATCGGCCGCCCCTCGACGCGCGCGCTCTGATAAAAATCGGACGGCAGCACCAGCTCGTCGTCGCGGGTCAACTGGTAGAAAAGAAGATCGGTTTGCGAGATCACGCCGCAGATGTCCCCGTCGCGGTCGATCACCGGAGCTCCCGTGATTCTCTTCTCGAGGAAGAACTTTCCGAGGTCACGCAGGTCGGCATCTTTCGTGACGCAAAGGACGTTTCTCGTCATGATGTCGGCTGCTACGTAGTCCTTCGCGGCCTTCTTCATTATTGCTCCTCCTCTCTTCAAGGCTCCGAGGTTACACCCTGCGGCCGCCCGATGCTGATTTCTTCCGCCCCTGCCGGGTCCCTTTTCTTCCTTGTGTTCGCCCCGTGCGAGGCCGCGCGGACTCGCGTTCGACGACCGGCACCAAATCGACACGGCGCAGCACGGCGTCCACTTTTTCCACACTGACCCTGAGCGCGTCGCCGAGGCGAAAAGTGCGTCCCGTCGCCGATCCTCGAAGCTCATGGCGCACGGGATCGAAGTCGAACCACTCGTGGCCGAGGCGCTCGATGCGCACCAGCCCCTCGGCGATTCCGCCGTCCAACTGAACGAAAACACCGAAACGCGCCACGCCGGTGACGACACCCGCAAACTCTTCCCCTTCGCGTCCTCGCAGGAACTTGACCTTTTTCCAGTCGAGCAGCTCGCGTTCCGCGCTTTCGGCCTCCCGTTCGAGCTTGGAACAGGTCTCACCCAAAACCGTCAGATCGCCGCGCAGCGCCGGCTTGGCCTTGTGGCGGGCCGCGCGCAGGGCGCGATGCACGATGAGGTCGGGGTACCGGCGGATCGGCGATGTGAAATGCAAATAGTGCGGCGCCGCCAGGCCGAAGTGCCCGCTGTCCTCGGGGCTGTAACGAGCCTGCTTCATCGAGCGCAGCGAAAGCTGCGTAACCACCGGGTAGGCGGGTAGCCCTTCTGCGTCCTCCAGCAGGCGCTGGATGTCTCCGGGGCGCACTCCCGCCTTCCCCACCTTCAGCGTGAGGCCCAGTGATTTCGCGAAGGATTCGAGCCCTTCGATCTTCAGCGGATCGGGGTCGTCGTGGATCCGGAACAGGCACGGCACCTCGTGCGCCGACAGCCACGTCGCGACCGCTTCGTTGGCCGCGAGCATGAACTCTTCGATCATTCGGTGCGCGCGATTGCGCGGCTCGATCTTGATCCCCGTCATCACGCCTTCGACGTCGAGGAGGATCGTCGGCGCCGGCAGATCGAAATCGACGCTCCCGCGCGCGCGCCGCCGCTTTTCGAGCCGGTCGCGCAGCGTCTCGGCACTACGCAGCATCGCGACGACGTTGCGGGCGAGCGGCGCCCGCTCCCCTCGCCCTTCGAGGAGGTCGGCCACCTGCGTGTAGGTCAGCCGCGCCGCCGAGCGGATGACGCCATCGGCAAAGCGGGTGCTCACGACCTCGGATTTGCGGTCGAAGTCGATGACGACCGATTGCACCAGCCGGTCTTCTCCCGGCCGCAACGAGCACAGGTCGTCGGAGAGCCTCTCGGGAACCATGGGATACACGCGGTCGGGGAAGTAGACGCTCGTCCCGCGCGTCGCCGCTTCGAGGTCGATCGTGTCCCCCGGCTTCACGTAATACGACACGTCCGCGACGTGCACGAACAGCCGGAATCCCCCGCCGGAAAGCTCCGAAACCGACACCGCGTCGTCGAAGTCGCGCGCCGTCTCACCATCGATCGTCACCGGCGGCGGATCTTCGAACCGCTCGCGCCCCGCCAGATCCTTCGCCGCGATCGCGCGGGCCATTTTCGCCGCCGCGACGCGAACCTCTTCGGGAAACTCCCGCCGCAGCGAATGCCGCCGCGCGACGACCGCGACGTCCACCCCGGGCGCTTCGACGGGCCCCAACACCTCGGTGACCTTCGCTTCGGTCACCCCGCCCCGCCCTCCGCGCAGGACCGCGACCACGACCGCATCCCCCGCCTGCGCTCCGTGCCGCGCCGACGCCGCCACCGGCAGCGGATCGCCATCGGACGCATCGAACGGAATGACGACCCCTCCCTTGGCGGCCAGCTGGAAGACGCCGAGCAACACATCCTTCGGCGCGGGCTTGGGGCGTTCGACACGTGGGATCACCGCGCGACGCGGTCTCACCGGTCTGGGTTGGCGCATGGAAACTCCTACATTCCTTGACACTTCGAGGAAACGGTTGCTAGTGTACCGCCGCCCTCCTGCCGAAGTGGCGGAATTGGTAGACGCGCTAGATTCAGGATCTAGTGAGCTCACGCTCTTCGGGGTTCGAGTCCCCGCTTCGGCACCATCAAACCGGCGCGACCGCCCGGCTTATTTGTCGGGGCAAAAATAGCGAAGCGTCACGCGACCGGATTTCCCGTTGTACAGCATCTCGAAATGCTGCAAGACGTCGCGATCGATGATCCCGTCGAACAACGGCTGAGCGCCCAGCGTTCCGCTCATTATCCGGGTGTCCACAAAGATCTGGTGGAGCGCACCAGGCACTTTCTTTGACTCGACCCCGAACCAAATTCTCCCCATATACACGCTGCCTGACGGATCAATTCCAACGCCACGAAGCGGCACATTCGTGGCTATCAGCTTGAGCCCAGCAGTCGCCGCGCTCAGCCAGCGAGAATTCGCTGACCGAAAAACGAAACGTTCACGCCATTCCGCGGCGCGACCTGCTGGACAAAAAACGGTTGCAACCCGAATTGCTTCGTCCCCTCGTCGAACGCGGCCGACAGCGAGT
>JAQBEH010000019.1:0-23444 GCA_032124015.1 Acidobacteriota bacterium
GTTCATCGTCACGTATCCGATGAACTGGTGGCAGGTGAAGATCGGTTGGAAGCACGGCATGGCATGACGAGACGAAATCAGGAGCAAGCTGAGATGAAATTCAAGGCCAACGGCGCTCCGCCGTCCGACGCGCTCGTCATCTTCGGCGTGACGGGCGATCTCGCCCACAAACAGATCTTTCCCGCGCTCTACGCGATGGTCAAGCGGGGTGTCCTCACCGTCCCCGTCGTCGGAGTGGCCTTTCCGCCATGGAGTGTGGCGCAACTGCGCAAGCGGGCGACCGACAGTATCAAGCAATCCGGCGTCAGCGTGGAGCGGCGCACGCTCGCTCGACTCTTGTCGCTCCTCCACTATGTGTCCGGGGACTACAACGACGCGGAGACGTTCACGGCGCTGAAGCGCGCGTTGGGGAAGGCGCGGCGCCCCGCGCACTACCTGGCCATTCCGCCGTCGCTCTTTGCGACTGTCATCGCGGGGCTCGGCGCTGCGGGCCTGGCGGACCACGCGCGTGTCATCGTCGAGAAGCCGTTCGGCCGCGATCTGGCGTCCGCGCGCAAGCTCAACCGCGTCGCGCGGTCGGTGTTTCCGGAGGATGCGATCTTCCGCATCGATCACTTCCTCGGCAAGGAAGCGATCATGAACCTCCTGTACTTCCGCTTCGCCAACTCCTTCCTCGAGCCGATCTGGAACCGCAACTACGTGGACAGCGTCCAGATCACCCTCGCCGAGAAGTTCGGAGTGAACGGCCGAGGCGCGTTCTACGAAACGGCGGGTTGCCTTAGAGACGTGATCCAGAACCATCTCTTTCAGATCGTCGCCCTGCTGGCCATGGAACCGCCGATTTACCGGGGCTATGGCTCGGTCCACGCCGAGAAGGCCAAGGTCTTTGAATCGATGCGGCCGCTGAGGCCGCGCGACGTCGTGCGCGGTCAATACGCCGGCTACCGCAAGGAGCCCGACGTTGCGAAGGATTCGGATGTCGAGACCTTCTGCGCCGCACGGCTGTTCATCGATTCCTGGCGGTGGGACGGCGTGCCTTGGTACCTGAGATCCGGAAAGTACCTCCCTGAAACCGCCGCCGAAGTTCTGGTCGCGCTGAAACCGCCGCCGTCGCGTCTGTTCGCCGACTCCGTTCGGCCGTCGGACCCGGCCAACTATCTGCGCTTCCGCCTCTCCCCCAACGCCGCGGTCGCGCTGGCCGCCCGCGTCAAGCGCCCCGGCAAGGAGTTCGTCGGCGAAAGACGGGAGCTCTACCTGGTCGAGGAATTCTTGGGAGCCGAAGCGCCCTACGAACGGTTGTTGAGCGACGCCATGACCGGCGACGGAGCGCTCTTCACGCGCGAAGATGCGGTCGAGGCGGCCTGGGCGGCGGTCGATCCTGTCCTCAAGACCCATCCCAAGGCTCTTCCGTACGAGCGCGGCACGTGGGGGCCACGGCGGGCCGACGCGCTCATTGCGCCACACGGCCGCTGGCACAACCCCAAGCTGGATGCGAGGCGTCCGCAACAGGAGTCGCGATGAAGGCGCACCAGCCCCTACGGTCACCATCCACGAGAACGCGTTCAAAAGCCCTCCCTGCCGCGTGAGACACCCAAGACCAATCGCGTTATGGTGCAAGCGATCGCAGTGCTCCCAGGAGCCTCGGGGAGCCCGTCACCCTTAAGTTCCGGAAGGGCAATCTTCGCGACGAGGAGATCTCAATGACTGGAGAAGATCTGATCGAGGTTCTCAAAGGCCGCGGCGAGTGGGGTGCGTACTTCACGTACGAGGGGTACGAGTTCGTGAAGGGCCTGAAGAGTGCCCGCGAGATCTGTATCGCACTGCACGCTTGGGGTGTTACCGACGCGTCCGAGACTGATTCGGCCGCCGTTCTCGTGGACAAGTTCGACCGGGTCCTCGGGGGCGGGGGGACGTCTCTCCTGTCGCGCACCGGCCTTTCCGGGTTTCACCTCTAGAGGTGGGGTTCGAGTCCCGACTCCGGCACCAGAAGCGCGGTAATCCCATGCATCCCGCGCGCGGGCCAGTCGTGCCGAGGTCGGTTCCCGGACCACTTGAGAACGCCGTCAATAACCCGTAATGAGAAAAGGCAACGAGTCAACAGAACGTTGCCCCGTCCCTCTTCTTTCACGTCCTCTCAAAGTATGGAGTCTCCGGAAAACCCGGGGCGATTCAGCTCGTCTCAGGGGTCTTCGCCGACGCTCGCGTAATACGTTGCGATCCGCTCCCTCGCGCCGGCGCGCGTGTACACGTCGGGACGGCGCGTTTCGATCACGTCGGCGATCACGTCGGCGACCTCTTCGGCGGTCTGCGCATTGGGAAGCGAGCGTGAGTCCGGCCCGCCGTGGCGAGCGTTGAGTCCGAAGTCGGTGCTGACGACGCCGGGTGAAATCAGAGAGAACTGGATGCCCGGATGCGTTGGCTGCAGTTCCTCCCGGAAGTTCGCCGTGAGCGCATTGAGGAAGTGCTTCGCGCCGTTGTACGCCGAGCGGATGACCGCGAACGGAATGCGCCCGAGCATCGAGGACACGTTGATCACGTGGCCCTCTCCGCGTTCCTTGAAGTGGGGAAGAATTTCCTGCATGCCGTAAAGCGCCGATTTAACGTTGACTTTGATGATGTCGTCGACGTCCGCATCCGTGAGCTGCGAGGGCATGCGTGAGATTCCCTGCCCGACGTTGTTGACCCAGACGTCGATGCGGCCGAATCGGGCGAGCGACTCGGAGACGACGCGGCGCACCTCCTCGCGTCGGGTAACGTCCGCGACCACGGGATGGGCCCGCGCCCCGCATGCGCGGGCGACATCCCGGAGCGTCTCCTCCCGGCGCGCCACCAGAACGACGGAGGCTCCGCGCTTGGCAACGGCGTGCGCCAGAGCCGCACCGATCCCTCCGCTCGCTCCGGTGATGACGATGACTTTGTCGCTCATGCTTCGCATTATGGACCGGCTGCCCGGTTGCAGGCTCACTTCTTCGACGGTCCTTCCGCGTATGGTCCACAAACCAAAACGACGCTTGATCCGTCGATCGCGGCCTGCTGGTGGCGATGGATCCAGCCTGAGAGTGCTGCGAGGAATACCTGCCAAGGTTGAAGGGTGTAGGCCAAGAGTGGATCGTAAGGACTTGCGGACCATCGATGATCCCGAGCATCAAAATCGGCGGGACCAACCCCAGTGCGGCGATCGACACGATGCAGAGCAGGATCAGGGCCGAGGTCGCCCGGGTTGATCCGGACATCCTTGGGCGCATCTCGGTAATCGAAGTGAAAGGTGGACGTCTAGCCGGCGGCCGTTGGATTGGGCTGCCGCTTGAGCCACCAGCCGTACTGGTCGGGCAAAAGTGTTTGCGGCGTCGCGCGGCCGAGCGTCTGGGCGGCGTGGTACGGCCAACGCGGGTCGTCAAGCATCGCCTTCGCGAGCATGACGACGTCGAGTTGCCCGTCGCGGATGAATCCGTCGGCTTTCCTCGGATCCGAGATGTTCCAGGATGCCGCGACGGGAAGACCGGCATCGTGCCGGATGCGCTGTGCGATGGGCACGAGGAAACCGTGTTCGCTCCACGGCACACGAGAGACATCCGGCGTGTTGAAACCCATGCTGACGTCGATCAGATCCAGACCGGCCGTCTTCATCCGCCGGATCAGTTCGATGGACTCCTCGAGAGGCTGTTCGCCCGCCACGTAGTCGATGACGCCAAGCCTCGCCGTCAGAGGGAGGTGCTCCGGCCAGACCTCGCGGACGGAGGCCAGCGTCTCGAGAATCATGCGAGCGCGATTCTCGAAACTGCCGCCGTACTCGTCGGTGCGCCGGTTGGCGAGCGGCGAGAAGAAGCTCTGCCCCAGATAGCCGTGGGCGAAGTGCAGTTCCAGCCACTTGAACCCCGCCGCCAGCGCACGCTTCGCCGCAGCGGCGAACGCCTCGCGGACGCCGAAGATGTCCTCGCGCGTCATCGCGCGCGGTACGCGCCTCAGATTCCCCCCCCAGGCGACGGCCGACGGCGCAATCGGCTCCCAGGCCTCGGGGTCGTCGGCCGGAAGGTGGTCGTCGCCTTCCCACGGCCGGTTGGCGCTCGCCTTGCGGCCGGCGTGCGCGAGCTGAATCCCCGGAACGGCTCCGTGGCTTTCGATGAAGCGGGCGATCGGTTGGAAGGCCGCCAGCTGAGCGTCGTTCCACAGGCCCGTGCAGGCTGGGGTGATTCGACCCTCGGGAGAGACGGCGGTCGCCTCCGCGAGAACCAACCCCGCCCCGCCGAGCGCAAGGGAGCCGAGATGAACGCGGTGCCAGTCGTTCGGCAAGCCGTCCTTCGCCGAGTACTGGCACATCGGGGACACGGCGATGCGGTTCTTGATTCGTACATCTTTCAGAGTGAGTTCACTGAAGAGATCGGGCACAAGCACTCCTTGTCGTTAGGATTCGTCGTTGGATTCGAACTCGTCGTCGGTGAGGGCCGGAGGCATCGCAAGGCGTTCGATATCCGAGCCGTGGTGACCGATGTCCTTCCACCCCAGATCGTCGTCGCACCACGCTTGGCCGCGGGCGACACCGACGGAAGCTGCTGGGATGCTTACGTCGCTTCTCGATGGGTGCAGCGGAGCATCCCGCCGAGTCGCTCACGACAGCGCACCCTTCCGAACGCCCTGGTAAGGGTGCCGATTGATCCAGCCTGCGAGTGCTTTGAGGAAGAGCTGCCAGGGCTGAAGGGTCGAGGCCTCACGCCGGAGTGCCAGACGTTCGACCAAATGCTCACCGGCTTGATCCGGCCCGGCTCCGCCCTGGGGGCGGGCCGAGTTCCGGCCCGCCCCGTAGGTCTCGGAGGATCTATCAGTCGCCGGTCGTACGCGTCTTTCGTATGCTGACGTCGGAAACCGTCCGCAGGGTCAGGCGCTGGCGCGTGTCGAGCTGGGGTTGCTCTTTGGGGTTCAGTTGCGTCGGCTCGGCTAGGCTTGGTACTCCATCGCGAATCTGCGGCTTACCTCCCCCTCCTCCGACGGTGATGACGCAGTCCAGACCCTCGATCGCAGTTCCGTCGAGCAGCGTGCCGGTCAACGTCATCACGCGTCCTCCGCTCGGCGACGGTCCGATGGCGCTGATGATGTCCTGAGTTCTGAACTTGAGCGTCAGGTCGAAGAAGCCATCCGGACCGTCACTGGAGCACCCGCAGACTTCGCCTGAGAACGGCGCGGCGACGTCTTCGTAGCCCGCTTGGATCGGGGCGACGCCTTCGAGCCGCAGCGAGCTGATGTCGACGTTGTTCACGTCGAACCCTGCCGTGCCTAGCAACGCCGCAGGGAGCGCGCCCCGAGACACGGGGTTGATCGGGTTGGGACAGGAACCGGGCTTGATGTCGAGGCTGACGCCGAGCGGCGCAAGGCCGAAAACGACGTTGTCGTAGAAGATCCCGGACCCGTGGTAGTTGGAAGTCCAATTGATGAAGCCGAACTGCAGGATCTGGCCTTCCAGGCTCGGATCGATGACGATCGAGAGCGAGTAGCTGTCCCACGCGTCCGGTATCCCGGTCAGGTCGATCGGGATGTAGTTGGTCAGCGCGTAGCCGGCGGCCGGATTGAGCGTCTTGAAGAACGCCGCCGCCAGGGTGCCGGCCTCGATGTTGCCGCGCTTGGCGTCGAACTTGAGGCGCCACGTGCTGCCGACATCCGCAGCGCCGATCGTCTGCTCGTGAAAGACGTTGGCCTCGATGATGGCGTTCGATCCGTCGCCGTGATTGCCGTTGTTGTAGTCGCTGTAGACGACGAGCTGCTGGTTGCCCTGCGCCGGACCGCCCTGGCCCGCGTCGATCGCGCAGAATCCGGGCCCGCCGTTGGGCGCGGGGAACGGGCCGTAGCCGTACCAGTAGCCCCAGTCGGGGCCGAAGACGTTCCCGAAGACTTTCCATCCATCGTTGGCCAGTGCGGCTGGGTCCGATTGGACAAGCCCCTCGAAGTCCTGGCTGTAAGGTGCGAGATCGGCCCGACTCGCTGTCGAGACCACGCACAGGAGGACGCCGGCAAGGATCGTGCTGACTCGGATTCTTCTCATGGTTCCACCCTTTCACTGTTATGGGGGAGGCGCTGCATCAAACGCCATCTGACCTCTATCACACGAGGGCTCTGACTCGAGAGCACCGTTCGAGCTCTCACCGGCGATCGCCGCGGGTCGACGAGCGCGATCACGGGCACTGGCACGTCCTATTGACGGCCTGCGGGACACTGCAACTGGCGGCATTGGGGAAGCACGGCCGCTCGTTGTTCGCCGAGTTCTTGCCGTAACAGCCTTCCGCGCCGTTGTTGCGACCGACGACCACCCAGAAAAGAGAACCGGACGGCAGCGTCAGGGAGCTCGAGCCGTTGGCGCCGAGTCCAGTCACCGACCCCGAGTATCCGTAGGAGGAGACGGCGCTCAGCGGCCCGTAGTACAGATTGTGATCCGTCGAACCGGCTGCCGGGTTGAAGGAAAGGGTCGTCTGGCCGGTCGCTTTGTTGTGACTCACGACTCCCAGATCGCAGACGGCGCCCAAGTTCCACGAGCCGCTCACTCGGTCGGCGGCGGAGCGAAGGACACGCGCGTTCGGGTTCGCCGAATCCAGGGTTGCGATCCCCCACCACTCCTCGTTCATGGCAGGATCCGGGTAGCCCGGGTTGGTCCAAGTGGAACACGTATCGTGGGCGGTCCACTGGGAGCCCGTACACGTCGCCTTCCACCACTCGTCCGCCCATGAGAAGACAACTTGACCCGCGCTGACGCCCCCCGCCGTGCGAACGGCGAGCGCCTCGTCGGCTTCTCCCAAGAGCTGCCCCAGACAGTCTGCCTGGAGCGTTTGGTTTTCCGCCCCCGACGCTCCCGATAGGCTATCCCAGGCGTCGGCCCCAAACTCGGTGACGATCAACGGTCGAGCACAATCAGATTTGCTCTGGTATTCATTGAATAGCGTCCCGAACGAGCAGCCGCGGTAGGCTTGCACCCCCCACAGATCCAGATTCGGAAGCCGCGTGTTGTCGCTGCAACCGATTTGGCAGATATCGGAGAGCCCGGCTGTCTCCGCGTTCGCCGTTCCGACCGGGTGGAACGACGTTCCCTCGGCCTGGTGGGCCGCCAACGCCATCGTGTCGACCTGCGGGTACCAGTTGTTACAGAGGTCGGTGTTCGTCAGGAATCGATTGACCTCGTTACCGATCAGCCAGAACAGGATCGCAGGGTGGTTCTTCCATTCCTGCACCATATCGCGCATCCGGTCCCGCATGAAGTCCTTGCCGGCGGTGCACCCGAGCTGCGCCGTGTCGACCTGGAAGGTCGGGATGACGTACAGCCCGTTAGCTCGGGCCGCATCCAGCATGGCCGTGGTCATGAATGACGAGTAAATCCGGACGGTGTTCGCGCCCTTGGCGGCGATGAGGGGAAAGTCGACCAAGTAGCGATCCGGACGGTCTCTGAAGGAACCGTGGTAATCCTCGCCGATCGAGATGGGCGAATAGGCCATCCCATGGACGACGAACGGCTTGCCGTTGACCTTCAGTTGCCGCCCCTGGACCTGCACCGACGACGCGCCGGAATGAGCATTCGGCCGGTGCCATCGGACGTTGTCGACCTGGAAGGTACTGAAGAACGGCAGGTTTTCGATGGTGGCCATGAAGGGCGAGGTCACCGCCGCGAGACAAGCTGGGTCCACGGGTTGGGGGGAGAAGAAGCTAGCCACCGGGATCACGATCTCCTGCCACGCGTTCAGTCCATTCCAACCGTGCTGCGTTAGGAGCCGGGTTTTTGTCTGCGTCGCGCCGTTCACCTTGCACTGGATCTCGACCTTCAGGTCTTTGGTGGACTTCACGAAGAAGCGCACGTCGCCGGTCGCCCAGGCCGACATGTTCTCAGGTTGCGGCTGATTGAACGGATCGATGTTGAGGAACACACCGAAGCCGGCCCATATGTTCGTTCTAACCCGGAGGTTGTGACTGCCCTCGGGGGTGGCGCATTCTTGCGGTGTCGCGACGTCGCAGGGCGGAGTATCACACCAGGTGAAGATGTTGGCACCCTTCGGGAGTCCCTCCTCCGTGAACGCGAGGTACGTTTCCGCCAGCGCCGGGGTGACGGACCACACGGCAAGGACCAGGGTGAGCACCAGAAGGCTACATACTCGGGTCATCTGTTCTTCCCCCAAAAAAGACGATTCGGACGCGACAATCTATCCTCGCTCGGCGACCGGCCGGAGGGCCGGACTCGCCGTGGACGCGCGAAGCACGAGCTCCGCTCGTAAACGGTGACGGGAGCCGACACCCGATCGGCCCCTCAGTTGTTCCATCAGTTCCTCGGCCGCGAGCCTTGCGACCTCCGCGATCGGCTGGCGTACCGTTGTGAGAGGGGGCCACGCATGCTTGGCCAGCGGCGAATCGTCGAAACCGGCAACCGAGAGCTCACGAGGAACGTCGACGCCCAATTCGTGGGCGGCCGAGAGCACACCCACCGCCATCGCATCGTTGCTGGCGAAGATCGCCGTCGGAGCCGAAGTTGACGACAGCAAGCTCCGCGCGCATTGGTGGCCCGATTCATGATCGAAGCGACCCTGCATGACCAGACCAGCGTCGAAATCGATGTTGTGCCTGTCGAGGGCGCGGCGATAACCGACGAGGCGATCGTGGCTCTGACCGTGATCCGGATGCCCCATGATGAACCCGATCCGCCGGTGACCGAGCTGCAAGAGGTACTCGGTCATCTCGTCCGCGGCGTCCGCATCACCCACCGAGATCCATGGGAAATCACCGAAGGGTCGCTGGGACACGCGGACACACGCGATTTTCTTCTCGAGCAGGACCTGGTTGAGAGCCTGAAGGTCAGAAAGGGGCTGGAGGACGATGAAGCCGTCGACCTGGCGGTTCAGGCCGATGATCTCCTCGATCAGGCCGGGAGAATCCGCCCGACAGGGGTTGATCAGGAGCCTGTATCCGTAATCCCGACACGCCTGAAGCGCACCGGCCTGGACCGTCGTCACATAGTCGTTCTCATTGTTGGGATTAGGGTCGTCGTACAGCATGCCGATCAGGAAGGTGCGATTGCTGGCCAACTGCCTTGCCGAGAGATTCGGATGGTAGTTGAGAGACTTTGCGGCCTCGACCACCTTGTCACGCGTCGGACCTCGGACGTTGGGCGCCCGGTTGAGAACCCTGGAGACGGTTTTGATCGAGACTCCCGCGAGGCTCGCCACATCGTCGATGGTCGGTCGTGTCACGTCCATCGGGGCTCCACTTCCCCAGAATGCCGCCCCCAGACCCATCACGCCGGGTGCGCGGCTGCTCCACATCTTGTCGCATCTCGACTGGACGACCCCGACACGACAAGCGTGGAGGAAACAGCAGACATTTACGACGAAATGACAGCGCTGTCAATATTTCATTGACAGCGCTGTCATCCTGTGAGTATTTCTTCTGCTGCCATATGGAAGAAATCGGTGTTCAATGGGACTCCTCATCGTCGCCGGCGCCTGCGACCGGATGTTCCCGGTTCGCCGGTCGGCCGCCGAATGAGCGGGTGGATTTTACGCAAGTTGTTATTGACAAGTCACTTATCATGGCTGGCCGCAAACTTGCGGCTGTGATTTGTTCGCTGGCGCTGCGCTCGTTCCGGGTCGACCTCGCGCTCGCTCCGGAACAGGAGGACAGACCGAAAGCCGAAGGCTGGCGGTAGCGAACGGAGGCGGGGGTCGGATTCCCGGATGGGAGGGGCTGGCGATGCGTTGGACTCGGATGTTACTGGCGCTAGGGGTCTTGTGCTCGGCGGCCTCGCGGGCCAACGCTCAGGTCGGATCGCTCGAGATCTACGTCTACGAGGCCGAGACGAACTCGGCGCTTCCCGGCGCCACGGTGAGCCTGTCGAACGAGCTCGGGCTCGCGCCGAAAGCGGCGGTCGCCTCCGACGCCCAGGGCAAGGCGGCGTTTTCGAACCTCAAGCCCGGGGGCGGCTACTTCGTCGAGGTGTTCTTCCCCGGCTACGAGAAGATGCGCAGCCAGGAGATCGAGATCCGGATCAACCAGACGGTCGAGATCCCGTTCAACCTGCGCGAGGAGGAAAAGAAGCAATCGCCTTTCGACTTGGGTTTGAACGAAGACGTCACGGTGACGGCGACCCGAGTCGAAACCGGCCTGATGAAGACCCCCGTTGCGGTGACGGTTCTCGACCAGGAGACCCTGGACCGGGAGGGGGTCAAGAACGTCAGGGACATGGCCAACTTGGTGCCGAACATGGACATCGCCACCATCAACGGGCAGTCCACACCGGTCATCGCCCTACGCGGCGTGCGCTCGACCAACGAGACGGAGCTCGGCGACCCGGCCGTGGGCGTGTACCTCGACGGCATCTACACGCCGCGGATGCAGGGTGCCCTGAGCATGATGTTCGACAACGAGCGAGTCGAGGTCCTGCGGGGGCCCCAGGGGACGCTCTTCGGCCGAAACTCCACGGTCGGCAGCATCAATATCGTCACCGCGAAGCCCAAGCTCGACATCTTCGAGTCGACCGTGGCCCTCGAATACGGCAACTACGAAGCCCCCGGACTGCAGTTCGTGGTCAACGCGCCGGTGTCCAGTACGTTTGCCCTTCGTTTCGCTGGTCGCTACTTCCAACGCGATTCTTACCTCCAGGGGTACTGGGACCCGAACCAGTACGACCAGCGCTTCATCGCGAACAAGGTCGCAGGCGCACGGGTCATCGCGCCCGGGTCCTTCGAGGAATGCACGAGCCCCGAATGCTACACGCGAACCCAGCACTCGAACTGGTGGGCCGACGACCTCGAAGTCCCGATCAAGGCACTCGTGCCCGCCGACAGCAAGGACTTCTACATGAACGACCTGGAATGGGCGTACAGGGTCAGCGCACTCTGGAAGCCGAAGCGCAACGACATGTCTCTGAGCTTCAGCTTCCAGCAGTATCGAAACAACAGCGCCGGAGGTATCGACCTGGTCAACTGCGAGAAACTGCGCGGCCGTCCTACGTACCTCCTCGACGAAAACAGCCAGATCGTCCGCGACGAGAATGGGAATCCCATCATCACGGGAACGAACGATTGTTCCGATCTGTTCCCGCGCGACGACACCTATCAGGCCGTGGTCAACGTTCCCGGCAAGTTCTACCTCGACATCATGTACCTGCGCTCCCAGTTCACCTGGGACATCGCCGACGACCTGCGATTCATTTACTCGGGCGGCTTCGAGGATCAAGACCGTGAATCGGCCCAAGACATGGACGGAAGCCTGAACGCCTGGGACCAGGCGATGTTCTTCCTCCCGGGCACCGGCTCCCAGTCCTGGGCGCACGAGATCCAGTTCCAGTCTTCCGGCAACAAGAAGTTCAACTGGATCGCCGGATTGAATTACTTCCATGAGAAGACGAACACGATCGGCTATTTCGACAACGCGATCGACGAAAAATCCATGTGGGTCCAGCCGAATCGCTCCGCGGACGCCGCCGCGGCCTTCGCCCAGGGGACGTACTCGTTCTCGCCGAAGTGGTACCTGACGATCGGAGGCCGCTATAGCGGCGAGACAAAGCAAGACAAGGGCGGGCGCTCGTACATCTGTAACGTCGCGAACGGCTGTGCGACCGATGTCCTGCCGGTGATCCCGGTCAACGCGGGTCAGAACGGCTACGACCGGGACTCCCTGAACCAATTGCCGACGGACTACTTCGCGGATCCATCGGTCTACACCGACGCCAACGGCAATCCGGTTTACACGGGCAACGACAACCAGGGATCCTGGAGCCACTTCGACTGGCGCCTCGGGGTGGACTTCCAGCTCAGCGAAAACACCCTGCTGTACAGCTACCTGGCCACGGGTTTCAAGGCCGGCGGCATCGGCGACGTGTTCCAGGGCACCGTTGTGGACGGCGATATCAACGATAACGGCACGCCCGACGACCCGACCGACGACTACCCCTACGTCATCAACGTGGAAGACGTCACCCTTCGGACTGCGTACGACCCGGAGGAGGTCCTCACTCTCGAGCTCGGCTTCAAGCTACGGCTTTTGGACGGGAAGCTCGATCTGCGAGGCGCCTACTTCTACTCCGACTACCAGAACATGCAGTACGCGTCCGTCGGCTCGCTCGCGTATACCGAGAGGTGGCAAGTGCTGCGCGACGCCAACGGCGACCCGATCGACGTGGACGGGGTACCCGGACCCGATTTCGGCTGGGTGGGGTCGCCGCTGGTCACCGCCTACTACACGCAGAACGTGCCCGGTGCGAGGATCCAGGGGTTCGAGCTCGAGTACGATTGGCGGCCGTGGACCGGCGGCCGAATCAAAGGCTACGTGAGTTGGCTGGACACGGAGGTCACGGAGGAATGGATTACCAAGTGGGACTATGACCCGAGGTCCTACTTCGGCCTGGACTTCAACCAAGCCGCCGATCCGAGGAACGAGCGCCTGAAGGTCAACCTCAAGGGAAACGAGATGGCCGTCTCGCCGCCGTTCAAGTTCCAGATGACCCTCGAACACACCTTCGCTTCTTCGAACGGGAAGTTCGCGATCGTCCCGTGGATCACGGCCACCTGGGTGGACGACTCGTACCTGACGATCTGGAACGTCGACAAGCACACCGACGACATGGACTTCGTCATCCCGGATGAGGACATCAAGTACACCGACGACAAACGCGAGGCATGGTCCATGTTCCATGCGGGAGTGCGCGCGTACTGGGGCGACTGGATGGCCGAGATCTACGGATACAACATCACGAATCAGGTCGTCCAGTACTGGGGTGGGGCCGACCAGCAGGTACCGAAGGGCAGCATGAGCGTGCCCCTGAATTATGGATTCCGCATCGGCTACAAGTTCTGATCCAAGTCGAGCAGGCCCTATTCCTATGACACAGCGTCGCGAGCGGAAGGTCTTCCTCGGTGAGTCGGCGATTCGCGTTCCCGGACCGGCTGGTGGTGGGGAGTGGGTGACCAGGGATGGCGAGCGGTTCTTCAGAATCGCCAACTATCACACGATGCCACCTTTCCTCATGTCCGTGGTCAGCGGCCACGATCATTGGCTTTTTGTTTCCAGCACCGGTGGCCTGACCTGCGGCCGCAGAGACCCGGGAAACGCGCTGTTTCCCTATGGCACGGACGACAAGATCCACGATGCCTGCGAGACGACCGGGCCGAAGACCGTGCTCTTGGCGGCGCGGGGCGGCAGGACCATGCTCTGGCAGCCCTTCGCAACCGGCCCGTCGGTGTACGACATCGAACGGAACCTGTACAAGAACGTGCCGGGCAACAAGCTGGTGTTCGACGAAGTCAACTACGACCTCGACCTTGCGTTCACGTACACCTGGGCCAGCGGGAACCGCTTCGGATTCATCAGGCAATCGCAGCTGCTCAACACCGGCGCGAGCGAGGTTCGCGTGGAGTTGCTGGACGGTTTGCGGAACCTGCTCCCGTACGGCGTCGATCGCACCGCGCAGGCCGAGCTGAGCACGCTGGTTGACGCCTACAAGCAGGCTGAAGCCGTCTCCGGCGCCTATGCCGGAATCTACACGCTCAGCTCGATCTTGACCGACCGGGTCGAACCGAGCGAGGCGCTGAAGGCCACGGTCGTTTGGAGCACCGGCCTCGAACAGGCCCGGGTGTTGCTCTCGGAGGATCAGGTCCAAGCGTTTTGCGCGGGTGAGGGGGTTCACGGCGAAGCGTTCGTCAAAGGTAAGCGCGGCGCTTTCTTCGTCCAATCGGCCGTCACCCTGCCGCCGAAAGGCGACCACCGCTGGTGCGTGCTGGCGGATGTCGAGCAAGGCCCGTCGCAGACGGCCGACTTGCTGCACGCGATCCTGCAAGGGGTGACCGCCAGTGCCATCGAGCAGGATATCGCGGCCGGTACCGCTCGCCTGGAACAATTGGTGGGCAGCGCCGATGGATTCCAGAAGTCTGCAGATGACCTGGTCACCAGCAGGCACTTTTCCAATGCGTTGTTCAATATCATGCGGGGCGGCGTATTCCCTTACGGATACCGGTTTCCCCTCGACGATTTCATGTACTTCGCGGGCGAGCGCAACCGGCCGTTGCGTGAGACGGTCGCCTCCGTACTGGGACAGTTCGAAGGCGCGTTGACGCTGGATTCCGCGCTGAAGCTGGCCCAAGACAGTGGCAACGAAGCCTTCATCCGGCTCGTCTACGAATACTTGCCGCTGACGTTCAGCCGCCGGCACGGCGACCCCAGTCGCCCCTGGAATGATTTCTCCATCATTCTCAAGAACGGTAACGGCGCCGAGTACCTGAATTACCAGGGCAATTGGCGTGACATCTTTCAGAACTGGGAGGCTCTGGCCATTTCCTTCCCAGGATACATCGAGAGCTTCGTCGCCAAGTTCGTCAACGCCTCGACCGCCGACGGGCACAACGCTTACCGCATTTCCAGGGAGGGCATCGACTGGGAGATTTTCGAATCGGGGAGATCCTGGTCGAATATCGGTTATTGGGGCGATCACCAGGTCGGCTACCTGGGCAGGCTGCTCGAGCTCTCGCTCGCCTATCACCCCGGGCTGCTCGGCGAATCGCTGACTCGCGACATATTCGTCTACGCGGACGTGCCCTACCGGATCAAGCCGTACCAGGAGCTGCTCAGGGATCCCAGGAACACCGTCGAGTATGACGACGATCGCGCCCAGGCCATCGCGCGGCGCGTCGCCGAGATCGGGGCCGACGGGAAGCTGGTCACGCTGGAGGACGGATCGATCCACCGGGTCAACCTGCTGGAGAAGCTGCTGATTTCGGCGCTTGCGAGAATCGGCAGCCTGGCGCCCGGCGGCGGTATCTGGATGAACACGCAACGTCCGGAATGGAACGACGCGAACAACGCGCTGGTCGGCTACGGACTCTCCATGGTCACGCTGTGTTACCTGCGTCGCTACCTGCACCTGATGGACGATCTGCTGCGCGATAGCGCGGAAACGAGCTTCGACGTTTCGCTGGAGCTGGCTCAGTTCTTCAGGGGAGCCGGCGCGGTCCTGGAGGATCACGAAGCTCTGCTCGCGGGCCCCGTCGACGCGGCTGGACGAAAGTCCTTCATGGACGGAATGGGTTCCGCAAACGACGCCTACCGCGCCCGGGTCTACCGGGGCCATTGCGGAGACAAGACGGCACTCGCGAAACAAGACCTGCGGGACTTCATGAGACGGGCGCTGGAATTTCTCGACCACAGCATTCTGCACAGCCGCAGGGACGACGGCCTGTTCCATTCCTACAACCTGGTTCATTTCGGCGCTGGCGGTTACGCCGTCGAGCCGCTCGACGAAATGCTGGAAGGCCAAGTCGCGGTATTGAGCTCCGGCTGTCTGGACGGCGAGGCCGCTCTCCTGCTGCTGGAGGCGCTGAAAGCGAGCCGGTTGTACCGGATGGACCAGAACAGCTACATGCTCTACCCCAATCGAAAGCTGCCTTCGTTCCTCGCGAAGAACGTGATCCCTGCACCCCTGGTGGAGGGCGATGGCTGGATTCGGCGGGAGCTGGAAGCGGGCCGCACGGATTACGTCGAGCGCGATCTCAACGGCCGGGTCCATTTCAACGGTGCCTTCAGAAACGCGGACGGATTGCGAGCCGCGCTCGAACGCGATCCGGCGGTCAGCGACGAGGACGCCGCCAACCTGTGTGATGTCTACGAAACGGTGTTCAAGCACCGGAAGTTCACCGGTCGCTCCGGCTCGATGTACAAGTACGAGGGACTGGGCTGCATCTACTGGCACATGGTCTCGAAGCTGCTTCTGGCTGCCGGCGAGGCGGTCGCCGGAGCGGTGGACGCTGGAGCGGATGCCGGGCTGGTCGATCGCCTGGGCGCTTGCTTCCTGGACATCCAGGCCGGGCTGGGCGTGCACAAGGCTCCGGCCGATTACGGCGCGTTCCCGGTCGATCCCCATTCGCACACACCGGATTTCACCGGTGTGCAGCAGCCGGGCCTGACCGGCCAGGTGAAGGAGGACCTGATCGCCCGTTTCTGGCAACTGGGGGTGCGAGTTGCACGAGGTGAAGTCGCCTTCGAGCCGGTCGTGCTCGGCCGTGACGAGTTTCTCCGGGAACCGGCATCCTGGAGATATTCGACCGGCGGCCCGCCGCTGACGGAGGAATTGCCGGCCGGGTCCCTCGCTTTCACGCTGTGCGGGGTGCCCGTCGTTTACCGCATCGCGGATGCAGGGCGCGTGCACGTGTTTGACGACGGACGCATTCCGACCGTCGTTCACGGCACGCGCCTCGGACCGGAGCTCAGCCGGTCGTTGTTCGGGCGGGAGCAGCGCATCAGAAAACTGGTCGTTGACATTCCGGTAACCATGCTCAGGTCACCGGCATGAGATTCACTTGAGTTCAAGAGAGCATCACGTCACGGCCCCGGAAGACCGGATTCGTCTTCGGCAGAAGTCCGCCTACGCCGTGGGCATGTTCGTGAACAACCTGCAGGCCGCGGCACTGCCTGCCATGGTCGTGATCCTCAACTTGGGCCTACGGATGAACCCGCTCCTGGTCGGACTGATTGCCGCGATACCGCGCGTCTTCGACGCGGTTTCCGATCCGGTGGTCGGGTACATTTCCGACAACACGCACACGCGGTGGGGACGCCGAAGGCCCTACATCCTGGTCGGCGCGATTCTCTCGGGTCTCGTCTTCGCCCTCATGTGGCAGCTGCCTGAGGGGCGCAGCGAGAGCTTCTACTTCTGGGTCTTCCTGGGCGCGTCGATCCTCTTCTTCCTGACGTACACCCTTTACGCAACGCCCTTCGTGGCTTTCGGCTACGAAATGACCGCCGATTACCACGAACGAACGCGTTTGCACGCGTTCGCGAACACCGTCGGCCAACTCGTGTGGCTGGGGGTGCCCTGGTTCTACGCCATCATGGCGAACGAGAACCTGTTCCGGGATACGGTACAAGGCGCCCGTACGCTGGCCATCGTGGTCGGCGTCGCTGTCGCGGTCTTGGGCGTCGTTCCGGCCATTGCCTGCAGAGAACGACACGCGCCGGTTCCCACGGCCGGGGACAAGCAGGGCCTCCTGGCGAACACGCTCGAGTTCCTCAAGGGCATCAGCATGACCTTCAAGTGCTCGCCCTTCCGGAAGATCTGCGCCGCGACCTTTCTGGTCTTCAACGGTTACCAGCTCGGCATCTCCTTCTCGTTGTACGTGATGATCTACTACGTGTTCAGCGGGAATAACTCGCAGGCCGGGGAGCTTCTGGGCTGGTTCGGAACGGCGACCGCCGTGGGCACACTGGTGGTCATCCCGTTGACGGGCTGGCTCGCGACCCACCTAGGAAAGCGCAGAACGTTCATGATCACCATCTCCGTCTCACTCGTCGGCTATGCCCTCAAGTGGGTCGGCTACGATCCGGATCATCCCTACTGGCTGCTCTTTGCCGCTCCGTTCGTCGCCTTCGGCGTCGGGTCGTTGTTCACGCTGATGGGTTCGATGATCGCGGACGTCTGCGACTACGACGAGCTGAACAGCCGTCAGCGCCGCGAGGGCGTTTTCGGAGCCATCTATTGGTGGATGGTGAAGATCGGTATGGCGCTGGCCGGCATGCTCACGGGCATCATGCTCAACGCGTCCGGATTCGCCGTCGAGTTTGAGGCGCAACCCGAAAAGACCTTGTTCCTCCTGAGAGTGTTCGACGTTGGCGTGCCGCTCGTAACGTCCGCCCTCGCGATCTTCATCATGTCCACCTACGAGATCAGCGAGGGGAGAGCGTACGAGATACGAGCCGAGCTGGAACGTCGGCGTGGGAAACTGGGCTCCCATGCGACGCCGATCGCTGTAACTGAAACGCCGGCGGACGGGCCGGTGGAATGAGGTGCTGACGTGCGCGCAGCCGCCATCCTCCTGGCGTTTCTGGGCGCGATGGTCGCGCCGGCGTGTCAGAGGCCCGGGGGCCAGATCGCCTCGGACGCGCCGAGATCGGTGACACCCGTGGACCTGCTGGGCGATGAGTGGCAGGGCCGGGCGATCGCCTACTCCGGCTACCGCGACGGCCAGAGCGCGGACAGCGGGGTGCGTCCCTCGCGAGGCCAGGTTGCGGAAGACCTCCGCATCCTGGCGAAGAACTGGCGGATCATTCGTGTGTACGCCGCCGATCGGCACGGCGAAGACGTGCTCGAGGTGATCCGCCACGAAAAGCTCGATCTCAAGGTGATGCTGGGTATCTGGCTCGGGCGCGAGCCGGGAGCCGAGCAGGGCAACGCGAGCCAGATCGCCGACGGTATCCGCCTCGCCAACGAATACAAGGACGTCGTGGTGGCCGTGAACGTCGGCAACGAGGTTCTGATCGAATGGACGGCCCATCCGGTGCGTCAGGATCAAATGATCCGCTATATGCGCGAGGTCAAGGCGAGTGTGACCCAGCCCGTGACCGTGGCGGACAACTACGTCTGGTGGCGCGACCACGGAACCGCATTGGCGCGCGAGGTCGACTTCATCACGATGCACACCTATCCGCTTTGGGAGCGGAAGGACATCGAAGAGGCCCTCGAGTACACGGTCGCGAACTACGAGAGCGTTCGCGCCGCCCATCCGAACCGGACCATCGTCATCGGCGAGGCGGGCTGGGCCACGTACACCGCGGGTAACTTGCACGTCCCGCGGGGCGGGGACGAGGCGAAGCAGCAACGCTACTACGAGGAGTTGACGGACTGGGCCAGGAAGAACAGGGTCACGGTCTTCTTCTTCGAGGCCTTCGACGAGTCCTGGAAGGGCACCGGAACCGAGGGGCACTGGGGATTGTTCACGGTCGATCGCAAGGCCAAGCCGGTGATGCAGGAACTCTACCCGGAGTTGATGCCCGATGGCCCGACCTCGCCGACCTATCCCGAACGGATCGCCGCCGTAGGTCCGGACATCGCGGTGGCGCTGCGCACCGATCTTGCCAAGGTCATTCGCGAAGGAAGCGTCAATCCGCTGGGACCGGGCGTATCGGCATCCGGCGTCGTGCCCATCGAGGGGGCGGAGGGCGGGACGGCGCTGCGGCTGGCCTTCACGGGCGAGAGCTGGGGCGGCGTGTATTTCGTCCTCGGCAAGCACGACGCGAGCGCAGCCAGCGCCGTGGCGATGCGTCTGAGGCTACCGGACGAGGTGGCCAGGCTCGAACTGAAGCTGGAAGGTCCGGAGACGAACATGCAGTCGGTCAACCTGATCGAGCACGCGGCGGGTCGCGACGCGACCGGCTGGACGACGTTCACCGTGCCGCTGGCCGAGTTCGACGAGATCGACCTGTCGCAAGTCGTGATCCTCGGCTTGTGGAACCCCTCGGATCGCGCGGCGACGCTCGTGCCCTGCGAGGTGATCATCGATGACATCCGCTTCGAGTAGGTTGGAGACCCGGCCCGCACCGTGATGCACCGCCGAGCGGCTCGTGCCTCCCCGCGTGTCTCTGGATAGGCATGCCTCCTACAGTTGGACCCGCACGGTCTGAAGCGAGTTTGCCGGAATCGTGATGTCCGCGTAGCGGTCCGCGATCTGCAGCTTATAGGCGATGACCTTCTTCGTGGTATTCAACACTTGTACGCTGAGAAGCGCGTTGTCGTTGATCGTTGCACAGGCATGAAGGGCGTCGGCGTCCAGCCCATCGAGCGCGTGGCGGGTGCGTACGGCATGGTCGCCTGGGCGGATGGTCCGACTGAACTGCGCAAGGACGTAGTAGATCGGTGTGTAATAGACCTCCTGCGTCGAGGTGTCGATCATGATGGGGGCACCGCAGAAGTTCCCCACGTGGTTGGGTCCACCGTCCTTGTCCAGGACGATGTTCCAATCGACCCAGCCGCTGACCCAATGATCCAGGCTGACGATGATGTCGCGCGCATAGCGATGCACGGGTGTGTAGAGGGGGTGATCCGCGGCAGCCGGCCCGGCCCAGGTCGCGCTGTACGCCCAGTCGGTCGCATTGGCATTCCACCAGAACGCATCGTTCTTGAACCAATCTGATTCCTTGAAGCCTACGGGGTCTTCGATCCCATCGGGCGCGTCGTTCCCCAGATTATCGATGCAGCCCTCGGAGTGGATGATGGTGAACTCCGGGAACTTGGCGTGTACGCGCTCGAAGGCATCCTCGTAGACCTTGAAGGTGCTCGAGTACCAATGCACGGCGACGCCATACACATGCTTCGCAGCTTGTGGATCTGCGAAGATCACGTCTGTCCAGTCTTCGAGACCATCCCGGTTTTGATCGTAGACGAGAAGTCTCGCATCGGAATGGGAACTCTGTCGCAGAAGAGGTCCCAAGTGGTGCTTGACGAAGTCGTTCTGCGATTCCGGCGAGAAACGCATGCTCTCCCAGTGTCCGCCATTGCCGTTCGGCTCATTCACTGGCGTCAGACCCCAGATCTTGACCCCCGCGCTCTCGTAGGCGTCAAGGTACTTCAGGAGATAGTCGGCATACGTCGAAAGGTAATCTGGCTTCAGCCAACCGCCGTCGCCCTGCCAGTCGTTTTCCGGAGATGCAGGGACATACCAGGTCTCGATGTTCTTCATCCAGGGCGGCGCTGTCCATGCGGATGCCATGATCCTCAGTTCGCGGTCTTGTTGCTTTCGTTTCACCGCGAGTGCCTCTTGGATCATGGGAAGGAGGTCGTAGCTGGCATCCTTGATGCCCGGATAATCTGCGGGGTCGAATCCCGCCGCGTCCGGTGCGATGCTGAAGGCCGTCAGATCCAGGTCATCCGGCTTGTCGGCGTACGAGTACTTGCCTTCCACGGTGAAATCGCACGACCCGATATGCGTTCGGGCCAGTGTGAAGTTGGCGCCGGACTCACCATAGATCTGCTGCATGACCTCCCGGCGCCGCTCCGGATCCAGGTGCGCGAGGACAAAAGCGGAGGACTCCGTAAACGATGTTCCGATTCCATCGATGGTCTGTTTGGTGCTGTGCGGATCGACGGAGATGACCGTGCCATCGGCCCTGCCCGACCGAAATGGCACCACGTCCATCGAGGCCAGCTTGTGACCCGACTCCGAGGTAAGCAGGATCTCGACCATGCGGATTCGTGAGACTCCGGATTCTCTCGTTTCCGCGCATGCCCCGATCGTCAGCGTGCTCAAGACCACCAGCAACCGGAGATACGTTGTTGAGTTCTTCATCATGGATTGACCCACCCAGCGCTCGAGAACTGCCCACCCTCATCCCCAAACCGGCGGCCATGGGGTTGGACGATTACATGAAAGCCGGAGGAAGGACGCTGAGGATGGATCGGGTTCATGTTATTCGGCAAGAGGTCCTGGTGGAGGGGCGACGGTGAGGCTCGGGTCCCCTGCGGCAGGTCGCGGACGCTGCCGGCCGAAGTCGCTCGATGACCTGAGAGATCTGATCCGTGGATAGAGTTTCCTATCCTTAGTCTTGGTGAACTCAACGCCTCGAGATCCCGGACTTTTTCGATCCACTGAGCGAGATTCCAGCGCATTGCCGCGCCCTGCGTTCCGATATCGCGGTACGTTCTCAGTATGGACCATTTGACTCCATGGAGTGAGCGTGCCTGGCGAACGGTCCGGCGCGATGAGATGGACTTCGGAGACTGGGAATCTGATAACGATTCTCCGATCGGTGGGCTCGCTCAAAGGAAACAACCGAATGGCTAGCTTCAAGCCCCCCCGCGTTTTCGCCCCGCTGCCGGCTCTCACCCTGCTGGTCTTGCTGATCGGCACCGTGCCGCCGGCGTCGGCTCAGTGCGCCGACCTGCCGGGCTGTGTCCTGGTCTGGTCGGACGAGTTCGCCGGCAGCGAGGTGGACCTGTCCAAGTGGACCTTTCAACTCGGCGACGGCACCGATGTCGGCCTCCCGCCTGGGTGGGGCAACAACGAGCTGCAGTTCTACCTTGCTGACAACGCGACGGTCGCGGGTGGTTTCCTGACCATCACCGCGAGGGAGGAATCGGTAGGCGGTAGTAGCTACACCTCGGCCCGGATGCGTTCCCTGGGCAAGGGCGACTGGACCTTCGGACGCATGGAGATGCGCGCGAGGATGCCGATCGGCCAGGGCATCTGGCCGGCGTTCTGGATGCTTCCCTCGGACTCGAGCTACGGCACCTGGGCGGCCAGCGGCGAGCTCGACATCGTCGAGTACATCGGCAGCCAGCCCTACCGGATCTTCGGCACCATCCACTACGGGGGCTCCTGGCCCGGAAACGTGTTCTCGTCGACCGACTACGTGCTGCCGAGCGGCACGTTCCACGACGATTTCCACGTCTTCGCCGTGGAGTGGGAGCTCGGAGAGATCCGCTGGTACGTGGACGACGTTCCGTTCGCGACTCGCAACAACTGGTTCTCGACCGGCGGACCGTTCCCGGCGCCTTTCGACGTCGACTTCCACGTGCTGCTGAATCTGGCCGTCGGCGGAAACCTGCCCGGCCCGCCCAACGCCGCGACGGTCTTTCCGCAGGACTACGTGATCGACTACGTGCGGGTCTACCAGGTGCCATCGGCGGTGGCGATCACCAGCCCGACGGCCGACGACGTGATCACGCCCGGCGACGATCTGACGATCGCCGCCAGCGTCGCTGACGACGGCTCGATCCAGCTCGTCGAATTCCTGCAAGACAGCGCCGTTCTCGGCGAGGACACGGCGCCGCCCTACGAGTGGACGGTGCCGAACGTTGCCGCCGGCTGCTACACCTTGAGGGCGCGGGCGCGTGACGAACGCGGCACGTCGGACTCCTCGGCGCCGGTGGATCTCATGGTCGGCGTCGGCTGCCCGCAGGCCCCCTATCGGATGACACCCGCCGCCGTTCCGGGGACGATCGAAGCCGAGGACTACGACCTCGGTGGCGAGGGCGTCGCCTACCACGACGCCAACCCCGGCAACAACGGAGGCGCCTATCGGCCTGCCGAAGGCGTCGACCTCGAGCGCACCACGGACGAGGGATTCGGTGTCAATATCGGCTGGATGGTGCCCGGCGAGTGGATCGAGTACACGACAAACGTCACGGCGGGAACCTACGACGTCGACGTGCGGGTGGCCTCGGCGGTCGGCGGGGGCACGGTTCACCTGGAGTTCGACGGAGTCGACAAGACCGGCCCGATCACCTTCGCCGGCACCGGCGGCTGGCAGATCTGGACGACCGTCCGCGCCGAGGACGTGACCCTCGGCGCCGGCGTGCAAACGATGCGTCTCGCGATCGACGCCGGCGAGTTCAACGTCAACAAGATCACGATCGCAGAGCCCCCGGACGCCGACGATGACGGCGTTCCGGACGGCGCCGACGCCTGCGTCCTCTCCGTGCTCGCGTCGACCGTGGTGATCGACGGCTGCGACTCGCGGACTCCCAACCTGCTGGGCGTCGACGGCTGCACGTTCTCCGACGACGTCGCCGAGGCGGCGGCCGACGCCGCCAACCACGGCGGCTTCGTCAGCGGCGTGACCCGGATCATGAGCGCTGCCAGGAAGGCGGGTCTCATCAGCGGCGTGCAGTACGGAGCGGTCGTGCGCTGCGCGGCCGGTACGGCCCGTCCCTAGCCCAACCTCCGCAG
>JAQBEH010000020.1:0-78545 GCA_032124015.1 Acidobacteriota bacterium
GCCCGGCGCGTGCGGCGCGTGCGCGTTCGCGTGCGCGTGCGGAGGGAACAACCGTGAGCTTCAAGTCGGGGCACGTCGCCATCGCCGGTTGGACGAACGTCGGAAAGTCCACGCTGCTCAACCGGCTCGTCGGCGAAAAGATCGCTGCCGTGGCGGACGTCCCCCAAACGACGCGCCATCGCATCACCGGGGTGTTGTCGTTACCGGATCGCGGTCAGATCGTCTTCGTCGATACGCCGGGATTCCATCACCCGAGGGAGAGGATGAACCGGGCGATGATCGGCGCGGCGCGAGAGGCGCTCACGTCCGTCGAGGTCATCCTGCTGGTCGTCGATGCGGACACGGGGATCGGACGCGGCGACGCCGAAGTCGCGCGAATGATCGCGGAGACGGGCGTCCCGGGGCTCGCGGTCCTGAACAAGATCGATCGCGTCCAGCCGAAATCGAAGCTCATCGCTCTGATGAAAACGGCGGTCGATCAGTGGGGGTTCGCCGAGGCGATCCCGGTCTCGGCGACGACCGGGAGCGGCTGCGATCTGCTCATCGAGCGCGTCTTGCGCCACCTCCCCGAGGGAGAGCCGCACTTTCCCGAGGACTTCCTCACCGATCAACCGGTTCGGGTCCTCGCCGCGGAGTGGGTGAGGGAGAAAATCCTCCACCGCATGCGCGAGGAGATTCCCCACGCCGCGGCGGTCGTGGTCGATCGCTGGGTCGAACGGGCGGACGGACTCGTCGAGATCGAGGCGACGATCTTCGTCGAGCGCGATTCGCAGAAGGGGATCGTCATCGGAAAGGGCGGCGGGATCCTGAAGGAGGTCGGGACCGAGGCCCGCGCCGACATCGAGCACCTGCTGGAGCGCCGGGTGTTCCTGTCGTTGCGTGTCGAGGTCCGGCCCGACTGGCGCAACGACCCACGCGTTTTGGGCGAATTGGGGATCGGGTAACTCCCGTACGTCCCGGCCTGCCTGCTATCATCTCCGCTTCGTGAGGCAGTATCGTGACGAAGCCTATGTGCTGGGCACGAGCGAGCTCGGAGAAGCGGACCTCATCGTGACCCTCTTAGCCGAACATCACGGGCGCGTGCGCGGAGTCGGCTCGTCCGCTCGCAAGAGTCGACGCCGGTTCGGCGGGGCGCTGTCCCCGATGACGCGCGTGAGCGCGTCGTGGGTGGAGCGTGAGGGACGCGAGCTCCACCGCATCGAGTCGCTCGAGCCGGTGCGTTCCTTCGACGCCATGCAGTCGGATCCGGCGTGCCAGGCGGCCTGCGCCGTGCTCAGCGAGATCACCTCGGCCGTCGTGCGCGACGAGCAGCCCGAGCACGCGACGTTTCGCTTGCTCGGCGCGGTGCTTGCGGCGCTCGAGGGGGGGCTGCACCCCTGGCTTGCGGTGCGTTACGCGGAGTACTGGACGCTGAAGCTTCACGGCGTCCTCCCCGATCTCGAAAATTGCGGCGTGTGCGGCGAGCCTCTCGCGGAATCGGGCGTCCGGTGGGCCGTCGGCGGCGGAGGTTTTCTCTGCGGCGGCTGCCCCAAGCCCCCCGGAGCGGTCGCCTTTCGTTCGGACGACCTGGCGGCGCTTGGCGCCTTCGACAAGAGACCGCCTCACGCCCTCGACCTTCCGGTGGCGGTGGCGCGCCCGGCGGGAGCGCTCGAGACGCTGCTCCGCGGAACCGTCGAGACCTTCGCCGAGCGCACGTTCCGGTCCTACCGGCATCTTCGCGCGGCCGATGTCGGACGGGCGTGAGCCGATGAACTTCCAGCGCCTCCTTCTGGGAATCTCGGGCTTCTGGGCCGACCGGGGTTGCGTCCTCCAGCAGCCGTACGACATCGAGGTCGGGGCCGGGACGATGCATCCCGATACGTTCTTGCGCGTGCTCGGCCCGGAGCCCTGGAAGGTCGCCTACTGCCAGCCGTCGCGGCGCCCCGGCGACGGCCGCTACGGCGAAAACCCCATGAGGGTCTACAAGCATTTTCAGTTCCAGGTGATTCTGAAACCCTCGCCCCTCGACGTCCAACGCCTGTACCTCGAATCGCTGAGGGCGTTCGGCATCGATCCTCTAGAGCACGACATCCGCTTCGAGGAAGACAACTGGGAGTCGCCCACTTTGGGCGCGGCGGGCGTGGGTTGGCAGGTCGTCATGGACGGGATGGAAATCTCGCAGTTCACCTACTTCCAGCAGGCGGGCGGGCGCGAGCTCTCCCCGATCCCGGTCGAACTGACGTACGGGATCGAGCGGATCTGCATGTTCCTGAACGACATCAAGAACATCTTCGATATCCCGTGGAACGACTCCGGAATCACCTACGGGGATGTCCGCCACCGCGAGGAGGTCGAACACTCGGTTTACTCCTTCCGCGAAGCCGACGTGTCGTTCTTCCGCGCGCAGTTCGACAATTGGGAAAAAGAAGCGGCCCGCATCGTGGACATTCCCCTCGTCGTCCCGGCGCACGAAGCCGTCCTCAAGTGCTCGCACCTATTCAACGTGCTCGATGCCCGAGGCGCCCTTTCGGTGACCGAGCGCGCGGCGTTCATCCAGAGGATCCGCCGGCTGGCTTGCCTGGTCGCGGACGCCCACGTCGCGCAACGCGAAGCGGCGGGGTTCCCCTTGCTTCGGGCTGGGACATCATGAACGAGCCCTTTCTCCTGGAGATCGGCTGCGAGGAGATCCCCGCCCGGATGATCGCAGCCGGCGCCGAGGACCTGCGCGCGCGTGTGGTCGCCGTCCTCGATGCCAGCGGGTTCCCCCACGGCTCATCACTCGCGTGGGGCGGCACCCGCCGGCTCGCGGTCTGTGTCGAGTCTGTCGCCGGACGGCTTCCCGGCAAGGACGAAGTCGTGCTCGGCCCGCCGGCCTCGGTCGCTTTCAAGGACGACGGAAAGCTGGCACCGGCCGGAGCGGGGTTCGCGAAGAAGCAGGGGATCGACTCGTCGATCCTCCAGAAGATAGAAACCGACAAGGGTGTCTACGCGGGATTCCGGCGCGCCGTGGGTGAGCGATCGCTGCAGCAGATGCTCCAAACGGCACTTCCGGCGTCGATCGCGGGGATGAGCTTCCCGAAGATGATGCGGTGGGGGACGGGAGCGCACCGCTTCGTTCGTCCGGTGCAGTGGGTGGTCGCGTTGCACGGCGCCGCAGTCCTCGACCTCGAAGTGATGGGCGTGACGTCCGGGCGTGCCTCCGATGGTCACCGGTTCCTCGCTCCGGGCCCGGTCGCGATCCCCGACGCCGATCGCTATGTCGAGACGTTGCGAGCTACGCGCGTGCTCGTCGAGCCCGAGGCGCGGCGCGAAGCGATGCTTCGCGCGCTCAAGAACGCGGCGGAGTCTCTGGGCGGCGAAGTGGTCGAAGACGCCGCGCTCCTTGGCGAGGTCGTCGATCTGGTGGAATGGCCCGGGGTCGTCGCCGGCCGGTTCGATCCGTCGTTTCTGGAGCTTCCGCCGGAGATTCTCGTCACAACACTCAAGCATCATCAAAAATCGTTTTCGGTTCGCGGGAAAGACGGACTGCTTCCGGCGTTTCTCTCGGTGGCGAATACCGATCGCGACCCCGCGGGGCACGTGCGCCGGGGGAACGAATGGGTCGTCGTCGGCCGGCTCGAGGATGCGCGCTTTTTCTGGGGCGAGGATCGCAAGCGCACGCTGGCCTCGCGTATCGACGACCTGAAGCGTGTGACCTTTCACAAGAAGCTCGGCAGCTACGAAGACAAGACCAAGCGCGTGACGGCGCTCGCCGCGGCGATCGCCGAGAGGCTCGGCCCCACCGTCGGCGGCACCGCCATCGTCTCCGAGGCGGCACGACTGGCGAAGGCCGATCTCGTCACCGGTCTCGTCGGCGAGTTCCCCGAGTTGCAGGGGATCGTGGGCGGGCTGCTCCTGCGCGCGGAAGGCGCTCCGCCTGGGATCGCGGATGCGGTTGCCGAGCACTACAAGCCGGCGGGCGCCGAAGATTCGATCCCGTCAACCGCCGCCGGGTGCGTCGTCGCCATCGCCGACAGGCTCGACACGATGTCGGGGCTCATCGGCGCGGGAGAAACGCCCACCGGTTCGCGTGATCCCTTCGGCCTGCGCCGCGCGGCGAGCGGTGTGTTCCGCATCCTTGCCGAGCGCGCATGGCCGCTGACGATCACGGATCTCGCCGGATGGGCCGGGCAGGATGCCAGGTTCCGTTCGTTCCAGAACGACCGCCTCAACAACTGGCTGGCCGACCGCGGCTTTTCCGCCAACGAAATCGAGGCCGTACGCCGGCCCAAGGTCAGCCCCGACGCCTTCGATCAGTGGCCGATCGGCGAGATCCTGAATCGGCTCGACATCGTGGGAACGTTGAGAGGCCGTTCCGACTTCGCGAAGCTCGTCGAGCTCACCAAGCGTGTGGACAACATCCTCGCAAACGCACCGGAGGCGGCCCCACCGACCGCCTACCGGGAAACAGACGAGAGTGCGCTCGCGTTGCAACGGATCCACGAGACTCTGAGACCGCGGATTCTCGCCGCCTCGGCGGCGAACGACTTCCAGTCCGTCATCGATCACCTTGGCGGCCTCGTTGCGCCCGTGGCGAGGTTCTTCGACAACGTCCTCGTGCTCGACCCCAAAGACCCCGGCGCGACATGGTGGCGATGCGACCTGCTCGCCACGATCCGGGCCACCGTGACCCGCGACTTCGACATTCGCGAGCTGGCCGGCCAGGCCGGCTCGAGCCGTTAGGAGGCTTCCCCGTGGACAAGCTGGTTTATTTCTTCGCGAAGGGACAGGCTGAAGGTTCAGCCAAGATGAAGGATCTTCTCGGCGGCAAAGGCGCGAACCTCGCCGAGATGACCGCGATCGGGATTCCGGTTCCGCCCGGGTTCACGATCTCGACCCGAGCCTGCAATCTCTACTTCGAAAACGGGCGGAAGCTTCCTTCAGGTCTCGACACTCAGGTGGCCGAGGCGTTGGCTCGGCTCGAAGCCCTTCAGTCCAAGCGCTTCGGCGACGACAACGATCCGCTCTTGGTATCGGTCCGGTCCGGGGCGAAGTTCTCGATGCCGGGGATGATGGACACCATCTTGAATTTGGGCTTGAACGACCGTTCGGTCGAGGGTCTTGCGCGCATTTCCGGGGACCGGCGCTTCGCGCTCGACTCGTACCGGCGCTTCATTCAGATGTACTCCGACGTCGTCCTCGAAATTCCGAAGGCGGAATTCGAGCACCTGCTCGCGGCGGCGAAACGCGCGCGCCGGGTTGAAGACGACACGCAGCTGACCGCCAAGGACCTCACGGCCCTCGTCGCAAAGTACAAAGAGAAGGTGAAAAAGGCATCCGGCTCTCCGTTCCCCGAAGACCCCCAAGCGCAGCTTTGGGGCGCGGTCTCGGCGGTGTTCCGCAGTTGGAACAACGAACGTGCCCGCTACTACCGCCAGCGGTACGGGATCAGCGACAGTCTCGGAACGGCGGTCAACGTGCAGTGCATGGTGTACGGCAATCTCGGAGACGACTGCGCGACCGGCGTCGCGTTCACGCGCAACCCCGCGACCGGCGAGAACGTGTTCTACGGCGAGTTCCTTCCGAACGCCCAGGGCGAAGACGTCGTGGCCGGCATCCGGACTCCGAGGCCGATCTCCCGCGCGCAGTCCGTTTCGGGCGGGGCCGACTCCCTCGAGGCGACGATGCCTTCGTGCTACGCCCAACTCCTCGATATCCGCGCGGCGCTCGAGACCCACTACAAGGACATGCAAGACATCGAGTTCACGATCGAGCGCGGCACCCTTTACATGCTCCAAACGCGCACAGGGAAGCGCACGGGCCTCGCGGCGCTCCACATCGCCTGCGATTTCCACGAGGCGGGGGTCATCGATCGCGACGCGGTTCTCGCCCGGGTGGAAGCCGACATGCTGATTCAGCTGTTGGCGCCGATTTTCGACGTCAAGGACAAAGAACGCGCGAAGGGCGCCGGCCGCGTGCTCGGCAAGGGATTGCCCGCGGGCCCCGGCGCCGCCTCCGGCGCGATCGCGTTCACGGCTAAACGCGCGGTCGAGATGGCCGCGAAGGGCGAAAACGTGCTGCTCGTGCGCGCGGAGACCAGTCCGGAAGATCTCGCGGGAATGGTCGCGGCGGTCGGAATCCTGACGAGCCGCGGCGGGATGACCTCGCACGCCGCGGTTGTCGCGCGCGGGATGGGAAAGCCCTGCGTCGTCGGCGCGGAGTCGATCCAGGTCGACGCGGCGGCGAAGTCGCTCAGGGCAGGCGGCAAGACGCTTAAGGAAGGGGCCGCGGTGTCGATCGATGGGACGACGGGAGAGGTCATCCTGGGGGCCCTGGACCCGCACCCGTCGGAGATCCAGCAGGTGCTCGTCGGGAAAACCTTGAAGCCGCAGAAATCGCCCGTTTTCGGTCGGTTTGCGTCGCTCATGAGCTGGGCCGACGAGAAGCGCCGCCTCAAGGTGCGCACCAACGCGGACACGCCCAAAGACGCCGCCGTCGCTCGCGCGTTCGGCGCCGAGGGGATCGGCCTGTGCCGCACCGAGCACATGTTCTTCGCCGAAGACAGGATCCGGGCGGTGCGCGAGATGATCCTCGCCGACGATCTCAAGGGACGAAAAAAGGCCCTGGCGAAGCTCCTGCCGATGCAGCGCAAGGACTTCATCGGCATCTTCAAGGCGATGAGCGGGCTCCCGGTCACGATCCGATTGCTCGACCCGCCTCTGCACGAGTTCCTGCCCACGACCCCGGAGCAGTTCAAGCGGCTCTCGCGTGAGATGAAGGTACCCGCCAAGAAGCTCATGGAGCGGGCGGAGCAACTCCACGAGTCGAACCCCATGCTCGGCCATCGCGGTTGCCGTTTGGGCATCACGTACCCCGAGGTCTACGACATGCAGGTCCGCGCGATCTTCGAGGCGGCAGCCGCGTGCGCGGCCAAGAAGATCGAGGTACACCCCGAGGTCATGATCCCCCTCGTGGGGACGGTGATGGAGTTCACCGAGCTCGCCGCCCGGGTTCGCGCCATCGCCGCCGAGGTCGAGGCCAAGACCAAAACCAAGGTCGCGTACCTCGTCGGAACGATGATCGAGGTCCCGCGGGCGTGTCTCGTCGCCGAGGCGATTGCGAAGGAAGCCGAGTTCTTCTCGTTCGGAACCAACGACCTGACGCAGATGACCTACGGCTTCTCGAGGGACGACATCGGGAAGTTCCTCCCCGACTACCTCGACCGGCGGATCCTCCCTTTCGACCCGTTCCAGTCGATCGACCAGGAGGGGGTCGGCAAGCTCGTCACCTTGTCCGTCAAGGACGGAAAGAAGGGTAGAGGGTCGCTCAAGGTGGGCATTTGCGGTGAGCACGGCGGCGATCCGGCCTCGGTTTCGTTCTTCCATCGGGCGGGCCTCGACTACGTGTCGTGTTCCCCCTACCGGGTGCCTGTGGCCCGCCTCGCCGCGGCCCACGCGGTGCTCGATGAAGAAGGATCCAGGGGCTCCGGGACGGCGTGACGGGTCGTTTCTGACGCGGCTGAAATCGGCGCGAATAAAGACGAATTGTGACCCTCGGCATTCCTTGACGATGGGTAGGCAGGACGGTATAGTGCCGCGCTTTCGCGAGCGTGAATCGCGCTCGCGTGCTCGAGGGTTCCAGATGAAAGTGAAGTCCTCGAAGTCCAAGACTCCCGCCAAGAAGATCGCAAAGCCGGCGGCCAAGAAGTCCGCCAAGGCGCTTCCGGCCAAAGCGGCGGGTGTGAAGAACGTGAAGAAGAAGGCCGTGCCGAAGCCCGCCGCAAAGAAGACCGCCGTGGGAAAGCCGAGCGTGAAATCGGGCGTCAAGGGAACCGGCAAACCGGTGAAGGTCGCACGCGTTGCGAAAACCGCACCGAAGGCGCCGCCCGCCCCCGTCAAGCCGAAGGCGCCGGTACGGCGGGTGCCCAAGCCCGCTTCGATCGTCGCGCGCCGGAAGGAACACGCTCACGTGCGCGAACTGCTCCAAAACAAGCGCCAAGATCTGATGCGCGCTTATGCGATCAGCAAGGGAGACTCGCGGGCCGAGCTCGACAACGGGACCGAGGACTACGTCGACTACGCCGTGAACTCCTATGCCCGAGAGTTCCTGCTCTCGCTGACCGAAATGGACCGCAAGCAACTTCTGCTCGTCGAGGAAGCACTCAACCGAATCGACCGCGGGGAGTACGGCTACTGTCAGCAATGCAACGAGGACATCAACCCGAAGCGCCTCGAGGTTCAGGCCTGGGCCCGGCATTGTCTCCCTTGCCAGGAGCTCGAAGAAAAGGGGCTGTTGCCTCAATTCCCGTTCCACGTCGTCGATGACGAGGAGCCTGTGGATGAGCCCGAGGACGTTCCCCCGATCGACGAGGAGGCGGAGCCGGAGGCGGAGGACGAGGTTCTCGACGACGACCCGCTCGTCGTGGACGGCGACGACTCGGACGAGTAGGGCGTCGTGAGGACGCCCCGTCGTCGCTGAGATGGAACCCTCCCGGCGGCTTCCCGAAGTCACGGTCCGGCTGCGCGCCAACCGGCGGATAGCAAGCCGTCATCCGTGGGTCTTCGCCGACGACGTTTCCGCGTCCAACACCGCCGCGCACGGAGATCTCGTTCGCGTGCGCGACAATGCGGGCATGGTCCTGGGCATCGCGTTTTGGTCATCCCGTTCGAAAATCGCGCTCCGGATGGTATCGCTTGCGGACGTCGTCCCCGATGCGGCGTTTTGGGCGACCCGCGTCGACCTGGCCCTCGCGCGCCGCGGGGCCGAGATTGGACGCTGGCCCGCGAGGCGCCTGCTCTTCGGCGAGGGGGACGGCGTGCCCGGGCTCGTTGCCGATCTTTACGGAACGCATCTCGTGATCCAGGCGCTGACGGCGGGCACGGAGCGCATCGTCGACCACGTCGTCGCCGCACTGCGCGAACGCCTCCCCGTCGAATCCGTCCTCGCCAGGAACGATCCCGCCGTGCGGAAGCTCGAAGGGTTGGAGCGGGAGGTGAAACAGCTTTCCGGGACGACTCCCGACGAAATCGTGGTCGACGAAGGAGGAATCCGCTACACGGCCGATCCCTGGCGGGGCCAGAAGACGGGCGCCTTTCTCGATCAGCGAGAAAACCGCCTGGCCTGCCGCGCCTACGCTCGCGGGCGCGTCCTCGATGCGTTTTCGTACCATGCGTCGTTCGCGCTGCACGCGGCGTTCCAGGCTTCGGAGGTCGTGGTCGTCGACGCCTCCTCGGACGCATTGACCCGCGGACGCGCGAACGCGGAGTTGAACGGCGCGACGAACCTGACGTTCGTCGAGGCGAACGCGTTCGAGGACCTGCGCGAGCGCGACCGGCGGGGGGAACGATTCGATCTCGTCATGCTCGATCCTCCGGCGTTCGCGAAGAGTCGCGGCGACGTAGTGGCCGCCCGGCGCGGGTACAAAGAGATCAACCTGCGAGCGTTCCGGCTGCTCGCTCCCGGCGGGGTCCTCGTCACGTCGTCCTGCTCGTACAACCTCGACGAACCGTCGTTCGAAGGCCTCGTGCGCGAGGCCGCGGCCGACGCGGGCCGGGACGTGGTGGCGCTCAAACGGAGAGGACAGGCCGCCGACCATCCCGTGCGGCTGGCGTTTCCCGAGGGCCGCTATCTGAAGTGCTTCGTGCTGCGGGACGCGTCAGGGGCGCCGTGAGGGGCGGCAGCGTGCTGGCCGCGGCGTTCGCCTGTGCCTTGGCGACGGGCGGAACGCACGCCCAAACGCCACCCGACGCGCGATCTACGACCTGGCTGCAGCGCCGCCTCGAGACGGGCTTGGCGGAGGCGCTCGGCGGAACGGTGCGGATCGGGCGGATCGACGTCGACTGGACCACGCTGTCGGCCACGGTCGGCGACGTGGCGATTGCGATCCCCGCCGGCGGAGCGCCGCCGCTCACCGCCACGATCGGAGAGGGGAGAATCAAGCTCGCCTGGTCCGGGCTGAGCGGCATCGCGGGCGGGCAGGTTCACATCACCGAGCTCGTCGCGCGCAACGCGACGTTTTCGCTCAGCCGGGAGTGGATCGACGCGTTCAAGCCGAAAGTCAGGAAGGAGGGCGGGCCGGTCGCGGTCCAGATCGACCGGCTCGTGGTCGAGGACGCCACCGCGGAGTATCTCGATGGGCACCATCACGTGCGGGTGCAGACCCACTCTTTCAATTTCCGCGGCGACTGGTCGACCTCGCGCCAGCGACTCATCGGTGAGTTGCGCACCGAAGCCACCCTCGAGGCGCCGATCTTCAACCGCCCGTGGCCGGCTTCGGTTCGGTCGGGGTTGAGGCTCGGCGGCGGGCGACTCGAGATTTTTTCGGCGACCGCCGAGGGAGCAGGAGCCACCGCGGAGCTCACGGGAAACGTCGTGTGGGGGGTGGGCGTGTCCTTCACGGCGCAGGGCCGTTTGGACGCTGACCTCGCTGCTTTGAGCCCTTTTCTGGAGGGCCATGCCGGGCTTTCGGGCCGGGCCGAGGGACCCGTCCAGATCGTGTACACCGGCGGCGTGCCGATCCGGGTCGCGATGCAGGCGGCGACGACGGGATTTCGCGTCGGGCCGATCGCCACTGAGACCGCTCGCTGCGACCTCACGATCCGCCCGGGACACTTGGACGTCGAAAATATCGACGCGCGGGCCTACAAGGGGACCTTCGCGGGCAACGTGGGTCTCGACTTCGGCACGCCGCTCGAACTCCGGACGGACATCTCAGGGAAGGGCGCCGATCTCTCCCGGCTGATCGCCCTCGCCGGACCGGTACTTCCGCTTGCGAGCGTCGCCGACGTGACGTTCAAGATCGTGGGCGATCCCGGGAGACTCGTGACGTGGAACGGCGGAGGGACCTTCGACGCCGTGCCTGTTTCCGCGGGTACGAGCGCGCGCATTCCCGCGGGAGGACGCGGACGCCTGACGTTCGATTCCGGCCGCGTGCGCGTGCAAGCGGACCGTTTATCGCTGGCGGAGACGTCGTTGCGTTTCGACCTCCTGTCGGAACTCTCCGCGGCGCCGGCCAAGACCCATCTCACGGTCGACGGGACGACGCGCGACGCCCGGGTGACGCAAGACGCCGCATTGTCGATCCTCGACGCGTTCGGGGTCGAGCGGAATCGGTTCGCCCTCCTGCCTCTTCATGGAGCCGGGACCCTGCGCGCTGCGTTGAGGACCGCCGGTCGGGCCGCGACGATCGACCTGGGACTCGAGCTCGCGGAGGGCTCCTACGCCGGCGAGCCGTTCGCTTCGGCGATCCTGGATCTCGGTGTCTCACCAATCGCCGTGGACATCCGGCGCGTCGAGTTGTCCGGCGGCGGGCAGTTCTTGGCGGGGAGCGCGCGCTTCGACGCCAAGAACGGGGCGCTCGATGCGATCGACCTCACGGCCCGAGGCGTGGACATGGCGAGGCTGCTTGCGAGCGCAGGGGTCGCCGGTTCCGTCGAAGGCCGTGTCGAGGGGACGCTTCGCGGATCGCGCGAAGGCGGCGTGTTCGCAGCCCTCGGGCACGTCGCGGCGCACAGGGTCATCGTCGGTCATGAGATTGTCGACACGGTGGAGGCGCCCGTTCGTATCGAAGGGGATCAAGTCATTCTCGACGGGCTCGTCGCGCGGAGTGACGGCTTCGATGCCAGCGGACGCGTGACCTACGCCGTCGCGAAGGGCGAAGTCGAGGTGGAGATCGACGCGGCGACCATAGACCTTGCGCGCAACCGCACGGTTGCCGACGCGGGCCTGACCGCGCAAGGGACGATTCATGCGTTGGGTTCGATGACGATCACGAAAGACGGTCCCAACGGGCGATTTGGGCTCACGGCGAGCGACCTCCTCCTGGATACGGGCCGCAGCGGATTACGTGAGATCCAACTCGGGAACCTGACCGGCGAGGCGACGATCTTGCCGATCGGACTCGAGTTCGCCGTCGCTTCGCGGCCTTCCGCATGGACCTTCGAGGGGTTCTTGGGCTTTGCGCCCAAACTGCCGCTTTCGGCCGTGCTGTATTTCGAAAACCTGGTCGTGGGGGCCGGGGGTGTTTTCGGAGAAAGCATCGACCTGACGTTGAAGGGGCAGGTCCACGCGGAAGGCGATCTGACGGAACCCCGCGCGATGGCGATCAACGGCGTCTTCGACGAGACTGACGTCCGGCTCGGGCTGCGGGTCGTTCGCTCCCTCGAGCCGTTTCCCCTGCGCCTCGACGGCGGGCGCTTCGTGCTCGGCCCATCGCGGTTTTCCGGTGACGCCGCGGAGGTCGAACTCGCCGCGAGCGGATCGGTCGAGGGAGGAGACGTCGCGGGGTACCTCCGGGGGACGCTCGACCTGGCGGTCGCGTCGTCGCTGTGGTCCGAGATCCGCGGCGGCGGGACGCTCACCATCGACGCGACCCTCGCCGGTACGTTCGAGCGCCCCGACCTTGAAGGCCGCGTCGCCGTGCGTGACGGTCGCCTGCGTCTGATCGGCTATCCGCAGTCTTTGGAGTCGATCGATGCGGACGCGGTGCTCGCGGGGCAGACGCTCACGCTTTCGTCGTTTCACGCCCTCCAGGGCGGGGGAGAGATCTCGGCGACGGGGAGCGTGGAGTTCGAAGGTGTCGTTCCCAAGTCCCTTCGGGCCGAGTTCACGGGCGCAAACGTCAGCGCGAAATTTCCCGAGGGGTTCAAAGGGACCTACGAGGGCCGCATCGAGGTCGAGGGAACGCCAAAGCGCGCGAAGATCTCAGGACGGGTCGACGTCGTGCGGGGTTTGTACTCCAAGGACTTCGACGTCGGTCTTTTCGCTGGGGCGCAACGCGAGTTCGACGCCGCGGCCGAGTCGCCGTTTCCTCGCAATCTCTTTCTCGACGTCGACGTCGTGGCGCCGGGTAACGTCTGGCTTCGCAACGACGTGGCCGCCGTCGAGGCGGAGGGGCAGATTCATCTCGGAGGCGAGCTGGCGCGCCCGGAGGTGACCGGACATTTCAACCTGGTGCCCGGCGGCGTCGTCACCTATCGGGACGTGAAGTATCGCATCGACTACGGAACGGTGAATTTGACCGATCCGAAGCGCATCAACCCGTACCTCGAATTTCGCGGCCGCACTCGCGTTGCGGAGTACGACATCACGCTGCGCATCGCGGGTACGCTCGACAAATTCGATTACGAGCTGGCCTCCACGCCGCCGCTCGACTCGCAGGACATCATCTCGCTTCTCGTCACAGGAAAGACGCTCGGCACGCTGGGCGATTCGGCCACCGCCGCGGCGCTTCCGACGGACATGGCCGCCTACTACTTCGCCGGCCTGCTGAGTTCGACGTTCGGAAAACAGATTGAGAGCTCGCTCGGGATCGATCAACTGGCGATCACTCCGCAGTTGCTGAAGGGGGAGTCCGATCCGACCGCGCGTGTCACGGTCGGCAAACACGTGAGCGACTCCGTGAAGGTCTCGTTCTCCCAGGATATCGGAACCGCTCAGAAGCAGACCTACTCGGTGTCTTGGGACGCTTCGCGGCGCATCCGCCTGGTCGTCGAGGACGACACGGAGTCCGGAATCGGCGGCGAATTGCAGTACGCCCAGCAGTTCGGCGGGACACCGATCGGCGGCGGGAAGGGCGGCGCGTTGGGAACGGTCGCATCCGTCGAGGTGATGACGGCCGACGGGGCGCCGCTTTCGGATCTCGTCAAACGAGCGAAAATCAAGGTCGGCGAACCTTTCGACCGCGGCCGGATGCTCCAGGGGGGCGATCGCATTCGCGCCGCACTCCTGAAGGCAGGCTTCATCCAGGCCACCGTCCGCGCCGAGGCGGTGGTCGACGAAGGCCCGCCGCTTACGCGGCGGATCGTCTACCGCGTTGTGCCGGGACCGCCGGTCACGGTCGAGTTGGTCATGAGCGACGGCAAGGGGAAGCGAAAGGCTCGGAAATCGCTCAAGGCCTTCTGGCGCGAGACGATGTACACGCCGGATTTCTGGGAAGAAGCGGTCGATGCCCTGCTCGCCGACTATCGAGATCGCGGCTACTACGCCGCCGATGTCACGTGGCAGACGGCGGACAGCCCGTCCGGGCGAACGGTGCGCATTCTCGTGGATCGCGGAAAACCGGTGCGCCTGCGTTCGGTGCGCTTCGAGGGAGGCACGTCGATCCCGCGGGAGCGCATCGACAAGCAGATGACCTGCCTGAAGAGCCAGGGGCTGCGCAAGCCTCGCCTCGAACCGTCGGTGCTGGCGGATGACCTCGCCTCGGTCAGGGCTCTTTACCGCGAGGAGGGGTTCACACGCGTGCGCATCGGACTGCCGCGGATCACGCTGTCCGCGACGGGCGAGAGCGCCGAGGTCGATGTCGCCATCGACGAAGGACCGCGATTCACGGTCGGCACGGTCGGCTATTCGGGAGGGGACGCCCTGTCGGAAGAGCAGCTGCGCGCATCGACGTCGATCGAGCCCGGAACGACGTTTTCGCCGCGCCGGCTCGCCGAGGTCGAACAGACGCTGAGGGAGCGATTCGACGCGCTCGGCTATCCCGACACGAGCGTCGAGTCCCGCGTCGAGCTCGTGGGGGATCGCGCGAACATCCTCTTCGAGATCGCTTCAGGCAGCCGCAAGGAGGTTGGCGAGATCGCGATCGAAGGGAACCGCGTCACCAAGGACAAGACGATCGCAAAAGCGCTGACCTTCGGGGTCGGCCAGGTCGTCTCGAAACAGGCGCTCCTCGAGAGCCAGCAACGACTCTATCGAACCGGGCTCTTTTCCAGCGTCAAACTCTCGTGCGTTCCCGAAGGAGGCGCTGACGCGAGCGCCCAAGTCGTGACCGTGAAGGTCACGGAGGCGCCGCCATTCGCGCTTGGTCTCGGCGTGGGATACGACTCGACCGACGGCCCGGGGGCGAGCTTCCTTCTCGGGTACTCGAACCTCGGCGGACGCAACGTGGCGATCGCGCTGCAGGGCCGATTCAACCGCAATGAGACTCGGGGGCTTCTCACGATTCGGAGAAGGCGCGTGTTCGGAAACACGATCGACTCACTCGGCTCGTTGCTCTATGAAAGGCAGGTCCAGGACGGGTTCTCCACGCTGCAAACTACGGCCTCGATCCGGTTGGAACAGCGGCCGAAGCCGCGGTGGATTCGCTACCTCCGGTATAGCATCCAGGAGGCCCGAGTTACCGACATCACCGATGCCGAGGCGGCGCTCGAGCAGATCTTCAAGGACAAATTGTCGAGCGTGCGGCTCGCCAATGCGAGCCTCGGAATCGTCCGGGATACGCGCGACGACGCCTTTCTCCCGACCCGAGGAGGTTATGCCTCGATCGAGGGCACCGTCTTTGCGAGAGCGCTCGGATCCGAGGCGTCTTTGCTCCAGTCGTTCCTGCGCGGATCGTGGACTTACTCGGCCAAGCGAGGCGGGCGTTTCGCGACGTTCCTCCGCATCGGCGCCGAGCAACCCTTCGCCGACACCGACATCGTCCCGCTCTCCGAGCGCTACTTCGCCGGCGGAATCAACACGCTACGCGGTTTCGCCACGGACTCGGTCGGTGGGTTGGTCATCCCTCGTGACCCAAACCAGCCCGATGGCCCGAGTGTCAACATCGGAGGCGAAGCGATCTTCTTGTTCAACCAGGAGTGGCACTTCCCCATCTGGAAGAGTTTGCGTGGGGAGCTGTTCCTCGACGTCGGAAACGTCTACCCGACGATCAGCGACTTCGACCTGACCGAGCTGCGCTACGACGCCGGCGTCGGCCTCCGCCTCGAGACGCCGATCGGGCCGATCCGCCTCGAGTACGGGTGGAAGCTCGATCGGCAACCGGGCGAGAGCCCAGGCGAGTTGATCTTCGCGATCGGAACGCTGTTCTGATCGGTGATTCCGGGAGAAAAAACAGCCGCCGCCGGCAGAAGCGGGGGAATGGGGGGGGGTGCCGGCGGCGACCGTTGGGTGGGGCGTGATCGTCAGGCCAAGGAGAAGCGGAGGTTGCCGCGCTGGGGGCCGAGGCAAACCCGGAGTTTCTGCTTCGCTTCGCGTTCGAGTTGTCGGACTCGCTCCCGGCTGAGGTTCATTCTCTTTCCGATCTCCTCGAGCGTTTGCTCCTGACCGCCGAGAAGGCCGAAACGGTTCCTAATGATGTGGAGCTCGCGCTCGTCCAGGCGTCCGAGAGCCCGCTGGACGATCGCTCCGACCTCGCGGTTGTAGATCTTTTCTTCTTGATTTTCCGACTGGGTGTCGGCGAGGAGGGTCGAAAACCGGCATTCTTCGTCCGAATCCACGTAGTCATCTATCGAGAGCTCTTTTTGTAGCAGCGGGAAGATCATCACGTTCTCCTGAGGTGCCCCTCGGCAGGGATGTAAAGCAACAGGCGTGCCGAGTCTTAATCCGCCGCCGCTCGCCTGCGGGGCACGACCCGCGGGACCAAATGTGCCCGCAAACAGGGAGTTACCAGGCCTGCCGTGGGCAGGCGAAAGTCGATTCATTTCATGGTGATTCAGCTCAGGCCCAGGCGTGTCGCGCCGCGCTGGCGCTCGTCGCCCGCGCCCATGCAAGAATGGCGCGCTTCGGGCGGCTGCGGATTTGGACGCGGCGCTACGGCGGAGCGGAGGCTGCGTGGGTCGGATCCGCGTCCTGGATGATCACCTCGTCAATCGCATCGCCGCCGGCGAAGTCGTCGAACGGCCCGCCGCGGTCGTCAAGGAACTCGTCGAGAACAGCTTGGACGCCGGGGCCGGTTCGATCGAAGTCCGCGTCGAAGACGGAGGCCGGAGGAGGATCATCGTTGCCGACGACGGAGAGGGGATGGAGCGCGACGACGCGCTTCTCGCCCTGGAACGGCACGCCACGAGCAAACTCCGCAGCTTCGAGGACCTCGCGGCCATCGCCACCTTGGGATTTCGCGGGGAAGCGCTCCCGAGCATCGCCGCGGTTTCCCGTTTTCTCATTCGCACCGCGGCACGCGATGGGTTCGGCACCGAGATCGAAGTGCGGGCCGGAAGGATCAGTGGCGTACGCGAAGTGGAACGGGGGCGAGGCACGACGACGGAAGTGGGCGGGATCTTTTTCAACGTGCCCGCGCGGCGAAAGTTCCTGCGAGCGGCTCCGACGGAGCTCGCTCACATCGTCCGTACGGTCGCCCACTACGCGCTGGCGCACCCGTCGGTGCGGTTCGTCCTCGAACACGAGGGGAGACGTCTGATCGAAGCAGCGAAGGCGGCCGACCGGGCCGAGCGCATCGCCCAGGTCCACGGGCGCGAGCTCGCGGCCAAGCTGGTGCCGTTCGACGCGGAAAGCTCCGGGATTCGAGCGAGCGGATTCGCGGGCCGGCCGGTCGACGCGCTGGCCCGCCGCGACGTCCAGCACGTCTTCGTGAACGGCCGCCTCGTGCAGGACCGGGTTTTGGCGCACGCGATCGCCGCGGCGTACGGCAACACGCTGGCCCGTGGCCTCTACCCCGCGATGCTCCTTTTCGTCGACCTCGACCCCTCCCGGGTCGACGTCAACGTGCATCCCCAAAAAACCGAGGTGCGTTTCGACCGATCCTCCGACGTGCATGACGCGGTGCGAGCCGCCGTCGCCGCAGCACTTTCGCACGAAACCGCAGTGCCGCACCTTCAAGACCTGAGACCCGGGACGGGCGCGCCCGCACCTTCCGCTTCTTTCGCAGCGGCGCTGATCCGTAGTGAGGCCGTGGCCGAGTTCCCGGCGCGAGCCTACGGGCCGCAGGGTGGTGCGTCGGCACCGAGCCTGCTCGACGAGGGGAGCGCCGCGGTCGATCCCGGCCGCCGGGCGGTGCCGTTGGCGCAGTACAAAGATTCCTACATCGTCGCGCAGGATCGGGAGGGGCTATTGATCGTCGATCAGCACGTCGCTCACGAACGCGTCCTGTTCGAGCGCTACCTAGGAGAAACGGAGCGCGGCGACGTTCACGTGCAGCGCCTCCTTTTCCCGAAAACGATCGAGTTGTCGGCCGATGAGGCGGTGGTTTTCGCAGCTGAGGCGGGGGAGTTCGCGCGCCTCGGTTTTCTGCTGGAACCGTTCGGCGGGAACGCAGTGAAACTGGACGGCGTTCCGGCATTCGCCAAGGACGTGGCTCCCGATCGCCTGCTGCGCGAGCTCCTCGGGGAAGCCGCGAGAACGCGTAGCGCGGCGACCGGTGCCGAGGAGTTGCGCCGGCGGCTGGTGACGAGCGCTTCCTGTCAAGCGGCGATCAAGGTCAACTACCCCCTGGCCCGCGAGGGGATGCAGCGCCTTTTGGATGACCTCTTTCAGACCGAAAATCCGACGACCTGTCCTCACGGGCGGCCGATCATCTTCAGGCTCACACTGGACGAGATCGAAAGAGCCTTCAGGCGACGCTGATCGCCCCCCTTGTTGACGGTGCGGGAAATACCTCGTATATAACGAAGCCATGCGACCCCTTATCCCGGTGGTGTTGGCCGCCCTACTCGGCGGCACCTTGGTGAACGCCACGGATCTCGTCGTCTTCGAGGACGGACGAGGCCTCAGGGTCAGCGGATTTCAACTCGCCGACGGACTCGCGCGGCTCACTCTGGAAGATGGCGGTGAACTCGGGGTACCGATGGGTTCGATCATCGCGATCGAGCGTGCCATCGACGCGGAGGATCCCACGCCTGAAGAGGACCCGAACCGAGCGGTCGAGGCCGCCGCGATCGTCAACGATCTTCGCGCAAACGAGAAGTGGCGCCGGGCCGCCGGACGTTACGCCGACGCGATCGCCGCGGCGGCGGACCGCAATGCGCTCGATCGGGCGTTGCTGGCCGCGGTCGCCAAGGTCGAGTCCAATTTCAAGCCCTACGCCGTCTCACCGCGTGGCGCCGCGGGCATCCTCCAGTTGATGCCGGCAACGGCGAAGCGGTTCGGCGTGAGAAACGTGTTCGACGCGGAGCAGAACATCGACGGTGGGGCGCGCTATCTGCGGTGGCTCTTGGATCACTTCAACGGACGCGTCGATCTCGCCCTCGCGGGGTACAACGCCGGCGAGGGAGCGGTGGATCGCCATCACGGCGTTCCTCCCTTCGCCGAAACCGAATGGTACGTGATCAAAGTCCTCGACCACGTTGGGCAGACGAAGCCGTCGGCTCAGCGCTGACGCCTCCCGAAGACGCTTCGAAGAAAAGGCAGGATCGGATCGGCGGTGATTGCCGGAGCCGGGCCGTACCCGTCCAAACGCCAGCCGGATTCTCCTTCCGGATGAAGTGACGCGGTCATGGCCGCGATCGGCGCTTCTTTCGGCTCGTCCGTCGAACGCGCCAGGCGAGCCCAGCTCTGCCTCACGAACGCGGACGACGAAACAGCGCTCCAACTCGCGTCGAACGCGCCGGGAGCAGAGGGGTCGCCGCTGAGAAGCGAACCCTCGCGCCGGGCGTCGATCGCGGATTCGAGCCGCGCGCGCGAGGACGTCACGAGCAGGATCGGACCATCGATGGCAAGAGCGATCCCGGACCCACCGGCGCTCGGAACGAACGATCCCGTGGAGACACCACGATAGCGAACGACCTCGGCATGCTCGGTCAAGGCGCCCAGGCCAAAGAGCATGTCGAGGAGACCGGAAAGCCGGTCGGAGCGACGGAGCTCCAAGGCGAGGATCGCTTCGGCCTGGGTGTCGTCCCCGCCGTCGTAGAGTGCAAAAACCGCGGGTCCGGCCAGGTCCTCGGCGATCTCGGCGCGCACGGGGTGCCCAAGAAGCCTCTCCGCGAAATTCGCGCGATCACGCCAGGACGCCAAGACGGCGCCACCGAGTGTCGGATCCGCCAGACGCCTGGGCATCAGTCGAATCCTGACCAGGCAGGAGGGTGTGCCGGGAACGGCCTGAAGGGCCAACGTCGCAGCAGGAATCACGTGAGTTCTGTCCAAAATGTCGAGCACCGGGGCGGGCCCGTCGAAGCTCCAGGATTCCCTCAAGCCGACCGTCGAGGTGGTCCCGGCAGCGGTTCTGGTGTCGATCGTTCCCCGCGCGGTCGCCGGAAACAACTCGGACCCGCCGGGAAAGCCCATGGCCGCCAGACGCGGTTCGAGGACTGCGCGTAGGTCGACCTCAACGTGAAGGATCCCCTCCGCGTCGACCTGGCCCGAGCGAAGTGCCTTGGAGTTCAGCAGGGCCCGATAGAGAGGGATGCCTTGAAGGAGGGTGAGGGCCGCCTCGTCGGTCGGCCGGTCCGGGTTCGGCGGGCCGGTTTCGGGGCCGTTCGAGCCCCGGCCCGCGCAGCGCCAGAGGGTGAAAGAGGCCACGAGGAGGGCGCTCGCGAGGAACGCCACCGCCACGACGAGGGCACTCCGTTTCAATCCACTTTCCTTTCCGGCACCGATCCCTATATTGTCCGCGATGGGCAGTATAGGTTCACGGGGTGGGCCGGGGGTGGACCTCGGGGCCCAAACGACGGTGACGACCGGGATGCAGGCCAATTTCAGTAGTCAGACGCTTGCCGAGATCTTCCGCGATCTCTACGTCGGGGAGCGCTCGGGCGTCCTCGAACTGAGCCGCGGGAACATCGAGAAGCGGATCTATTTCGATCGCGGCATGATTCTGTTCGCCGAATCCGGCGCCGACGATGAAAACCTCGGCCGCCGGCTGGTGAGCGAAGGGAAGATCTCACCCGGAGCCCTCTCGGAGGCTCGACGGAACATCAGCGAGCCCAAAGATCTCGCCCAGGCGTTGGTCAACCGCGGCCTGATCGGGAAAGAGACTCTCTCCCACACCGTGCGTTACATCGTGGAGCAAGTCATTCAGTCCGTTTTCCAATGGGAAGGCGGCACGGCGCGATTCAGCGAGGGCTGGCTCCTCCAAGAGATCTTTGAAAGCGACATCCTGCTCACGTTCGAGGTGATCCTCAAGGGGATCGGCGCGATGGTCGGCTTCGAGCCGATTCAAGCGGCGATGAAGGGGCTCGACAGCCGCCTCAAGCTGCGGCGGCCGTCACCCGTCCCTCTCGAACGAGTCGCGCTTTCGCCGGCCCACGGCTACATCCTGTCGCGCATCGACGGTAAGAGTCGCCTTCAAGACATCCTCGCGCTCCTTCCTCCGGCGGAAGAAGGTTTGGCCTGCCGGTTCCTGTATGGGCTTCTCGTGCTGGGTGTGGTCTGTTACGACCCGCCGGTTGGGGAAGCGGCGTTTCGGATCACCACCATCCTGCGGGACCACGCGGACACGGTCGCCCTCGAAGGCTTGCAAGAGCGCATGGTCCTCGAGACCTACGCCGCGATGAGGAACAAAAACCCGCACGAGGTTCTGGGGCTCCCTTCGGGCGCGTCGCGCGACACGATAGAAAGCGCCTACGAAGAGGCCAAAGACCGGTTCAGCCGGGACCGGATCCTGCCCCGCATCCGGGAACGCCTCCGCGCGGAGCTAGCCGTCATCGAGAGCCGGTTCGTCGAGGCGTACCTGACGCTCGTGCAGGCACGGGCCAACGACCACGGGCCAAGGCCCGAAGACGGAGCTGACGCAAAGGAACCGCAGGGCATGGATGATTTCCTCGTCCGGATCGAAATGGACAAGACCAAGACGAAGGTCGCAATCGAGGAAAATGCCAAGCTCGCGGAGTCCTACTTCTCCCAGGCCAAGAAGTTCATGCGAGAAGGGGACCCCTACAACGCCATCCAGTACGGGAAGCTGGCGATCAGCTACAGCCCCGACGAAGCCCGATTCTATTTTCTCCTCGCCGAATGCCAGGTCAAGAATCCGGACGCTCGCTGGCAACGCCTGGCTGAGCAGAACTACCTCGAGGCGGCCCGGCAGGACCAGTGGAACGCCGAGTACCGGATCACGCTGGGCCGTTTCTACAAACGGCGCGGACTGAAGCTCAGGGCTAAAAAGCAGTTTGAGGAGGCTCTCACGCTCGCTCCCACCCACGAAGGCGCGCTCAAGGAGCTCCAGTCCGTCTCGTGATCGACGCCCTCCCCGGCCCGCGCGTTGCTTGACAGAGGCCTCCTCCCTGGTATAATCCGCGTTTCTCCGGAAGCGAAATGTTCATTGATATCAACACAATAGGGACCGAGGGCCTCTCGTTTCAGCGTTCCGTCCGCCTTCACGGGCTGGAAGGGCCGAGCCGAGAGAGCATCCCCGACCTCGAGGCGCAACTGGAAGGTACGGTCAGCCCCGTGCCCGGCGGTGCTGAGTTGAAAGCCCGTATCGGAGCGACGGTTCCTCTGATGTGCAGCCGTTGTCTCGAGACCTTCTCGTGGGACATCCGGATGGCCTTTGCTTGGAAGGTCTTGAAAACATCGACGGACGACGATGCCTCGGTCCTCGTTGCCCCCGAAGGCAAGATCGGTCTCGAGGATCTCGCGACGGAACAGCTGTACCTCAATCTTCCCCTGAAGCCTATTTGTTCGCCGTCATGCCTCGGGCTGTGCCCCACGTGCGGGACGAACAAGAATCTGAGCGCGTGCGAATGCGTGCCCGATGACGTCGATCCGCGGTTGGCCCCGCTTCTCCCGTTCAGACGAAAAACGAAAGACTCCTAAGAGCGACAGAGCGAATCCCGGACTCCCGGGGCGTCTGCGTGAGGTCATAGACGATGCCGAATCCAAAACGACGCCACTCCAGGGCCCGCCGCGATAAGCGGCGTGCGCACGACGCGCTTGCGCAACCCGGAACATCGGTGTGCACGAACTGCCAGGAGCGCAAGCTGCCGCATCGCGTGTGCCCGCATTGCGGCCACTACAAAGGTCGCGAGGTCGTCGAGCCCCCGTCCGCCTAGGGGTCTGCGCTGGGCCTTTAGCGTCTGGGCCCGCGGAGGGGGAGCGATGGGGACTCGTAGCGCGATCATCACGGGAACGGGTACGAGCGTGCCCTCCCGCATCATGACCAATAGCGACCTGGAAAAGATCGTCGATACCAGCGACGAGTGGATCCAGAGCCGAACGGGTATCAGCGAGAGGCGGATCGCGATGCCGCACGAGGCGGTCTCGGAGTTCGCCGAGGCGGCCGCCCGCAACGCGCTCGAAATGGCCGGCGTGGCCCCGAACAACGTCGACCTCATCATCTGCGCTACGGTCACGCCGGACGCACCGATTCCGGCAACGGCGTGCCTGCTCCAGCATCGGCTCGGATGCCACCACGCGGCGGCGTTCGACATGCAGGCGGGGTGCTCGGGTTTCATCTACGCGCAATCGGTCGCAAAGCAATTCATCGTCAGCGGTCGGTGCCGCAACGTGTTGGTCATCGGCGCGGAACTGCTCAGCAAGTTCCTCGACTGGACCGACCGCACGACCTGCGTGATCTTCGCCGACGGCGCCGGCGCCGTCGTGATGAGCGAAGGGAGCCTCCCCCAGGGCATCCTCGCCTCCGCCCTGCACTCGGACGGGAGCATGAGCGACTTCATCAGCATGGAGGGGGGCGGATCGATGCACCCCGCCAGCGAAGAGACTGTGGCGAAGGGGATGCACTTCATCCGCATGCGCGGGAACGAAACCTTCAAGATCGCCGTGCGCTCGCTCGAGGACGTCTCGCGCGAGGTCCTTTTGGCGGCAGGGCTCACCCCCAACGACGTTTCGTGGTTCATTCCCCATCAAGCCAACCAGCGGATCATCAGCGCCGTCGGGGAGCGCCTGGGAATCCCGCCGGAACGTTGCTACGTCAACATCGACCGCTTCGGAAACACTTCGGCGGCTTCGATTCCAATCGCGCTCGACGAAGCGGTGCGAGCCGGCAAGGTCCAGCGGGGCGACATCATTCTCATGGCGGCCTTCGGAGCCGGCCTCACCTGGGCGGCCAGCGCGGTGCGCTGGTGAGGCCTTTCGCGGCGCTGTTTCCGGGTCAAGGATCGCAGTACCCCGGGATGGGGAAGGACCTTGCCGCGACCGAGCCCTCCGCGGCGGCGGTCTTCCACGCCGCGGACGAGGCGTTGGGTTTCTCTCTGTCCGGTTTGTGCTTCGCGGGTCCCGAAACGGAGCTCGTCCGCACCGAGATCACCCAGCCCGCAATCCTCACCGTCGCGATCGCCGCCTTCCGGGCGTTTGAGGCGCGTGGCGGAACGTCGCCGGTCGCGGCCGCGGGTCACAGCCTCGGCGAGTACGCGGCCCACGTGGCCGCCAAGACCCTGACGTTCGACGACGCCGTCCGGATCGTCCGGGAACGCGGACGGTTCATGCAAGAGGCCGTCCCGGAGGGGAACGGCGCGATGGCGGCGATCCTCGGCCTCGATCGCCCCGCCGTCGAACGGTTATGCGCGCAGGCCGAAGACGGCGAGATCGTGAGCTGCGCCAACGCGAATGGTCCCGGTCAGATCGTGATCGCCGGCCACGCCGCCGCCGTGAAACGGGCATGCGAGGCCGCGCTCGCCGGGGGTGCCTCTCGAGCGATTCCGTTGCCGGTGAGCGCACCGTTCCATTGCGCCCTGATGGAACCCGCGGCCCGGCGCCTGTCGGTGGTCCTCGAATCCGTGACGTTTTGCGATCCGTCGATTCCGGTGTACACCAACGTCGATGCCGCGATCGTGTCGACCGGTGCGGCCTCCCGCGACGCTCTCGCGCGGCAGGTGGTGTCGTCGGTCCGGTGGGAGGAGGAGATCCTGAGGATGGCCCAAGACGGGATCGATACGTTCGTCGAGTTCGGCCCGGGACGGGTCCTGTCCGGCCTCGTGCGACGGATCCGAAAGGATCTCAGCGTTCTTTCCGTGTCGGACGCCGCGGGGCTCGCCGCGGCGCTCCAGGCGCTCGAGAGTTGAACATGGACGGTATGTTCGAGGGAAAGGTGGCGCTCGTCACGGGAGCGTCGCGAGGGATCGGACGTGCGATCGCCATGGCGCTTGCGGCGCGCGGGGCGACGGCGATCGTCACGGCGCGTTCTGCTGAGGCCGCGGGTCGAACCGCCGACGACATCGTGGCGAAAGGAGGGCGCGCGCGGCCGCTCGTGCTCGACATCGCGGACGATCGATCGGTCGACGCCGCAATGGCGGACCTCCTGAAGGAACATGCTACAATCCCGCTCCTCGTGAACAATGCTGGAATCACCCGGGACAACCTCCTGATGCGGATGAAGAAGGAGGATTGGAACGAGGTGATCGACACGAATCTCTCAGGGGTCTATCGCATCTGTCGTTCGCTGGTCCCCTCCATGGTGAAAGCGCGGTACGGACGAATCGTGAACATCACCTCGGTGGTTGCTCGCATAGGAAACCCAGGCCAGGCGAACTACGCCGCGGCGAAAGCCGGAACGGAAGGGTTTACCCGCTCGCTGGCCCGGGAGTTGGCCTCCCGGAACATCACGGTGAACTGCGTGGCCCCGGGATTCGTCGAAACCGACATGACGGCGGCGCTGACCGAGGCTCAACGCGAGGCGCTTCTGGCGCAAGTCCCCCTGAAACGTCTCGGCCGGCCGGAGGACGTCGCCGCGGGGGTGACGTACCTTCTCAGCGAACACGCCTCTTACGTGACCGGAATTACCTTGGATATCAACGGCGGAATGTACATGTGAGTGGGCTCCGCGATCGGACCGCAGCAGCGGACCCAATCGCGATTTATTGCGACGGAGGATCAGAGCGATGGCTTCCATCGAAGACAAGGTCAAGAACATCATCGTTGAGCAGTTGGGTGTCGACGAAAAAGAGGTCAAGCCCGAGGCCCACTTCGTGGACGATCTGGGGGCTGATTCCCTCGATGTCGTCGAGCTCGTCATGGCTCTCGAAGAAGAATTCAAACTCGAGATCAGCGACGAAGACGCCGAAAAGCTCACGACCGTGAAGCAGGCCATCGACTACATCGGGGCCCACGCCAAGGCCTGAGCGTGCGCCGCCGCGTCGTCATCACCGGGGTGGGGATCGTCTCTCCGCTCGGCCTCGACACGCCGTCCACCTGGGCGGCGCTCGTCGCCGGCAAGAGCGGTATCGGGCCGATCACCAAATTCGACGTCTCCGCGTTCTCGTGCCGGATCGGGGGCGAGGTGCGGGGCTTCGAACCCGACAACTACATCGACCGGAAAGAAGTCAAGAAGATGGATACCTTTATCCACTTTGCGATCGCCGCGTCGAAAGAAGCGATGGCCGATTCCGGTCTGAAGGTCGATGAGGGCAACGCCCCACGCGTCGGGGTCTACATCGGTTCGGGCATCGGGGGCATGCCCCTTTTCGAAGAAACCCACAGGCTCTATCTCGAGAAGGGGCCGCGCAGGATTTCGCCGTTTTTCATTCCCGGAATGATCGTCAACCTCGCTGCGGGTCACGTCTCGATCCTCTTCGGCGCCAAGGGCCCCAACCTGGCCTGCGCGACCGCGTGCGCCACGGGGAATCACGCGATCGGAGAGGCCATGCGGCTCATCCGCGAGGATTACGCCGACGCGATGATCGCCGGCGGGACCGACGCGGTCATCGTCCCGTTGGCCGTCGGAGGATTCTGCGCCATGAAGGCGCTCTCGACGCGCAACGACGAACCCGAGAGGGCGTCCCGCCCGTTTGACGCCGGCCGCGACGGATTCGTGATCGGCGAGGGCGCGGGAATCCTCGTGCTCGAAGAGCGGGAAAGCGCGATCGCACGGGGGGCGCCGATCTACGCGGAGATCGCGGGATACGGTATGTCCGGCGACGCGTACCACATCTCCGCGCCGTCCCCGGACGGCGACGGGGCGGCCCGCGCGATGCGCGGCGCACTCCGCGACGCCGGCATAGAGCCGACCGAGGTCGATTACATCAACGCGCACGGAACCTCCACCCCGGTCGGCGACGCGATCGAGACTCTCGCCGTGAAGACCGTCTTCGGGCCTCACGCGCCCAAGATGGCCGTCGCTTCGACGAAGTCGATGACGGGCCATCTTCTCGGAGCGTCCGGAGGGTTGGAGAGCGCGATCACCGCCTTGGCGGTGCGCGACGGGATCGTACCGCCCACGATAAATTACGAAACACCCGACCCCTCCTGCGACCTCGACTGCGTTCCCAACACCGCGCGCCGGATGCCGATCCGGGCAGCGCTCAACAACTCCTTCGGATTCGGAGGCACGAACGCTTCGCTCCTGCTGAAGCGGCACGACGCCTGAGTCCAGGGGGAGCCCCCTTTCGGTGAACTTATGAAAATTCTGGTCTGCATCAAACACGTCCCCGACACGGAGGCAAGAATCAAGGTCGGACCGGACGGGAAGAACCCCGATCTCGCCGGCGTCAAGATGACCGTCTCCCCGTTCGACGAGTACGCCCTCGAAGAGGCGCTGCTCATCAAGGAGGCCGGGGGCGCGAGCGAGGTCGTCGTTCTGGGAGCGGGCGATGACGGTGTTCAAGGATCGCTTCGACAGGCGCTCGCGATGGGCGCCGACCGGGCGATTCACGCAAGCGGCGAGTCCTTGGCGACCGCGGATGCCTTGACCCGCGCGCGCGTTTTGGCGGCGGCGATCCGCGAGGAGAGCCCTGATCTCGTCTTCACCGGAAAAACCGGAGTCGGCGACGACGAGGGGCAGGTCGGTCCGATGCTCGGGGAACTCCTGGATCGTCCGCATGCGGGCGCCGTGTTCGAGCTCTCCCTGGCCGGCACGCGTTTCACCGCCCAGCGCGGCATCGAGGGTGCGGTCGAGGTCGTCGAGGGCGAGCTCCCTGCCGTCATCGCTTGGGACAAGGGGGAGCACGCGCCGCGCTACCCTTCGCTCCGCGGCATCATGGCCGCCAAGAAGAAGCCCTTCGCCACGCGGACGACGGCCGAGCTTGGCGTGACGATTCCCGTTCCCTTGGTGGTCCGCGAGGCGCTCGAACTGCCGCCGGCGCGTCCGGCGGGACGTCTCCTCACGGGAGACCCGGCCGAAGCCGCGAGCACGTTGGCGCGCTTGCTGCGCGAAGAAGCGAAGGTGATCTGATGGGAACCGTTCTCGTCCTGCTCGAGCGCCGTGGTTCCGAATTGAAGGCGGCGAGTCTCCAGGCGCTGTCGACGGCGCGACGCCTCGCCGATGAGACAGGGGATGCCGTCGCCGGGCTCGCCTTCGGCGCGGGCGCGGCCACGGTCTCCGAACTCGCGGGGGTGCATGGGGCGGATCGACTGTTTGCGGTCGATGATGCGTCGGTTGACCTCTACGTTCCCGAGGTCTATGCAGCAACCCTGACCGACGTGGCGAAACAGTGCGCCGCCGACACGATTATCGTCGCCGGCACGAGCCTCGGCCGAGACGTTGCCGCCCGCGCCTGCGCACGCTTGGGAACCGGGCTGCTGTCCGACGTCGTCGAGATCGAGCGCACGGCGGGGGGCAGGTTGCGGGGGAAGCGCCCGGTCTACTCGGGAAAAGCTTACGCCTGGGCTTCCGTGCCGGACGCGCGGCCGTCGATGGCCACCCTGCGTCCGAACGTGTTTCCTGCCGAGGCCTTCGGCGCGCGGGGGGTCGAGGTCGTTGCGATTGCCCCGGCTTCCGTCCCGCAGCGCGCGCGGGTGGTCCGGTTGACGATCCCCGCGGCCCAAGAGCAAGACGTCGCCGAGGCCGCCATCGTCGTCAGCGGCGGTCGCGGCCTGAAGGGCCCCGAGCACTTCGGACTGATCCGTGACCTGGCGGCCGCCCTGGGCGGCGCGGTCGGGGCGTCGCGAGCGGTCGTCGACGCGGGGTGGATCTCCCATGCGCATCAAGTCGGCCAGACGGGCAAGGTGGTCTCGCCGAGCCTCTACGTCGCGTGCGGCATTTCAGGCGCGATCCAGCACCTCGCCGGGATGTCGTCGTCGAAGGTGATCGTCGCGATCAACAAAGACGCCGAGGCGCCCATCTTCAAGGTGGCGACCTACGGCATCGTGGGCGACGTCTTTGAGGTTCTACCGAAGCTTACCGAGGCGATCACGAAGCTCCGGGAGTGACGGTCAGACTTCATCAAAGAAGTACGGCCTCAGGCATTGGATCCTCTTTTCGTACTCCGCGGGATAGAGGAACCAGGTCGCGGCGGCGACCGACGAGAGCAACGAGTTTCCGTCTTGGGGCGTAAAGCAGTAACCCACGATTTCCGTTCCGTCGCGCACCGCCACGGTCGGCCACGCCACAACCGTCACGTTCAAGATGCGTCCGAAGTGGCCGTAGTCGCGGCCGAACGAGAACACCGTGTTCGCCGAACTCTTGTACGTAATCGCCATCCGGTCGTTCTTCTTGACGTGTTCCAGCAGCTGCGCCGTGGTCGTTGGGTTCTTGACCCGGATGTCGAAGAAGATCATGTGCATGTACTGCGTGTTCAGCACGACGGCGGACGAGAACAGATTCATGTCGTGGCCCATCGTGTTGAACAGCGCCCACGCGTCGCGGGCGTGGTGCGTGCCGAAGCGCGGGTCCTTGTGCCTGCCGACTTCCGGTGAGGCCACGAAGCTGTCGTCTTGGGACAGGTCGGAGGCGCGGCGCATGCAGACGAACCGTCCATCGACGAGATTGCCGGGGCCGCCGTCTTGCATCGCGAGGGTGTGGATGAGGATCGACAGGTTGTGCGTGTTACAGGAGACGACCTGGATGAACTGGTCTTCCCCGTGTCGTAGCGCGCTGTCGTTGATGCCGCGGGCGTAGGGCTTTCCGAACCCGAACTCGCTTCCCTGCGCGATGAAGCCGCGCGTGTTGTGGGTAAACTTGCTGTAGAACTCGTTCTTGTTCGCGATTCCGACGCCGGAGGGCGTGCAATCGATCACGACCGCCGCGCGCTCGAGCGCTTCCATGGACTCGTAGGCCGGTTCCATGCCGAGGTCGCGGAACCCCTTGGCCGCCGCCGAGTCGACGCAGAGTTTCGCGCCGCGCTTGATCAGGTTCACGACCTTCGATCGATCGTGAAGGAGCGGCGTTCGCTTGTGGAACGTCACTTCTTCGATCCCGAGCGGTCCCTTCATCAGGGTGAGGAGCCCGATCAGGGGTTCCCCGATGGTTCCCGTGCCAATGACGTGGACGATTGATTTATCAGCCATGGCGCTCTCCATGAGGAGGGTGGCGGCGGACTATGCCACCGGGCTGCCGGGGGCGTCAAGCGCTTGCAGAGGACCGAGCGGGTCTGCCTGCTAGAATCCGGGGAGCGCGTGGGTGCGCCATCCGGAGTCTTCACACATGGGCGATCACGACAAGAGCACGATTCCCTCTTTGAGCGTCGGCGAGCTTCTCACCGACGACGACGCGGCCTCGCTGGGTCTTGTGCTGCTGTCGGGCGGAGACGGAATCGCCAACGCCGTCAATCGTCCTCGGATCCAGAAGCCGGGACTCGCGCTGGCGGGTTTCCTCGAGTACATCCACCCCGGACGCATCCAGGTGCTCGGCAAGTCCGAAACGAGTTTCTTGACCGAGCGCGCTCCGGCCGAGCGATCGCGCATCGTCTCGCAGCTGTGCCGGCAGGGCGTGAGTTGTTTCGTGCTGACGACGGGGCTCGAGCCGCCGGAGGAGCTCTTGGACGAGACGGAGCGCCAGGGTGTGCCGCTCCTTCGCACCGAGCTGTCCTCCTCGACGACGATCGAGCGTCTGACGCGCTATCTCGAGGACAGGTTGGCTCCGCGGTCGGTGGTTCACGGCGTGCTGCTCGATGTCTACGGGCTCGGCGTGCTCTTGATCGGAGACAGCGGCGTCGGGAAGAGCGAGTGCGCGATCGACCTCGTCATGCGCGGGCACCGGCTCGTGTCGGACGACATCGTGGAGATCAAGAGGCTCGGCGACACGCTCGTGGGCACCGGTCCCGAGCTGACGCGCTATCACATGGAACTGCGCGGCGTCGGCATCATCAACGTCAAAGACCTATTCGGCGTCGCCTCGGTGCGGCTCAGGAAATTCGTCGAATTCGTACTCAAGCTCGACCCGTGGAAACCGGGGAAAAAGTACGACAGGCTCGGGCTCGACGACAACGCATACGAGATCCTCGGCATCACGCTCCCGTACGTCGAGATGCCGGTGGGGCCGGGCCGCAACCTCTCGGTGCTCATCGAAGTCGCGGCGCGCAACCACCTGTTGAAGCTCAAGGGCTATCACCCGGCGCGCGAACTGGCCCGCAGGCTCGGTGAGCGCATGAAACCCACGGACGACGACGATGCATCCGGACCCCTCGGTGACCGTGAGCCGGGTGACGGAGAAGCACGATGATGGAGCGTCTCGTCGTCATCACGGGGCTCTCGGGCTCGGGGAAGTCACTCGCCGCGCGCGGCCTCGAGGATATGACTTTCTTTTGCGTCGACAATCTCCCGGTCAACCTGATCTTCCAGTTTTACGAGCTGCTGCAGCGCACCGCCGGCTCCATCCCGCGCGGAGCGATCGTCGTGGACGCCCGCGAGCGCGAGTTCCTCGCGGGGTTTCCCGAGACGCTCGACGCGTTGAAGGCGGCCGGTGCACCGGTTACCTTGTTGTTTTTCGAGTGCACCGACGAGATTCTGAAACGCCGCTTCAGCGAATCGCGGCGTCCGCATCCGATGCAGGATCCCGGCGGCTCGCTCGAGAAGGCGATTCAGGACGAACGCGCGATCCTGGCTCCTCTTCGCAATGTCGCGGACCGGATCATCGACACCAGCCAGTTCAACGCTCACGAGTTGCGATCGTTCCTGAAGGCCGCGTTCGCGACGCACCACGAGGCGACGTCCCTCAACGTCCACATCGTATCGTTCGGCTTCAAATACGGTGTGCCGGCCGAGGCCGATCTCGTCTTCGACGTCCGGTTCATTCCGAACCCGTACTTCGTCGACGGACTCAGGGCGTTGGACGGCAGGCACGAAAAGGTCCGGGCGTTCCTGGACGGGCGCCCGGAGGCCAAGGAGTTCGTCTCCCGCCTCGAGGAACTTCTCGACTTCCTGATCCCGCACTACGTTTCGGAGGGGAAAAGCTACCTGACGATCACGATCGGCTGTACCGGAGGCAAGCACCGCTCCGTGGCGCTGGCGGAAGGCGTCAGGGAACATTTCGTCGAGAACGGCGTGCCGGTGTCGGTCACGCACCGGGATCTCGGGAAGGAGTGACACGGATGAAGCAAGGCGCCCCCGGACTGCTCATCGTCACGCACGGACGTCTTGCCGACGAGCTTGAACAAGCCGCCCGCCGCATCGTCGGGGACGTTTCCAAGCTCGCGGCCGTCTCGCTCGGCTGGGACGACGACGTCGCGGACGCGAGGCGGCGGATCGAGGAAGGGATCAGTCGTGTCGCCGTCGACGGGCGGGTCTTGATCCTGACCGACATGTTCGGGGGGACGCCGTCCAACGTCGCCCTGTCGCTCCTGGAACCCGGGCGCATCGACATCGTGACCGGCGTCAATCTCCCCATGCTGATCAAATTCGCCAACCTGCACGTCCTCGACGGGTTCGACGAAACGGTCCGACGGATCGCGCAGCAGGGACGAGACGCCATTCAGGTCGCCTCCGAGGTCTTGGAAAAGCGGGCCGGTCCTGAGGACGCTTCCAGTCGATGAACGAGCTCGACGTCACGATCGTCAACCGCCTGGGCCTGCATGCGCGGGCGGCGGCGAAATTCGTGCACTTGGCCGGCGCGTTCGTCTCCCGCGTGACCGTGTCCCGGGAGGGCACGAGGGTCGACGGAAAGTCGATTCTCGGGCTCTTGACGCTCGCCGCCTCGAAGGGGACCAAGCTCCACCTCTCGATCCAAGGAGAAGACGAGGTCGAGGCGGGTGCGCAGCTTGCCGGACTCATCCGCTCGCGCTTCGGAGAGGAGGCGTAGTGGTTCAGGTCTTTCGCGGGCTGGGCGTTTCCCCCGGCGTCGCGTTGGGCCGGGCCCTCCCATGGCAACCTGTGGCCACCGGTGTGCCGCGGCGCGACGTTTCCCTGGGGTCGACCCCATCCGCCGAGATCGAACGCTTCGAATCCGCCCGCGGAAACGCGCGCGCCGAGTTGCGCGGCCTGAAGGCCCGTTTGATGACCACCCTGGGTGAGAGCTACGCCGCCATCCTCGATGCGCAAACGATGCTCGTGGACGACCCCGCGCTCGTCGCCGAGGTCGAACACCGCGTTCGCGCGGAGGGCGTATCGGCCGTCTTCGCCGTCCACGCGACGATCGACGGGTACCTGGCGCGATTCGAGAGCATCGAAGACCGTTACCTAAGGGACCGCGCCGGCGATTTGCGGGATCTGCAGCGACGGCTGGTGAGATTGCTCGAGCCCGTTCCGGGAACGGACGCCCCGCCACCCGACGGCCCCATCGTCGTCGTCGCTTCCGCGATCGGCCCCTCCGACACGGTGGCCCTGGCTCGGGATGGCGTCGTCGCACTCGTCGCCGATCTCGGCGGGCCGACGAGCCACACCGCGATCCTGGCGCAGGCGTTTGGCCTTCCCGCGGTCATCGGCCTGGGGGACGCCGCGCGGAGCGTCCGCGCGGGCGCCCTCGTCGTCGTCGACGGCGATCGGGGGGAGGTCGTCGTCGATCCCGACCCGGAGCGCCTCAGCGACGCCAAAACGCAACACGATCTCTGGGTGTCGCGCGAGGACGCGTGGGCCGCGATGCGGGACCTCCCGGCGGTCACGAAGGACGGCGTCGAGATCGTCTTGCGGGCCAACATCGAGTTCCCGGACGAAGCGGCCGTGGCGATACGGTTCGGTGCGCGCGGGATCGGGCTGTACCGCTCCGAGTTTCTCTTCGTAGACCGCGCGCCGCGACTTCCGGACGAAGACGATCACTACCGGACCTACCGCGATCTCGCCCTGCGGGTGGCTCCGCATCCGGTGGTCGTCCGCACGCTCGACCTCGGCGGCGAAAAGTACTTCCACGAGGTGCTCGAGCGCAGCGAGCCGAATCCCGTTTTGGGTTTGCGGGGCCTACGGCTGTGCCTCAAGCGGCCGGAGATCTTCGTGCCGCAGTTGCGAGCGCTGCTTCGCGCCGCGGCTCACGCCAACCTCCGCGTTCTTCTCCCGCTCGTGACCTCCGTCGACGAGGTGCGGGAGGTGCGCCGGATCATCGCCCGCGAGGCGGCGTCGCTGCGAGCGGCGGGCGTGCTCTGCCGCGCCGACGTACCCTTGGGCGCGATGATCGAAACACCGGCCGCCGCGATGACCGCCGACCTCCTGGCCCGGGAGGTCGATTTCATGAGCCTGGGAACGAACGATCTCATCCAGTACACCTTGGCTGTCGATCGCAGTAATCCCTCGGTGGCGGCGCTCTACGAGCCGCTGCATCCGGCGGTGCTGCGTATGCTGCGCTTCGTCGTGCGCGCGGGGCGCGCCTGCGATCGCCCGGTCTCCCTGTGCGGCGAGATGGCGGCAAGTCCCGAGTTGGTCCCCACCCTCTTGGGCCTGGGGCTTCGCGAGTTATCGTGCCCGCCCCGCGCGGTACCCCGCGTGCGCGAGGCGATCCGGGCCACCGAAATCGCTCGCGCCGCGCGCGAGATTGAGGAGAAACCGGCATGAGCGTTTCACGAGTCGACAAACCGTGGGGTTACGAGCTGCGCTTCGTGCGAACTGACCGCTACGCGGGAAAGGCCCTGTTCATCAAGGCCGGCTCGCAGTTAAGCCTCCAGTACCACGAGAAGAAAGACGAGGCGTTTTACGTTCAGTCCGGCTCGCTCGACCTCGTCCTCGGCCGTGGCGAGGAGCAGACGGTCGTGAGGATGGGGCCGGGGGACTCACGGCACATCCCTCCCGGAACCGTGCACCGGTTCCGCGCCGTGACCGACACGCTGCTTTTCGAAGTCTCAACCCCCGAGCTCGAAGACGTCGTGCGGATCGAGGACGACTACGGCCGCGAAGGGGTCAAAGACGTCTTGTGAGCCCAAGCCCCGGAGCCCTATACTCCGGCCGGAGCGACGCCATGGAAGAAACGACGACCGAGATTCCCGAAAAGCTGTTCTACAAGGCGGCCGAGGTGTGTCAGATCACCGACACGCAGCCCTACGTGTTGAGATTCTGGGAGAGCGAGTTCCCGCAGCTCGCCGGTGAGAAAAACCGTAGCGGTCAGCGCGTCTACCGCCGCGCCGACATCGATCTCGTCTTCCGCATCAAGAAGCTCCTCTACCAGGAGGAGTACACGATCGCCGGCGCAAGGAAGGCGATCGACGACGACCGCACGACGATCGTCGAGCCCACGCCCGGAAAGTCGCGCTCGCGTCGCGCGGCGCCTGGAGCCGCCCCCGCCAAAGAGGCCCAGCCCGTCGAGCCCTCCTCGCTGTTTGGCGAGAGCCGTCCTGAATCTCCCGAAGCGCCCCGAAGCGCCGCCGGCGAAGAGCAAGAACGCTATCGCGGTCTCTACGAAGAGGCTCTTCTTGCATTGACGGACCTGAAAGGGGAGTTGGCCCGATCCGACGAGCAACTCACAGCCCTGCGCGACCGCACCCACCGCGTCGCCGCGCGCCTCGAAGCCGCGATCGAGACGTAGGGCGGCCTCCCGGTCCGTATTGACGGTTCTCCGACTCGTCTCCTAAGATGCCGCGGCTTCCGTCCGGGTCGGGGCGTGGCGCAGCCTGGTAGCGCACTTGCTTGGGGTGCAAGTGGTCGGAGGTTCAAATCCTCTCGCCCCGACCAACTCAGTTTTCAGCGTTGACACTTTTCGAAATCGCGACGGGAAGCCGATGGCCAAGCACGCCTCTACACCTGAGCTCCTCGCCCAACTCGCCGAAGCGCGCGAGGAGCCGGCTCGACTTCGTGAGCGCGTCGCCGTGGCCAGGCCGGGCGTCACCGGCGCAAGACTCGACGCGGAGGTGGCCGCGCTCCGCAAGCTCATCGATGCGCTTCTCGACGGTTCGAGCTCGATGGCGGCGCAGGGGCCCACGCAGGAAGCCGAACGGACCGAGTGGAATGCCCGAGCACGCGACGACGGCCAGCGGCGCCTCCTGAAGTTCTGGCGCGAGTACCAAGCATGGAAGGCGAGCGGCGCATCCGCCGTGCCGTTCCCCAGACTCGACGGTCCTGTCCTGCGCGCGCTCGAGCTCTACGCCACACTGCGTAGCGAGGATCGCCCTTATGGGCCGACCGTTCACGACGTGGCGGCAGAGATGAGCGTGAGCGTGGAGGCCGTGAAAGCGTATCGGCGGGAACTTCTGAGGCTCTCCGATTACGACAGCCCGCCGTTGCCGAAAGCGCTCACTGCCGCCAAACGTCCGGTTCGTCACGAACCGTTCAGGGAGAAGCCGCGCCGCTCGACAGCGTGCGCTCGCGACTTCCTGCGCGCCGTTCACGCCGCCGGGGAGCAGGGTGAAGACCTGTTCGTTGCATTCGCCAGGCTGGCCGGTGACGCGTCGGGCCGGTGCGCGTACTGCGGGACGCCGCTTCTCGATCGTTCGACCACCTACGGGTGCACATCGTGCAAGGTCCTGGCTTCCCGAAAACGGCCTGGGAAGTTGACCCGCCCACCCGGGCGTCCTAAATAAGGTTGCTGTTCCGCCAGTTCTTTCGACTTGTCGTCATTTTCGCCTGCCGGAAGGCCTTCGGCGCTAAAAAACGGCCTCCTAGAACGGCCCAGGATCGACGATCGCAAACTGGGCGGGGCTTTTGGACCCCCCTGATTCAACGAAAGCAGGGCGAAAATGAGTCCTGCGTGAACTCCGTCCTTGCAACCGCCCAGGTGCGTGTTCCTCGACCGGCCGATTCGTTCGGAGTTGGAGAGAGGCGCCCTAGGCGCGCGCCTTGACGGCTGTGACCATCGTTGAGTCGCGTGGAGTTAACATCACGCAACCCGTTTCGCCGCCAGCAGCGGTCTCACCGCGAGGTCGGCCGTATACTCTCGTTATGTCGCTCCCAGCGTTGAATCTCGGCGACCTGACCCCAGAAGAGAAGCTCCGCCTGCTTGAAGATGTATGGGACAGTCTTGCCGCGGACCCGAACGCTGTGCCGCTTGCCGACTGGCAGCGAAGAGAGCTTGATCGGCGACTTGACGAACTCGATCGGGATGGCGCGACCGGGATCCCTTGGGAGCGGGTCGTGAAGGAAATCGAAGGCCGATTGCGGTGACTGAGGTCGTCCTTCGGCCGGCCGCAGCGGCCGACATCGAGGATGCCTTCCTTTGGTACGAAGCGCAGCGCGCGGGTCTTGGCTCGGAGTTCCTTCTAGCGTTGCGATCGACGATGGATCTCGTCCTAACTCAACCCGAAGCTTTCCCAGTGCTGCACCGCGATACGCGCCGGGCGCTGGTTCCGCGACGGTTTCCGTATGCACTCTTTTTTCGCTTCTACGGCGAGACCGTGGTCGTCGTGGCTTGTATGCACGCGAAGCGGCGCCCAGCGCGATGGCGATCGAGACTTGGCTGACAGCTACCATGCGCACCGGAGCTCACATCATGAAGAACAGTCTCCATCTGCTCGTTCTCGCCGCCTGCGTTGCCGGGACGGCCTTCGCCGAATCGGCGCCTCCACCGGGCATGGTGTTCATTCCCGGCGGAACCTTCGCCATGGGGAGCACGCTTCCCGGCAGCGCGAGGGACGAGCAACCGGTGGTGCAGGTCACCCTCGATGGTTTCTGGATGGATGCCACCGACGTGACCAACGCTCAGTTCCTGAAGTTCGTCAAGGCGACCGGCTACAAGACGATCGCGGAGCGACCGATCGATTGGGACGAGTTGAAAAATACCGTCCCACCCAACACGCCAAGACCCACCGACGAGCAGTTGCAGCCGGGGGCCGTGACGTTCTCGCCGCTGCCTGGCGCGATCGATAGGAGAGCCGAGGAGAGCTGGTGGGACTGGACGCGGGGTGCCAGCTGGCAGCGTCCCGAGGGCCCCGGGAGCGATCTTGCGGGCCGCGAGGATCACCCGGTCGTTCTCGTGGCCTGGGATGATGCGGTTGCCTACGCGACATGGGCCGACAAGCGGCTCCCCACCGAGGCCGAATGGGAATACGCAGCCCGCGGCGGCCTCGCGGGCAAACGTTTCGCCTGGGGCGACGAGTTCAAACCCGGCGGGAAATTCATGGCCAACACGTGGACCGGCGTTTTCCCGGAAAAAAACACCGCCGAAGACGGCTTCGCCGGCACCTCGCCCGTCAAGACCTTCCCCGCCAATGGCTACGGCCTCTACGACATGGGCGGCAACGTCTGGAACTGGTGCAGCGATTGGTACCGGGTGGATACGCTCGCCCGTGCCAAGCTCGCAGGGAACACCGTCAACCCCATCGGTCCGAGTTCGAGCTACTCGCCTGGGCATCCCCTCCAGCAGGAACGAGTCGTCAAGGGCGGGTCTTTTCTCTGCAATGCGGACTACAGCGAAGGCTATCGGCCCAGCGCCCGACGCGGTTCCTCGACCGACACCGGCATGAGCCACATCGGATTTCGCTGCGCGAAGAGCGCAGCCAAGGCAGGGCCGAACTAGCCGCCCGCTCGCGGCCCTTCGACGAGCCTACGACACATCTCGGCCTGCCTGCGCCACGCGGCTTCCCCCGCGGGGTCCGCGCGCAGGGCGTCGAGTTGAGGTTCGTCGCATCCCAACCGGTAGAGGCCAAAGCGCGTTGCGCGAGTCGCCAAGGCGGCCTCGCGCGAGCGCTCCGCGTCCTTGTCGATCCCCGCGCGCACGTACAAAAGGTGAGCGTCGCGCTCTAAAGCGACCGCGGATCGAAGCGCCGGATCGGCGTCGTTTCCGAGGAGTTCGTCGATGGATCCTGGTGGCTGTGCGAGCAGGGTGGCGATCTCGCCATCCGACATCGTGCGGCCGTACCGGCGGAAGAACTCGATCCAGGGCCGGTCGTCGGTGATGAGGTCGGCGCCGGCGGACCAACGCGCAACCCCGGCACGATCGAGGAGGTAGGTCCCGAGAAGAGCTTCCGGGGTTTCGAAGTAGGCGTCGTCGAGGCTCGCTTTGGTCGTCGAAGATGCGTAGGCCGCCCGCAGGCTCGAGAGGTTCAGGCGCAGCGGTTGATCGGAGCCGATGAGAACCGCGTCGCGGATCGACGGCATCCAGAGTTGAACGTAAGGGAAGGCCTCGACGAACGTCCGGGCCGTCGCCTTCGCCGAAGCGAGGCTCTGCGCGTGAAGGGGGAGCCACTGGGCCACCACACCTCCCGAAGCCAGGCGCGCGCGGCACAACCGGTAGAAGTCGAGCGTGTAGAGGTGAACCGATCCCGCCACGATCGGCGGGGGCGGCTCGAGCGTGATCACTCCGTAACGCCGGTCGGACAGCGCGAGGACGTGCCGTCCGTCCGCGTTCATGATCCGCACCTTGGGGTCACGATAGGCGGCCCGGTTCTCCCGGTCGAAGATGGGAAGCGCCGCGAGCACCGATTCGCTGAGATCGATCGCATCGATCGCGGTGACGGACTCGTGCGAGGCGAGCGCGGAGAGGGTGATCCCGGTCCCCACGCAGATGACGAGTCCGCGCGTCGGCGTGGGAGCGAACAGGGCGGGGAGGTGGCCTTCGGCCGCCATGTACCGCCAGACGGGCTTCACCGTCGCCGTCATCGCGATTCCGTTGACGAGCACGCTCTTGGCGTCGGGATCGCGGAAGCCGTACTCGCGACGCACGACCGCAACGGTGTCGGTTGCACCTTCCCGGTAGAACAGCGTTTCGCCGGTCGTTGCTTTCGATCGGCCGGTGCGGGAAAACGCCTCGATGTAGGGACGCGGTGGGAAAAAGACAACGAGTCCACTCGCCGCGACGATCGCGACGGCCGCCCACCCCCTCGCCGTGCGTCCCCACGCGAGGATGGCGGCGATCGCGCCGGCGCTTGCGCCGAGCGTTGCGAGAAGGGCCAAGGAGCGAGACGCGCCCAACGCCGGGAGCAGCACGAGGCCGGAAACGAGGGCCCCCGCAATCGCCCCAGCGGTGTTGGCCGCGTAAACCGTTCCAACGGCGCTTCCGGCGCTCCCGGCGGCTCCGGAGAACACGCGGATCGCGAGGGGAAGGGCCATGCCGCAAAGGATCGTCGGAGGGAGAACAACCGGCCCGGCGTGGAGCACTCCACTCCACAGGAGCGCCGAAAAGCCACCTCCCTCGGACGGCGCGGTCAAAATACCGGGGAGCCAGACGACGCTCGCCGCGACGAACGCCCCCGAGGCGAGTTGCACGACGGCGAGCGCCTTCAACGCGTCTTGGATGCGGCTTTCGAACCGGGCGAGAACCAGGGCCCCGATCACGAGCCCGACGAGAAAAAGCGAGAGCATGAGACTGAACGAGTAGGCGTAGGAGCGGAGCGGGAGCACGAGGAGTCGCGTCCAAACCACCTCGTAGCCGAGCGCCGCGGCGCCACCGAGGGCGGCGATCGCGGCGACGATCGCACCCTTTGCGGGGTGCCGATCCGGAGTCTCCGATGCGGCCGCCTCGAGGGGCGCGCCGGGTCTCGTCGGGAGTGCCATGGCCACCGCCCCAACGGTAAAGGCGAGGCCAGCGCACAGCCAGCCGGTCGCCGAAACGCCGATCGCTTCGAACAAGATGAACCCGGCGAGCGCCGCCCCGAACGCCGCGCCGAGCGTGTTCGCGCCGTACAGCGTGGCGAGCGGGCCCAAAAGCCGCCCGCCGCCTCGAAGCAAGTGGCGCGTCAGAGCGGGGAGCGTCCCGCCCATCAGAATCGTCGGCGGCAGCAGCAGCACCGCGGCGATCGCCGCCGCCACCGCGAATCCGGCGGGGCCCGGGCCGGCGGCTCGCACCGGCGAAAGGAGGAGATCCCTGCCGTAGGTCAGAACGGCGACCGCGACAATACCCGTGAAGCCGACGCCAAGCTCCAGCACCGCGTAAAGACGTAAGGGGCGCGCCGTTTTGTCCGCCACCCGGCCGAAGATCGCGGCACCCAAGGAAAGCCCGCCGAGAAACGTCGCGAGGGTCAGAGCCGTCGCGGCGACGTCGCTTCCGACGTAAAGGGCGAGCTGCCGGCGGAAGACGATCTCCAGTCCGAGCGACGCGAACCCCGAGAGGAAGAACAAGCCAAGAATAATCACTGGGCGATTGTAAGCGTCTGGCGTGTTTTCGCCCGAATCCGTTTATCCTTCGCCCGCCTCCGAAAGTGAGAGAGGCGGGGGAGCCGATGGCGCGTCTCGAGGTCCCGCTGCAAACGATCGGGTTCATGGAAACAAGGCGCCGCGACCGCTGGTGGGTCCAGCCCTCGGTGGTCTTCACGATCCTGTCGAGCTTCTTGGTCTACGCGACGTGGGCCGCGTTCCAAAACGGGCACTACCACTTCGGAAACTACCTCTCGCCGCTCTATTCGCCCGAAATCTGGGGTGGATCCAAGCACGCACTCTTAGGCGGCAAGCCGGGATGGTGGCCCCCATGGCTCCCATTTTCTCCCGCCCTCATCATCCTTCCGTTCCCCGCACTGTTTCGATTCACTTGCTACTACTACCGGGGCGCCTACTACAAGTCGATGTGGGCCGACCCGCCGGCCTGCACCGTCGGCGAGCCCCGATCGAGCTACTGGGGCGAGAACCGTTTCCCGCTGATCCTGCAAAACGCCCACCGCTATTTCCTCTACGCGACGATGCCTCTTCTCATGTTCCTCGCCCATGACGCGTACCACGCGTTCTGGTTTTTCGACCCGGCAACCGGCCAGGAGCGGTTCGGCATCGGCGTGGGATCGATCGTCCTGACAGCCAACGTCGTTCTCCTTTCGGGGTATTCGTTCGGGTGCCACTCGTTCCGCCATCGCATCGGCGGCCACTTCGACACCCTTTCGCGCCACCCCATACGATCCCGGCTCTACGACTGCGCGAGTTGCCTGAACCGGGGGCACATGCGATGGGCTTGGCTCAGTTTGTTCATCGTGGCGTTTTCCGACATCTACGTCCGCATGTGCTCGATGGGGATCTGGACGGACTGGAGACTCTTCTGATGGCGGACTACCCCACCGAAAAGCACGACGTCCTCGTCATCGGCGCCGGCGGCGCGGGCTTGCGCGCGGCGATCGCGGCCGCAGAGGCCGGGGCCTCGGTCGGCCTCATCTGCAAATCGCTCCTCGGGAAGGCGCACACCGTCATGGCGGAAGGCGGCGTCGCGGCAGCGTTGGGAAACGTCGACGACCGCGACAACTGGAAGGTCCACTTCGCGGACACGATGCGCGGCGGCCAGTACGTCAACAACTGGCGGATGGCCGAGCTGCACGCACAAGAAGCGCCCGAGCGCGTCCGCGAGCTCGAGGCGTGGGGCGCGGTGTTCGACCGCACGGCGGACGGCCGCATCCTGCAGCGGAATTTCGGCGGCCATCGCTACCCGCGGCTGGCACACGTGGGCGACCGGACCGGACTCGAGATGATCCGCACGCTGCAGGATCATGCGATCCACCTCGGGATCCGTGTCTACATGGAGCACACGATCACCGCGCTTATGAAAAACGGCGATCGCATCGCCGGTGCGTTCGGCTACGACCGCGAGCGTGGCTACCTTCGCGTGTACGCTGCTCCAGCGATCGTCCTTGCGACCGGCGGTGTCGGACGGGCCTACACGATCACCAGCAACAGCTGGGAGTACACCGGGGACGGGCACGCGCTCGCGTACCACGCCGGTGCCGACCTCATGGACCTGGAGTTCGTCCAGTTTCATCCCACCGGCATGGTCTGGCCCCCGAGCGTCCGCGGGATCCTCGTTACGGAAGGCGTGCGTGGGGAGGGAGGCGTTCTCCTCAACAAAGAGGGGCGCCGTTTCCTGTTCGACGACATCCCCGAAAACTATCGAGGCCAGACCGCGGACAACGAAGAGGAGGGCTGGCGATACACGCAGGGGGACAAGAACGCGAGGCGCCCCCCGGAACTTCTGACTCGCGACCACGTGGCCCGCTGCATCATGCGCGAGGTCCGGGCCGGGCGGGGAAGCCCGCACGGCGGCGTTTATCTCGACATCGCCTGGATCGCGAAGCGGCTCCCGAAGGCCGCGGAGCACATCAAAAAGAAACTCCCGAGTATGTACCACCAGTTCAAGCAACTGGCCGGGATCGACATCACGAAAGAGCCGATGGAGGTGGGCCCGACGACGCACTACATCATGGGCGGGATCAGGGTGAACGGCGACACGCAGATGTCGACGGTGCCGGGCCTATTCGCTGCCGGAGAATGCGCGGCCGGCCTCCACGGCGCCAACCGGTTGGGGGGCAATTCTCTGTCGGACCTCCTCGTGTTCGGCAAGCGCGCGGGCGAGCATGCCGCCGCGTTCGCGAAACACCACGAAGCCCGAAGCGTGAACGACAGCGAGATCGACGCCGCGGCCGACGCGCTGCTCGCCCCGTTCCAGCGCGGCGACGCGGGGGAGGCGCCGTATCGCATCCAGCACGAGTTGCAGGGCCTCATGCAGGACAAGGTGGGGATCGTGCGGCGCGAGGCCGAAATGGAAGAGGCGCTCGCGGGAATCGAGAAACTCGCGATCCGGGCCGCGGCCGTCGGGGCGGCCGGGAACCGCGAGTACAACCCCGGCTGGCACACGGCCATCGACCTCGGCTCGATGCTCACCTGTGCTGCGGCCATCACGCGCTCGGCATTGACGCGAAAGGAGAGCCGGGGCGGCCACTTCCGCGACGATCATCCAGACAAAGTGGCGGAATTCGGCACGTTCAACACTGTCTGCCGCAAGGGGCCCGACGGGCGCCTTGCCGTCGTTCGCGAGCCGATCCCGGAAATGCGCTCCGATCTCAAACGGATCATCGAGGAGAACGCGTGAAGCCCGAGGCCACTTTCGGTGTTTGGCGCGGCGATCGCCAAGGCGGCGCCTTCGTGAACTACACCACGCCGATCGAGGAGGGCATGGTCGTACTCGATGCGATCCATGCGATCCAGGCCGATCAGGCCAACGATCTCGCGGTGAGGTGGAACTGCAAGGCCGGCAAATGCGGTTCCTGCTCGGCCGAGATCAACGGTATGCCGAAGCTCATGTGCATGACCCGACTCTCCGATCTACCGCTGTCATCTCCTGTAACGGTGGAGCCGATGCGCGCTTTTCCGCCCGTTCGCGACCTCGTGACCGACGTCTCCTGGAACTTCGAAGCCAAAAAGACAATCCCGAAGTTCAAGCCCCGCGCCCCCGACGCCGCGGATGGCACCTGGCGCATGCAGCAGGAAGACATCGAGCGAGTTCAAGAGTTTCGCAAGTGCATCGAGTGCTTCCTCTGCCAGGACGTGTGCCACGTCCTGCGCGAGCACCAAGAACACTCGCGGTTCGTGGGGCCGCGCCTTCTGGTCTACACGGCGGCCCTCGAAATGCACCCCTTGGATGTCGGCGACCGAACCGACGGTGTGAAGCGCCTCCACGGTATCGGCTATTGCAACATCACGAAATGCTGCACGAACGTCTGTCCCGAGAACATCGCCATTACGGACAACGCCATTATTCCGCTCAAGGAGCGGGTCGCCGACCGGTTCTACGATCCGTTGGGCCGGTTGTTCCGCCTGCTCCAGTGGTGAGGTGATCCATGGTAGAGACCTTCACGTTGAAACCGATCTCGCGGGAAGCGGTCCCGGCCGCCCTCGAGAAAGCCCACCGGTACCGCCTCCTCAACCAGCCGGTTCAGGCCGAAAGCATCTGCCTCGACATCCTCGCCGTAGACCCGGACAACGCCGAGGCCCTCGTGGCGCTGTTCCTTACGCTGACCGATCAGTTCCCAAGGCACATCCAGCCGGCGTTCGACCGCGCCCGCGCCTTGCTCTCGCGACTGCCCGACGCGTACTCGCGCGCCTACTACGAGGGGATCCTCTGCGAACGGCGGGGGAAAGCCCACTTCCGCTCGGGGAACCCCATGGCGGGAACGATGGCGTTCGAGTGGCTGGAAAGGGCGATGGGTTTCTACGAACGGGCCGAGGCGGTGCGCCCCCCCGAAGACGACGACGCGGTCTTGCGCTGGAACAGTTGCGCTCGCATGCGGATGGCCAACGACAACATTCGCCCGCCGGTCGACGACAGGTCGGAGTCCATGCTCGAGTAATTGGGGACATTCTTCTTTTTCGCAACAAAGCTCCCCGGATACCGCTTTGTTGCGAAAAATAAGAATGTCCCCTCATTCACCGTCGGGAGGGCCGAGGAGGACGTACTCGTGGCGGTTGATGCGTCCCTCGGCCAGGACGGACAAGGTATCGATCGGCCGTGCGCCGCGCATGCGATCGTAGCGTTCACGCAGGAGGATCGCGTAGCGGGATCGCTCGTTCGTCAGGACGTCGACCAGTTCCTCGTCGGACCAATAGACCGCCGTCTTGCGCAGCGTATAGAACATGAACTGCTCGAACTTCGCGTTGTCGACGGCGATGCGCTCGCCCCTGGGCGCCGCGGCGTCCATGCGCTCGCAAAACAGCCGGGCCGATTGCATGCGCGACCACGTGGCGCCGCCGACGGTGCCGGCGAGGAAGAGCGCCACCAAGGATCCGGCGATGGCGCTCGCGATGGCGGCCTCGCGAAGCCCCCGTCGCAACAGCACGAGGCCGAAGGAGGCGCCCGCCGCCAACGCGAGCCCCGAAACGACCAGCGCGATCGCGCCGCCGGTCCCCGCGGCTACGGACAAGGCCTCAGGAATCGAAACCACCCCGGAGGCGAGCGCCACCGGGGCGACCACGCCGAGCACGATTCCAAAAACGGCCATCAGGGCGAAGCCGAACGTGCCGAGGCCAGCCTGCACCACCGCAGCCGCGATGACCAAAGAGATCGCGGGGAACGCTTCCATCATGTAGACGCCCCGTTTCCCCGACGAGCCCGAAAAAAGGAAAAGGCCGAACAGCGTGAACAAGGCGGCGGTGCGCGCGGCGATGGTCCCGCGTTCGTCGCTTCCGGAGGCCGGATTTCGGATGATGAACGCGATCGCCGCCGGCAGGAATGCAACCCAGGGGACGAGGTCGGCGGGCATTTGGTACGAGTAGAACCACCATGGCTGCACCGAGTTCCAGGCGTTCGTGTAGCGGTGAAGGTTCTGATGGATCGTCGCCTCATAGACGAAGTCCCATCCGGCCCGCACGCCGAGCCCGTAGATCCAGGCACCGACGATCAGGAACGCCACGCCGACCCCCGGATTCCAGGCGATGCGCAGAAGGGGCCGGAAGCGCCGTCGCGCGATCGCCTCCGCAACGATCCAGAACACGGGCCAGAGGAGCGCCACGGGTCCCTTCGTGAGAATTCCGAATCCGACGGCCGCCCAACCCGCCGCGATGCAAAACAGGGGACGCTTCTGCGAGGGCTCGCCGAAAAGGGCTTCGCTCCACAGCGTGATCGCGATGAAGGCGAACGCGGCCATGGTCATGTCGCACGAGCACCACTGGGCCTTTTGGAAGAACTCGACGCCGGTCAAGGTCACCAGCGCCCCGCCGTAGCCGATCGCATCCGATCCCCACAGTCTGCGGCCGAGGCGCGCGGTCAGGAGAAGGACGACGAGCGCGGCGATCGCGGACGGCACCCGCGAGGTCGCTTCGTTGACCCGGTCGAACGGGAGCGAGGCGATGACGACCGACCAGAACAAGACCGGAGGCTTGTCGACGTTCTTGTCGTCGCCGATGTAGGGGACGACCCACTCGCCCGAGGATTTCATCGACTGCGCCTGATGCGCGAAGCGGGATTCGTCCGGAGACATCACCTCGCGGATGGGAAGCGGCACGACGACCAGGAGCGCCCACGCGACGATCAGTCCCGTGCGGGAGAGCAGGCTCTTTGACAGCATCATGGGCGCGGACGCTACCACGTCTTGCCTCCCCTTCGGCGCTGGCCTAGACTCGTGCCTCCCTATGATCCTCGCGCCAAAGAAGCCGATCCGCCCCGCCCGCACCGTCCTCGCGCTCGTTGTCTTTTGTGCGTTGTTCCTGGTCGCTTCCGCGCTCCAAGCCGCCGAGCTCCGTGCCCCGGTCGTGGTCGTCCCCGGCGCGCCGGGGACCGAGCTCGTGGACGCCGTGTCGGGGAAGCTGGTCTGGCCCAACGCCTGGCTGATGACGATTCCCGGCGGAACCGACTGCCTCGCCCTTCCCCTCGACGATCCGGAGAGCGCGCCGGTCGTGACCGGCGGCCTCGTTCGCGCCGTGCGCGTCGCGGGGATGAAGTTCCCCGTCCGCGTTTACGGCGGGCTAGAAAAGAAGCTCAAAGCCCTCGACTACCACGCGGGGGATTGGAACGCTCCCACCGGTGAAGGCGAGTACTTTTACTTTCCCTACGACTGGCGCCAGAGCGTCGAGACGAGCGGGCGCCGGTTGTCCATCGCGCTTGCGGAGCTGTACCGGAAGAGCCCGGAGGGCACGCCGCCCGCGATCGTGCTCGGTCACTCTTTGGGGGGCCTGGTCGCCCGCTACGCGCTGATGTACGGCGACGTCGCCTTGGGTCGGGAGGGACCGCTACCGCCCGTGACCTGGGCCGGAGACCAGCAGATCGGGACGCTCTTCCTCGTCGCGACGCCGAACGAGGGGACGTTCATCGCGCTCAAGCGGCTCGAGAAGGGGATCTACTACAGCAGCAGCGGTCGGCGTGGCGCCTTTTCGAAGGAGACCCTTTTCTCCTTCCCCGCGGTGTTCGACGTCATCCCGGCGGACCTCCCCCCGCTCGTCGACAGGGAAGGACGCGACCTTCCGTTCCGTCTCGACGATCCCGACGATTGGGAGCGTCTCGGCTGGTCGGTCGTCGACGATCCCGACGACGCTTCGGCGATACCGCACGACGTGCTTCGGGCGCACCTCGCGCGGGAGTTGGCGCGAAGCGCGCGCCTCCGGACAGCGCTGGATCAACGTGCGGATACTCCCAATCCGGCGACGGTTTACGGCGTTGCGGGGCTGTCGAGGAGCGTCCAGCGCACCGCCTTGGTGACGAAGAAGAAGGGCAAGATGAAGGTTCGCTTCGATCCGCCCCCGGGGACCGGAGCGATCCTGAAGCCGATCCTGTTCGAACCGGGAGACTCGATGGTTGCGACCCGATCGCTTACCGCTGAGGGCTCGTCGCACGATCCGACGGGCAGCCTCTGCTTCGCGGGCGTCGTGCGCTCCAAGCGATCCCATCACGCGCTGCTGTCCAGCCCCGAGATGCTCGCCGCTCTGGTCGAAGCCCTCAAGTAGTGGAGACGATCCTGGACGGCCGCGGTCTTGCGCGGACGTATTGGCTCGGCGCGACGCCGGTGAAAGCGCTCGACGGCGTCGACATCACGATCGGCCGTTTTGAGTTTCTCGTCCTTCAAGGGCCGTCCGGCTCCGGCAAGACCACGCTCATCAATCTCCTCGGGCTCCTCGACCGGCCCGACGCTGGAAGTCTCGACCTCGACGGTGCGCCCGTGGCGATGCTGGACGAAAATGCCCGCGCGGATCTGAGACGCGACCGATTCGGTTTCGTCTTCCAGTCGTTCAACCTCGTCGCGGTGCTGACCGCGTCCGAAAACGTGGAATATCCGATGATGTTGAAGGGTGTGTCGCGCGAGGCGAGACGGCGTCGCGCCGCGGAACTCCTCGCTCGCGTCGGCCTGTCGGAGAAAGCGGACGTGCGTCCGGACCTGCTCTCCGGAGGCCAACGTCAGCGCGTTGCCATCGCGCGCGCCTTGGCGAACGAACCGGAAGTCATCCTCGCCGACGAACCCACGGCGAACCTCGACACACGAACGGCCGACGACGTCTTGGACCTGATGTCTCTCATCAACCAAGAGCGCCGGGTCGCGTTCGTCCTGTCCTCGCACGACCCCCGCGTCGTCGCCCGGGCGCAACGCGTTCTCACCCTGCGCGACGGCCGGATCGCCGGGACCCCGTCCTCGCCATGAGCCTCGTCGCGCTTGCCCTCAGAAACGTCGCGCGCAACCGCAGGCGGAGCGTGCTGACCGGAGGGGTCGTTGTTTTCGGTTTCGCCGCGATCGCGCTCTCCGGCGGGTTCATGTCGCAGTCGTTCGAGGGTTTGCGCGACGGGACGATCAGGAACGGTACGGGCCACCTGCAGTTCGCCGATCCGGCTTTCTTCGCGGGCAGCGAGGACGCCGCGCTCGAACACGGCCTTTCCGGGAGCGATCGGGCCATTGCGCTTCTCGAGTCGGACGCCGAAGTCGAGGCCGTACTCCCTCGTATCGATTTCGTCGGCCTAGCCACGAATGGCAACCGATCGGTGCCGTTTTTAGGGACGGGGCTCGATCCGGGCCCCGAGGCGCTCACGATGGATACCGCGAAGCTCCTCGTATCCGGCAGGTGGCTTGGGGATGCCAACGAGCGAGGCGTGGTGCTCGGCAGCGGCCTCGCGCGCACCTTGAACGTGAAGGCGGGGGACACGATCACGCTGCTCGCCACCACACCCGAAGGGGTGTTGAACGCCGTGGACGCCACGGTGACGGGACTCGCCGACATTCCGATCAAAGAGCTCGACGAACGGTACCTCGCGACGACTCTTGGCCTCGCCTCGGACCTGCTCGTTGCAAGCGGGCGCGTCTCGAAGCTCGCGGTCGTCCTGCGCGAGCCCGCCGATGCAACCGCCACCCTGCCGAGGCTCCTACAGAGCTTGCATCGCGCGGGCATCGACGTGGCGGGGAAGACCTGGGAGGAGCTCGCGGTGTTCTACCGCCAGGTGCGCATGCTCTACGTGGGGATCTTCGGCTTCATGGGGTTGGTGCTCGTCGTCGTGGTGCTGCTCGCCGCGGCGAACACGATGATGATGGCCGCCGCCGAGCGAACGCGCGAGATCGGGACCCTTCGCGCCCTGGGGACCCGCCCCTCCGCGATCCGGCGGATGTTCGTCGCGGAGGGGCTCATCCTCGCGGCGTTCGGTTGCCTCGGCGGAGCGCTCTTGTCCTTGGCGATCCGCGCGGGCCTCAATCATGCCGGCCTGACGCTTCCGCCGCCCCCCGGCGTCTCTCACGGGATGCCGCTGCACGTGAACCTCTACGTGACGGCCTACGCCGCGGGGGCTGTCGCGATGACCGCCACGCTCGTCGTGGCGTCGTGGTTTCCCGCGCGCCGGGCCGCGCGGATGCCGATCATCGACGCGCTCGCGCATGTGTAGCGGGTGGGCCGCCCTGGCTACGGCGTTGCTCCTGGCCGGTCCGAGCGCCGGGAGTCGTGCGCCGGCTGTCGATCCCGCCGGGATGCTCCACAAGGCCGACGCGCCCCACGACGCGTTTTCAGAGGGCGTCATTCGCCTGCGCGTTGTCGTGAACGAGCGGGGGAAAAAACCGCTCGCCAACGTCCTTCAGCTCTACGTCGAGGGCACCGACCGGTCGCTTGTCGTGTTTCGCGAGGGGAAACAGCAGGGGAGGAAGATCCTCACGCTGGGGGATCGTGTCTTTCTGATCGTTCCCGGAGCGTCGCGGCCGATCCCCGTCAGCAAGACCCAGCGGTTGATGGGCGCGGCGTCGTTCGGCGACATCGCGCGCCTACGTTTCGCCGACGAGTACGAGGCGAGTCTGCGACCCGGAGACGAGCCGATTGCGGGCTCCCATGGCGAAATTCCCTGCCGCGTCCTCGAACTCGCCGCCAAACGACCGGGATCCGCCTATCCGACCGCCGTGTTGTGGGTCGGGCGGGATGACGGGCTCGCGCGGCGACTCCGCCTGTCCCTGGCTTCCGGGAAGGACGCGAAAGACGTGTTGTTCACGAGCTACGACGACAAGCATCGGATCGCGACGATGGAGATCCGCGACCTGCTGACAGCTGGCGGCGCCAACGTGACGAACCTCGCGTTTGAAAGCTACGAAAAGCGCCCCCTCGATCCCGCGATCTTCGATCCCGAGGGGGCGCGAGCGGTTCCCTGATCCGTCTCTACTCCAAAACGACGATGTTTCTCGCCGCGCAGATATCCTTGAGCTGCTTGGGCCAAAGCGTGACGCTGACCTCGCCGAGATGCGCCTTTTGCAGCAGGAGCATGGTCGTTCGCGACTGGCCGATCCCGCCACCGATAGAAAGCGGGATCTCGTCGTTCATGATCGCCTTGTGATAGGGGAGCTTCAGGAACTCGCTCTGACCGGAGATCGCGAGTTGCTGCTTGAGCGTCTCTTTCGTCACGCGGACGCCCATCGAAGTCAACTCGTGGCGGCGTTTGGTGATGGGATTCCACACGAGGATGTCCCCGTTCAACCCGTAGTACTGCTGTCCGTTTTTCGTAACCGTCGGCGTGACCCAATCGTCATAGTCGGCGGCCCGCATCTCGTGCGGGTAGCCATCCTTCAAGACCGACCCGATGCCGATGATGAACACCGCGGGGTACTTCTGAAGAACCTGCGTCTCGCGCTGTTTGCGCGGGAGGTCGGGGAACATATCGAGGATCTCTTCCGCGTGCAGGAACGTCAGCTCGTCGGGCAGTTTAGGATGGCCTGAGTCTTTCAGCTTCGGGAAGTTCGCATGGAGGAACGCCTCCGCCCCCTTGAGAACCTTCCAGATCCCGCGCACCGTTCCGATCAGCGTGTCGAGATTGCGATCTTCGGCGGTGATGCGTTTCTCCCAGTCCCACTGGTCGACGTAGGCGCTGTGGTCGTGATCCAGGAAGTAGTCCTTGCGAACCGCGCGCATGTCCGTGCAGATCCCTTCGCCGATCGCGCAGTCGAATTGCTTGAGCGCCATCCTCTTCCACTTGGTTGCGGCCTGGACCACCTGGCCGTTCAGGCGCTTGTCGAGTCCGAGCCCGCAGGGAAACTCGATCGGCGTGCGCGAGCCGTCCCGGTCGAGGTAGTCGTTGACGCCGCTTTCTCTCGTGACGATGAGGGGCACCTCGACGTGGAAGAGGTTCAACTCGAGACACAGGCCATCTTCGATGAATCGTTTCACCGCCGAGAGGGCAAGCTGCGTCTCTTTCCGATCCAGGACCGGCCGGTAGTCGTCCGGCAAGATCTTCGCGACCTCCTCGTAGGTCGAAATTCCGGGTCCCGCCAGGTCTGCTTTCTTGTCCTTCAGTAGGGTCATGGGTTCCTCCTGTGGAGTCCGCGAATTTTAGGACGTCATCGGGACCGTTCGCCGCAGGGCTCGGGACAAGCTTGGTGCGGTGGCTTCGTCCTTGCGGGAAACGCGCTCTTCGCGGACCATGCCGCCTCGTGAGCACCGTCAATGACCGCCCCTGCCTGCTCGTCACCAACGATGACGGGTTCGAAGCCCCGGGACTCGCCGCGCTGGTTGCGGCCGTGTCGCGCCTCGGCCGTGTCGTGGTCGTCGCTCCCGATAGGGAGCGTAGCGGGGCGGGCCACGCCCTGACCCTCGGCCGGCCGTTGCGGGTGCGCTCGCGAGGTGAAGACCGGTTCGAGGTCGACGGCACGCCGACGGACTGCGTTCATCTCGGCGTGTTCAACCTGACCGGAGGCCGGCCGCCCCAACTGGTTCTTTCGGGGATCAACCGCGGTGTCAATCTCGGTGACGACGTCACCTACTCGGGAACGGTCGCCGCCGCGCTCGAGGGGACCTTGCTGCGAGTCCCGTCGATCGCCTTTTCCGTGGAACGGGACGCCGAGGGGCAGGCGGACTACGGGGTCGCGGCCGCCCTCGCCGCGCGGCTCGCCGAAAAGGCGCTCGAAAACGGAGTACCGCCCGGAGTGCTGCTGAACGTCAACGTCCCGAGGGGCACGCCGCGGGGCATCCGCATCACGCGACAGGGGACACGCACCTACCGCGCGGCCGCCGTCGAGCGCCTCGACCCCTCCGGACGGCCGTACTTCTGGATCGCGGGCGCCGACACCACGCCCTCGCAAGAGCCGGACGGCGACCACGTCGCGATACGCGAGGGGTACGTCTCGATCACGCCCCTACACGCGGACATGACCCACGACCCGTCGCGTGGGATTCTCTCGGCATGGGGGCTGACCCTACCGTGAGCGCCGGGGACGTCCGCCGCGCCCGCATGGTCCGCGATCTCGAAGCGCGGGGCATCGCCAACCGCCGCGTGCTGGACGCGCTGGGGACAATCCCCAGGGAGCCGTTCGTGGAAGAGGCCCTGCGCGCAAAGGCGTACGATGACGCCGCGCTTCCGATCGGCGAGAAGCAGACGATTTCGCAGCCGTTCATCGTCGCGCGAATGTGCGAGTTGACCGAGCCGGACGGCACCGGTCGCGTGCTGGAGATCGGATCGGGTTCAGGTTACCACGCCGCGGTTTTGAGCCGTCTTTTCGAGCACGTGTATTCGGTCGAGCGTCTCGCCGCCTTCTCGAAACGCGCCCGCGAGACCGTGCGCGCGCTGGGCATCGAGACCGTCCATTTCAAGATTTTCGACGGGAGCTACGGATGGAGCGAGTTCGCCCCGTATCGGGCGATCGTGGTGACCGCCGCGGCGCCGGAGGTTCCCGCACCGCTCCTGGAGCAGCTCGAAGACGGTGGCCGGCTCGTGCTCCCGATCGCCACGAAGGCCGCCGGCGCGGGCGACGGCGGAGAACAAACGCTGATTCGCGTCGTGAAGGACGGGGCCGGAGTGCATCGCGAAGAGCACGGGCCGTGCCGGTTCGTTCCGCTGCTGGGCAAGTTCGGATGGACGGCCTAGCGGCGCCCTGCTATCCTCCCCGGGTTTCGCTTCGGGTCGGGGCGTAGCGCAGCCTGGTAGCGCACCTGGTTCGGGACCAGGGGGTCGTAGGTTCAAATCCTATCGCCCCGACCAATGTCGTTTCTTTGAATATCACGCAGACTCCGCCGGTGTTTGGATGCTGGTCTCCGACCTGAAAAACATCATCCGCGAAGTGCCCGACTATCCGAAGCCGGGAATCGTCTTCTACGATCTCACCACCCTGTTCAAGAATGGGGGGGCCTTTCGAACCGTGATCGAGCGGCTCGCGGAGCGCTTCCGCGAGGACAAGATCGACATGGTCGTGGGCATCGAGGCACGGGGTTTCATGTTGGCGGCCGCCTTGGCCTATGAGTACGGACTCGGCATCGTCCCGGTGAGAAAGCCGGGCAAGTTGCCGTGGCGCATCACCGGTGAGGATTACACGCTGGAGTACGGCCAGGGACGGCTCGAGGTTCACGAAGACGCCGTCGAGAAGGGTCAGCGTGTGCTGATCGTTGACGATGTGCTCGCGACCGGGGGCACCGCGGCGGCGACGGGAAGGCTCATCAACAGGCTCGGTGCCAGCGTTTGCGGGTATGCTTTTCTCGTGGAACTTTGTTTTCTCAACGGACGAGACCTTCTCCGCTCCGACAACGTGTTCAGTCTGATCTCTTACCCATGACGGGCCTGTAGCTCAGTCCGGATAGAGCAGGAGTTTCCTAAACTCAAGGTCGCAGGTTCAAGTCCTGCCAGGCCCACCAGGCCGCATGAATCGAGGATCCAGCGATGGCGACGGCGAAAATCACGAAAAAAGACATGAAGCAGGACGAGTTCATCGACGGCGTGTTCGACTTCGGCGAATGGCTGGAAGTCCACTGGAAGCGGGTCGCGATCGGAACAGGAGCCGCCGTCGCGCTCGTGTTGGCGTTCGTCGCGTGGAACGCGATGCGCGAGCACGCGTCCGAGGAGGCGAATCGCCTGCTGGCGACCGGGATCGAGGCATTTTCCCCCGCGGCCGGGGCGGACGGCCAGCCGCCGGCCCCTCGGTACGCGGAGGCTTTGACTTCCTTCGAGCAGGCCGCGGCCGCAGGCGGGTCGCAGCCGATCGGTAACGTGGCCCGGCTACTCCAGGCCCGCACTCTGATCGCGCTCTCGCGCGGCGCGGAGGCGATCCTGGTACTCGAGGGGCTCGTGGCCGGCCGTGACAAGGGCCTCGAGGCGGAGGCGAAGGTCATGCTCGCCGAGGCGTCGGAGGCGGCCGGGAACCCGGAGCGCGCCGCCACGCTTCTGGAAGAGCTCGCATCCCCGGGCAAGGGAGCGACGTACCCGCAAGACGCCGCCTTGCTGCTCCTCGGGGGACTGCGCGAAAGACAAGGAAAAACGGAAGACGCCACGCGGGCCTACGCGGACCCGCTCGCGCGTTACCCCCAAAGCCCCTTTGCGGCCGAAGCCAAACTGCGGACCGGCGGCTAGAACTTCCGTCGAGGTCAGAAGGGGATGTCGTCCTCGGCGAACCCGCCCGAAGGTTCGCCCGACTCTTCGACCGGCGCCGCGCTCGCCGCGGCCCCCCGGTCGTCGGGACGGCCAAGGAGCTGGAGGCGCTGGGCCCGCACTTCCGTCGTGTAGCGCTTGTTGCCTTCGCGATCGGTCCACTCACGGGTCTGCAAGGACCCTTCCACGAAGACCGGGCGTCCCTTTTTCAGGTATTCGCCGGCGATCTCCGCCTGTTTTCCCCAGACGACGATGCGGTGCCACTCGGTTTTTTCTTTCTTTTCACCCGACGGATCGCTCCACCGATCGGTCGTCGCCATCGTGAAATTGGCGACCGGAGTTCCGCCCTGGGTAAATCGCACCTCGGGGTCGCGTCCGAGGTTTCCGAGCAAGATGACTTTATTGACGCTTGCCATGATCCGCTCCCTGATCCGCGAGGATCTTTCTGTCGTGGAGGAGGCGCCAGGGACCCGCCGGCGGCCAGCCTGCAGAGACTAACACAGGAACATTCAAAACGCGACGCGCAGGAGCCGCCGGCGGCGGTAGAATGCGGCGCCTGTTAAGACTCCCATGAGCGAACGCCCCAGCCTTCTCAGAAGCGCCGGCTCGATCAGTCTGGCGACCGCGATGAGCCGCGTGCTCGGGTTGGTGCGGGAACAGGTGCAGTCCTACTACTTCGGCGCGGGGTTCGTCACCGACGCGTTCCTCGCCGCGTTTCGCATCCCGAACCTCCTTCGAGACCTGTTCGCCGAGGGGGCGCTGTCGTCGGCGTTCGTGCCGACTTTCACCGCGATCAAAGAGCGCGACGGACCCGACGCCGCGTGGCGTCTCGCGAACAGACTCTTCACGGTGCTCGCCGTGATCCTGAGCGCCGTTACGCTCGGGATCTTCCTGTTCGCGCCGTGGATCATGGGCGTCTACGCCGCAGGGTTCACGCCCGAGAAACTGAAACTCGCCGTCACGATGACCCGCATCCTCGCGCCGTTCCTCCTGGCGGTCGCGGTGGCCGCCGTGGCGATGGGCATCCTGAACACCTACGGTCGTTTCTTCGTGCCGGCTTTGGCTCCTGCCCTGCTCAACGTCGCCGCGATCCTCAGCGTGGTCGTTTTGAGCCCGGTCTTGTTTCACTTCGGATGGCCGGGTGGACTGGCGTTGGCCGTGGGCGCGATGATCGGCGGGGTCCTTCAGTTCGGCATCCAGATCCCACCCTTGCGCACGCTCGGATTCCGTTTCCGGGTCGATTGGGCGCCCCGGGACCCGGGCCTCGTGCGCATCGCCTGGCTGATGCTTCCCGCCACGATCGGCCAGGCCGCAACGCAGATCAATTTCCTGGTCGATACCTGGCTGGCCTCCCGTTACGGGAACGGCCCCATCACCTGGCTGTCCCTCGCGTTCCGGCTCATTCAACTGCCGATCGGCCTGTTCGGCGTCGCGATCGGGATGGCGAACCTGGCGCGCGTGTCGCGAGATGCCGCGGCGGGCGACCACGAGGGACTGCGCGCGAACCTCTCCGCCGCGCTGCGCGCGGTGGCGCTCCTGGCGCTTCCGGCCACTGCGGGGCTCGTCGCGCTCCGCGAGCCGATCATTCAGGTGATTTTCGAGCACGGCCGCTTCGACCACACCTCGACCTTGAATACCGCCGCCGCGTTGCTGTGCTACGCGCTCGGCCTTTACGCCTACGCGGTCACGAAGATCCAGGTGCCGACCTTCTACGCACTGGGCGACACCCGGGTGCCGGTCGTGGCGTCGACGCTCGCGGTCGTCTCCAAGCTCGCGGCCAACGGCGCGTTCGTGTTCGCGCTCCCGATGCTCGGCGTCAACCCGTTTCTCGGCCTGGCCTTGTCCACGTCGGTGGCCGCGTGGACCAACTTCGGCATCCTCGCGTGGGGCCTGCGCAAACGCGCGGGATCGATCGCCGGACACGGCGTCTTGCGCGCAACGTTCGCCATGGTGGGGGTCTCGGCCGCGACGGGGCTCTTCTGCGGCGGCACGCACGCGGCGCTCGTCCATGTCGCCCCCGGGGGGGCTCTCGCCGGCGAGATCGCGCGCCTGGCGGTTGCCGTTTCGGTCGGGGTCGCGACGACGGTGGGCGGAGCGCTTGCGCTGCGCGTGCCGGAAGCCCACGCGTTCGCCGCCGCCTTGTCGCGCCTATTGCGGCGAGGCACGCGATGAAGGTTTTGCTCCAGCGCGTGTCCCGGGCGTCGGTGCGCGTCGACGGCGCGACCGTCTCGTCGATTGCGCGAGGACTCGTCGTGTTCCTCGGCATCGAGGAGGGCGACGACGTCGACGACGCCGTGTGGAACGCGGAAAAAACAGCCCAACTCAGGATCTTCCCCGACGCGGACGGACGGATGAACCTCGGCGTTGTGGATATCCGTGGCGACGTGCTCGTGGTATCGCAGTTCACACTAGCCGCCTCGACGCGGCGCGGGCGCCGGCCGTCGTTCGCATCCGCCGCCGAACCCGAGCTGGCGGAACGCCTGTACGAGCGCTTCGTCGCGGCGCTTCGGGACCGCGGCCTCATCGTCGCGACGGGGACGTTTCGCGCGATGATGGAGGTCGAACTGGTCAACGACGGCCCGGTCACCGTGCTTCTCGATCCGCGAGAGGCGACACCCCGGTGACCCCCAATCGGCGAACGGACGTCACCCCCCATCCGCCGGACGCCACGCTCGAAGCGTGGCTCGATCATCTGGCGGCCGAGCGAGGGCTCGCCCGAAACAGCGTGGCTGCGTACCGGCGTGACCTCCAGGCGCTCTCCCGCCAACTCACGGGGCGGGGCCTCTCCTCTTGCGGGCAGGACGATCTCCTCCTCGCGCTTCGCAAGATGCGCACCGCCGGTCGATCGCCTCGTTCGGTGGCGCGGTGGCTCGTCGCGGTGCGCGGGTTTTTCGGATGGCTCGCGCAGGAGGGGACGATCGACGAGAATCCCGCCGCCCGCCTCGAGCCTCCCAAGGTCTGGAAGACTCTCCCCAAGGTTCTTGACGGCTCCGACGTGGAACGACTGCTTTACGCCCCCGACCGCGCAAATCCGCGCGGCGCGCGCGACGCGGCGATGCTCGAGGTGCTTTACGCGACCGGACTGCGGGCGAGCGAACTGGTCGGGCTGCGACTCCGTGACCTGCGCCTCGACGCCGGATACCTCAGTTGCGTCGGCAAGGGGTCGAAAGAGCGGGTCGTCCCTCTGGGTGCCGAGGCGATTTCTGCCCTTTCGGCCTACCTCGCGTCGGGCCGCGAGGCACTTCTTTCGGGAAAGCGCTCGGATGCGGTTTTCGTCGGACGCGCCGGAGCGCCATTGAGCCGGCAGGGGTTCTGGAAGCTGATCAAGGCCCACGGGCGCCGGGCCGGGATACGAGCCTCGCTCTCCCCGCACGTCGTACGGCATTCGTTCGCGACGCATCTCCTCGAAAACGGCGCCGATTTGCGGGTGGTGCAGATGCTGCTGGGTCACGCCGACATCTCGACCACGCAGATCTACACGCACGTGAATCGCGAGCGCCTCAAGAGGCTTTACCGCGACTTTCATCCGCGCGCTTGACACACGTCCTCGCGGTCGACTATTTCTGAGGGGTGGACGAGGACGCTTTCGAAGAACCGATCCTGGAGCTCGAGCGTCGCGTCGAGTCGTTGTCCGGCATGGGCGACGACGTCGCGACGCAGCGCAAGCGCGAACAACTCGAGGTCGAGCTCCACGCAGCGCGGGAAAAGGTGTTCGCCTCCCTCACCCCCTGGCAGAAAACGCTCGTCGCCCGCCATCCTCGCCGCCCCTTCACGCTCGACTACGTGCGATACCTGGTGGAAGGGTTCGTCGAGATCCACGGCGATCGCCGCTACGCCGACGACCCGGCGATCGTCGCGGGCTTTGGTTCGTTTCGGGGGCGTCCCGTGCTCGTCATCGGGCATCAGAAGGGGCGGGACACGAAAGAGAAAATCGTCCGCAATTTCGGCATGCCGCGGCCCGAGGGCTATCGCAAGGCGCTGCGCGCGATGCGGCTCGCGGAGAAATTCCGTCGCCCCGTGCTCACGTTCATCGACACGCCCGGAGCCTATCCGGGGATCGGCGCAGAGGAGCGGGGTCAAGCGGAAGCGATCGCCCTCAACCTCCGTGAGATGGCGCGCATCAAGGTTCCGATCCTGGTGACCGTCACCGGGGAAGGGGGGAGCGGGGGCGCGCTCGCCATCGGCGTGGGCGATCGGGTCAACATGCTCGAGTTCGCCGTGTACTCCGTGATCTCTCCGGAGGGTTGCGCCGCCATTCTCTGGCGCGATGGGTCCCGGTCGCGTGATGCGGCGCGCGCCATGAAGATGACGGCTCCCGATTTGTTGGCCTTGGACGTCGCCGATGAGATCGTCCCCGAGGTCGTCGGCGGCGCCCACGTCGATCCCGCCCGCCAGGCGGTCCTTCTGGGAGAAGTGCTCGAACGCCAGCTCACCGAACTCGAGCGCGCCTCCCCCGAGGCTCTGGTGGCCTCCCGGTACAGTCGTTTCAGACGCATCGGCCGTTTTGCCGCACCCCAGGTTCCCGGCTAGCCCTGCTCCCGCGCTCGGTCGGCCTTGACCTCGTTCCACAGACGGTCCATGAGCGCCAGCCCAGCGTCTTCGATCGGGATGCCGAGGCGTCGCAACTCATCCTCGACCCGGGTGAATCGGGTGTGGAACTTCGCATTCGCGGCGGCCAACGCCTGGTCGGCATCGACGTCGAGCCGACGCGCCAGCATGGCCAGAGTGAACAGCGCGTCACCGATCTCCTCGCGGACGGCCTCGCGGTCGCCCGAGGCGACGGCGGCGCGCAGTTCGGCGGCCTCCTCGTCGAGCTTCGCGAGGACGTCCTTATCCTCGCGCCAATCGAAGCCGACCCGGGCCGCCTTCGTGCCCAGCCGCTGAGCCTTCACGAGAGGGGGGAGCGCCGGCGGGATCCCGGAGAGCACCGAGACGTCCGCGTCGAGCTTTCCAGCGTTCTGCTTTTCGGTCTTCTTGATCTCCTCCCAGCGCACCAAAACCTCCACCGAGCTGGTCGCTTTGTCCTCCCCGAAGACGTGCGGATGGCGGCGGACCATCTTGGCCGCGATCCCCTCGACCACGTCGCTCGCCGCAAAGGCGCGATCCTCCGTCGCCAGTCGAGCCAGAAAGACGATCTGAAACAGGAGGTCCCCCAGCTCCTCCCGGAGACCCGGGAGGTCCGCTCGGTCGAGAGCGTCGACCACTTCGTAACACTCCTCGATCAAATAGCCGCGCAACGTCGCGTAGGTTTGCTCCCGGTCCCAGGGGCAACCGCCGGGATCGCGCAGGCGGTCCATGATCGCCACGAGGTCTTCAAAACTGCGGAGGGAGGCCATGGTCGGTCTCCTTGACTTGACTCGGAGCGGGTTACATCTTTCGCAAGCGGCCGGAGTCAGGGTGGCTTGCGGCACGCCGACTTTCGTTTTGATTACGCCGAAAGTCGAATGGTACCATCGCGCTCACGCGCGGCGTCTTGTTGTCGCTGCGCGGGGAGGCGTGTATGGCCGCGGGAGAGAATCCGGAGGAGACGGGACAGGACGAACAGACGCCCAGCATCAAGGTCACCGACAGGCGGCATTTCACGCTTGACGGGGAGCGTCGCACCGAAGTCGACGAAGATCCCGAATTGGCTACTCCCGTTGGAGTTCAGCCCATTCCGGGGGAAACGAGACCACCGGAGAGCGACACCCAGTTCGAGCACCGTCCGTTGGACGAGCCGGCGGGCGTGGATTTCACGATGTTGATCAACGCCATGGCGCAACCGGCGTTGCTCTACCTCGGTGAAATTCCACATCCGGCGACCGGGAAACCGACCTTGGACCTCGAGGGGGCACGCTTGCAGATCGACATGCTCGACCTGCTCCGCGTGAAATGCCGGGGCAATCTGACTCCCCAGGAAGACAACCTCCTGGAGAGTGTTCTGCACCAGCTCAGGATGCGATACGTCGCGCGGTCGGGAACGGCCGGCTAGCGTTCGTCGAACCCGACCCTTCGGGCTCGCGTGAACGCCGGACGCCGGGCGCGCGAGAAGGAGTCGGGGCCCCAGTGAGCTGTCGACCCGAACGAGCGTTCGCCGCGGTGTTGGTCGCGCTGATCTCCTGGGGCGCGACCCCCGTCGCTCGCGCGACGATCGACCACGGCGTGATCCGGCTCGCGCCCCCAACCGAGTCGGCTGAACAAGAATCCCCGATAGACCCCGAGCCCGGGCCGCGTTCGGACGCGCGCCGCGGTTTTGACGTGACGGCCTTCGACAGCCGGTTCGAGAGCCTCTGGTTCCAACGCAAGGTCTACCAGGCCGAGGGTCGGGACGAGGAGGTCGCCCGCCAGTCCGATTCGATCCGTGACTTCGTCAGCGAAGAGGGCGTGCGGCGCCTCGAAGTGCCGGCCGGCGCCCTCCTGATCGAATCCCGTGACTGGCTCCGCGAGGGCAGCTACGACAAAGCGCTGGCGTCGCTCACGCTCGCCGAGACCCTCGATCCGGGGCGCCCCCAGATCACGCGAGCCCGGGCGCAGGTGCTCTGGGCGTCCGGATCCGGGGCGCTCGCTGCCGGTTCCGAGTGGTTGCGCGCGATGCGCGGCGCCGTCATGGCCGCGATTCGCGATCTGCATTTCGTGCACGGGTCCGCGCTCGTCGTCCTCGTCGCCGTTCTTTGCGGAATCGCTCTGTTTTCCTTGCTCATGATGCTCCGCTACCAGGTGGTGCTCCGCCATGACGTCGAGGAGTGGTTGATTCGAAGCGACCGGGAGTCGTGGGCGAAAGCCGGCGGGTGGGCCGTGCTGCTGCTTCCATTCGTCCTCTGGGTCGGCGCCGGCTGGGTCGCGATCTACTGGATCGCCGCGATGTTCCGTTACATGAGGCGCGGCGAGCGCGCGCTGGCCGCGCTGCTGCTCGTCGCCACCGCTCTGGCGCTCCCGGCCTATCGTTTCGCCGTCGGGCTCTACGGACTCGCCGCCGACCCGACGATGCGGACGACGATCGCCGCGGGCAACGGGGGATACGATCCGGACCGGATCGTCGCGTTGCGCGAGTTGGTCGACACCCACCCCGACGATCCGATGTATCGGTTCCTTCTCGCCGGGCTTTACAAGAACGGACGTTTTTTCGAGGACGCGTTTCTGGAGTACAGACGGGTCCTCGAAGAGGCGCCGTCGACCTATCAGGCGCGGATCAACCTTGGAAACATCTACTTCACGATCGGCCAATACGGCGAGGCCATCTCGAACTACCGGCGGGCCTTGGACATCCGTCCGAACTCCGCCCTGGCGTACTACGACATGTACCTGGCGCAGTCAGACTCCTTCAAGCTCAAGGAAGCCACCGAGTCCCTCGCGTCCGCCCGCCGCCTCGACCCCGCCCAGACGACGGCTTGGCTCACATCGGACAGCCGAGAGGGCCGTGGCCCCAAGGCGATCGACGCCGTGATCGACTTCGACTCGATCTGGCGGGCGACGGTCGAGGGGCGAAGCCTCAGATCGTGGCTCGACGCCGAACCGGAACAGGGTCACTGGACCCCGGCGCTCGCGGGTCTCGCCAATATCACGAGCATCCTCGCTTTCACGGGACTCCTCGCGTGCGGCGTGACCGTCGCGATGTTCCGCGGGAGCCACCCCGCACAGCGATGCACGCGCTGCGGCCAGCCCTTCTGCGCGCACTGCAAATCCGCACGCGACGGCCCCGACTATTGCAGTCAATGCGTGCACCTGTTCGTGTTGGGAGACGGCCTCGCACCGGAAACCAAGAGCATGAAGCTGTACCAGATCGAGCGGTATGACACGCGAAATCGGCGCGTGCGGCGCTTCGCCTCCGTCATCTTTCCGGGCGCGGCGCACCTTCTGACCGGTCGCGCGTGGCTCGGCTGCGGATTGCTGATGCTCTGGCTGCTCGCATGGATCGGCGGTTTCCCACAGGGTTTGACGCCCCTCGAGCGCCTGCTCGGCATGAGCGTTCACCTCGCGGGGCTCCGACCGGCGTCCATTCCGGATGTGTTCGGCCTCGACGCGGTGCTCTTGCTCGCCATTCCCTTGGGGATCGCGGTGTGGCTCGCCGGGAACGCCGGCCTCTCCCGGATGCGGAGGGTCTGAGATGGCCCTCGTGGGAACGATCAAGGACTTCGGGCTCGCCGACATCCTCCAGCTCATCGGCCTGCAACGGAAAACCGGGCTCCTCACGCTCGAACACGACACCGACACGGTTACGGTGAAGTTCCTCGAGGGAGCGGTCGTCGGCGCCGATACCAGCACACGAAATCTCGAGGACCTTCTGGGTTCCGTCCTCGTCCGCACAGGCCGGATCACGCAAGCGCAACTGCGAGAGACGCTCCAAATCCAAAAGACAACGATGCAGAGGCTCGGCTACATTCTCGTCAAGCAGAACTTCATCTCGAGCACGGACCTCGAAGCAGCGCTCCGCGTCCAGGTGAGTCAAATCGTCTATCGCCTCTTCCGCTGGCGCGAAGGGAAGTACCGGTTCGTGCCGATGGATCTCATGGAGTACGACAACGAGCACTTCCAGCCGTTGTCGGCCGAGACGATTCTGATGGAAGGCGCCCGGATGATCGATGAGTGGCCGATGCTCGAGCGACGCATCCCGTCAACGGAAGTGGTCTTCAAGAAGACCGCCTCGGGCGCGGCGCTCGATGTCCCGATCGCCTCCTTGCTCGACGCCGACATCGACTTCGGGTTCCAAGATGCCCCGGGGCCCGAGGAGAAGAAAGCGGGCGCGATCAGCATCTCTCCCGAGGAGCGCGACATCCTCCGCATGGTGGACGGGTGCGCGACCGTCCGGGACATCGTGGACACGAGCGCGCTGGCCGAATTCGACGTGTACCGGCAGTTGGTCGAACTGCTCGCCCGCAATCTCATCGAGGTGGTCGTCGTCGAGGTGGCCGCGGAGGACGCCGCGCGGGGCCGCGATCGCTTGCGGTGGGCCTCCGCAGCGCTTCTTTCGCTCGTATTCGCCCTGGCTGCCCTCGGCATCGCGACTCTTGGCCTCAATCCGTTCACGCCATGGAGGCTGTCCGCACGTTCCCGCGAGACCGAGTTGCTGAAAACCTACGTCGGCCGGAACCGGCTCGAGCGCGTGGAGAAGTCGATCCAGGCCTACTACCTCGATCGCGGGTCGATGCCGAGGAACCTGGCAGCCCTCTCGTCGGAGGGTTTTCTCCCCAGGGAGGACACCGTTGATCCGTGGGGCCATCCCTACGCGTACCGTGTCGACCCCTCGGCCTACGAACTCGGCAGCCGATCTTCCGCGGACGCACCCGGGGAAGACCTCGTGATCCGCCACCCCTACAGCGCCTCACAGCGGATGGTGCTCGAGGGGGGGGCCATCGACCGGGGACGCTCGATCCGCCCTTGACAGCCCGTAACGGGGGTCCTAAAAAGCCGTCCGTTCGCGATGAGGGGGGCTCCAACCCTCCGCGGGAGGGAGCGTCCATGAGCAAGATCATCGGCATCGATCTCGGAACGAGCAATTCGGTCGTCGCGATCATGGAGGGCGGCAAGCCCACCGTCATCACGAACGCCGAGGGGAGCCGCCTGACACCTTCGGTCGTGGCGGTGACGGACAAGGGAGAACGCCTCGTCGGACAGGTCGCCAAACGCCAGGCGATTACCAACCCGTCGAATACCGTCTACTCGATCAAACGTTTCATGGGCCGGAAGTACGCTGAGGTTCAGGGTGACGCGAGGATGGTTCCGTACCATCTCGACGCGGCGGACAACGGCGACGCGCGCGTTCAGATCCAGGACAAGAAATACTCGCCGCCCGAGGTGTCGGCGATGGTGCTTCGGAAGCTCAAGGAGGCCGCCGAGGCGCATCTGGGCGAGACGATTACTCGCGCGGTGATCACCGTCCCCGCGTACTTCAACGACGCGCAGCGCCAGGCAACCAAGGATGCCGGCCAGATCGCGGGCCTGACTGTCGAGCGCATCGTCAACGAGCCGACCGCCGCGGCCTTGGCCTACGGCCTCGACAAGAAAAAAGACGAAACGATCGCGGTCTTCGATTTCGGCGGCGGCACGTTCGACATTTCCATCCTCGAGGTTGGCGACGGCGTGGTCGAGGTCAAATCCACCAATGGCGACACGCACCTAGGCGGCGACGACATCGATCACATCCTGATGGATTGGTTGGTCGCGGAGTTCAAGAAGGACCAGGGGATCGACCTCTCGAAGGACAAGATGGCACTCCAGCGTCTCAAGGAGGCCGCGGAGAAGGCGAAGTGCGATCTGTCCTCCGTGACCGAAACCGAGGTGAATCTGCCGTTCATCACCGCGGATGCGAGCGGGCCCAAGCACCTCCAACTCAAGCTCAACCGCGCGCGCTTCGAGCAACTCGTCGACTCGATCCTCAAGCGGACGCTCGGTCCTTGCGAGCGTGCGCTGAAGGACGCGGGCGTCAAGACCGCGGACATCGACGAGGTCGTGCTCGTCGGCGGATCGACGCGCATTCCCAAGATTCAGGAAATGGTGCGCTCATTTTTCGGGAAGGAGCCCCACAAGGGGGTCAACCCGGACGAAGTGGTCGCCATCGGCGCCGCCGTCCAGGCCGGCGTGCTCGCGGGGGACGTCAAGGATCTCCTCCTCTTGGACGTCACGCCGCTGTCGCTTGGCATCGAGACGTTGGGCGGCGTGTTCACGCGGTTGATCGTGCGCAACACGACGATCCCGACCCGCAAGAGCGAGATCTTCTCGACGGCAGCGGACGGACAGACGAGTGTCGAGGTTCATGTGCAGCAGGGTGAACGCGAGCTCGCGCGCGACAACAAGACCCTCGGGCGTTTTCATCTCGACGGTATCGCGGGGGCGCCGCGCGGTGTGCCGCAGATCGAGGTGGCCTTCGATATCGACGCCAACGGCATCGTGCACGTTTCCGCGAAGGACCTAGGCACCGGAAAAGAGCAAAAAATCGCCATCACGGCGTCGTCCGGTTTGTCCAAGGACGACGTGGAAACGATGGTCAGGGAGGCCGAGGCGCACGCGGCGGAGGACAAGCAGCAGCGCGAGGTCATCGACGCCAGGAATCGCGCCGATCAGCTCGTCTACCAAACCGAAAAAGAACTCCACGATAATGGGGACAAGGTCCCGGCGGACGACCAAGCGCCGCTGCGTGAAGCGATCGAAGCGGCGAAAACCGCGCTCGCCGGAGGCGACGCCGCCCAGATTCGGACGGTGAGCGAATCCTTGGAGCGCGAGCGTCTGAAATTCGGCGAGGCGGTCTACCGGGCCGCGAGCGGGTCGGGAACAGCCCCCGACTCCGCAGAAACCCCCGCCGGGTCCGACGCCAAATCGAGCGACGACGTCATCGACGCCGAGGTCGTCGACGCCGACGCTCGCAAGAACTGAGCCCCACGAGTCCCCGAGACTTGCTAGACTCTTCCGGCGACTGGTGTGCGACCGGAGGATTTTCCATGGCGCAAACGGACTCGGATCCGCTCAAAGATCTCGTCGGGATCCAGGAACGGATGAACAAGCTCTTCGAAAGCGCGCTCGCGCGCACCAACTTCGACGCGGAAGGCGGCGTGGGGGCGTGGACGCCGGTTGCCGACGTCGCCGAAGACGCGACGAATATCTTCTTCTCCCTGGAGCTACCCGGGCTGGTTCAGTCCGACATCGATGTGCGCCTCGAGGACGACGAACTCGTCGTCCGGGGAGAAAGGCAAATGGACCGCGGCGCGCCGGGAGAGCAGTTCCACCGCGTGGAGCGCTCCTACGGCAAGTTCGTTCGCCGCTTTCGTTTGCGTTCACACATCGACCCCGCGTCGGTCGCCGCGGCGTACCAGAATGGCGTCCTCGTCATCACGCTCGCCAAGAAAGACGACGCCGGCAAGAGCCCGATCCGTGTGGTCATCCGCTGAGCGCGGGGGGCCACCTGTTATACTCACTCAGCGACCCGGGGAATTGATGGAAGACGAACGAGTACAGGCCCGCGGCGGCGGCTCGGAATCCCTCAAGAAGTATCTCAAGGAGATCTCGCGGCTGAGCCGGATCACAGCCGAGGAAGAGCGTGTGCTCGGGCGCAAGATCCAAAAGGGCGATCAAAAGGCCCTTCGCCGCCTGGTCGAGGCCAACCTCCGTTTCGTCGTCTCCTACGCCAAACGCTACCGCGGATGCGGGATGTCGTTCCTCGACTTGATCAACGAGGGAAACATCGGCCTCATCGAGGCCGCCAAGCGGTATGACGCCGGCAAGAACGTCAAGTTCATCACCTACGCCGTATGGTGGGTCCGGCAGGCGATCATTCACGCGCTGTCCGACCAGAGCGGGGCGTTCCGTCTGCCGCAAAAACAGGCGAACCTCCTATACCGCATCGGCAAGGCGCAGTCGATGCTCCGCAATGAGTTGGAGCGCGCCCCGACCGCTCAGGAAGTCGCGACGCGAATCGAGGCCACGCTCGAAGAGGTGACCACGCTCTTACAGGTCGCCAACGACAACGTCTCGCTCTCGGCGGTCATCGACGAAGAGCACGAGTTCCACCTGTCGGACAAGCTCGAGCAGGACACGATTCCCGCGGCTGATTTCGTCTTTCTCCGACAGTCCCTGCGCCGCCACGTTCGGCAGGCGCTCGGCGAACTGGTCGAGAAGGAAGAGATGGTCCTACGGCTGCGGTTCGGCCTGGACGGAGCCGATCCGAAGACGCTCAAGGAAATCGGTGAGATGATGAATCTCTCGCGGGAGCGCATCCGCCAGATCGAAGCCCAGGCCCTCGAGAAATTGAACCGTTCACAGAAATGCCAACAGCTCCGGGGCTACCTCAACTGAGCGACGCTTTTAGGAGCGAGGCCAGCGTCATGAGCGAGCCCTGTCCGAAATGCGGTGGGACCGGATTCGAAGTCAAAGACGGCGCCGAAGGCGTGGCGGTTTCCGTTCGCTGCCCGTGCAGCGTCAGGGACCGCACCGACCGCATCCTCCGCGCCGCGCGGATCCCGCGCCGCTACGAGCACTGCTCGTTCGACAACTTCGAAGTCTGGCAACCGACTCTGGAGCCCGCGTTGGCTTGGGCCAGGGATTGGTTCGAGCGTTGGCCTCTTCAGGTCGATGTCGGGTTGCTGTTCGTCGGGCCCCCGGGCACCGGAAAGACCCACCTTGCCGTCGGCCTGCTCCGTGAGTTGGCGTCGCGCAAGGGAGCGAAGATCGTGTTCGCCGAGCAGCGTCAGCTCCTCAAGGACCTGCAGTCGACCTTCGACGGGGGCGCCGGTCGCAACGAGTCCGACGTCCTCGCCCCCGTCCTCGAGGCGGAGGTCCTCCTGCTCGACGATCTCGGGGCCGGACGGACGACGGCCTGGGCCCAGGACGTCATGCACGACGTGCTCGCGCACCGCTACAACCGCAAGCTCCCTACGGTCATGACCAGCAACCGTGCGACCGGGGACGATGACGACGGCACGGCGGCGCCATCGGACGCCCCGACGCTGCGGGATCGTCTCGGGGACGCTTTGATGTCCCGGATCTACGAAATGTGTCGCGTCATCCCGGTTACGGGCGAGGATTTCCGGAGACGCGTCCTTCACGCGCGACACCGCTTCTGACATCGCGAGGGATGAAAAACGTCATGCCGAAAAACGAAGCCAACGTTCTCTACACGGTGACCGATCGGGTCGCCTGGATCACGGTCAACCGCCCGGACTCCCTGAACGCGTTGAACCGCGCAACGGTCGCCGCGATCGCGCAGACCGCCGCTCGCGCCGTTTCCGATCCGGACGTCGGGGTGATCGTCGTGACGGGGGCGGGAGACAAGGCGTTCGTGGCGGGAGCCGACATCACGGAAATGGCGAGCCTCGACCCTCTCGGCGCGCAGAGGTTCGCTCACGAGCTTTGCGCCAGTTTCGGACTCCTCGAATCCTCGCCCAAGCCGGTGATCGCAGCGATCAACGGATTCGCGTTGGGAGGCGGCTGCGAACTGGCCCTGGCGTGCCACGTGAGAATCGCATCCGAAACCGCGAAATTCGGACAGCCCGAAGTCGGACTCGGACTCATACCGGGGGCGGGGGGCACTCAGAGACTTCAGCGTCTGATCGGCCGAGGCCGTGCGTTGGATCTGATCCTGACCGGCGACATGATCGACGCCGCCGAAGCGCTGCGCATCGGCCTCATCGAGCGCCTGGCGCCGGCGGCCACGCTGCACGACTTCGTGACGGCCTACGCGGCCAAGCTCCTCAGCAAAAGCCCCTTGGCCCAAGCGCGTGCGCTCGACGCGGTGATTGCCGGCGGCGAAACGGCTCTTCCTGAGGCTCTGCGGCTCGAAGCGTCGTTGTTCGGCCTCTGCTTTTCGAGCGACGACATGCGCGAGGGAACGCGGGCCTTCATCGAGAAGCGAAAGCCCCGATTCCCCGGCCGATAGGCGCCATGTTTCGCATCCGCCTATTTCGGATCCTCCTCCCCATCGTTTTGCTCGGGTTCGTCGCTCTGATCGCGTTCACCCTGCAATCGCGCCCTCAGCGCCCCCCCGTCACAGCGGATCCGTCGGCCGATCCGGCGGCGCGCATGGAGGGATTTCGCTTCAGTGACTTCGTTCAAGGGCGCCGCCGGCTCCTGGTTCAGGCCAAGGTCGGCCGCGTCGATGACCAGGGCGCGTTCGAGGTCGAGGAGGTCGAGCGGTTCGAGATCGACCGAGAAGGCCAGGCTCCTCTTCTGCTGACCGCAACGCGCGGGGCGGGTTCCGGTGTTCAGGGGAAAAGGGTCGTACGACTCGAAGGAGGTGTCACGCTCCGAGACGCCGATGCCGGCTTCGACCTCGAGATTCCGACCGTCGAGATCGACCAGGTCCTTGGCGTCGTCCGGTCGCTCGGCCCCGTGCGACTGAAGCACGAGACGTGGACGGGAGCGGCGGCGGCGGTGGTGTATGGATTGAACGGACAACCCACCGAGGTCCTGAACCTCACGCTCGACGGCCCCGAAGGAGGGCACCTCGCAGCCCGCCGGGGCGTGATCCCGAAGGGGTCGAGAATTCTGACGCTCACGGGGGAGGTCGACGCATCGCAAGGAGGGATGGCGCTTCACGCCGACAAGGTCGTCGTTCTCCGGCGGCCGGGTGGAAGGCTCGACAGCGTGACCGCCACGCCGGCGGTCACCGGAACGGCGTCGGGGCTCGGCGGTGGACTGGCCGGTTTCGTGGCGCGTGAGGTTCGTGCGCATTGGGATGAGCACGGCAAGGTGGTTGACGTCAATCTCTCGGGGGACGCCCGCGTTCGGCACGCGCGAGGAACGATTGCGGCCGACCGGATCGAGGCGAAGTCCCTCGGCGCTTCGGGGACGATCGCTTTTCTGGCGGCGGGGCACGTCGTGGCCTCGGGCCCCACGGCGCATGGCATCGGACAACTTTCATGCGATGCGCTCGAGGCGAGCCTCGATGCGACGGGCACCGTGAGCGACGGTCTCGCACGCGGCGACGTTCGCTTCGAGGGGGAGGGGACCGCGGGCGAGGCGGCCGAGGCTCGTATTTCGTCGCTTGCGGCAAACGGGACGGTGACGTTGCGCTCGTCCGCGACACTGAGGGCCCGCCTTGCGAGCGGGAAGATCCGGGTGGTCGCCGATACGATCGTGAGCGACCTGCGCGGCATCAAACTGGTGGCCGACGGCCGAGTCGAGTCGACGATGCTCCCCGCGACGGGAACCTCACGTCGCCAGACCTCGCCGATGTTCGCCACGAGCGAGGCCATTCATTTCGTCTCCTCATCGCTCGACAGCCAGAACTCGGGGAAGCGCCTGCTCCTCCGCGGCGATGTCCGAGGGTGGCAGGGTGAGCGCACGCTGGCCGCGGATGAGATCGAGATGATCGAGGAGGGCGAGGTGCTGAACGCGACGGGCCACGTCGCCACGCGCATGCCGCGTGAAGCGGCGCGCGCCGCGACCGACGCCGACTACGTACAAATCGGCGCCGAGCGTCTCGCGTACCGCGGCAAGGCGCACACCGCGGAGTACGAGGGCAACGTCCGCGTGCGGCAGGCCGAAGGGTGGCTGCAGGCGCCGCGCCTCGTCGCGACCCTCGCCGAAGGGGGTCCGGGTTTGCGCGAGGTCCAGGCCCTAGAAGGGGTTCGCTTCGAGTACCGCACGCCGAGCGATCAAGGCGTACCGACGACGGCCACGGGGGCTGGCGATCGCGCCGTTTACGACACGGTGGCGCGAGTGCTCCGCGTCTTCGGCGACACCTCGCCCGCGACAGTTCGCAGCAGCGGACCGAAGGGCGGAGTCACGATCGGTCGGGTGTTACGCTACGACGTGGAGTCGGGTGCTTTGGAAGTGGAATCGGGCGAGCGCGACCGCGCAACGATTCAGACGCCGAGCAAATGAGGCGGATCATGGACGACAACAGCGTGGAGATCCGGCCGGCGGCAACGTCAGGTCTCGTCGGAGAGGCCCTGACCAAGGCCTACGGCGGGCGCCGGGTCGTCGAGGACGTGTCGGTGAGCATCGGCCCCGGCGAGATCGTGGGCCTCCTCGGGCCCAACGGTGCGGGGAAGACGACCTCGTTCTACCTCATGCTCGGTCTCGTGCCGGTCGACCGGGGGCGCGTCGTTTTGGACGGTCGCGACATCACCGCGTATCCCATGTATTTGCGCGCGCGCGAGGGCATCGGCTACCTCCCTCAGGAAGCCTCGGTTTTCCGGCGGCTGAACGTCGAGGACAACCTGCTCGCCGTCCTCGAATTGAACGGAACCGACGCCGACACCGCCCACGAACGGGCGCGGGGGCTGCTTGCGGAGTTCGGCCTCGAGCACGTGGCGCGCACGCCCGGCTACGCGCTGTCGGGCGGCGAGAGACGCCGCGTCGAGATTGCGCGATCCCTTGCCCTGAACCCCCGGTACATGATGCTCGACGAGCCGTTTGCCGGAATCGACCCGATCGCTGTGGGGGAATTGCAGCGTGCCGTGATCGGCCTCAAGGCGCGCGGTCTCGGGGTCCTGATTACCGACCATAACGTGCGGGAAACTTTGCAGATCGTGGATCGCGCCTATATTATCAGCCAGGGCCGTATCTTCCGACACGGAACGCCCTCGGAACTAGCCGACGACGCCGAGGTGCGGCGTGTGTACTTGGGCGAAAATTTCCGGTTGAGCTGATGCCCGGTCCCTAGAGCGGAGCGCAGCGAACCCGATGGCCCTCGAGCAAAGACTTAGCGTCCGCATGAGCCAGCGGCTCATCATGACGCCGTCGCTCCAGCAGGCCATCAAGCTCCTCCAGATGTCCAAGCTCGAGTTGGTCGACGAGATCCAGCAGGAGCTCAACGAGAACCCCGTTCTCGAGGAGGCCCTCGAGGAAGGTCCGGCCGCCGAGCGGACCGAAAACGAGCCCACCCCCGCGGAGGCGGCGGGGAAAGCGGAGACTGCGGACGCGGAGACCTCGGAAGCGGAGACCGTCGATCCGTTCGAGCACATCGACTACGAGTCGTACTTCCAGGATGTCGAAGGAACATACGTTCCCCGCACGCCGATCGAAACGGGGGAGGCCCTGCCGTCCTTCGAGAATACGCTCGCCGAGAAACAGGACTTGGCGGGACATCTCATCTGGCAGCTCGACATGAGCGCCTCGACCGACCGGGACAAAGAGATCGGGCGGGCGATCATCGGCAACCTGAACGAGGACGGCTACCTTAGAGCCAGCGTCCCCGAGCTTCAGGAGATGGGCGGATACTCCCCCGAAGAGATCCGGTCCACCCTGGAGATGATCCAAGGATTCGATCCCGTGGGCGTTGCCTGCTACGACTTGATCGAATGCCTGACGGTTCAACTCCGGCACCTCGGCGAGGAAGGCAGCGCCGCGGAGACGATCGTCAAGTTCCACATGGACAAGCTCCAGAACCGGCGCTACAAAGAGCTTGCCGAGGACTTGGGCCTCCCGATGGACGATCTCCACGCCGAAATCGAGATCATCAAGGGACTCGATCCGCGGCCCGGGCAAAAGTACAACGTTGAGAGCTCTCGCTACGTCGTTCCCGACGTCTACATCGTGAAGATCGACGACGACTATCAGGTCATGCTCAACGAGGAGGGCCTCCCGCGACTGAGGATCTCTCCCGTCTACCGGAAGATGATCGAGCGCGGAGGCGGCGGCAACGCACCGGCCGACGCCAAGGAGTACGTCCGCAACAAGCTCCGATCGGCGTTCCGGTTGATCAAGAGTCTCGAGGAGCGCCAGCGCACGATCTACAAGGTCGCGGTTTCGATCGTCAAGCACCAGCGGGAATTCCTGGACTACGGCATCGAGCGCATGCGCCCTCTCGTCCTGAAAGACGTCGCGGACGACATCGGGATGCATGAGAGCACGGTGAGCCGCGTCGTCAACAACAAGTACATGCACACGCACCGCGGCCTCTTCGAGCTGCGATTTTTCTTCCACAGCGGAATTGCCTCCGTGCACGGGGGAGAAAACGTCTCCTCGCTCACCGTCAAAGAACGCATCCGCAAGATCGTCTCCGCCGAGGACGGCAGGCGTCCCCTTTCGGACGCCGCGATCGTCAAGGTGCTGCTCGGAGAAGGACTGCAGATCGCCCGGCGCACGGTCGCGAAGTACCGCGAGGAGCTCAAGATCCCGTCGTCCGGCTCTCGCAAGGCGGCGACGTTCTAGGAGGGGACGATGCAAATCCACATCACGGGCCGACAGGTGACGATCACGCCGGCAATCCGTAGGTTCACCGAGGAGAAGCTAAAAAAGGTCGAAAAGCTCCTCGGCGGTCCCATCGAGGCACACGTGGTCCTTGCCGTCGAAAAACGACGACACCACGCCGAGATCCAGGTGAAATCGCGCACCGCGCTGCTCTCCGGGAAGCAAGAGACGGAAGACCTCTACGCGTCGATCGGCGACGTCGTGGAGAAACTCGAGCGCCAGGCGCTCAAGCACAAAGAGAAGCTGACCAATCGCAAGAAGCGGGGAGCGCGAAAGATCGCCGCCTCGTTCCCGATGATCGAGCCGCCGGCGAAGCCGGCCCGAAGCGTGAAGGCCGGCGCGGCGCCTCGCACGCCGCGGATCCTCCCGATCGATCGCTACCGCTTGAAGCCGCTGTCCGCGGAGGATGCCGCGATGGAGCTCGAGTCCACCGGGGGCGATCTGCTGGTCTACCGGGACGACCAGACCTATCGGGTGAACGTGGTCTATCGCACGAAAGACGGAAACTTCGGGCTCATCGACCCGGAGTTCTGAGACGACCCGATTTCTTGACCCCTCGCGGGAAGCCTGGTAAGTTCAGACGCTGTAACACTTCGGTGGACTCGAGCGCTCGGGAACGCGCGCGCCTGGACTTTCACGGAGATCTTGATGAGCGATGCCGGCAGCCCTAAAGGAGGACGCAGGCGCACCCCCGCTGCGTGGGCAACAGAAACGCTCGAGCCGACGCTCCGGAGATTCCCGGAAAGGCCGGTCGCATTTACGACGGTTTCCGACCTTCCGATCGAGCGTCTTTACACCGGCGACGATCTCGGGCCGGATTGGAACGAGGGCGAGAAGCTCGGCTTCCCGGGAGAGTTCCCCTACACGCGCGGGATTCACCCGACGATGTATCGCGGCCGCCTCTGGACGATGCGTCAGTTCGCCGGATTCGGTTCGGCCGAGGACACCAACGCCCGCTTCCGCTACCTCTTGGAGCACGGTCAGACAGGCCTATCCACCGCATTCGACCTGCCGACCCTGATGGGGCGTGACAGCGACGACCCACTCGCCCGTGGTGAAGTCGGACGAGAAGGCGTCGCGATCGACACGCTTGCGGACATGGAGATCCTCTTCCAAGGCATCCCCCTCGATCGCGTGTCGACGTCCATGACGATCAACGCGCCCGCGGCGGTGATTTTCGCCATGTACCTCGCCGTCGCCGAAAAGCAGAACGTCTCTTTCACGCAGCTCGAAGGGACGCTCCAAAACGACATCCTCAAGGAATACATCGCCCAGAAGGAGTGGATCTACCCTCCCCGGCCGAGCATGCGCATCATCACGGACCTCATGGCGTTTTGCGCGAGCTCCGTCCCGAAGTGGAACACGATTTCGATCTCCGGGTATCACATCCGCGAGGCCGGCTCGACGGCGGTCCAAGAGCTTGCGTTCACGCTCGCCGACGGCATCGCGTACGTCGAGGCGGGACAAAAGGCGGGGCTTGCCGTCGACGACTTCGCGCCGCGGCTTTCGTTCTTCTTCAACTCGCACAACGACTTCTTCGAGGAAATCGCCAAGCTGCGCGCCGCGCGCCGCATTTGGGCGCACGTGATGCGCGAGCGGTTCGGGGCCAAAAACCCCCGCGCCGCGATGCTGAGATTCCATACGCAAACGGCGGGCTGTTCGCTGACCGCGCAACAGCCGCTCAACAACGTCGCCCGGGTCACCGTTCAGGCCTTGGCGGCGGTGCTCGGCGGGACGCAGTCCCTCCACACCGACTCGTTCGACGAGGCCCTGGCGCTGCCGACCGAAACGGCGGTCACCGTCGCGTTGAGGACCCAGCAGATCCTGGCCGAGGAGTCCGGGGTGACGAACACGATCGATCCCTTGGGCGGCTCCTATTTCGTCGAGGCGTTGACCGACAAGGTCGAGCGCGAGGCCCTGGCGTATATCGAGCGCATCGATCAGATGGGCGGGATGATCGGAGCGATCGAGCGCGGCTTCCCGCAAAAGGAAATCGCCGACGCCTCGTACCACTATCAGCGCCAGGTCGACCGCGGAGAGAAGCCGATCGTTGGCGTGAACAAATACGCGGTCGAAGGCGAGCGACGCACGGATACGCTGAAAATCGGTGATGACGTCGAACGGGCGCAGCTTGCGCGGCTTCAACAGGTGAGAGCGAAGCGCGACGAGTCCCAACTCCGCCGCGATCTGGCGACTCTCGCCGAGGCGGCCGCCACGGGGGACAACCTCATCCCGTTGATGCTGGCCTGCGTGAGGAACTACGGCACCGTGCAAGAGCTGTCCCAGGCGCTGGTTCCCGTGTTCGGTACCTACCGGGAAGTTTCCGTCCTGTGATGGCAGGCGTAAACAACGAGGTTCACGTGGGCGAGGAACGGAAGCTCAGGCTGTTGGTCGGGAAAGTCGGCCTCGACGGTCACGACCGCGGAGCGAAGATCATCGCGAGAGCGCTTCGAGACGCGGGCTTCGAGGTCATCTACACCGGGCTCCACCAAACGCCGGAAATGGTCGTCGCCACGGCGATTCAGGAAGACGTCGATGCGGTGTCGCTCTCGATTCTCTCGGGTGCGCACAATTATCTGTTTCCGCGCGTCATCGAATTGCTTCGTGAAAAAGACGCAGCGGACATCGCCGTTTTCGGGGGCGGTATCGTCCCGGACGAGGACATTGAGACCCTGAAGCAGGCCGGTGTGAAGGAGATCTTCACGCCCGGTGCAACGACCGAAAGCGTCATCGCCTGGGTTCGGGCGAACATCAGCCCGCGGCCGCTCGGCTGAGCGCGGAAGGCGGAAAACCATGCGGCGGACCATTCTCCTCGCCGACGACAGTGTCACCATTCGCAAGATCGTCGAGCTCACGTTCAGCGATACCGACATCCGCGTCTGCTCCGTGGCCTCGGGGCAAGAGGCGCTCGACCGACTGAGCGAGCTGCGCCCGGACCTCGTGCTCGCGGACGTCGTCATGCCCGGGCCCTCGGGGTACGAGCTCTGTCGCGCCATCAAGACCTCCGACCGGCCGGTCCCCGTCCTGCTTCTGGCGGGCACGTTCGAGCCCTTCGACGCCGGGCAGGCGCGGGAGTGCGGAAGCGACGGCCACGTCACCAAGCCGTTCGATTCCCGGCAACTCGTCTTTCGCGTGGAGCAACTCCTGGCGCACCCCGAGCCTACGGCTTCGCGGAGCGAAATCGCGGCGCAGCCCGCCGAGGACGATCTGGAGGCGATGTTCGACGATCTCGCGGCGCCCGAGGTCCGGTGGGACGACGAGGCCGGCTTGATCGACCAGCCGGGCGCAAGCGTGTCTCCCACCTCGGCGGTCGACGAGTCCTCGCCCGGGACGACCGCGCTTACGCCCGCCGACCTCGACGCGATCGCGCGCCTCGTCGTGGAGCGATTGTCCGAGCGCGTCCTCAGGGAGATCGCCTGGGACGTGGTGCCCGATCTCGCCGAGATCATCGTGCGCGAGAGGATCCGCGAACTGGAGCGTGACGAGCGCGAGCCGAGCTAGTTCGCCGGTCGTTTCTCATGATGTGCGGGCGGACGGCCCCACCGAGGTTCCGATGGCTATGGAAAAAGAGTATCGCCCCGAGGCGATCGAGGAACGGTGGTCCCGCGAGTGGGTCGAAAAGGGTCTTTTCCGCGCGGGGGCGGACCCTGCCAAACGACCCTTCTGCATGGTGATCCCGCCCCCCAACGTGACCGGCAATCTCCACATGGGGCACGTGCTGGTCTACACGCTCCACGACATCGTGGCGCGGTGGCGGCGCATGCAGGGCTGGGACGTGTTGTGGCTTCCCGGCACCGACCACGCCGGCATTGCGACCCAGGCCGTCGTCGAGCGCGAGATCCTCAAGGAGGGGACCGATCGGCACACCCTCGGACGCGACGCGTTCGTCAAGCGCGTCTGGGAGTGGAAGGCGCTGTACGGATCGCGCATCACCGGGCAGCTGAAACGCTTGGGTTCGTCGTGCGATTGGTCGCGCGAACGCTTCACGATGGACGACGGGCTCTCCCGCGCGGTGCGGGAGGTGTTCGTCCAGCTCTACCGCGAAGGCCTGATCTATCGCGATCGTTACATCGTGAATTGGTGCCCGCGTTGTCAAACGGCGCTTTCGGACCTGGAGACGGTCCACGAGCAGAAAAAGGGCAAGCTCTACACGGTCCGCTATCCGTTCGCCGACGGGAAGGCGGGAGGGGTCGACGTCGCGACGACGCGCCCTGAAACCATGCTCGGAGACACCGGCGTCGCGGTCCACCCCGAGGACGACCGCTATCGAAGCGTGGTGGGCCGCCAGCTGGCACTTCCGCTGACGGGGCGAACCCTTCCCGTCGTGGCCGACGCCTTCGTCGATCCGTCCTACGGCACCGGAGCGGTGAAGGTGACTCCCGCCCACGATCCGAACGATTTCGCTGCCGGGAGGCGCCTCGGTTTGGCCGAGATCGTGGTCATCGACACCGCCGGGAAGATGACCTCCGAGGCGGGCGAGTTCTCCGGGCTCGACCGATTCCAGGCGCGCAAACGCGTGGTGGCCCGACTCGAGGAACTCGGCCTCCTCATCGCCGTCAAAGACCACGAGCACGCGGTCGGCCACTGCCAACGTTGCTCGACCGTCGTCGAGCCCCTCGCCTCGATGCAGTGGTTCGTGAAAGTGGGCCCGATGGCGGCAAGCGCCGCCGACGCCGTTGCCGCGGGACGGACGGAGTTCGTGCCCGCCTCGTGGACCAAGGTGTACTTCGAGTGGATGAAAAACATCCACGATTGGTGCATCTCGCGCCAGCTCTGGTGGGGCCACCGCATTCCGGCGTGGCACTGCGACGCCTGCGGCACCCTCGTCGTGTCCGAAAACGACCCCACGGCGTGCGACAGCTGCCACGGACCGCTTCGACAGGACGACGACGTCCTCGACACCTGGTTCTCCTCGGGGCTCTGGCCGTTCACGACGCTCGGCTGGCCCGACCGCACCGACGATCTCGCGCGCTACTACCCGACGACCCTCCTGATCACGGGGTTCGACATCATCTTCTTTTGGGTCGCCCGCATGATGATGTTCGGGCTGAAGTTCATGGACGAGGTCCCGTTCCACCAGGTCTACATCCATGGTCTCGTGCGCGATGCCGAAGGCCAGAAGATGTCGAAGTCGAAGGGAAACACGATCGACCCCGACGAGGTGCAGCGCCGCTATGGGACCGATGCGGTGCGCCTCACGATGGCGATGCTGGCCGCGCCGGGAAACGACATCCCCTTGGCCCCCGAGCGCATGGAGGGGTATCGCGCGTTCGCGAACAAGCTCTGGAACGCTTGTCGCTTCGTGATGATGAAGGTGGGCGATCACGCCGAAACCACGCCCTACACCGAAAGTGATCTCACGCTCGTCGACCGCTGGATCCTCGCCCGGACGCACGCGATCATCGGAGAGGTGGACGGCGCCCTCGAACAGCACAGGTTCGATCGCGCGGCGGAC
>JAQBEH010000021.1:0-80079 GCA_032124015.1 Acidobacteriota bacterium
AGGAGGATGCCTATGCGTTTATCTTCAGTCACCCTCGATCATGGAGGGCGTGATAACATCAGCAATGATGAAGAATCAAGCCGCACCGAGACCATTCAGTGGCTGCCCTGGCAACCACACAATCTTACAGGAGAATCCGCATGCCTCTAATTAACCTGGTCATCGTCTTGATCGTGGTTGGCGTACTGCTCTGGATCGTCAACACCTACATACCCATGGACCGCAAGATCAAAAACATTCTGAATATCGTGTGGTCATTGTGGTCGTGCTCTGGTTACTGCAGGTGTTCGGCGTGCTGGGATCGCTGGACAGCATACGTATCGGCCGCTGAGGCGGATAGGAATTTCAAAGCCCCCGTCGGTGGAGTGTAGTCGCCAGCGTCTGCGTGAGCGGATCATGCCGTGGTTGCGGCAGGCTGGCTGCGATGGAACGTCGTCAGGCCGTCGTTTCCTCAGCGGTCAAAGCAGGTTCGGCCTGGAGCGCTTCGCGCACTTCCATGAGGCGTTTCGCGATGCGCTCACGATCATGCGTGGCTTCGGTGGTGCGGCCAGCCAGTTCTGCAACCCGGCGCACCTGTTCCTGGAGCGCCCGCCGGCGGCGCGGGCTGGTCGTGAGATCGGCGAGGGTCTCGAAGGCGCTCAGCATGCGCGCCATGATGGCTACATTGCCTTCGGCGCTACCCCCGATCTGCTCGAATGCCTCGGTCACAAACGCTTCAAACGTCGGGGCCATGGTAATCACGCAGAGTTTGTTGTTCTCGTAACGGCGCGATGCAGGAAATTTCCTGGGGGCCAGATGCGCCAGAATCGCTGAGATGTAGTCGACGCAAATCACGGCGGTTGAGGTGTCATTGACGCCGGGTGACAGGGCCTTCAATGCCATATCCACGAGCTGCCGGATGCCGAAAGCAGGATCCTGTTCCACCGTGCGATAACGGTCTACGTTGTAAGCGTCATTGAGGGCTGCAATCGTCGCTCGATCGGGAGGCTCATCCAGCGCGAGTGATGCCAGTGCGGTATCTTTCACGACAAAGTCTCCAATCCTGCACTCCATGCGCACGACTGTCTTTTTATCCCTCGCCAGGCGCAGGAGCGCATCATTGTCCACACTCTGAATGTAACCGTTCGTTGCTGCCGGCACCGGGTACCAACCCTTCTCGTCCAGAGACTGGACTATCTGCTCCGGGTCCTCGTCTTCATCGGGCTCGTGTCCCAGTCGTTCCGGAAAAAGTCGGTCAATGGAGGCGAAAGTTTCCTCAGCAATGGACGCGATGATGCTGGACGCCTGGATAGACGAGGCGATGTGATGAATGAAGTACACCAGGACACCAATGCCGCCGAGCGACAGAACAAAAGAGACAAACACCGCCAGGCCCGGCACGAACTCTACATCTTCACTGCGAATAGTCCGCAATACGACCAGGCAATAGGCGAATATGCCGGCGAAGATACCGAGCGTGACCTGCGTGACGCGACTGCTCATGAAAGTCCGGAGGATGCGCGAGGTGTATTGGCTCGACGCCAGCGCCAATGCCACCAATGTCATGGAGAAGGTGATGCCCATAACGGACATCATCGAACCCGCCAATGTGGACAACATCTGGCGCGCTCCTTCCGCCCCAGCCCCAAACAGATACGGCCAGTGGCCCAGCCAGCGGTCACCTCCGGCCGAGTCTGTTTCGATCAAGGCTACTGCAAAGGCAATACTTCCCAAGACGATGAGCGAAGGCACAAACCAGAAGCTTGAGCGGACGTTGCTCCAGAAATGTCTGAAATGATGCATGGTTCAAGCTCCAGGTGCCCGGGTCGCGAATGAATGCTGTCAGGCGGATAGTACGGATAAACGGCGGCGCTCTCAGCCGGTCGATGCAACACAAGCCTGAAATGTCTTTGGCGGAGTGTCAAAGCCTGACGTAGTGCGAGGGTGTTGGTTGAGCCGCAGGGCGACGCGGTTGAGCTGTGCCTGGGAGTAGTCTGGTCTTCCCGAGCCTTCCTTTTGGTGGTGCGGCGTGGAACACGTCGCCCATCCGGATTACCCTGTGCAGATGGTCAGGCTCTCGTAATGTTCCTGGAGACGCGCCCCTACGTCGGCTTCTGGAACCGCACCGCCGCCGCGCTGATTGATTCCATGTTGCTCGTGGTTGTCACACTGCCGATCCAGCAGGTGATGAGTGGCGCGGAGACGGGGTGGTCGGGCGGGCGACCGCTGGGATTCTGGGACGTGATGGTTGGCTATGTGCTACCGGCCGTCGCCATCCTGCTCTTCTGGAAGTACCGGTCGGCGACACCGGGCAAGATGTTCATGTCAGCGGAGATCGTGGATGCCGTAACGGGCGGCAAGCCCAGCACGCGGCAGCTCCTGATCCGCTATGTCGGCTATTACCTGTCGACTGTTCCGCTGCTCCTCGGCCTCATCTGGGTAGCGGTTGATCCCCGCAAGCAGGGTTGGCATGACAAGCTCGCGGGCACGGTGGTGGTGGGTACCGCCAGCAGGTCGGCGCAGGGAGCGGCCGTAAGTCCCCGATATGCTCCCACGTCCGTGTGGACCTACGTGCTGTGTGCTCCCGTCCTGGTACTTTTGCTGGCACTGCTCGCGGTCATCGTGAATATCGCCCTTGATCCCGGGGGTCTCCGTGCCGCGCTGGCGGGGCTCGGCTAGCCGTCTGACCGCCGTAGCGGCCCGTCGTTGCTCGCCCGCTGCCTTGCGGTCCACCATGTGCCGTCATGAGTGATCATCGTCCCGACCTGGCGCAACTGCACGCCGACCTCCACCAGGGCCGTGTAACTGCCGTGCTGTCGGCCGTGGAACAGCTCGAGAGTGACGGACCGCTGGCCGACGAGGTGTTGCGGCTCAAGATAGCCGCGCTTGAGGCGCTGGGGTACGACGGCGAAGCCCTGGAAGCCGCCTTGGGGCTGCGTGATGACCGGCCGTGGACCATCCTGCGCCTGCTGGTCCGGGTGGAGGACGTGGTGGTCACCGACGAGCTTGAGTCGGCGCTGTGCGATCTGCTGCGAACCGAAGAGTTCTTTCATCCCCGCGTCTACGAAGTGCTGGTGAACTGCCTGGCCGAAAAACTTCAGGCCCAGGGCCAGGCGCCAGCGGCGCTCCACGCGCTGGCAGGCAACCGCTTCTTTTGCCTGGCTCTTGCGAAACTCGATCTGTGGTGGCCGACCCTCGAACTGGATTTAACGACACTGCGCCGCCGGATCCTTAAGGAGTGCGCCAGTCCCGGCGACACCACGACGTCGGTCATCACGCTTGTTCACGGCATGGCGGTGCAGTGCCACCGGAACGAGTACGCGTGGTTTGTCGGCGACGACGAGGCAGCCCTGCTGGACCGTGTCGAGCAGCAAAGCCGAGGTGAGCTCGCCGCGTCCGTTTTGGGAGCCGACCGGTCGCTGTTGCTGATGTACCGGTCGCCGACCGATCTCCACAAGGCCGGACTCATTCGCCGGATTCCGGTGGACGGGGAAGACAGCCCGCTGCAACACTTTGTCGCGACAACACTGGACGACGAAGCCCGCGAAGCCCGCCTCGCGGAGCACTTCGCGAGCCAGGCGCTTCCGGGCGACGAGACCTCGACGCGGGTCGCCGGAATGTACGAGGAGAACCCCTACCCCCGCTGGACCTCGGGATTGCCGATCCTGAATCCGAACGGCAGACCGCTCGAGGAATTCATGCAGCTGGTGGAGTCTCCCGCCTGGCAACACAAGCCGACGCTACCCGTGCAGTCCATCCTCGTTGCCGGCTGTGGCACCGGGGTGCAGCCCCTGTCTCTCGCCGTCGCCTTGCCACGGGCGCGCATCCTGGCCATCGACATCACCTGCCGCAGCCTGGCCTATGCCCGCATGATGGCGGAACGCTACCAGGCCGCCAACGTGGAATTTCAGCGCTGCGACATTCTGGCGCTCTCGTCTTCAAGCCAGCGGTTCGACATGGTGGATTCGGTTGGCGTGATTCATCACATGCGCGATCCGGCCGCCGGGCTGCGCGCCCTGCTCGCCTGCCTGCGGCCGGGCGGGCTGTTGCGGCTCGGTGTCTACAGCCGCAGCGGACGGGATGCCGTCGTCCGTTTTCGTGCCCGGCAGGCCAAGTCCCGCGCGGACCCCGCCGCGCTGCGCGAGATCCGTCACGATATCGTGCAGGCGGGTGATCAGGGGCCGTACGCTGATCTGCTGCAGTTTCGGGACTTCTACAACCTGAGCGGCTGCCGGGACCTGCTGCTGCACGAGCAGGAATGCCAGTTCACCATTCCGGAATTACGGGCGCTTCTGGAAGCCCATGGCCTGACCTTTCTGCGCTTCGCACTCCAGCCGGGGATGACCGAGGCACTGCACGACCAGGCGAGTGCCGGGACCAGCGCCTTTAACCTTGAAAGCTGGCACCAGGCCGAACTGCGCACACCGTTTCTGTTCGCCGGCATGTACATCCTGTTTGCCCGCTTCGATGGCCGGGATTAGGCTGTCGCCGTGCTCACCCTCTACGGCATCAACCTCTCGACATTCACCCGCAAGGTCCGGCTCGCCTTGCTGGAGAAGGGTATTGAGCACCGCTTCGAAATTGCGCCGATGGGCTCGCCAAAAGTGCGGGCCCTTCACCCGCTTGGCAAGATCCCCGTGATCGAGGATGCTGGTGCAGCGATACCGGACTCGTCGGTGATCATTGCCTACCTTGAGCGGGCATGGCCCGCAAGGCCGCTGTACCCGGCCGAGCCGGTGTTGCTCGCCAGGGCTTTGTGGCTCGAGGAGTACGCCGACACGCGGCTGCGTGAAGCCACGCTCCCGTACTTCTCGGAGAACGTGGTCAAGCCTGTTTTTCAGGGCAAGGCAGGCGACACTGGAGCCCTGGCCGCCGCGACGCCGGTGCGCAACGAGGTGTTTACGTACCTCGAGCATGAGTTGCCTGAAAGCGGCCTGGCGACGGGCGAGGCGTTGTCCGTGGCCGACGTGGCCATCGGCGCCCAGCTGATCACGTACCGCCAGGGGGCCGGTGATCCCGACGCCGGTCGCTGGCCGAAGCTGGCCCGCTACTTAGGCTCCCTGCTGGCGCGACCGCACTGGTCCGTGATCATGGCCGAAGAAGAGGCCGCACTGACCGCTGCCCGTGCGCGGCGTTCTGCCGCTGCGGCAAATCAAACCCCGCCAGCCCGGGGGTGACGGAGTAAGCTCGGCGAATGCTGCTGCCCGCTCTCGTCCTGACGTCGCTGGCCGCCGCCGTTCCGGCTGGCGCAACGACGGATGACAGCACCGCACCGGCCGATGAGCAGGCGAAAGACTACGCGGCGTTGTTCGATGAGGCGCGGCGCAAGCTCGATCTGCGTGGCGGGAATTTCCTGGCAACCGAGCTGCAGAAAAGTGAGCGCAAGCGCTACGGCGCTCACTCGGTGTTGCGTGTCCCCGGACTCTACGAAGCCGCGAGGTGGTATTCCTGGGCAGATCGAACCCGGCAGGAACGCGCGGCGCTCAATGCCGCACTAACCATCCTCGAAAAAGCCTATGGCCCCCGGGATGCGCGCCTGTCCTACCCGTTGCGGACCATCGCCTCGTCCTGTGTGCGCAGCCGCAGCGATGCGGACCTTGCCCGAGCCGTTCTCGACCGGGCCTTGCAACTCAACTTCCAGGCCACGCGCGCCGACGTGCTGGAGCGCGCCGAGGTATTTGCCGTGCGCGGCGATGTGGAGGCACTGTTTGATACGCCGTCGGCCGGCGGTGGCTGGTACAAGGCTGCCTGGCAGAAGCTGGCTGACAGCAGGTTCGCGGGCCCTGACATTGCCAATGAAATGTTCACCCAGCCGAAACCTGTCTACGTAAACGTTCCCGACGAGCCGTTTACTTCGCGCAAGGGCAACCTCGATCACTTTACGGCAGGAACCGTGTCCTTCGGGTTTACGGTCAGTGCCCTCGGCGTGATCGAGCAATTACGGCTGCGCCAGAGCCAGTTGCCCATCGACAGCATTCCGCGGCCGGTGCTCGAGGCCTTTCGTGACGCGCGCTATCGTCCGCGGCTGGTTGCCGGGCAGCCCGTGCCAACACCGGACCACGGCTTTGCGCTGACCTTCAGTACCGATGAACGGCGGGCCAGACGCAGGGTAAGCTTTGGTCAGCTGGACCACGCGCGCTGACTGCGCGCCAGTTTAAGAACACCAACACCAGGAGAAAAACAGTGAGCATTGCCCACAAATGGCTCGAACAGGAGCCCTGGCCCACAAAGATCATGCCGAAAAAGTTGCTGGAGAGCCGCATCCAGCGAGTTTTGACCCTCACTAACATCGGCTACCTCGGTACTGTGAAGAAGGATGGATCGCCGATCGTGAGTCCCGTCGAGTTCTATAACGACGGCTTCTCCCTGTACATCTTTCCCCAGCCCAACAGCCCGAAGGTGTTTGCCTTGCGGCGGGACCCGCGGTTGAGCTTCGCCATTGCCAACCCGATGGCCGGCTGGGCCTGTGTCATGGGAGCGCAGTTTTTCGGTAAAGGCACGCTGCTCGACGTCGATACTCCCGAGTGGGAGCACGGCATGAAGGTCTTCAAGTGGGTGGCATCCAGTTTTGAACTCGGCAAGATCAACGCCAAGCCGCCGCGGGGCCAGCTTCTGCGGATCGACCCGGACCGGATCGTCTACACCGAGCATTTCATGCGCAGCGAGGGCTATGCGCCCCGACAGATCTGGACGCCGGGCGCGGATGCGCCGCAGGTGGTCCCGGGACGCAACGCGCCGATCTAGGCTAACCGCTGCGAAGATCGGTCGGTGATCGGCCAGCTGTCGTTCAGGGATCGAGCACGAGAAACGCCCAGAACGGCACGCCGAGGCCGCTCCAGCTGGCTGACGCGTCGCTGAGTATGCTGATCAGGGTGTCGAAGTCGTCGTCCCCGGCTGCCCGTAAATCCCCGGGTTTTTCGATGACCAGCAGGTAGCCCGCGGCCTTCCGCCAGCTGAAGTCAGTCAGGCAGTCATTCAGCGCGTCCCAGTTCCCGCCAAACCAGTCGGGGAACACCAGCTTTTCCTGGAAGCGGGCGAGAACCTCGCTGGCCTCGGAACAGCCCGCGAGGCTGACGCGATAGACCGCAAATTTGCGCGCCGTCGCCGCGTCGACGAGGGCCGGGATGTCGCGGGCTGGCAAGCTGAACACGCCGGCCCGATCGGCCTGCGGCAAGGTGTCGGCCAGTTCTTTGCGATTCATGGTGAGTGTCGATCCTTGAGGCTTATTGAGCGGAAGCTGCGGTAGTGATCATCGGTGTAGTACCAGGTGGTCGGCGGTGTGCCGCCGGTAACCAGCCGGCGGGGGCCCCGATCGGGGGCCCCCGGGGTCGGGACGGTGTACTCCCGGTAATGGCCGCGCTCCGCTGCTGGCAGGTGGCCCTCGCGGTTCTGGAACACGCTACCGTCCTTGCGGTAGGGGAAGGGTCCGCCGCGCTCGATCAGCTCCAGGGTGGCCCAGGCTTCGGCCGGCAACCCCGCCCGGGTCTCCGCCGGTTGGCCCGCGCCTTGAGCGGGGCCGGGAAGGCCTGTTCCAGCGTCCCGCTGCCACAAGGTGGCCGCGGCAATCAGCAGAATCAGGACCGGAATTGCGAGCCGTCGCATGGCCTCATCCTACCGTGGCGATGCCCAATTTCGCCGGGGGGCTTGGCGTGGGAGGCCGCATCGCGTTACAACGCACGTGTGAAAGTGAAAAAACGGGCTGCCAAAAAGACCGCTGTGAAGGCTCGCCGCCGTCCAGCGGTGGCCAAATCCGCGAAAGTACGACCGGTGCCGGTCGGCGAACTCCGCTCTTTCGACGGGGGCTGTCACTGCGGTGCCATCGCGTACACCTACACCACAACACTGCCCCCGGCCCGCTGGCCCGTGCGGCTGTGTCAGTGTTCGTTCTGCCGGGGCCACGGCATGCGCGCCACGTCGGATCCCTCCGGCGAACTGCAGTTTCGTTTCGAGCGCTCCGAGTTTCTGCGCCGCTATCGCTTTGCCCTGCGCACTGCGGACTTCCTGGTCTGCAAGGAATGCGGCATTTACGTTGGTGCAGTCCTGCTCTCGGGGCGCGGCGCACAGGCGACAATCAACCTCAACACCTTGCGTAACCCGCCGAAGGGCTTGCGCCCCGGCAAGGCCGTGAGCCACGACGATGAATCCGGCGAAATGCGTCGGGGCCGCCGCGCGCAGACCTGGACGCCCGTCGTCGGACCGGTCTGAGCGGCCGCTAAGCGGCCTGATACCCGCCCGGATACCCACCCATGGCTTCCCGCCGCCAGTTGCTGCGTCGCCAGCGGCGCTGGGCGCAGCGCGCCGGTCTCGCGGTAGATGCCGCGGGCTACCTGCCGACGGTCAGCGAGAATCTTCGGGCACCCCTGTCCGCATCAGCCCTGGCTGATTTCAACGCGCGGGGCGCTGCAGAATTTCACGACGGCGAACGCCACGTTGCGCGCATGCGGGCCGTACATTCTTCGACGGCACTTGGCGTCAACCTGTTTGATCACTGGAACACGGCCGACCCGGCGCCACTCGCCGCTGTGCTCGGACTACCGGCGCCAGTCGTTCGCCTGGTTTTTGAGCCGCACCTGCCGACGGCGGCCGGAGGCAGTCCCGCCAATCCCGATCTCGACATCGAGCTCGGGTCCGGCGAACTCGTGGCGGTGGAGTGCAAGTTCAGCGAATGGCTGGTGCCGTCGCGGAAGCGGCGCGACGTTTTTGACGGCCGGTACTTTCCTGCCGGCCCGGGCGTCTGGCTCGAGGCGGGACTGCCCGCCTGCCAGGCACTGGCCGATGACCTGCAATCCGGTCGCGAGTATTTCCGCTACCTGGAGGCCGACCAGCTGCTGAAACACTCGCTCGGCCTGCAGGCCGCCCGCCAGTCTCGCTGGGCGCTCATTTATTTATACTTCGAGTGGCCGGGCCCGATAGGACTGGCGCATCAGGCCGAATTGCAACGGTTTGCGGAGCGGGTAAAGGGCGAAGCCGGGTTCAGCAGCACGACCCTTCAGGCCGTGTCTGCCGGCCTGTGCGAATCGGCGGCGCCCGTCGAGGCGGGCTATCTGGATTACTTGCAGTTGAGGTATATGGCGCATGCCTAGGCGCGACGACAGCATTCCCGGTCTCACGGCGGAGATGGCGGCCGGTCTGCTGATCGACCGCTCAGCGCTATGAGTGCTCACAAGCAGTCTGTGGCCTACGCGCTGGAAGCCTCCATCGTGAAGGAAATCCAGCGCAGCTTCGCCCCCGCGGATCAGGACTACGTCAGCACAAAGCTCGCGAACACGGGGCTGCCGATGGGTACCGTGGCGCCGCCACCGCGGGTGCACGCCGCGATACTCTGGCTCGCGAAGGGCGACCGGGCGAAATTTGACGAAATCGTGGCTGGCGCCTGCGCGGACTGGCGCGACACGCTCGTCGCCGCCGGTCTCGCCAATCAGAACTGGAAGCTGGTGCTCGACAAGCGCGGTATCGAATGCGAAAGCTGGCCCGCGGGCCCATCCGGGCCTGCGCTGTAGGAGCGCCTTCAGGCGCGACCTGGCATCGGTATCGCGCCTGAAGGCGCTCCTACAGACGTCAGAACGCCGCGATGCCAGTCTGGGCGCGGCCCAGGATCAGCCCGTGGATGTCGTAGGTACCTTCGTAGGTGTTCACAGTCTCCAGGTTCATCATGTGGCGGATCACCTGGTATTCGTCCGAGATGCCGTTAGCACCGTGGATATCGCGGGCGACGCGCGCGATGTCCAGCGCCTTGCCGCAGTTGTTCCGCTTCAGCAGGCTCACCACCTCGTGGGGCAGCCCGCTTGAATCCTTGAGACGGCCCGCGCGCAGGCAACCGGCAAGGCCCAGCGCGATATCCGTCTGCATATTCGCGAGCTTCGTCTGTACCAGCTGGGTGGCGGCCAGCGGCTTGCCGAACAGCGTGCGTTCCAGCGCGTAGCTGCGGGCCGCGTGCCAGCAGAACTCCGCGGCGCCGAGCACGCCCCAGGCGATACCGTAGCGCGCATTGTTCAGGCAACCGAACGGGCCCTTGAGTCCGCTGGCCCCCGGCAGCAGCGCCTCGCTGGGGACAAAGAAGTCCTGCATGACGATCTGGCCGGTGATTGACGCACGCAGCGACATCTTGTTCTTGAGTGCCGGAGTTTCGAGGCCGGCGCCGCCGCGCTCGAAGACGAAGCCCCGGATCGTGTTGGCCTCGTCCATTGCCCAGACTATGAACACGTCGGCGATCGGGCTGTGACTGATCCAGGTCTTGGTGCCTGTGAGATGCCAGCCGCCCTTAACGGCCTTCGCGCGCGTGCGCATCGCGCCGGGATCCGAACCGCCCTCCGGCTCGGTCAGCCCGAAGCAGCCGACTAACTCGCCGGTGGCCAGCTTCGGCAGGAAGCGGTCCTTCTGGGCGTCCGTGCCGTAGGCGTGGATCGGGTGCATGACAAGAGACGACTGCACACTGATCGCGGAGCGGTACGCGGAATCGACCCGTTCGATCTCCCGGGCGATCAGGCCGTAGGCCACCGATGACACCCCGGCACAGCCGTAACCCTCGATGGTGGCGCCCAGCAGGCCGACCTCGCCCATCTCCCGCATCACTGCCGGGTCGAAGTGCTCGGCCCGGTTCGCCTCGATCACCCGCGGCTGCAACTGGCCCTGCGCATAGGCGCGGGCGGCATCGCGGACCTGGCGCTCGTCCACCGTCAGTTCGTCGTCGAGCGCCAGCGGGTCCTGCCAGTCGAAGTTCTTGCTGCTCATCCGCGTTCCTGTTCCGGGCCCGTTTATGATGGGCACTGTATCCGTTAGTTTAACGGTCACCCATGCCGTCGATCTCTCACTACGCCAATTTGCCCCTGGATCCCACGCCCCGCCGGCCGGGCGCGCCGGACCGGCCGGCATCCACGATAAAGCCCTTCGCGCCGGGCGATGTGCTGGTGGGCGCCACACGGCTGAATAACCTGGCCGACGATCACGCTGGCCACGGGCGGATCCTGCAATTCGATGCCGATCTCAACGAAAAGGGTGTGCTGTGGGTGGAGGGCACCACCCACCTGGTCTACGGCCTGACTTTTGCCCCGGACGGCGTGCTCTGGGCCCAGGATCCGTGGGCCTGGACGACCGTGCGGGTGGCGCCCTCGGGCCAGCAGCTGCCGAACGTGCAGTTCGCCGAGCGCGCCTTTTCCAAAGTGCATTTCATGGCGGACGAGACGCTGCTGTTTACCGAATCCCTCGATGGTGATCGCCAGCCGGAGCCGCTCACCACCCGGCACCGGCCGCTGCCGGGCCACCGGACGCATCTCGGCGACGGCGACCTGTGGCGTTACACGGCGGACGGCGAGCTCGTCGAAATCCAGGAGCCGGAAGTCCACGGCGGCATGAGTGGCAGCATGGGTGTGACGCACTCCGTGTTGTCGGCGGACCAGACGCGTCTGTATTACGTTTCCGAAACCGGGCCGCGACTGATGCAGTTCGACCTGGCCAACGGCCGGCAGTTGCCCGACCTGCGCCGGGGGAAAGACGGCGATCGCACGATGATGCACTTCGACCTGTCACTGACCCCCGATGGGACGCTGATGGTGTGCATGGGCAATCGGGTGGAGGCGATGACGCAGGACGGGGTGTTGTTGCGCAGTTATGTGCTGCCCGGTTTTGGCTGGTCGATCATTGACGCGCGGTCCGGGACGCATGCCTACGTGGGGAACTGGTTCAGTGGCGAGGTGGTGAAACTGGACCTTGTGACCGGGAAGACGGTGGCTAGCGTGATGGTGGCGGAGAAGTGCATGGCGGGGATCGCGCAGTACCTGCCCGACTTACATCACTTGTAGGAGCGCCTTCAGGCGCGACAACTCACTCCGTGGCCCGCGGTCCCCCGGCGGGAAATCCTGTCCGGCTACCGTGAGTACACGGTGAGCGCCCGGACAGGACACCCGCCGTGTGACCGCTGTACCGGAATGGTTAGCACGCAAGACCACGCGCGTGACGGCTGCGACTACGAAGCAGACGTTAGCAGCAGGCGGGTGCCCTCCGGGGCAGTCAGCAGGTGGTCGCGGCCCGCGGGACGCGCGCGGATACCGCGAATTTCCAGCTGCGCGCGCCAGTCGCCCGAGGGCTCGAAGCAGAGCGTGACGCCGCGGCGGGCCTCCGGTCGAAGGGTAATCGACAGGCCGGGTGCTGCGAGCCGGACAGTGTCGTCCTCGTCGCCCTCCGTACCGAGAAAGCCTGCCGTCTCGAAGAAGCTGCTGGTCTCGCCGGCGGTTGTGCAGCTGAGTACGAGTTCCGTGCAGCGGCCGATCACCGGCGGCGAAATGTCGACTTCCGTCGCCGAGAACGTGGGCGCCTCAAGCAACAGCAGCAGCTGGCCATCGGCGGTGCGCAGGCCCGCTTCGTTGAACTGGTCGGCGCCGAGCCGCTGGAATTCGATATCAGCGCCGGCATCCGCCAGGGCAAGAGCATGGCGTGCAAGGTCTGGCCGGACAAAAGTCAGCGCCGGCTCGTCGAGGCCAAGGCTGTGCAGCCCGATGACAATCTGGCCGTCGGTGACGGCGGTGTAGCCTTGCGGCCGGATGTCGTTGACCCGGATCTCGCAAAAGCCGAGCTGCAGGTAGAAGTCGAGTGACTCCGGAAGGTCCGGGGCGGGGACGCTGAATTCGAGGAAGCGGCCAAGGTGCGGCATACCCCGATATCATCACCTGAAGACGCCGGCATTGCGATTGGAGGCGAGATGGGTGAAGAATTGCCAGACCCCGGGCCCCGGCCCGTTTAACTCCAGGTGGCGCGCAATGAAATCAGGGTGTTGCTGTCCCGGCCAGTTGCATATACGGCATTTTCGACGTGTTGAAACACGTCAATACTGCCGTCTAATTAGTAGTTAGGTTGCAATGGATAAGTCGGCAGAAGAGTTCAGGGAAGCAGTGCTTGATGTCATACGGTTTCTCGCGGATCCAGACGAGCAGCGCACGTTTGCGTCGCGCGTGACGTATTCGGATTACTCGTCTGAGTTCTTCTTCTGGTGGTTCGACGACTTCGATCCGGAAACAAGCTTGTACCGGGCGGCCTTTTCGGAAACGGAACTGGCCGCGCTAAAGTCGTTCGCTGCAACTTACGAGTCTAGTGACCGGGAGCTAGGCCAAAACGACCGGAGCATCGATGACTTACTTGAAACTCCCGCGTGGAGCCGCCTCGTCCACGCGGCGAGGAGGACAGTTGAAGCGGTGGCGTTGCAACCTAACCAATCGCTGGAGCGCACGCGTGGAGAGTAAAGTGCCAATAGCCAGTAACATAGCGCGCGGCGCTCAGCTCAGGCGTTATGCCGCATGATCCAGCCTTAAAGGAGACGTATATGAAGTTGACCATCCCGCTCGCGCTAGTAGCCCTGGTAGGAGTGTTTCTGATCGCTGGCTGCGAAAGGGCGCCGCTCGACACTGCGGATACGATTTACGTCGGCGGTGACATCATCACGATTGTCGATGCGCAGCCGAGCGCCGAGGCGCTGGCGGTGAAGGACGGGAAGATTCTCGCGGTCGGCAAGCGCGCCGGTATCGAAAGGGCCCACAAAGGCCCGGACACGAGCACGGTTGACTTGGGAAGCAAGGCGCTGCTGCCCGGCTTCCTGGACGCGCACAGCCACTACATAAACTCCCTGATGGTCGCCAATCAGGCCAAGCTCTACGCCCCGCCGGCGGGCCCCGGCAAAGACGTGGAGAGCATCGTCGCCGCGCTGAAACAGTTCGCCGACGAGCGCAACATCCCGAAGGGCGAACTCATCATCGGCTACGGCTACGACGAGAATGTCATGCCGTCCGGTCGGCTCCTGAACCGGGACGACCTGGACAAGGCCTTCCCGGACAACCCGGTCCGGGTCGATCACGTGTCGATGCACGGGGCCGTGCTGAATAGCCTCGCGCTCAAGAAGTATGGCATCAGCGCCGCCACCAAGACGCCTCCGGGCGGCGTGATCGTCCGCAAGCCCGGCACCGACGAGCCCTACGGGCTGATCATGGAGACCGCGTTTCTCCCGGTCATGGAAATGGTGGAGCCGATGACGCCGGAGCAGGAAATAGCGTGGACCAAGGCTGGCCAGATGCTCTATGCCGAAGCCGGCGTGACCACCGCCCACGAAGGGGCAACCAGCCTGGCGCCGTTGGAGACGATGAAGCGCGCCTCGGATGCCGGAGCCAATATCATCGACATTATCGCTTACCCCTTCATAACGGAAGTGGACAACATCCTCAAGGAGTTCCCGTTGTCCGCATGGGGCAAGTATGACCAGCGGCTCAAGATCGGTGGCGTCAAGGTTACGATCGACGGCTCGCCGCAGGGGAAAACCGCCGTCTTCACCACGCCTTATCTGAACGGCGGTCCTGGCGGCGAGGCGAACTGGACCGGCGAGCTGACGTTCTCGCAGGATATGGTCAACCAGATGGTCAAGAAGGTCTACGACCTGCAGGTTCCACTGAATCTCCACGCCAACGGCGACGGGGCGATCGACGCGTTTCTGAAGGCGCACGAGTTTGCTGCCGCTGACGACCTCACGAAGGACCGGCACGTGACCATGATCCACGCGCAGTTCACCCGCAAGGACCAGATTCCGAAGTACGTCGAGTACAAGATCCGACCCTCGTTCTACACTCTGCACACCTACTACTTCGCGGAGGCGCACATCGCCAACCGGGGCAAAGAGCAGGCGATGTACATCAGCCCGATGCGCGATGCGATCGACGCGGGGCTGCACCCGACCAACCACACGGACTTCGTGGTCGCCCCGCTCGATCAGATGTTCATGCTCTGGTCGGCCGTGAATCGCATTTCCAGGGCGGGTGCGGAAATCGGCGCTGATCAGCGCGTTACGCCTATCGAGGGCTTGAAGGCCATGACGATCTGGGCGGCCGAACAGTACGGTGAACAGGCCAGCAAGGGCTCGCTGGAGCCGGGTAAGCTGGCAGACCTGGTAATACTCGACCAGAATCCCCTCAGGGTCGATCCAGCGCAGATCAAGGACATTAGGGTCGTCGAGACAATTAAGGAAGGCAAGACGATCTTTAGGGCCAATTGAGCATGCGGCCTAACAGCAGCATGCAGCTGACGGCACTGCGCGCCGCAGCTGATGCTGGGCGTTGGGCAAACATGGAAACCCGAACCTGAGACCGCTGAGGTACCTTGATCGGAGATGTCCGCCTTTTCCAGCTCTCTCCAGACCCAGCGAATCGACCTTGAGCCGAGGCACTCGCGCCTGGTCGTGCTCGGCGACCCGCACGGTGCCCTCAAGACAGTGCAGCGTGTTCTCTCCCTGGACCGAGACGACCGAACCCTAGCCACCTGTGTTGGGGATGTCGTCGGGTACGCCGACGGGGTGGCAAGTTCCAGTCTAGCGGAGTACCTACACGCGGAACGGATCCCTACCGTTGAGGGAAACCACGAAGACTGGGTCCGCGATGACGGCACCCTCGCCATCGTCCAGAACCGGGACGCTGGCCGGCGGCTGACCTCTGAGACTCTGGATTGGATGAGGACTCTGCCTGCGCACATCGAGTTCCGCCGTGCCGGAACTGAGGACCTCCTGGCGCTGATGGTTCACTCCATCCGTCGTCCGGACTGGGATTGGCTGGGCAACACGAACGCCGCGGCCTTTATCCAACGACACGGAAATCCAAACTTGGTGCTCAGCGGCCACAGCCATCGGCCGAAATTCATCGTCGTTACGCCAGGCTACGGAACCTTCATAGAGCCGTTCGACTTCGAGGCCAACGACGAGATCGGAATGGACATTCCGGAGGAAGGCAGCGTCCTAGTCGATGCCGGCAGCCTGGGTCGTGCTGAACTCGAGCCAAGCCTCAAGACGCCGGGCGTTCGATCTGGGCCGAGTCGGTACGGAACCTACGCGGTAGTCGACTTCGAACAACGCAGGGTCGTCCTTCGGCGGATTGTGCGTCTGGACGCTCACTAGCGCCAGTATGGGTCAAGTCCAGGCGGAGAGCCCCAGCCAGACGGGCGACTCATAGCCTCTCGATCCCGAACAAGCGGGTACCTCCCTACCCTCAGAGCTGCCCAACAATTCACTCCAGTGGACGAACCCTCCAGTCACTCGCCGTGCACTCGCCGTGCAGGGCACGTCCCCGCATTCATCGAGCATTGATGGCCGCGGGCCATCATGTGAGCCGGCGCCGTGTCGAACGATTGATGCGCGTGGGCGGGTGGCGCGCGCGAATCGTACGTGTGTATCGCCGTACGGCAGGGACCCATCGTGGGTACGGTCAGAATCCCAATCGTGTGAAGCGCACGCAGGCCAGCCGCCCGAACCGAATCCGGGTAGGCGACCCTGCCTATCTCCCGGCCGCAGGACGATGGTGGTATCTGGCGGCGATCTTGGATCAATGCTCACGCCGTACGACAACCACGAGCGCTTGCGTTCGGCGCTGAACTACCGATCGCCCGTTGACTATGAAAGCGCGGCTGCGTAGAAACCACGGTGCCTACCGAATCGAGGGAAGATCCCTGTTGTGTTCAATCGAATCTCGGAGGTAAACAATGAAAAGAAATTGGCGCCTCGTCATTCCGTCAACAAGCTCCTGACGCGTTCGACGAAGTTGGCCTGCACGGCCTCGTCGAGAACCACGCGGTCGACTTCGTCGACGAGCAACCCGTCAAACAGCGCCTTCTTGTTTTCGACGACCTGGCGGACGCGCTCTTCGATGGCGCCCCGCGTGACGAAGTGGAGGACCTGCACGCTCTTCCTCTGCCCCATCCGGTGCACGCGGCCGATGCGCTGCTCGAGCACCGCCGGGTTCCACGGCACCTCGAGATTGACCACGACCGACGCGGCGTCTTGGAGGTTCAGGCCCAATCCCCCCGCGTCGGTCGAGAAAAGAACGCGCAGCGCCGGGTCGGTGCGGAAGCTTTCGATCGTCTGAGAGCGCCGCTGCGAGTCCATGCCTCCGTGGAAGATCGTGGCCTTCTCGCCGCGCCGGTCCAGCAGCGGCAGCACCACGTGATGGGCGAGGCGCAAGAGACGCTCCCATTGGGAAAACACCAGGACCTTCGCTCCGGGAACCTCGAGCAAGTCCTCGAGCACGTGGGCGAACTCTTCGAGCTTGGGCGAGTGGATCCAACGCACGTCCGGCTCGCCGATGTGGCCCGCCTTGAGCCTCGCCTCCGAAAGTTCCCACTCGTACTGCGCCCACGCGTTGCACAGGATGCGCATCGACGTGAGCGCCTGGAGCAAGAGGCGCACTTCGGCGGTTTTGAGCGGCCGGTTCTGGGCGAGGAGCAATGCCACCTTCCGCGAGTGGCGCCGGTACGGCCGGAGCTGCGTCGGCGTCATCTCGGTCCAGAAGGTGTTGTCCGTGCGCGGCGGGAGCTGGTCGAGCACTTCGCTTCGCTCGCGCCTCAGGAAAAACGAGGAAAGCCGCCCCCGCAGGATGTCCAGGGCCTCGTAGGCCACGATCCGGCCGCCGGGCTCGCTGACCGCGTGGAACGGGAGGAGCCGCCAACGCGGCCCGAGCGCGCGAGGGTTCACGTACTCCACGAGCGAGTGCAGCTCGGACAATCGGTTCTCGAGCGGGGTTCCCGTGAGCACGAACGCAAACGGGCTCGTCAGCTCCTTGATCGCCTTCGCCGTCTTCGTTTCCCAGTTCTTGATGCGCTGCGCTTCGTCGAGCACGATGAGCTCGGCCTTCGCCGCCTTCACGGCGTCTAGATCCCGAAGCGCCAGCTCGTAATTCAGGATCAGGAAGCCACGCTTCCAACGTCGGTAGGCCGTCGTCCTCGCGGCGCGCGAACCTTCGACGACTTGCGCCGTTTCGCCGCACGCCTTCGCGATCTCGCCCGCCCACTGGTGCTTCAACGAAGCCGGGCAGACGATCAGCGTCTTTTTGATCCCCGCCGTCTTGCGCATCAGAAGAGTCGCAACGATCGCCTGCAGCGTCTTTCCCAGCCCCATGTCGTCGGCCAGGAAGGCCCGGCCGCGCCGCGCGAGAAAGAGCGCGCCGTGCTCCTGGTACGGATGCATTTGGAATCCGAGGTTCGCCGTCGTTTCACGCCAGACGGCATCCCCGGCTCGGACCGCGCCGAGGCGCGCCGCGACCTCGACGTGATGCCTTGCCTCTGCAAGACGCGCCGTCACCGCCGGGTCGAGGTCGAAGGTCAACCCGCCTTCCGCTGCCGCCCGACGCACCGCCTCGAGCGCCGCTTCGACCCAGTCGACCGGCGTCGTGCCTGCTGGGGCTTCGCGCAGATAGCCGTCGTCGTCGAACAGGCTCTGAAGTTCCGGCGGGAGAGACGCTTCCACGGCGTCGCAACGGATCTCGCGCAGCGGCTCGGGGACGAGGATCGACCATTCGCAAGGCCGCCACCAGACGGAGAGCACGGGACCCGTCGGACGTTTCGACTGGCGCTGATACCACATGCGCACGCGCTCGATGTGCTTGCAAGTGAGCAACTCGCTCTTTTCGAAGTCGGGGCACGTGCACGACGCAAGCCTCGCGTCGAAGCCGCGAAGCGCCACGGTGTAGGGCCCCGAGCCCCCGTGTCCCGGAACGCGGAAACGCACCAATCCCCCGCCGCGCCGCACGATCCGAGTGATCGCGGGCTTCTCCTTCCGCGCGCGTTGCCGGCGGGCCTTCCTCTCATCTTCGCGCGCGAGCTCGACGCGCTCGTCGCGCGTCAACGCCCACTCGCCCGGGGCGGCGAGGAGCGTCCCCGCCTGGATCGGCGCGTGCGTCACGATCCTCCCCTGGCCACGCCCGAGGCGCCCCGCGCGGCGCGTTCGCTTCTGCGATCCGACGACGTGGACCACGGCCGGGCGCGGGAAGCGCAGCGCTTCGACGGCGGCGACGGCGTGCTTGCAGACCGGACCGTCCTCGTACGGGCATTCACAACGGCTGGAAAGAGCGCCGGCGTCGACGGAGACCGCGACGCGATAGGGGGTCGGACCGTGGTCACGGACCTTCCCCTCGACGGACCGGCCGTCCGACGCGAGACGCAGCGCCTCGACCTTGCCGAGAAGGGCGCTCTCGTGCCCGGCGTGCGCCACGCGTTCCCCGGCCCAGATCTTGAGGTCGGAGGACAGCAGCGCCGCATCCGCGGAGATCGCGGCGGCCGCCGGACGAGTCGACCTTTTGGCTCGTACCTTCAAGAGTCCTTCTCATGAAAGCAGGGGATCAAGCCTGGAAGTGTGCCCTAATCGGGAACCGCGCGCCAGCCTTGATCGAACGGGGTGGAGGGCGGTAGCATCCGCCGCTCGCGTCGTAACGACGCCATGAGAGCACTTGATGCCCAGAAACCCCGACCTCTCCTCCCGGTTCGCCGCGTTCGTCGCCGAGCGCCATCCAGAATCGGTCGCCCGCGCTTCGAAGGCGTTCGCCGCCGTCTTGGCGAAGACGAAGCGATCGAAGGCGGCGCCCAACGTAGCCCTCGAGGCGATGCGCAAGCCCCTGGCTACGGCCCTTTTCAAGGCGCTGGCCGTCAAGCTCCCGCGCGGCACGGCCGAAACGACGCCGGGCGTCGGCGCTTCGGAGCGCCTGAAGCAGGCGAGCGGAGCGGTCGTGGACGCGTGCGACGGGTTCTTGCGCCGCGAGGCGATCCGCGCCTCGCTCACCGCCGAGGAACGCAAGGAGATCCTGCGCGGCATGATCCTGACGCGCGCCACGGACAACCGCCTGAAGGCCTTCTTTTCCGGCGGCGAGGTTCGTTACGGGAAAGGCTCGTTTCAGGGGAAGGGGTTCCGTTCGCTCGGCCAGGAGGCGATCTACGCATCGGCCATCCGCTTGAAACGCGGAGATGATTATCGACGCGAGGACGGCTCGTGGGGCGGCGACATCGTGGCCCCGCTGATCCGTGATGCCGGAGCCATGATCGCGATGCGTCCCACGGCCGCCTCGATTCGCATGATCCTGAACGGCCAGATGGGGAAGGCGGGCCCGCCGATGAACGGCAAGGATCTGCATTCCGGCGATTTCGACAACGGCGTTCTACCCGCGTCCGCCCCGCTGACGATGTCGACGATGACGGTCGCGGGGCTGGCCATGGCCTTCGCGCTTCGCGGCGAGGACCGTGTGGCGGTGTCGTACGTCGGCGAAGGCGCGACCTCGCTCGGCGAATGGCACGAGGCGATCAACCTCTGCGCCGCGCGAAAGCTCCCAGCGATTTTTTGCGTTCAGAACAACCAGACGGCGCTTTCGACGCCCGTTCACGAGCAGTCCGCGGCGCGCGTATTCGCCGAGAAGGCGGCGGGGTACGGAATCCCCGGCATCACATTGGACGGCACCGATCCCGATGCGATCGCGGCGGCGTTTGCCTGGGCGGCCGAGCGAGCGAGACAAGGACTTGGCCCCGCGCTGATCGAGTTGTGCGCGATGCGTATGTGCGGCCACGCGCACCACGACGACATGCTCTATCTGGGGCGCGACCCGAGCCCCTCGTGGGACTACACCGCACCGACCGAAGCGGGGTACGCGAACGCCGCGTCGTTCGCGTTCTGGGCGAAGCGCGATCCGATTTCAACTTACGCCGCGAGGCTGCTCGCCGAGCGGGTCATCGGCAAGGGCGATCTCGCGGCGTGGAAGGCGGAAGCCGAAGCACTCGTCGCCGCCGAGGCGCAAGCGGTGATCGAGCTTCCCTGGCCCGACGCCGACGGCGCGGGGGCCGGGGTCTTCGCGGACGAATCGCCGAGGCGACACGTCGAACCGCTCGACGACGCGGCCTCACGCTTTCGCCGGGCCACACCCGCGCTCCCGCCCATCGAGGAATCGCCCTCGTTCGACCCAAAGGGGAAGACCTTTCTCGAGGCGGTGATGCTCGGGGTCGCCGACGGACTGCGCGCAGACCCGCGCGTATTCGTCTATGGCGAAGACGTCGGCGGGAATTACGGGAACGCGTTCCTCCTGCTGCGGCCGCTGCTCGCGGAATTCGGCGACCGGATCGTGAACGCTCCGATCGCCGAAGGCGGCGTGCTCGGCGTTTGCGTCGGCGCGGCGCTCGCGGGGATGCGCCCGATCGGAGAGATCCAGTTCAACGACTTCGTCGCGACCGGATTCAATCAGCTCGTCAACAACGCGGCGAAGATCCGCTACCGGTGGGGCGGCTCGGTTCCGATGGTGGTGCGCATGCCGTGGGGCGGCTTGCGCCGCGCGGGGCCGTTCCACTCGCAGAACACGGAAGGCTGGTTCTACCGGACGCCCGGGCTCAAGATCGTTTGCCCCTCCACCCCCCACGACGCGCGCGCCTTGATGGCCGCGGCACTCGCCGACCCGGACCCGGTCCTCTTCTACGAGCACATCGCGCTCTACCGCGACCCCAAGATCAAGCAGAAACTAGCCAGCGAGCCGCCGGCGCCGATTCCTCTCGGGAAGGCGGCGTTGAGGCGCGCGGGATCCGATCTCGCGATCGTTTCTTACGGCGCATACGTGCACCTCGCCATGAAGGTCGCCGAGACGCTCGCAGGCGAAGGGGTGGATTGCTCCGTACTCGACCTGCGCTCGCTCGCTCCGCTCGACCGGGAGACCGTGCTGACCGTCGCGCGCCATTGCGGCAAGGTCTTGATCGCGCACGAGGACTCCCGCACCGGCGGCATCGGCGAGTCGTTGGCGGCGATCATTCAGGAAGAGTGTTTTGAAGATCTCGACGCGCCCGTGCGCATCGTCGGCGCGCTCGACGCGCCCGTTCCCTACTCGCCGCCGCTCGAAGACGCGTTCTTGCCGGGTGAGGCGCGCGTGCTGCGTGCCGCTAGGCTTTTGGGCGCGTACTAGGGCGAATAAGGGGACAGCAACCGTTTTCGCAAGGCGAAAACGGTTGCTGTCCCCTTACAAAAGGGGCGCCCCGGAAGGAGCGCCCCATGTGGCATCAGGTTTTCGCTGGACGATCAGTAACGGCGATTCCCGCCACCGCCACCCGCGGTGCGCTCGCGCGCCTCGTTGACGGTCAGCGGACGGCCACCGTAGTCACGACCGTTGAGATCGCGAATCGCGCCGTCGGCCTCTTCGGAGCTTCCCATCTCCACGAATCCGAAACCGCGCGGGCGGCCGGTGTCGCGGTCCATGACGAGTTTGACCTCGACGACGTTGCGGCCGTTCTGGGCGAACAGCTCGCGGACCTGTTCCTCGTCAGCGCTGAAGGGAAGGTTGCCGACATAGAGTCTTGTGCCCATGCTCGAACCCCTGGCTCCCCGATGGGAGCAAGAACCCGATCCTGGCCCCCGGATCGAACCCTCGATCCAGATTCGCGTCATGCAGCCAGAATCTGCGCAAACGCTACGGGGCCTCGAAAAACTTGTCAAGCCTCGGACGAGATATGCCTTCCGATCGCGTCGCGCGCGAAGGCGACGTGCGCGTCGAGCGCCGTCTGCGCGTAATCCGCAGGCGCAAAGATCACCATGAAAAGCGACGCCGTGCCTTCGGTCACGCAGGTTCGCAGCGAGTCGGACGTCGGGTTCCCGAACGGCCCGAGGTCGTCGACGAGCACGGGCCGGCCCACCACGTTGACGGAGTCCTTGCGAATCCCGGGGTACGACTCCCCAGGCTCCCCCTGGCGCAAGGTCACGCCACCGCTGATCTTGGCGGCGTCGTAAAGGCCGATCGGGAGGAGAAACGAGGTCGAGCAAAGGTTGCAGACCTCGACGGCCGAGTTGACGGACGGGAACGGTTTTCCCTGCAGGATCCTCCGCAGGAGCGCCTCGGAGGATGGCCGGGTCGAGGTAGGGTCGATCCCGAAGGCCCGGTAGAGGCGTCGCGCGGGTGCCAACCCTTCGATCTCCCCCGGGGGCCGCCCGGCGTGGGCGACGACCATGCGCGCGCATAAAGCCGCGATTTCCGCCTGAAGGACAGCCCCGGTGGGGCCCACCCGCACGGGGGCGGCCTCGACGACCCCCACCCTGAGGAGGGGTCGGATTTCGGGAACAATGGTGAGCCTGGGCACGAGGCTTAGGATAGGACAGTTCACAGACCTGTTAATAGAAAGCCGGGAGGCCCGTTGTGATAGGCGACGACACGACAAAGGAGAAGGCCGTGCACGCCAGCCCCCTGACACGACCCGCACCGGACGCCGCCGCCGACACGTCGGTTGCCGCGCTCTTCACCCAACACCACGAGCGCGTCTTCCGCGTCGCGCGACGGATCACCGGCAACGCGTCCGATGCGGAGGACGTCCTCCAGACGGTGTTCATGCGCATCGTTCGGCGGGACGAGCCCCCGCTCCGCGCGGACGACGCAGCCAACTACCTCCACCGCGCCGCCACCAACGCCTCGCTCGACCTGCTGCGCCGCCGCAAAGCCGCGCGGTCGGAGCCGATCGAAGATGCGGAACGATTCCAGGACCACGAACCCAACCCCGAAGCCGCCCACGAAGGCGCCGAGATCCGCGACAAGGTGCGGGCCGCGCTCGCAGGGCTGAACCCGCGTGCCGCCGAGATCTTCGTGCTGCGCTACTTCGACGGATACGGGAACCGCGAAATCGCCCGCCTGCTCAACACCTCGTGGAGCGCGGTCGCCGTGACACTCCACCGTACGCGAGCCAAGTTGCAAAAAGAACTGAAGGGAGAACTCCGATGAACATCAACGACACGCGCAAACCGTCCCTCGACGAGGTTCTCGACTCGATCCGGACCGACGAACCCTCGGGCCGGGAGATCGACGCCGCCGCCGGCCGGGTCCGCGCCAATCTCGGGCTCTCCCCGCCCGCGGCAGGCGATTCCATCCACATCGAAAGCTGCGCCGGCTTCCAGGCGTTGATCCCGGCCTATCTCACGGGTGGGCTCCCGAGCCAGACGGCGCTCCTCCTCGAGGATCACAGCCGCGAGTGCATCCCCTGCCGTCGCGCTCTCATCGCGGCACGGACGCCCAAGGCCGTTCCGGCCGAAGCCTTGGGCGTTCGCAAGACACGCCCCGCCTACACCCGGTGGGCCGCCGCCGCGGCGTTGGCGGCGGTCGCCGTGCTCGGCGGGTACACGGCGTGGCAGGCCATGCCGTTTCTCGGTGGCGACCCTCAGCTCAAGGTGATGCGCGTCGACGGGGCGCTCTACCAGGTGACGGCGGGCGCGCTCGTCCCGCTGCGGCCCGGGATGACGGTGTCCGCGAAAGACCCCATCCGGACCGCGAAGGATAGCGACGCTCTCGTGATGATGGACGACGGATCGCGCATCGAGATGCGCGATCGCACCGAGCTCGCCGTCGCGAAGCGGCGCGACGGATCGACGGTGCGGTTGGGCGGCGGCGCGATCATCGTCGAGGCTTCGCCTCAGGGCTCGGGGCACTTGGACGTACGCACCGAGGATTGCCTCGTCGCCGTCAAGGGAACGATTTTCGCGGTCAACACCGGCACCAAGGGCTCCCGCGTCTCGGTCGTCGAGGGCGCGGTACGGGTCGCGGCGGACGGGCGAGAGAGCCTCTTGAATCCCGGCGATCAGATGACGACGTCGAATGCCGTGACCGCCGTATCCGTGGACGACGAGATCGCCTGGAGCAAGGACGCAGCGCGCTACGTTCAACTCCTGGACGAGCTGGCCTCGTTGCGCAAGGACTTGAACGCGCGCGTGCCGGTCCCTGGACGCCGTTACGGCTCCAAGATCCTCGACCGGATGCCCGACGGCACGATCCTCTACGCGGCCATCCCGAACCTGACCGACTCGCTCGTTGCGGCCAAGGAAGTCTTCGAAGAGCACATCGCGCAAAACGGAGCGCTGCAGGCCTGGTGGAACGAGCACATGAGCGGGCCGGAGTATCGCAAGGACGTGGACGAGGCCTTCGCGAAGGTGAAGGAGCTCGGCAGCCAGCTCGGCGACGAGATCGTGATCGCGCTCGCTCAGAATGCGGACGGAACCGTTCGAGGTCCGATCCTGATCGCGGAGGTCAAGAACCGTGCGACCTTCCGCTCGACGCTCGCACGAGAAATGAAGCAGATGAAAAACGAAAGGCCCGAAGCGTCGATCAAATTCGAAGGATCGGTCGTGCGCATCGAGTTCAAGGGGTCGCACTCGGCCGCCAAACGTGCGGGCGCACTCGCCCCGACCCGTGAAGCGACGAACTGGAACGACTCCCCGTTCCGGGCGAAGTTGAACGACGCCTACGCCGACGGGACGTCTTGGCTGTTCGGCGTGGATCTCAAGACGATGCTCGCCCAAGGCGATCACAGTCCATCGGAAACCGAGAAACTGGAGCGCATGGGCGTGCTCGACGCCGACTACTTCATCGCCGAACGAACGGAAGCCGACGGCGGCGCCGATCTTCGCGGGGAGCTCTCCTTCGACCAGCCCCGTCGCGGCGTCGCCGGCTGGCTCGAACAGCCTGCTCCGATGGGTGCGGCCGAGTTCATCTCCCCCGACGCGGCGTTCGCCGCCGCGGCCATCGTGAAGCGCCCGGAAGCCCTTTTGGCCGAAGCGTTGACGTGGATCGGCCCCAACGTCCCGGACCTCGAAACCGGCAACGATCTCGAGATGTTTCAAGCCTTGGCCGCCACGATGGGCGGCGACGTGGCGATTGCCCTGGACGGCCCCGTGCTCCCCATCCCGTCGTGGAAGGTGGCGATCGAAGTTTACGACCCCGCGGGCTTCCAGACGGAGTTCGTCAACCTGACGTCCCGAATCAACGACCGCATCGCGTCCGAGGGCCACGACGGCCGGATCGTCGTCGAAAGTGAGAACGTCGGGAACCGAACCGACTGGGTCGTGCGTTTCACCGGTTCCGAGACCCAGGGGAACACAATGCGCTACACGTTCACGGAAGGCTATCTGATCGCGGCCCCGAGCCGCGCGTTGATCGACCTCGCGATCGAGCAGAGGGGAAACGCCTACACGCTCACGCGTTCGAGTGCGTTCGCGGCACTGCTCCCCGCCGACGGCCACGTCAACGTGTCGGCGTTCGTCTGGGAGCACATGGGCCCGACCGTGGGGCCGCTCGTTTCTCGGCTCTCGGGAACGGTCGCATCCGAAGATCTGAGCGCGCTTTCGGCCATGACGGCCGAGTCCGGTCCTCGCCTCGTCACGGCCTGCGCCGAGGACAACCGCATCGTCATCAGCTCGCGCGGAGAAGCCGGGCTGGGCTCGCTTTTGGGCTCGATGATGTCGGGCGCCAGCCTCGGGACGATCGGACGCGTTTTCGATCACGCGCACCAAGCAGGAGGCGCGATCCAGCAATGACGGCTACGCCTCAAGGGGTCATCGAGCTTCAAGGGTTGGGCGTCCGCTTCGGCGGACGCCCGATCCTGCAAGATCTGACGGCCCGCCTCTCGGGGCGGGCCATCGGCTTGCTCGGCCCCAACGGCGCCGGGAAGACGACGCTCATCAATACGCTCCTCGGCTTTCACCCCCCGTCCACGGGCGCCGCCAAAATGCACGGAGAGGATGTCGTCACCGGCGCCGCGCGGCTCAAGGGGACGATCGGCTACATGCCCGAAAGCGACGCGTTCATCGCCGGCATCACCGCGGTGCGCTTCGTGCGCATGATGGGCGAGTTGTCGGGCCTGCCCGGCGATGCGGCTTTGGAGCGCGCGCACGAAACGCTCCAATACGTGGGACTTGGAGAGGCGCGCTACCGCACGCTCGAGGGATTCTCTTTGGGCATGAAACAGATGGCGAAGCTCGCCCAGGCGATCGTCCATGCCCCGAAGATCCTCTTCCTCGACGAGCCCACCAACGGCCTCGACCCGCCCGCGCGGGCGAGGATGATCCGCCTCGTGAAAGAAATTCGTGATTCGGGCCAGGCTCAGATCATCCTGTCGTCGCACCTGTTGCGCGATGTCGAAGAGTGCTGCGACGAGGCGCTGGTTTTGAAGGATGGACGGATCGCCTTTCACGGCAACCTCGAGGAGGAACGCCGCGCAAATCGGAAATTCCTGCACGTCGAAACTCGTGGCGACGATCGCGCCTTCGCGGCGGCCGCCGAGGCCTTGGGCTGCACGTGCGCGCTGCTCGGACCGGGTCGCCTGAAGATGGTGTTGCCGGAGACGATCGCCGTACGCGATTTGTACCGGATCGCTTCCGAGCAGCAGCTTCAGATCCGGCGGCTCGACTACAAACGCGATTCGCTGCAGGACATCTTCCTGAAGGCGATGGAGGAACCCCGTGGCCGTGTATGACCGCCGCTATCGCGGCTACGATGGACCGATCACGCCGCAACACACGCGGTGGACGGTCCTCCCGCGATTCGCGTGGGCGCAGGTGTTCAAGTCGAGGCTGTTTGCCGGTTTTTTCACGATCTGCTTCGCTTGGCCGGTCGGCGCCGCGTTTTGGATCTACCTGCATCACAACCTGGCCGCCCTCGCGAACGTCGGCCTCGACGGCATCAAACTCGCGCCGGTCGACGGCTTGTTCTTCGCGGCGTTCATGGGGACGCAGTGCTTCGTTTTCGGTGGGTTGCTGACGCTCCTGGTGGGGCCCGGCCTCGTCTCCCCGGATCTCGCAAACGGTGCGCTGCCCCTCTACCTGTCGCGCCCGCTCACCCGGACCGGCTACGCGGTCGGCAAGTTGGCGACGGTCGCCATCCTCCTGTCGCTCATCACTTGGATCCCCGGGCTGCTCCTGTTCGCGCTTCAGAGCTGGTTGGAGGGGTGGTCGTGGTTTGCGGCGAACGCGCGGATTGGCGTGGCGATCGTGCTCGGGGCGAGCATCTGGATCGTGACGATCACACTGCTGGCGCTGGCGGCGTCCGCGGTCGCGCGCCGAAAGGTCGTCGCGCAGACGTTTCTCCTCGGCGTGATCATCTTCGGCACGATCGCCGGCCAGGCGATCAACAACATGTTCGACACGCGCATGGGATTCGTGTTCGCGCTCCCCGAGTTGATGCACACCGTATGGGAGGGTCTGTATCAGGTGCCCCTCGAAGCGCAACTCCCCTCGCCGCTCGCGTGGAGCGCGCTGATCGCCATCTGCGGTGTCTCGGTCGCCATCCTCGCGCGGAAGCTCCGGGCGTTTGAGGTGGTGAAGTGATCGTCTTCGAAGACATCTCGAAGTTCTACGGCGAGGTCCTGGGCGTCAACCGGGTGACGCTGACGATCAGTCCAGGGGTCACCAGTCTCGTGGGTCCGAACGGTTCGGGCAAGACCACCCTGATGAACCTGATGTCCGGACTGCTGCGCCCGACGCGGGGACGGATCACGATCCTCGGAACGCCTGTCGACCACCCCGAGGAACTGTGCCGCAAGGTCGGCTACTGCACCCAATATGATGCGTTCCCACCGGGACTCACCGGGTACCAGTTCGTGCACGCGACCCTGGGCCTTCATGGATTCGTCGGGGCCGATGGCCGCGAGCGCGCCCAGCGGGCGATTGCGCGGGTCGGGTTGACGGATGCGGCCGACCGCCGCGTCGCCGGATACAGCAAGGGTATGCGGCAACGGATCCGCCTGGCGCAGGCGATCGCTCACGATCCTGAAGTCGTGGTGCTCGACGAGCCGCTGAACGGACTCGACCCCATGGCACGGGCCGAGATGATCGCGCTTTTCAGGCAATTGGGCGACGAGGGTCGTTACGTCGTGTTGTCCTCGCACATCCTCCACGAGGTCGACTTGATCTCCGACCGCGTGATCCTCGTGCACCACGGCTACATCGTGGCCGAAGGCGCGATCGCGGGCGTGCGCGACGAAATCGACGACAAGCATCCGATGCAGGTTCTCGTGCGCTGCGACCGGCCATCGCTCGTCGCCTCGCGCATCTTCGAGCTGGACTCTGCTGTCGAGATCAAGCTCCACGACGACCTCGGGGGGCTGCTCGTTCACACGCGGGATGCCGACAAGTTCTACCTTCTGTTGAACCGGCTCGTGCTCGAGCACGGCCTCGAGCTCGAGGCCGTGGCCCCCGCCGATGAAGACGTCCAGGCGGTCTACCGGTATCTGATCGAAAAGGACGGGCCGACCTCATGAGTGCGAGACAAATTTTCGCCGTCCAGGCGCTCGAGCTCCGCAAACGATTCATCGGAAAGCGGGCTATCCCCGTCTACCTCCTCGCCATGATCCCGCTCGCGCTGTTTGCCGCGCGCTTCGTGGCATCGCGGGTATTCCATCTCAACATCGATTCCAGCCTGGCGCACGATCAGGTGGTCTACGCCGTCTTGTTCCGCACGATGATCTTGCGCTTCGTCGTCTACTTCGGCTGCGTCGCGATATTCGTTCCCCTTTTTCGGGGGGATATCCTCGATCGATCGCTCCACTACTACTTCCTGGTTCCCATGAAGCGGCAGACGCTCACCGTGGCGAAATACCTCTCGGGGCTTCTGGCGGCGTTCATTTTGTTCAACGGTGTGACGCTCGCGACCTGGACACTGTTGTACCTGACTCTCGGCCCGTCGGCACTCGCGAACCACCTGCTCTCGGCCTCCGGTCTGTTCGAACTGGGCTCGTACCTGCTGGTCACCAGCCTCGCGTGCGTCGGCTACGGTGCGGTTTTTCTCGCTGCCGGCGTTTTCTTCAAGAATCCGATCGTTCCGGCCATCGTGATCCTCGGATGGGAGTCGATCAACGCGCTCCTCCCCCCCGTACTCAAGAAGATCAGCGTGATCCACTACCTGGAATCGCTATGCCCCGTCTCGATCCCTCTGGATTCCGGGATTGCGATACTCGCCGACCCCGCATCGCCCTGGGTCGCGATCCCGGGACTCTTCCTGCTCGCCGCCCTCTTGGTCTACGTCGCTTCTTTGCGGGTGAAGCGCCTCGAGATCCTCTACGGGGTCGAATAGCAACCGGCCTGCTACGATCCCGGCATGAAGCTCGGGAGCCTGGATATCCGGCAGCAGGTCGAACTGGTCTTGCGCCTTCCGGCCGAAGAACGTGCGCGCTTCCTTCTGGAGGCGCCCAAACCCATGGCTCTCGTTCGGTCCCTTCCGGACGGGGACTTCTACCTGACGGCACGCGAGATCGGCCCGCAAGGCGCGCTTCCCCTGCTGGCGCTTGCCTCCGCTTCGCAGATCGCCCACCTGCTCGACCTCGAGAGCTGGCGGAGGGATCGCTTCGATCCGGGCCGCTGCGGCGCGTGGGTGGCGCTTCTCGTCGAAGCGGGCGACGCGACGATCCTGCGCTTCGCGCGCACGATCGACGACGAGACGCTCATCCTTCTCTTCCGTCTCTGGGCGAACGTCAAGCCTCTCGAGATCGATCACGAGGAGCCCACGAAGGGGCACGGCATCACCGAGGTGGGCGACGAACGCGGCTTCATCGCGCCCGACGGCGCCAACCTCTTCTCGCCCGAGCGCACCGAGCACGCGATCGCCGTGCGTCGCCTGGCGGAGGCGATCTACCACGACGACCGGGATCGCTACCTGGGGATCGTCCGCTCGGCGTTGTTCGAGCTTCCCTCCGAGGTCGAAGAGACCGCGCTCCACTGGCGGGCGAGCCGCCTCGAAGAGCACGGCTACCCGACCTGGGACGAGGCGTTGTCGATCTACTCACCGCCGGAGAAGACACCGATCCCGCTCGCCGAGCCTCAAGTCGAGGGCGGCGCCCTGGCCGCTCCGCGTGCGTCGCTCCGAGTGCTCGGTTCGAACGCGCTCATCGTTCACGGCGTCGACGCCATGACCCCGGAGGATCGCGAGCGCGTCTTGTTCGGGCTCATGGCCCTGGCGAACCGCGTGCTGGTCGCCGACGGCGGCGACGCCGGCTCGGTCGAAACCCACACACGGGTCATCGAGCGGGCGGGCGCCTACGTCGGACTCGCGCTCGACGCGCGGGGCATCAGGGATGGCGCCGCGGCGGCCGCGGTCCTGGCCGAGGTGTCCGTCGTCGAGCTGTTCCGCGAGGGATACGCCCTGGCCGCGGGGTTAAAGAACCGGGCCGGCCTCATGCTGAAGACCGGGTGGGGCCTCGGACATGCCAAGGCCGAAGAACTCATCGACGCGCCGCTGCGCGCGCGCGTACGAGCCCTGCTCCTCGCCCGCCCTCTCTACGTCGCCTTCGCGGACGGCGAGGAGTCGGCGGCCGCGCGGGACTTCAAAACGATGGCCGAGATCGAAGAGACGCGCGTGACCCTCGATCTGTGCGACGCGCTCGGTGAGACGCTCCTGACGCGGCGGGGCGTTCCGGCCTCCGACATTCTGGACGAAGAGCGTCGCCCGTTCGAAGACACGCCCCGCTTCTCGACGCTGCTCCTCACCGCCCTCGTCTGGTACACGACGCGGGGCGAGCTGCGCGTCGACCGTTTGCCGACGGACCTCGTCGCTGATTTTCTGCGGACGACCGCCTCGCGCCGCACGGCGGATCCCGGGGCTCCCGCACGCGCGATGAAAAAGCTCCTCGACGCGCTCGACGCCGACGCCGAGTTGACGCGCCGGCCGGCAGCGGCGCTGCGGGCGTTTGGTGCGACCTGCCTCGACCGGCTCGCAGCGGATTGCGGGAATCTCGACCCTGGGACCCCGGCGACGCAACGAGTCGTGGGGTGTTTGAGGTTGGCGTAGGGATCTCGCGCGCTCGCGGCGGATACGGAGCCGCGCCACTACAATGACCCCGACTCATTCTGTCAGGGGAGGCGACGATGACCGACAAGCCGCTGAAATCCGCGTTCGATCTCGCCATGGAGAGACTCAAGGCGAAGGACGTCGCTGAGGGCGTCGAGGAAGTGAAGCCGCTTTCAAAGGCTCAGAAAAACCGGATCGCCGAGTTGAGGACCGAGGCGCACGCCAAGCTGGCCGAGCTCGAGATCCTGCACCGCAAAAACGTCGCCGGAACGAGCGACCCCGCGGTCCTCGCGAAGATCGAAGAGAACTACGCGATCGACCGCGGCCGCGCGGAATCGCGCCGGGACACGGAGATCGCGAAAGTACACAAAGGGAACGGCTAGCGTATAAAAGGGGAGTGTCCCCTTTTAGGCCCTCTCCTCCCATACTTTCGCGAGCTCGATGATCACTTTGGTGGCCAGCTCCATGTCCTCGGCCGACACCCACTCGAGTCGCGAGTGGAAGTTGTGCTCGCCGGCGAAGATATTCGGCGTCGGAAGCCCCATGAAACAGAGGCGCGATCCGTCGGTGCCGCCCCGGATCGGGTGCTCGCGCAAGGTGAGGCCGGTACGGCGGATCGCCTCTCTCGCGTTTTCGACGACCTGAGGGTGGTTGTCGAGGACTTCTTTCATGTTGCGGTACGACTCTTCGACCTTGAACTCGACGGTGGCACCCGGCCAGGCGGCGACCGTTTCCTTGGCGAGCTTCGTGAGGAAGGCTTCCTGCTCCCGTAACCTCGGCGTCTTGAAATCGCGTAGGAGCAGCTTGACCGAGGTCTTTTCGACCGACGCGTTCACGACGTAGGGGTGCACGAAGCCGTCGTACCCGTCGGTCGTCTCGGGCGAGAGGCGGTCCTTGGGGAGGCGATTGATGAAATCGGCCGCGACCTTGATGGCGTTGATCATCTTCCCTTTGGCGTAGCCGGGGTGGGTGTTGTTCCCCTGGAAGCCGATGGTGATCGCGTCGGCGGACCAGGTCTCCATCTCGATCTCGCCCTTGGTCTCGCCGTCCATCGTGTAGGCGCAGGCCGCGCCGAACCTCGCCACGTCGAAGTACTTGGTGCCGTTTCCGACCTCTTCATCGGGCGTGAAGCCGACCCGGATGGCGCCGTGCGGGATCTCCGGGTGCTGCATCAAGTACTCGGCCGCCGCGACGATCTCGGCGACGCCCGCCTTGTTGTCGGCGCCCAGGAGCGTCGCACCTGATGCGGTCACGATGTCGCAGCCGATCTGCTCGGCGAGCGCCGGATTGTCCTTGAACTTCAAGACGGGCTTGGGATCGTCGGGGAGGACGAGGTCTTGCCCCTGGTAGTTCTTGTGAACGATCGGTTTCACGCCGGCGCCCGGCATTTCGGGGCTGGTGTCGACGTGCGCGATGAAGCCGATCACGGGGACGCCCGCCCTTTTCGTCGTCGCGGGAATCGTCGCGAAGACGTAGCCGTACTCGTCCATCGCGGCGTCTTTCAGGCCGATCTCCTTCAACTGTTTCAGGAGATGCTTCAGCAGCTCGAGCTGCTTGGGCGTCGAGGGATACGTCTCGGAGTTCTCGTCGGCCTGCGTGTCGAAGGCGACGTACTCGAGGAAGCGGTTGAGACAAGCGCTGCGAAGGGCTGAGTCCGACATGGGGCACCTCGTGGAGGAAAACGCTGCAAGCCGAGAATCGTACTCGCAACATCCCTTGTCTGTCTCCTCGCGCTGCGCTAATATGCGACGTCGCTGCGGTAGGCTTCTCTGAACGGCGACCGCGGAGTCCTGATGCTGCGTGCCCTGGGCGTTATCCCAGCCCGCTACGCCTCGACCCGGTTCCCCGGCAAACCCCTCGCTCCCCTCGGAAACGGTTCCCTCCTGAGCGCGGTGTGGACCGCGGCGCATGCGTCGACGCGTCTGACGCGAGTGATCGTCGCCACCGAGGACGAACGTATCGTCGACGCGTGCCGCGGCTACGGCGCCGAGGCGATGATGACGTCGCCCGATCACGTCTCGGGCACCGACCGCGCGGCGGAAGTGGTCAGACGCGCCGGTGATGAGTTCGACCTCGTCGTCAACATCCAAGGGGACGAACCGTTCGTCACGCCGACGTGCCTCGACCGGCTCGTCGCCGCGTTCGACGGGCGCCCCGGCCTCCAGATGGCGACGCTCGCCGAGCCTCTCGACGAAGCGGACGATCTGTTCGATCCCGGATCGGTCAAGGTCGTCTCGGGAAACGACGGGATGGCGCTCTATTTCTCGCGCGCCCCGATCCCCTTCCACCGCGGGCAAGCGACGACGCTGCGCTCGGACTTCAGGGACCAACTCAGGACGCGACCGGGCGGCCTGACCGGTTATCGGAAGCACCAAGGAATCTACGCGTACCGCTGTTTCACCCTGTTATCGATCACGACGATGCCGCCGTCTCCTCTCGAACTCGACGAAGGGCTCGAGCAACTGAGGGCCCTGCAGGCGGGAATCGGGATTCTCGTCCTCCCCTCCGACTTCCGTTCGATCGCCGTCGATACCCCAGCGGACCTTGCGCGCGCCGCCCTTCGTCTATCCTCAGGCCAGGAGATCACCCGATGATGAAGCCCAAAAGAAGCACCAAGTACATCTTCGTCACCGGCGGCGTCGTGTCGTCGTTGGGAAAAGGACTCGCCGCAGCGTCGATCGCAAGGATCCTCGAAGGCCGCGGATTCAAGATCACGATGCAGAAGCTCGACCCCTACATCAACGTCGACCCCGGCACCATGAGCCCCTTCCAGCATGGCGAGGTCTTCGTCACCGAGGACGGCACCGAAACCGACCTCGATCTCGGCCACTACGAGCGGTTCACGACGATGACCGCCGACAAGCATTCGAATTTCACGACGGGAAAGATCTACCAGAGCGTCATCGAAAAGGAGCGGCGCGGCGACTACCTGGGCGCGACCGTTCAGGTGATCCCCCACATCACCGACGAGATCAAGGAGTTCATCCTCAGGGTCTCCGAAAACTGCGACATCCAGATCGTCGAGATCGGCGGGACCGTCGGCGACATCGAATCGCTTCCGTTCCTCGAGGCGATCCGGCAGATCCGGCTCGACGTCGGACGCACGAACACCGCGTTCATCCACCTGACGCTCGTGCCGTGGATCGGGACGTCGGGCGAGCTGAAGACCAAGCCCACGCAGCATTCGGTGCGCGAGCTACGGGCGATCGGCATCCAGCCGGACATCCTGCTTTGCCGCTGCGACCGTGCGATCCCGCAAGAGGTCAAACGCAAGATCGCCCTCTTTTGCAACATCTCCGAAGACGCCGTGATCTCGGCCCGGGACGTCGAGACGATCTACGAGGTCCCCTTGGCGCTTTCCGCCGAAGGGATCGACGAGATCATCATGAAGCTCCTCGACCTCCCCTACCGGCGGAAATCGCTGAAGGACTGGGAGGATCTCGTCCACAGAATCCAGCACCCGGTGGACGAGGTCACGATCGGGATCGTCGGCAAATACGTCAGCTACGAGGATTCCTACAAGTCGCTGAACGAGGCGCTCCTCCACGGCGGCGTGGCGTCGAGTATCAAGGTTCGGCTGAAATGGATCGAGGCCGAGGAAATGGCCAACGGCAAGCTCGACGCCGAATTGTCCCGGGTGGACGGGATTCTCATCCCCGGAGGCTTCGGCATTCGGGGTGTGGCGGGGATGATCGAGGCGACCCGCTACGCGCGTGAGAAGAAGATCCCCTTCTTCGGCATCTGTTTGGGCCTGCAGTGCGCGGTCATCGAGTGCGCGCGGAACCTCGCAGGACTTCCCGGCGCGGACTCGACGGAATTCAACGAAGCCACGCCGTACAAGGTGATCTACAAGCTGCGCGACCTCCTGGGCGTGGACGCCCTGGGGGGCACGATGCGGCTCGGCGCGTACACCGCGAACCTCACGCCGGGAAGCGTCGCGCACCAGGCGTACGGAGAGGACGTTGCGATCGACCGCCATCGACATCGCTATGAGGTCAACCAGGAGTTCCTGCCGAAACTCACCGCTTCGGGTCTGAAGGTGTCGGGGCTGTCCCCCGACGGAAAGTTCGTCGAGATCGTCGAGTATCCCGAGCACCCGTGGTTCCTGGCGTGCCAGTTCCACCCCGAGTACAAGTCGCGGCCGCTGGCGCCCCACCCGTTGTTCCGAGACTTCATCGCGGCGTCCTACCGTCACAAGCAGGGGCGCCGGGCGAACGTCACTTTCCAGGATCAAGATGTCGTCACCGCGAATCCACATCGCTAGCGGGGTGGGCGCCGGCGCCGGCGCTCCGCTCCTCCTCATCGCCGGCCCCGATTCGATCGAAAGCGAGGCGCACGCGCTTCGGATGGCGCAGGCACTGAAGGGCATCGCCATGGTGCGCGGCCTGACCCTCGTCTTCAAATCGTCGTTCGACAAGGCCAACCGGACGTCGTCGGTCTCGTTTAGAGGCCCCGGCCTCGAGGAAGGCCTCAAGATCCTCGCCTCCGTCAAGAAAGAAACCGGGCTTCCGGTCACGACCGATTTCCACACTCCCGACCAGGCCGAGCGCGTTGCCGCCGTCGTCGATCTGCTCCAGGTGCCCGCGATGCTCTCCCGCCAAACCGACATGTTGGTCGCGGCCGCCAAGACCGGACGCGCGGTCAATATCAAGAAGGGGCAGTTCCTCGCCCCGTGGGACATCGGGCGCGCCGTCGCCAAGGTCCGGGACGCCGGGAACGAGAATGTCATGGTCACCGAGCGGGGCGTGACCTTCGGCTACAACAATCTCGTCGTCGATTTCCGCGCCCTCCCGCGGATGCGGGCGATTCCCGTGCCGGTTTGCTTCGACGCCACCCACTCGGTCCAGCTCCCGGGCGGGCAGGGACACGCCTCCGGAGGCGAGCGCGAGTTCATCGCGCCGCTCGCACGCGCGGCGGTCGCGGTCGGCATCGACGCACTGTTCTTCGAGGTGCACGACGATCCGGACAGCGCCCTGTGCGACGGTCCGAGCCAGATCCCTCTCGACGCGTTTCCGGCCCTGCTCGACGGAATCCTCGCGATCGACCGTGCCGCACGGGAGCACCCGATCCCCCTGTTATGATCCCCGCTGTCATCGTCCTGGAGGATTGCCGGTGTCGCGTGAGACCGCCCGCCGTGTCCTGAACATCGAAGCGGAGGCCGTGGCCGCGCTCGCCGTGCGGCTCGACGAGAGCTTCGATCGCGCGGTCGATCTCCTGGTCGGCTGCAAGGGCCGCGTCGTGGTCGCCGGAATGGGGAAATCGGGAATCGTCTGCCAGAAGATCGCCGCCACGCTGTCGTCGACGGGCACTCCCGCCTATTTCCTCCACCCCGCCGAGGCGCTCCACGGCGACATCGGCCTGCTCGTCGCCGGCGACGTCGTTTTGGTCGTGTCGAATTCTGGAGAAACGGAGGAGTTGGTCCGTTGTCTCGAGCTCATGCGGCGCGTGGGAGTTCCGATCGTCGCGTTCACCGGCCGGCCGGATTCGACCCTCGCGCGTTACGCCGACGTCAACGTGGATGTTTCCGTCGCCCGCGAGGCGTGCGCGCTCGACCTGGCGCCGACCGCGTCAACGACCGCGAGCCTCGCTATGGGAGACGCTCTGGCCGTCGCTTGCTACGAACGCCGCGGCTTCACAGCCAAGGATTTCGCCCATAGGCATCCCGGGGGGCGCCTCGGCCGCAAGATCACGGAGGTTCGTGAGCTGATGCGTCAAGGCGATGCGGTGCCGCGCGTAGAACGGTCCGCCTCGATAGCGGAAGCGGTCCACGAGATGTCGGCGAAGGGTCTCGGCATGACCTGCGTCGTCGACGACGCCCAGCGGCTCGTGGGGATTCTGACCGACGGAGACCTGCGCCGGCTCTTGCTCGGCAGCGAGCGGTCGCTTCAGGGTCCTGTCGCTGCGGTGATGACGAAAGACCCGGTGACGATCGCCCCCGAGGCCTTGGCCGGCGAAGCGTTGCGCCTCCTCGAGGAGCGGAAGATCACGTCTCTCGCCGTCGCCGACCCGACCCGGCGGCTCATCGGAGTCGTCCAGATCCACGATCTCTGGCGCACGCAACTGTTCTAGGAGAGGCACCGCATGGCAGGAGTTCCGCAGGCCGTGATCGAGCGAGCGCAAAAAGTCCGCCTGGTTCTCATGGATGCCGACGGCGTCCTCACCGACGGGCGCATCATCGTGTTCGCCGACGGCAACGAGGCGCGAGCTTTCCATGCGCGCGATGGCCTCGCCGTGCGGATCGGACAAGCGGGCGGCCTGGAGTTCGGCGTCATCTCCGGCCGCCGCTCGCCGACGGTCGAAGCCCGCGCCAAAGAGCTCGACTTCGTGGAGATTCACCAGTTGGTCGCAGCAAAGGGGGCGTGCATCCTCGAGATCGCGCAACGCCGGGGGTTGCGCCCCGAGGAGATTTGCTTCGTGGGCGACGATATCGTGGACGTTCCCGCCTTCCGCCGCTGCGGTTTTGCCGTCGCCCCGGCGGACGCCGACCCGGAGGTGTTCGCGCACGTGCACCATGTCGGGGCGAGCGACGGCGGCCGGGGGATCGTGCGCGAGGTCGTGGACATCATTCTCCACGCCCACGAAAGCTGGGACGCGGCCACCGCGGCCTACTTGAAGGAGTGAGCGATGCGCTTTCTGCTGATCATCGTCATCCTGGCCATGCTGTTGGCCCTGCTCGGCTTTTCGGCCACCAACATCGAGACCCTGACCACGGTAACGCTCTGGGAAACGACCTATCGCGACGTGCCCTTGTGGTCGGTCGTATTCCTGTCGGCGCTCTGTGGGATCGTCTCGGTCGGGATCATCGGCGTGGTGGACGGCGCGCTCGTCCGCCTGCGAAACCGCCGGATGGAGCGCGAGCTTCGCCGCCTCGAGGCCGAGTTGAACTTCCTACGCACACAGCCCTCCGCCGGCCGCCTGGAACCCGACCTTCCGGTTCACGTGGCGATCCCCGACGACGACGGTGAACTCGTGGCGGACGATCGCCGCGACGACGTCCTCGTCAGCGCCCCCGTTTACGGGGCCGTCGACGAGGACGAAGACGATCCGTACACCGGGGGCCGCGCGGTTTAGGAACCGGCAGGCGGACTTTGCGCCCGAGGAATCAGGGGATCGTCGACAGTTGGTCGGCGAGGGCGGCGGCTCTCGCCTCGCCCAGGTGCATGCGCAACCGCTGTAGTTCGTCGTCCAAAAGCCTCTGGAATCCCTCGGAAACGTTCTCGACGCGGCGCGCGATCACGGCGCGTTTCAACCCTTCGGGATCCCACGATCCGTCGGCACGAAGATCGGCCGACTCGAACATCGCCGCGAACCCGGTGTCGAGCGTCCCACGGCAGGAGCGCACGAAGTTCGAGGCCCCGGCGCCGATCTCGGCGCGCAGCGCGCGGAACAGGACGACGTGTCGCGCGTTGAAACTCGCGACGACCCCGTCGAAATCCGCGGGCGGCTCGAAGTCCGGCAGCGAGGAGGCGACCTCCGGCTCTCTGATCGAGGCCTCGATTTCCTCGCGCGGGACGCGGACGGTGCGGTCGAGATCGAGCGGCTCGCCGTCGTCTTCCGCATCATGCCGATCGGGCAAAGGCGAATCCAATTCGAACGGCTGCGGCGCGTCCGGGCGCATGTCGATCTTGCTGTCGTCGACCTTCATTTCGCTGACGCCGGTTCCCGACGCGCCAAGTTCGAAGCGCGGACGATCTTCGTCGACGCCGCACAGCGCCGCTTCGACCTCCTCGCGCGGGATCGCGACGGTCGCGTCGTCCGGGCGTCTTTCCGCGGCGAGACGCCAGGGCTCGGAAATGACCTCGGCCCCACTGTCCGCCTGGGAGACCGGGATCGGTGTCGGATCGGGGTCGGGCTCGCGTTCCGCTTCGAACTCAGGTTCCGCCTCGAGCTCGGGTTCCGGCACCGGCGGTTCGGCCGTAACCGGCTGGGAGTCGAACACGCCGAGGGCGGTGTCGATGGAAACCTCGACGGGGGCCTCTCCCACCGCATCGAACAGGCGCAGCGCCCAGAGGATCTGGCAGGAGCGGAAGTCTCCGAGAAGGCTCTCCCGGCAGATCTCGAGAACCGTTTTGGGGGTCTTCAACAGCGAGATCAGCTCCCACTCCTCGGGTCCGACGGTCATTCTGTCCAGGACCGAGAGGTAACGAGGAAGGAGCACGAGGCGAGCGCCGAGGCCGCCGCACCCCTGGCGGATTCGCGGCCACGACGTGACGCGGCGCACACCCGCGAAGACGAGATCCTCCACCGTGCGGTTGAGCGTGATCTCCTCGACCGTCGGCAGGTCGCCCGCGAGAAAAAAGAAGTCGCCTTCGGTCCAGCGGAACGTGTCGAAGATGATCTCCGAGAGCTGCTCTCTTACGGCGGCCTGCAGGTCGCCCTCGTCGATGACGCCCATCTCGAGGAGGATCGTTCCGACCCGTTTGTTCGAGAGCAACCGGCGGCCGGCTTCCTCGCGGTCGGAAAGCGAGATCACGCCTCGGCGCAAAAGGTGCGCCACGAGCCCGTCATCGACCGCATTCGATGTCGCAAAAACGCACGATCCGTCTTTGATGTGCAGCGTGCGCTCGGCCGTGCCCCGCGTGATGTGCAGCACGCCGGTCGACTCGTCGCGACACACACGGACGAGGATCTCGGGGAGACTGGACACCTCGAGGCGTCCTTCGATCGCCGTAACGGGTGCGGGATCCCCCGCCGCGCGGACTTCCACGACGATGCCAAGAACCAGAAAGGCGCACAGCGCCTGGTAGATCTCGAAGTTGGACAGGAAGACTTCGCGGCATATGGCGTCGACGGAGGCGCCCGCCGGACCGGCCTCGTCGATACACTTGAGCAGCATCCGCTCCCCATCGCGAATGTCGAGGCCGTCCAGGACCTCGTGCGACTCTGGGGCGAGATGGAAACGGCTGGATGGCGGCCCCACGCTCTTCCTCAGGCGCGAGAACGACCTGATCTGCCTGATGCCCTGGAGCATGATCTCGGCGGTGCGTATGCCGAGCGTGATGACTTCTTCCGTGGGGAGCGGCCCTTCGACGAAGGCGTACTCGCCCTCTTCCCAGGGGAACAGCGTGAGGACGATGCCCTTGACCTGATTGAGGACGCCCCGCACGAGATTGTCGGGGCTCAGGTGCCCTGCTCCGACCAGGAGGGTGCCGAGACGCTTGCCCCCGGAAAGCTGCGCGAGGACACTCTCCAACTGATCGAGCGTGATCAGCCCGTCGCGCAAGAACAGATCCCCCAGCCGGTCGTCGGGATCTCCCGAAAGGGCGAAGACGATCCGGCCGTCATTGAAATAGACCTTCTTGGTGATCCCGCGCGAGGTCAGATGCAGCACGCCGGTCGAGCAGCGACGGCAGAGATTCCAAAGGAGTTCGGGGACGCTCAGGCCCTCGAGCCGTCCGTTCACTAGGCTCGCCGGGAGACCCGGTTCTTTGCGTTGGTCCATGCTCTCTCGTCCTTCGGACGCTTCCGATCACTGGCTCCCGACCCGTGCCTGGGACTCCGGGACCGATCAGAGGTTGTCCGACTCCATATCCAACTTAGGCCCATTACGAAATCGGTCAAGGAAGGGCGGAAACGACCGGCCATCGACCGATCCCTATCGGGGAAGGCCGGGTTCATCGGCGAGCAGGTTCGGAATGCCGTCGACGATGGGGTAGATCCGGTGACAACCGACGCACTCTAGCCCCGTCGCATCCGGACACTCCTTCAGGGCCTCGCGGCAGTTGGGGCAGCACAGGATCTCGAGAAGGCGTGCGTCGAACGACACGGGGAACCTCCCTAGGGTGACGAGAGCGCTGTATACACCGTTCGCCGCCGACCTGCAAAGAACTGCATCTATACTGCGCGTGATGTTGGCGCTCCCCGCCCCACTGCGCGAGTCGATCGAGGCCCGCGGTTCGGGGCTGGTCCTTCTCGTTTTGCGGCTCGGAGCCCTGGGCGACATCGTGCGCACGCTCCCGGCCGTGAGACTCCTCAGGTCCGGCCTTCCCAACGCGCGCATTCACTGGGTCGCCTGGGAGCCCTGGGCTCAGATCCTGAGGGACCACCCCGATATCGACAGCGTGGTCGGACTTCGCCGATCGGAATTCCGCGCGTTCGCCCGCTCGCCGCTGACATGGCCGGCCCTCGTCCGCGCCGCCGGGACGATCGCCTCTCAGGTTCGGGCGCTCCACCCAGGACTCGCCATCGACTTCCATGGCGACCTCCGCACGGGCCTGCTCGGCGTGATCTCCGGCGCACCGGTTCGCCTCGGCTATTCAGGCCATCAGCAGAAGGAGGGGAATCGTTTCTTCACGAACCTTCGCGTCCCGTCGGGGGATCGCCGCACGTCGCGCCTCGAACGCAATCTCGACCTGGTGGCCGCCCTGGGGCTTCCCGTGTATCCCGTTCCGGACGCGGGGATCGCGATCTCCCCCGCCGATGCCGGCGCGGCGCGCGAGATCGTGCGGTCACTCGTCGCCGATGGCGAGGCGTACGCGGTGCTGAATCCCGGCGCGAGTCGGCGGCAGGCCTACAAGAAGCCGCCCGCTCCGCTTTTCGCGGCGGCGGCGGCGGCCCTCGCCGCTCAAAACGTCCGCCCGCTAGTCGTTTACGGTCCGGGCGAGGAGGCCGACGCGGAAAGCGTGATCGCGGGCTCGAAGGGCGTGGCGCGACGCGCACCCGCGACCACACTCAAGTCCCTCGCGGCGCTGCTTCGTGGCGCGCGCGTTTTCGTGGGGGGCGACTCCGGGCCGCTCCACCTAGCGTGCGGCGTCTCCTGTCCGGTCGTGGGCCTTTACGGCCCCACGGACCCGGTCGTGAACACGCCGTGGAACGTCCCGTTCGTCGCCCTCGCGCGGCCCCAAAGCACGCACACGGGAATCAAAGCGAAAGACAGGGTCGTGGAGGGCTTCGACGGACTCGCTGAAGAGACCGTCGCCGACGCCATCCTCGAGATTCTGAAGCGGCCCCGCGGCGGGACGCCCGAGCCCTAGGCGCGGGTCACGCTTCGAGTTCGCCGAGCAAGAAACGAAGCTCCGAAGCCAACCCCTCGTGGGCGTGCGCCAACGCACGGTCGATACCCCGGCGGTAGGCCTCCGCCGCCTCGTCGTTCCGCCCGAGGCGCTCGTAGCACAGACCGAGGTTCTTGAGCGCGGCTCCTTCGTCCCCAGGCGCCAACCGCCAGTAGGCGTCGTACTGCTCGGCCGCTCCGGCCCAGTCCTCGGCGCGAAACAACTCGTGCGCGAGGAAATAGCGCGCCCGTGGGTCGTCGGGGAAGCGGACGGCCATTTCTTTCAACTTCGTGAGGCGAGCTTCTTGGCTCATGGTGTGTTCCGTCTCCATCCGGCCCGATGCGCGGCGAGCGAAAGCCGACCCAGGCGCCGCCCGCCTGCCAGACGATCTGCAAGCTCGGCGTCATTGCCAGCGTACAAGTTGTACCAGAGGTCTTCGGATCCCGGTCCGAACGGGCCGGGCGCGCCGATGAGCTTGGCGCACGAACGCTCCAGGCGGCGCAAGGCAGCTTGCCGCGGGCCGAACGGGAGCCCTCCCGGGGCGAGGGTCGCCCGGTCGAAATCGATGAGGAACGCCTCGGGCGGACCTTCGGCGCGAGGCCGCAGCAGTACGTTGCCGAGATTGAGATCCGGGTGGGATACGCCCCGGTCGTGCATCGCGCGCACCGCGTCAAGAGTCGCGACCAGATCCTCGCGGGTCGCAGCAGCACGAAGCACAAGCCGCGCGAGATCTTCGGATCGTTCGATCTCCTCGAAAGCCATGGCACCTCGGACGAGACCGCCCGCTCCGGCCTTGACGATCAACGCCACCGGATCCGCTGTGGGGACGCCCCGCGTTTGCGCCTCGACCGAGGCCGCAAGTGTTGCGACCAGCCGGCGTGCGGAGGGGTAGCGGTCGCGCCAGACCTTCGCGAGACGCCCTCCCCGGCGCATGGTCTTCAATCGCCACCGCGCGCCGGATCCACCGTCCACGACGGCGGTCGCGCCCCGCCCCGAGACCGTGGAGCCCGAGGCGAGCGCACGATCCCACTCCTCCCACACATGAAGCTCGCGTGCGCGAAGGGCGCTTTCGAGCGGCGCCGCGACGTACAGCGCGCAGGCGCCGTCCGGCCGGAGCACGAATCCCGGCGGGGGCTCGGGCCAAGCCGGAGCGATCACGAGGAGACTGGCTTTTCGGCGGCCGGTCTCGCAGCCAGCCACGCGAAGCCCACGCCGAGGAGGTACAGCCCGATCATCGGCAGCGCGAAAACGGCCATCGTCAGGGCGTCGCCCGACGGCGTGATGACCGCCGCGGCGATCGCGATGACCATGACCGCGATCCGGAAGTGCCGCATCAGGAACGCGGGGGTGACGATTCCGAAGCGCGAGAGGACGAGGATCACGATGGGCATCTCGAACACGAGCCCCGCGCCCAACAACATGCGGCTCTCGAAATCGAACGCCGCCTGCAACGTCAACTGAGCCTTGAACTGCGTCCCGAGCGAGAGGAGCCAGCGCGCCGTGATCGGAAGCGCCAGGTAATACCCAAACGCCCCCCCGGCGACGAAAAAGATAGTCCCCAGGACCATGAACAACCCGCCGGCGCGCCGCTCCTTCTTGTAGAGCCCGGGCGCCACGAAGCCCCAGAACTGCCAGAGAATGTAGGGGGACGAAAGGAACAGTGCCGCGATGGCCGAGGCCTTCATATAAACCATGAACGGCTCGGTAAGCGCGATGAAGATGATGTCGCCGCCGACGAGCAGGTGCTCGCGAATCGGCACCATGAGAAACGCGAGAATCCTGTCGCTGACGGCCCAGCTCGCCGCAAGCAGCACGACGAACACGATCGCGATCCGGAACAACCTCGAACGCAACTCGTCGAGGTGCTCCAGAAAGCTCATCGCGGGCTCAGTGGACGGAGCCGGGTCCGCCATCGATCGCTGGAGTGTCGGTTGGAGTGTCGGGGGAATCGGGTTCGGCGGGAGATTCGGGTGCCATGGACGAGGCCACATCGGCCAGAGCGCCGCGCGCTAGGGCCTCCGGGCGCGGGAGGGTCTCGATCGGACGTATCGCGTCTTTGAGTTCTTCCATCCGGACTTCCCGCTCGAGGTTGGCCCGGAAATCGTTGGTCGCGCGGCGGAAGTCAGCGACGGTCTTGCCCAACGTGCGGCCGATTTCAGGGAGACGCCGCGGCCCGAATAGGAGCAGCGCCGCGATGAAGAGAAGAATGACTTCGGGGCCGCCGATGGAACCAAACACGAGGAAGAGGCTACTCGCCGCCCCTGGAGGTGTCAAGAAACGAGCTTTGCGCCTCACAACGCGGCCAATTCGTTGCCGCGCAGGGGTCCTCACCCTATACTCTGGAGGTCGTCCAGGCCGTCGAGGGAACCAGCATGAGCCGAACCGCACGAGGGACCGTGGGCCTCACCGTCTTGGTTCTCGGAGGGGCGTGCCTGCTGGGGGGGCTGCTGTCAAACGGCATCGCGGCCGACGGCGACAAATCGAGCGCCCAGGTGCGTACGTTCGGGCGGATCCTGGCGCTCGTCGAAGACAACTCCATCAGCAAGGCGACCTCCGAGAGTCTCGTCGAGGACGGCATCCAGGGGATGCTGCACACGCTCGACCCCCACAGCAACTACCTCAACCGCGAGTCGTTCATGGAGATGCGGGACGAACAGCGAGGGATGTTCTACGGCCTGGGGATTCAGATCAACAAGCGTGGCCCGGATCAGCCGCTCACCATCATCGCTCCGATCGACGACACGCCCGCGGCGAAGGCCGGACTGCAGCCTGGCGACGTCATCTCGAAGATCGAAGGCCAGGACACCCTGGGACTGAGCGTCCAGGATGCCGTCAAGAAGTTGAAGGGCGAAAAAGGCACCAAGGTCACGATCACGATCCAACGCGCCGGAGAGAACGCGAGCTTCGACGTCACCATCGTCCGCGACGAGATTCCAACCCACAGCGTGGCGCACGCCTTCATGGTTCAACCTGGCGTCGGCCTGGTGCGTATCTCGAGCTTCACGAGTACGACGACGAACGAGTTGGACGAGGCGCTCCTCAAGCTCAAGGGCGAGGGGATGGACCGGTTGATCCTCGACCTTCGCAGCAATCCCGGAGGACTTCTCGATCAGGCGGTGGGCGTCTCGAGCCGTTTCGTCCCGGAAGGGAAACTCGTCGTTTACACGCGCGGCCGCATCGCCGGCTCCGATCAGGACTACACCGCCAAGGGCGACGTGCGGACGAACGCCGCGTTGATCGTGCTGGTCGACCACAACTCGGCCTCGGCGAGCGAGATCGTGTCGGGGGCCATCCAGGATCACGACTGTGGCCTCGTCGTCGGAGAAACGACGTTTGGCAAGGGGCTCGTTCAGCGCGTGATCCCGCTGCGTGACGGAGGCGCTCTGGCCCTCACCACAGCCAAGTACTACACCCCGGCCGGCCGCCTGATCCAGCGTGACTATTCCGACCTCGACGATTATTTCCTCGACGCCGAATTGGAGGATGACGACGCGCCCGCATCGATCGATCCGTTATCGACGGGTCGCGAAGTGCGCCGGACCGAGTCCGGGCGCGCGGTGTACGGCGGCGGGGGGATCACGCCGGACCACATCGTTCACACCGAGCGAGAATCCGCGTTTCTCTCAAGCCTCCGCCGCGAGAACATCATGTTCGACTTTGCGGTTCGCTACGTCGCGGCGCACCCCGATTTGAAGCCGGGATTCGTGGTCGGCGACCAGGGGATCAAGGAATTTCAAGAGTTTCTCACCTCGCGCAAGTTCAAGTACGACGCAGAGGCTTTTGAAGGCTCGCGCAAAGGGATCGACCTGCGCCTGCGCTCCCAGATCGGCCGTGTGAAATGGGGCGCCGAGACGGAGAGCAAGATCCTCGTCGAGGGCGACGTCCAGGTGAAGAAGGCGTTGACGCTCTTTGACGAAGCAACCAAGTTGGCGGCAGCGGGCAAGCTCGCGCGGCGCGTCACCGATGAAAATGGCGTCAAGACCACGGACCTGAAGGCGGCCGGACCGGCGAGTTGACCTCAGGACGGCCCCGTCAGCGGCCCTCGCTGATCTCCGTTTTTCCCGCCAGCGAAGCCCGGTGAAACCAACGCAGGGTTTCCACCCGCCGGGCTCGAGGCAGATCCTCCAGGGATCGCAGGAACTTCAGCGCCAATCGTGAGGCGGCATCGTACCGGCTGCTCACTTCAGGATCATCGTCGCAGTACGTGCGCGCGTGGAACAGGTGGTGGCGAAGCCACTCCCGCCGGCCCGGGTCCAGGTGCCGTCCCCCACGGGCCAGAAACCGCGAGAGCACGAGGTCCTTGCTGACGTTGGCCTGAACCTCGAGTTCGAGGAGTGAAACGCCGCGCCCCGCGTGCGCCCGCTCCGCGGCCACGAGCAAGTGGTCGAGTTCCTCGACGAGAACGGCGAAGGCGTCGACGTTGTCCGCGTCGAGGCAGCGCTGCGGCGGCTTCGCTTCGAGATGCCGGATCATCGCGTCGGGGTAGTAAATGCAAGCGCGCACGCCCGCACCGGTGTCGCGGACGAGAAGACGCGCCCCCGCCCCCGATTCCGAGCGCACTTCGTGCTCGCCCTTGGGGTAGAGCGCACGCAGCCCCGCATCACCGATCACATAGCGGCCGATGGGAAGAAGCGGCGCCCTGAGATCGTACGTTCGCCGCAGGAGTCCTTGGAGCGCGACGAGGAGGGGCTCTCCGATCACGCGCGCGAGCCCTCGGGATCGTAGACGAATGCGCCATCCCTGAACGAGATTCGCAAGACGGTGTAGTCGAGCCGCGCGCGCACTTGCTCGAGCACCTCGCGCCGCACTTCGTTCGGATCGAACGGGCGCGCGCCCTGTCGCAGATCCCGAAGCCACGCGACGATGGCCTCGCTGTCTTTCGGCCCGCGTCGATCGTCGAGGCGAATGCGCTGCGATATCGCGACGTTGCAGACGCCCTCGAGCGTCACGGCCAGGCGCCGTGCGCCGAACGCCGGCGAGAAACCGCGGGCGAGCAGCTCGTGGCGCGCGACCGTATCGAGCACGAGCTCGAGATCATGAACCTCGCGATAACGCCGGGCGATCCGCTCGAACTCGAGATCCAGGATCCGTTCGGCGCTCGTTTGCGTCAGGCGGCTGAAGTGGATCATCCGAACCCGATTCATGAACTCCGGAGAGAGGGCGCGCCGCAAATCGGATCGCACGTCGGCGTCGGCGCCGGCCCAGCGCGCGGCCTCGTCCCCGTACCCGATCGGCGCCGAACGTTGCTGGAGGTCGCTGTATCCCAGATTCGAGGTGAAAAACACGATCGCATTGGCGAGGTTCAGGATCCGCCCTTTGTTGTCGGTGGTGGTCCCTCGATCGAGGATCGAGAGAAAAAACGTGCGGAGTTGCGGGTGGGCCTTTTCCACCTCGTCCACCAGGATGATCGAAACAGGCGCTTTCGACGCCCGCTCCTGGAACGCCGAGAGCAGTCCCTCTTCGTCCGAGCGGATGAACCCGCGGGTCGCTCCGCGCAGCTCGTTGATATCGGACGGGTACGTGTAGTTCGGCCCCTCGATCGTCAACATGGGGATCTCGACCTGCCAGAGAGTCTCGAGGACCCGCCCCAGGCTCTCGACGAGGTGGTTTTTTCCGACGCCCGTGGGCCCGACCAAGAAATACCCCGGCGGCTTCCGCAGATCGCGGGTTCCCGAGGCGCACAGCATGAACTCGTCGCACAACGCGGCCACGGCCGGCTCCTGGTCGACGATGATCGCGTTCAGGGCTCCGCGGAGCCGGTCGATGTCGAGTGTGGCGAACAGCACCATGCGCTCGTAGGCCGAAAGCAGCTCGTCACGCGAAAAGAGCGAGCCGCGATCGGCGTCGCCGCGAGCGGCCTCGAGATAGTCGTGGTCCGGGGGAGCCTCGGGGAGTTTCGCGTCGGCCACGACCGCGTCGGCGACCGCGGCCATGAGCGGGACGCGCGTCAGGAGGTCGTGCCCTGCCGGTGCTGACGGGGCGGCCTCCGCGTGCATCGAGCGCAGAATATCGGCATACAGCGGGAAGCGGTCGGCACATTGGCGAAGGAACCCGACCTCGTCCTCGAGGGGCAGCATCAACAGCTTGTTGAGACGGAAGAACTCGCGGAGGCGGCGATCCTCGGCGAGGAGTTCCAGCGCCTCTCCGGCGGCGCGATAGGCGCGGGCACCCAGCTCACCCAACTCGTAGCCCTTCACCCTACGAAGACCGAGGAATCCGAAATCAAACAGCGCCTTGTCGCCGATGACGCGGACATCGTCGGGCAGGCGGCGGATCTTGTAGAAGACTTCTCCCCCGCCCCGACGCTGCTCTTCGATGAGCTGTCCCACGAGGGACGACAGCAAGAGGCGGTCGGACTGCATGATGCGGGCGATGCGATCGTCGGTGTACACGTCGGTCAGCAACAAGGAGCATCCCGTGAGTACCCGCACGAGGTGCTTCAACTCGATGCCGTCGACGCCGTACGTCCCCGCGAGGAGCCGGGCGGATTCCCTCAACCGCACCTCGAGCGTGTCGGCGTCGAACGCTTCGATCGTCCGTTTCGGTCCGTTTTCCGTGTCCTCGCCCATGCCGCTCCCTTGGTCGCGCGGAAGACGCCGCACCGTGTGCGTACAATGCATGTGCCACCGACATGGCGAGAGTGCAACCTCTTTCCACAGAGACTTTAGGTCGGCAGCGGCACCGGCACCGCGACGGGAAGTGTCACCTTGCGTGCAGGAGGTGCCCAACAACGCCAGCGCCACTGACCCGACGGAATCGATAGGATTTCGTGGCGGCCGTGGCGGGTGCCCTTGACAGGTCAGTTTGCCGGTCCTAAGATGCTGGCACTCGTGAGCTGCGAGTGCTAACAAGAGCCATTAAATGCAAGAAAACAAGGGAACTTATCTGATTCACGGAGGTTCGTGACCATGAAGATGAAGCCGCTTTACGACCGAGTACTGATCAAGAGGATCGAAGAAAAGGAACAGAAGAAGGGGACGATCATCATCCCCGACACCGCGAAGGAAAAGCCGATGGAGGGCAAGGTCGTCGCGGTGGGTGCCGGTGCGGTCAACAAAGAGGGGAAACGGACGCCGCTCGAGGTCAAGGTCGGCGATCGCGTGCTGTTCGGTAAGTACGCGGGCACCGAGATCAAGATCGACGACCAGGAGCACGTGATCCTCCGCGAGGATGAAGTCCTCGGCATCCTCGAGTAACGCCAGCACCCCATTTTCCGGCGACGTCAGTTGCCCATCTTTCATTTGGAGGTCTAAGAACAATGTCTGCGAAGAACATCACTTACGCCGAGGACGCCCGCCAGGCGATGCTCCGCGGCGTCAACAAACTTGCCGATGCCGTCAAAATCACTCTCGGCCCCAAGGGCCGCAACGTCGTCTTGGAGAAGAAGTTCGGTTCGCCGCTGTCCACCAAGGACGGTGTGTCCGTGGCGAAGGAAATCGAGCTCGAAGACCCCCGCGAGAACATGGGCGCCCAGCTCGTCCGCGAGGTCGCATCCAAGACCTCGGATGTCGCCGGCGACGGCACGACGACCGCGACGATTCTCGCCCAGGCCATCTTCCGCGAAGGTGTGAAGGCCGTCACGGCGGGTGCGAACCCGATGGACGTCAAGCGCGGCATCGAGAAGGCCGTCGAGTACGCCTCGGGTGAGATCAAGAAGCTCTCGCGTCCTGTCGTCGGCAAGGCGATCAGGCAGGTCGGGACGATCTCGGCGAACAACGACCTGTCGATCGGTCAGATCATCGCCGAGGCGATGGAGAAGGTCGGTAAGGACGGCGTCATCACGGTCGAAGAGGCCCGCGGGCTCGAGACTTCGCTCGAGGTGGTCGAGGGAATGCAGTTCGATCGCGGCTACCTCTCGCCCTATTTCGTCACCGACGCTGAACGGATGGAAGTCGTCCTCGAAGACGCCTACATCCTGATTCACGAGAAGAAGATCTCCTCGATGAAGGACCTCCTCCCCGTTCTCGAGTTGACCGCGAAGTCCGGCAAGCCGCTCGTGATCGTCGCCGAGGACGTCGAGGGCGAGGCGCTCGCGACCCTCGTCGTGAACAAGCTGCGCGGCACGCTCCACACCGCCGCCGTCAAGGCGCCGGGCTTCGGGGACCGTCGCAAGGCGATGCTCGAGGACCTCGCGATCCTGACCAACGGCAAGTGCATCACCGAGGACCTCGGCATCCGCCTCGAGAACGTCAAGATGGACGACCTCGGCCGCGCCAAGAAGATCGTCATCGACAAGGAAAACACGACGATCATCGAAGGGGCCGGCAAGTCGAAGACCATCGAGGGCCGCGTGAAGCAGCTCCGCAACCAGATCGACGAGACCACCTCCGACTACGACCGCGAGAAGCTCCAGGAGCGCCTCGCCAAGCTCGTCGGTGGCGTCGCGGTGATCAAGGTCGGCGCGGCGACCGAGTCCGAGATGAAGGAAAAGAAGGCCCGCGTCGAGGACGCGATGCACGCCACGAAGGCGGCCGTCGAAGAGGGCATCGTCCCCGGCGGCGGCGTCGCCCTGGTCCGGTGCATCCCGGGTCTCGACGAGATGATCAAGAAGGAAAAGAACGAAGACATGGCCGTCGGGATCCGGATCGTGAAGCGCGCGATGGAAGAGCCCATCCGCCAGATCGCGAACAACGCCGGGTGCGAGGGTTCGGTCATCGTCAACCAGGTCAAGGCCCTCGAAAAAGATAAGGGCTTCGACGCGCAGAACGAGAAGTTCGTCAACATGCACGAGGCGGGGATCATCGATCCGACCAAGGTCGTGCGCTCCGCTCTCCAGAATGCGGCGTCGATCGCGAGCCTCATGCTCACCACCGAGGCGGTGATCAACGAGATCCCGGAAGAGAAGAAGGCTGCGGGCGGCCAAGGCATGGGCGGCGGCGGCGGCATGGGCGGCGATTTCTGATCGACCCGTTCGGGCGGTTTGAACGCCCGTTGACATAGACTCAAAGCCCGGCCCCATGGGGGGCCGGGCTCTTTTTTTTGGAGCCTGCGTGAGTCCCGAGGCTGGAAGGCAAGAGCGAATCCGCGTCATCGCGGCCCTCACGCTGATCCAGGTTTTGTTCGGGGTTCACTACCTCGCCGGGAAGATCGTCCTCAGGGAGATTCCGCCGCGCGCCTGGGCCGTACTCAGGGTCGTCGGAGCGGCGCTGCTCCTGTTCGCGCTGGTCCGCGCACTCGGCCGGCGCTTTCCCCGGGCGCCCCGCGATCTGGCGCTACTGGCCCTGTTCTCGCTCTTCGGCGTGGCGGTCAACCAGGTCTGCTTCGTCGAAGGACTGTCGAGAACCACCGCGATTCACTCCGCGATCATCAATACGCTGATCCCCGCCTGGACGCTCTTTTTCGCGGTCGTCCTCGGCCGGGAGGCGCCGACGGCGCGGAAGGCGGCCTCTCTCGCCCTCGCCGTCGCCGGTGTTCTCCTCGTGATTCGACCGGAGCGCGCGTCGTTCTCCTCGGCAACGTTCGTGGGCGACCTGCTGACGATGCTGAACTCGATGTCGTATTCCTTCTTTCTCGTCATATCGAAGCGAACGATGCACCGGGTGGACGCGCTGGCCGCGACGGCGCTGATGTTCGCCTTCGGCGCCGTGCCCATCGCGCTGTTCGGCGGTTCCGCCGTCGCCCAGTTCGACTTCGGTTCGGTGTCGGGGGGCGCCTGGCTTTGGGCCGCCTTCATCGTCGTATTCCCGACGGCGGGGGCCTATGTGCTGATCTCGTGGACGCTAGCCCGCGCCGAGGCTTCGCTGGTCGCCCTGTTCGTCTACATGCAGCCCGTGATCGCAACGATCCTCGGGATGGCCTTCCAAAACGAGACGCTCACGATGCGCACGGTCGCTGGAGCGCTGCTTATCTTCGGCGGTGTGTATCTCGCGCTGGGCCTGCCGCGCCCGCCCGGCCTGCGTCGCGCCGCACCGGCCTCGTGACGGGCGAATAGGGGACACGGGAGAGGGGGACACTCCCCTTTTTTCCGACAAGCTCCCCGGATACCGCTTGTCAGAAAAATAGGGGAGTGTCCCCCTCTCCCGTGTCCCCTTATTCGCCCAGCGCGATCCGGACCAGGAGCTCCGCCCCGATCGGCAGCGCGGATTCGTCGATGTCGAATTGCGGGGCATGATGCGGGGCCGTGATTCCGCGCGCGACGTTTCCCGCTCCGATGAAGGCAAAGGCCCCCTGGACCTGGCGAAGGAAGTAGGCGAAATCTTCCGCGGCCGCCATGGGCGCGGGCTCCACGACATTCGTCTCGCCGACGACGAGGGCCGCGTGGCGGCGAACCCGAAGGGCAGCGTCCGGATCGTTGACGACGGCGGGGTATCCCGGCGAGAGGGTGTAGTCGAGGCGGCAACCTGCGGCGGCGGCTGTCCCCTCGAGAACCTCGCGGACGCGGCGGCGCAGGATCTCCCGCACTCCCTCGTCGAAACTGCGCAAGGTCCCGTGCATCGTGGCTGTGTCGGGAATCACGTTCGGGGCGGTTCCCGCGTGCAGCGAACCGATCGAGACGACCGCCGGTTGGATCGGGTCGATCGAGCGCGCGACCACGGACTGGAGGGCGACAACCGCCTGCGCCGCGGCGACGACCGGATCGCAGGCCTCGTGAGGCATCGCGCCATGTCCGCCCTTCCCGACCATCGCGGCGACGAATTCGTCCTGGGCAGCCATCGTGGGTACCGAGCGGACTTGAACGGTGCCGACCGGGAACAGCGACCAGAGGTGGAGACCGTAGGCCTCGGCCACGCCGTTTTCGGAGAGAACCCCCTCCCGGATCATCGCGTCGGCGCCGCCGAAGCCCTCCTCGCCGGGCTGGAAGCAAAACACCACATCGCGGTCGGTGCGCTCACGCACGGCTGAAAGAACCGACGCCGCGCCGAGCAGCATCGCCATGTGTCCGTCGTGACCACACGCGTGCATCTTCCCGGCGATCTCCGACCCGTAGGACCGGCCGGGAGTCTCAGAGATGGGGAGCGCGTCCATGTCGGCGCGCAGGAGAACCGGTGGCCGCGAAGGCGCTTTCGCGCGCAACACGCCCACGACACCCGTCTTGGCGACACCGGTTTTGACGTCCATTTCGAGCTCGCGCAAACGCGCGGCGATGAACGCCGCCGTCTCGTGCTCCGCAAACCCCAGCTCGGGCCGCTTGTGCAGCGCGCGCCGCCAGGCGACGAGCGGCCCGGTAAGATCTGCGACGCGGCGCTTCAGTTCGTCGGCCATGGGTGTCCCCTTTCGCGCCCGCATTCTATAATCGACCGCCCTTCTTCATTTTTGCCGAGAGGTAATTCGCGTGAACATGACCGACGTCCGCCGCATCCGCATTGGCCACTCCCCCGATCCGGACGACGCATTCATGTACTACGCGATCGCCAAAGGAAAGGTCGACACGTCCGGATTCGCCGTGGAGCAGGTCTTGGAGGACATCGAGAGCCTCAATCGGCGCGCTTTGGCGGGCGAGCTGGAGGTCACCGCGATCTCGATCCACGCCTATGCCCACCTCGCCGACCGTTACGCCCTGATGGCCTGCGGGGCGAGCATGGGCGACGGGTACGGGCCGATCGTCGTCGCGAGGGAGGCGATAACAGCCGGCGAGCTCCGCGGGAAGACGATCGCGATCCCCGGAACGCTGACGTCCGCCTATCTGGCGCTTCGTCTTTATCTCGGAGACGCCTTTCCCTTCGTCGTCGTGCCGTTCGACGAAATCCTCGATGTCGTCGCGTCCGGACGTGCCGACGCCGGGCTGATCATCCACGAAGGCCAGCTCACCTACGCAGCCCAGGGCTTGGCGAAAATCGTGGATCTCGGCGTCTTCTGGGGCGAAAGAACCGGAGGGTTGCCGCTTCCCCTCGGCGGAAACGCCGTACGGAGGGACCTCGGGCCGGCCACGATGCGCGCGCTGACGAAGATGTACAAGGACTCGATCGCCTTCGGCCTCGCGAACCGCGTCGAGGCACTCGCCTACGCGAAAGACTTCGGGCGTGGCCTGGACGATCGAACGAACGACCGGTTCGTCGGGATGTACGTCAACGACCTGACGCTGGACTACGGCGAGCGCGGCCGGCGCTCGATCCAGCGCTTCCTCGATGAGGGCACGGCCGCGGGAATCGTTCCGGCGGTCGGCGCCGTCACGTTCGTTTCGTGAGCGGCCTCGACGCCGCCAACGCCTCCTGCGCGGTCGCGGATCGATCGGATCTCGGGCGGTTGATTGCCACCGGTCCCGACCTGCTCGGCCTCCTCCACCGGCTGAGCACCGGCGACGTCAAGGACCTGCGCTCAGGGGAAGGGCGTGAGACGGTCGTCACCAACGCCAAAGGGCGCATCGTCGAACGCCTCTTCGTCCACCACCTCGGTGACGACGGCGTGCTCCTCGTCGCCGGGCCGGGAGGCGCGCCGCGCGTCCAGGCACATTTGCAGAAGTTCACCTTTGCCGAAACCACCGGCCTTTCGGACGTGACCGCGGCGACGTTCGCGGTGGCGCTTTTCGGCCCGCGGTGGGCGGAGACCGCACATGCGGTGGGGATTCCGGAGCTTGCACCCTACGGGTCCGCGGCGTGTACCATCGCGGAAGTGCGCGTCCACGCGGTGCGCACCAACGGGTTCGACACCAACGGCGTTCTCGTGATCGGCCCGCACGACCACGCCTCGCGCGTCCACCAAACCCTGGTCGATGCGGCCGCACGCATCGGTGGTGGCGCGATCGAGGCTGCGGTCCTCGAAGCGTGGCGCATCCTGAACGGCCTTCCCGCGACCGGGCGCGAGCTGACCGAAGACCACAATCCCTTGGAGGCCGGCCTTCGCGATGCGGTGAGCTTCACGAAGGGCTGCTATGTGGGGCAAGAGGTGGTCGCTCGCTTGAACACCTACGGGAAGGTCTCGCGCGCCCTCGTCGTCTTGGAGTTCGAACCCGGCACTCCCGTCCCGGCGCTCGGCGCGGCGATCCTCCACGCCGGCGGTGCGATCGGAACCGTGACGAGCGCGATACTCCCGCCGGGACACGTGCGCCCCGTCGCGCTCGCCTACGTCAAGGCGCGCGAGCTGAAGGCCGGTGTTACGGAGCTTTCGGTCGACGACGGCGGGACGCTTCGGAGTGCGAAGCTGACCCGCTCCTAGAGCAGCGCGTCGAGGTGGATCGCGGTCGACGCGGCCAGCGCCTCGAGATCGTAACCCCCTTCGAGCGTCGAAACGATGCGCCCCGAGGCGAACCGGTCCGCGATCGTTCGCACGATCCGCGTCGCGTCGGCGAACGCCTCGGTCGAAACCCGCAGGCTCCCCAAGGGGTCGGCGTCATGCGCGTCGAAGCCCGCCGACACGAGGACGAACTCCGGGCGGAACGACTCCATCGCCGGGACCAGGGCCTCGGTGAGCCCCGCGAGGAAACGACCGTCGCCGTCTCCGGGGCGAAGCGGCACGTTCAGCGTCGCTCCGGAGCCTCGTCCCTTGCCGCGCTCCGTGGCGTAGCCGGTCCCCGGATACAGCGGCATCTGATGGGAGGAGTAGTAGAAAACCGTCGGGTCGTCCTCGAAGATGTGCTGCGTGCCGTTCCCGTGGTGGACGTCCCAGTCCACGATCAAGACCCGATCGACGGCGCACTCCGCGCGCAGGGCGGCCGCGGCGACGGCGACGTTGTTGAAGAGGCAAAAACCCATCGCAATATCCCGCTCGGCATGGTGCCCTGGCGGGCGCACGACCGCGAGCCCTCCGTCGAGCCGCGCGGCCGCGACCTCGGCACACAGCACGGAAAGCGATCCCGCGGCGAGGCGGGCGATCCGCGCGCTCTCCGTGCCGATTGCGGTGTCCATCGAGTCGATGAAACGCTCCCCCGCAGCACACGCGTCCTCAACGCGTCTTAAGTGGGCGGCGGCGTGCACGCGAAGGAGCGCCGCGTCCGTCGCGGGGGTGGCCGGGAACCGGATGCACCTCGAAGCGAGTCCGCGCTCCTCCAAGACCTCGCGAATACGGGCGAGTCTGGCGGGCGATTCCGGGTGGCCGCGACCGGTGTCGTGACCTTCAAAGACCGGATCGAGGACGAGTCCGATGCGTCTCATGGCCGGGAGTCGCGCGCCGATTCAGTTGGCGCGCACGGAGATGTCGAGGCCGCTGAAACCGTTCGTGATGGGTACACCATCGGGGATCGCTACGTCGTAGAGGCCGACGGCGAGATCGGGGTTGAAGCGGGTATTCAGGAGACGAATCTCCCGTTCGTTCCCGTCCTTCCCCACATATTCGATGCGAACCGGGAGAAGACTCCTTGCATCGACCCAGAGCCGGACTTCGTCGAAGCGCTTACGCACCCGGCGCTTCTTGGGAGAGAGCACGAGGAGGTACGCTCCATCCTCCGCCTTCCCCGACTCGCCGAGCGCGATGTCATAGAACTTCTCCAACTCCTTCGATCCCTGGCCGACGCCGAAGAAACGGAACAACTGTTCGCTCCAGCGCTTGATGTCCCTCTTTTCGGCTCTTTTTCGTTCGGGGAAGTAGCCGGTGTACTTGCCGTCGGCCACGGCGAACCGCATCGGCTCGGGAACCGAGTATTCCCAGAGAACCGAGTCCGGCTTCGTCAGGTAGAACCGCCCTCTTGCAACGATGGGATCCTCGAGAAGCGGGCTTCGCGTCGTCTGGACGAACTCGGCCGAGAGCGTGCGGATCTGCAACTGGACCTGATCGAACCGCGTGAGGACTTGATCCAGGGTCTCGGTGGGAACGGCTGTCACTGTCTTTGCGCCCCGTGGGGGCTTCGATTCCTTGGCGGGAGCCACGCCGACCAGCGCGGCGGAAAGGGCGAGCACCACCGCACCGCGGCGAACGAACATCCTGCATCCTCCAAACATGAGACGTCCGAAGTTCCGAGTCCGGGAGCGTCTCATGAAAACGTTATCAGCGGGCCAGGGAGCGGTCAACAATTCGGAGCCCGGCCTATAATCGCCTTTTTGCGCCGAGGATTCCACGATGCACCTGCCACCGTCGGTTCGAGTCGCCGCAGCGCTTTTGGTTCTCCTGACGGGCTGTCCGAAGACTCCGTCGACGAATTCGCCGGTGTCGGTCAAACCTTCCGACGATGCGCGGATCGGCAAGTTCGCACGCATCCTTCGGGCGGCGGACCGCAGGATCGTCGACGAGGACCTCCGGAGGCTCCTCACCGATGAGGATCCCGCGGTTCGCGCGAACGCGGTTTCCGCCCTGGGGCAGATCGCTGAGCCGTCGTCGCTTCCTGATCTCGAAAAGGCCGCAGCCGACCCAACCTCGGAAACCCGGGCAAGCGCGGCGTTCGCCCTGGGGCTCATCGTCGACGTCTCGTCGCAAGCGGTCCTCGTGCAACTCGCGGGAGACCCATCGCCGAAGGTCCGCGCCACCGCGGTCGAAGCGCTCGGCCGCCTGCACGACGCGGGCGGAGCCTCAACGGTCCTCGCCCTGTTCGACGATCCGGACCTGACGGTACGCGCTGCAGCGGCGATGGCCTCATGGAAGTTCGCGGAACCGGAGCCGTTCGTCGACGCTCTGCTTGCAAGCGTGTCCGCCGAAGACCCCGGCGTTCGTTTCGCATCCGCCTACGCCCTCGCGCGGCTCGCCTCGGCCGGGACGGCGCCGGCGTCGTCGGGTGCACCGGTGGGACACCTCTCCGAAGCCGCCCTCACCCGCGCCAAGGACGCCCTGGCGGCTCGGGTGGCGGACACCGAACCGGAGGTCCGGATGCAGGTCGCCCGGGGGCTCGCCAATCCCCGCGGTGGGGCGGAGCTCGCCGTCGTGGGGGCGTTGACGAAAGACCGGGACGCAGGTGTCCGCGTCAACGCCGTGCGCTCGCTGGGCTATCCCGGAATGCCAATCAAGCCTTACCTCGAGCGCGCGGTCACCGACCGGGACCAAGCCGTCGCCCAAGCAGCGATCGAGGCCGTCGGAAAGATCGGCGGGGCGCCCGCCGAAGAGACGTTGGCCGAGGTCCTTCCGAAGCTCCCGAAAGGGTGGCTGCAAGAGGCGGCGCTGAGCGCACTCGCCCGCGTTGTTCCGTCGCAGATACCCGGTCTGGTGAGTGGACTGCTGATGAACCCCGATCCGGTGATGCGGGCGTCCGCCGCGGCTCTCATCGCCGGTCAGAAGGACCCGGGAGCCTTCGCGGCGGCCAAAGCGATGCTCGGCGATGCCGAGCCTCGCGTTCAGGTGGTCGCGATTCCGCTCGTCGTCGACCAGGACGGCCCGGTTTCGGAACTCCTGGCGGGGGTCGTCGCCTCCCCCGATCCGGTGGTGCGCGCCGCCGTCGCCGACGCGGTCGGCAGCCGATTCGTCACCCCGCAGCCCGCCGTTGAGACCCGGAACGACCTCTTCGCTGAGCTCGAGGTGGTCTGGGCCGCCTCGGCGGTCGACATGATCCCCGACGCCAAGCTGTCGGTCGTCGACGCGGTCGCCAAGGCGGGGAAAGACGAACAAACCAAAAACGCGCTGGACCGCGCCCTTGCCGACCCGGACGTCATCGTCCGTCGCCGTGCCGCCGTGCGTTTCAAGGACGTCTACGGCGAAGACCGGAGCCAAGACATCGGCCCCGCCGCCGACCGCCCGCTTCAGGACTACGTGAGCATCGTGCGCTTTTCGCTCGTCCCCCACACGGCAGTCATCACGATGCAGCGGCCCGGGAGCCAGACGGGGCGATTCACGGTCGCCCTCGACGCGCAGGCGGCCCCGATGGCCTCCTGGAACTTCTCCCAGCTCGCCGGAAGGAAGTTTTTCGACCGCGCGAGGCTCCACCGGGTCGTCCCCAACTTCGTGGTTCAAGACGGCGATCCGCGTGGGGATGGTTTCGGCGGTCCCGGGTACTCCATTCGCGACGAGTTCAACCCGCTGGCCTTCACGGCCGGCGTGCTCGGGATGGCCTCCGACGGAAAAGACACCGCCGGGAGCCAGTGGTTCATCACGCTCTCGGCGCAGCCGCACCTCGACGGACGCTACACTTCATTCGGGCACGTCACGGAGGGCTTGCGGGCGATCGTCGAGCAGATGCGCCCCGGAGACACCGTCGTATCGGTCCGTGTTGACGAAGACAGCGAAACCGAGTCGCAACCGGGGAACTAGTGGGCGGTGCGCTCCGCCTCGGCGAGCGCATCGATCTTGCGGTGGACGCTCTGTCTGATGTCGCGCCAGACGCTCGCTTCGATCGCGAGAAACGCCTCGGCGACCCTCGGATCGAACTGGATTCCGGAGAAACGGCGGATCTCGTCGCGCGCCGCCTCGATCGAAAGCGCGGCCCGGTAAGGCCGATCCGAGGTCATCGCGTCGAAGGTGTCGACCGCCGCGAAAATCCGCGCCCCGAGCGGAATCTGTTCTCCTTTGAGACCGTGCGGATAGCCCGAGCCGTCCCAACGCTCTTGATGGCAGTGAACGATCTCGAGCGCCGGCTCGAGGAAGCGGATGTGTTTCAACATCCTGTACCCCATCTCGGGGTGCCGCCTCATCTCCTCCCATTCCGCCGCGTCGAGCTTGCCGGGTTTTCGCAGGATCGCATCCGACACGCCGATCTTCCCGACGTCGTGGAGGATCGCCCCGCGACGGATCCAGGAGAGCTCGGGCTCGCCGACGTTCATCGCCTGCGCGACCAGAACCGCGTACTCGACGACCCGGCGCGAATGGCCATGGGTTTCGTTGTCCCTGAAATCGAGCGCCGTGATCATCGCCTCGAGGGTGCTCTCGTAGGACTCCTCGAGCTCGCGCGTGCGCTCGATCACCTTGGATTCCAGGCTCTGCTGGTAGTTACGGTTTTCTCGGATGAGTCGGCGCTTTTCGAGCGTCCGCTCGACCACGATGCGGACCTCCTCCAGGTTGAACGGTTTCGAGACGTAGTCGGAAGCCCCCTTGCGGATCGTGCCGACCGCCGTTTCAACATCGACGACGCCGGTGACCATGATGACGTCGACGTCCGGGTCGTGGTCTTTGATGCGACGCAGGAGGGACAGGCCGTTTTCCCCCGGCATCTCGATGTCGGACAGGACGAGGTCGACCCCGCCCCGTCTCACGACTTCGAACCCGTCGGCCGCGGTTCCGGCCTGCACGACCTCATAGCCGAACGACTCCAGACCGTCGGCGAGCACCTCGCGAATCGACATCTCGTCATCGACGACCAGAACGCGGATGGGGTGGCTCACAGCCCGGATTGTAGGTTTTGAAACTCCGGCGGGCAATCGATTTACGTCACCTCGCGCCAATCGCCACCGATCTTCTGATCCACGGAGAGCGGAACGGACAGCGGGTGGACGTTTTCCATGGCCTCGCGGACCCGGCCTTTGACGACATCAATTTCGGCTCGCGGCACCTCGAGGAGAAGTTCGTCGTGCACCTGGAGCAGCAGGCGCGCCCGGAATCCCCCGTCGTCCAGAACCTTCTCGACCCCATGCATCGCCAGTTTCATCAAATCGGCCGCCGTGCCTTGGATCGTCGTGTTCACCGCGCCGCGTAGCGCCTGTTGGACCTCGCCGCGGTGTCCTCGGCCCTTCAGGACGGCAAACGACCGGACACGTCCGAAGAGCGTTCGTACCCGTCCTTCGCGCATCGCCTCGGCGCGGACCCCCTCGATGTAGGTCTTCACGCTCTTGAACCGATCGAAATACGCCTCGATGAAATCGTGCGCGTCTTGGCGCGTCATGTCCTGATCGCGCGCCAGACGGACCTCGGACATGCCGTAGAGGATCCCAAAATTGATGGCCTTGGCGCGCCGGCGCATCGTGTCGGTCACGAGCGCCGGGTCAACGCCGAACACTTTTGCCGCAGTGACGCGGTGGATGTCCTCCCCGGCGCGAAACGCGGCCTGGAGTTCGACGTCGCCGCAAAGGTGCGCGAGCACCCGCAGCTCGACCTGGGAATAGTCGGACGCCAGAAAAACCCAACCGTCCTCCGGAACAAAGGCGCTGCGAATCCGTAGACCGATCGCCGTCCGCGCCGGGATGTTCTGGAGGTTGGGGTCCGAGGACGACAGCCGTCCGGTCGCGGCGCCGGTTGGGTGATAGGACGTGTGGACGCGTCCGGTCTCCGGGTTGACCAGCGCGGGGAGGGTATCGACGTAGGTTCCCTTCAGCTTGGCCAACTCCCGGTAGGCAAGCAGGCGGCGCGCGATCTCGTGGTCTTCCGCCAGGTCCTCGAGAGTCGCTGCGTCGGTTGAAAACTCGCGACTCTTGGCGGTCTTTTTCCCCGGCTTCAGTCCGAGCGCGCCGAAGAGGATCTCGCGCAACTGCTTGGGTGAATCGACGTTGAACGCCCCGCCGGCGAGCGTGTGGATCGCGCGCCGCTCGAGGTCGAGCAGCACGTCTATCTCCTTGGACAAACCGGAGAGCGCAAGGACGTCGATCTTGATCCCGGTCGCCTCCATGCGCTCTAAGATCGGGAGCGTCGGTCCATCGATGTTGCGCCAGACCTCCTCGACACCCTCCTCGCGGAGCTTCGGGGAGAGCACGTCCGCGAGCCTGAGCGTCACGTCCGCGTCCTCGGCGGCGTAGCGGGTTACGCGATCGACGTCGATCTGATCGAGGGTCAGCTGCCGCGCGCCCGAGCCGACCAGCGACGCATACTTGATCGTCTCGTGGCCCAGGTAGAACGCCGCGAGGGAATCCATGCCGAAGCTGGGCCGGTCGGGCTCCAACAGAAACGCCGCGACCATCGTGTCGAGGGCCCATCCCGAAACCGGCATCCCGTGGCGGCGCAGAATGTGGCTGTCGTACTTGAGGTTCTGACCGACCTTTGCCACCGACGGATCCGCCAGGAGTGGCGCCAAAATCTCTCGCACCTCTTCGAGCCCCAGCTGATCGGGAACGCCGAGATACGCGTGCGCGATGGGAATGTAGACGCCTTGACGGTGCGCCCACGACAACGAGACCCCGACGAGCTTCGCGCGCATGGGGTCGGTGGAGTTCGTCTCGGTATCGACGGCGATGCGCCCCGCCGCCCGGCTCTTGGCCACGGCGGCGAGCAAGGCGTCCCGCGTGAGGATCGAGCTGTAGTCGGCGGCCTCAGCGGCCGTCGCGACCGGTTCCTCGGTCGCATCGACCGCGTCGGCGGCCGATGTCGGCGCGGGTACCGGCCCGGTAGCCACAGCCTCCGCGGCGAATTCCGCCGTCAGCGAGCGGAATCCGAGCGTCTTGAACAGCGCCGCGAGCTTCTCCCGATCCGGCGGATCGTGGCGCAGCGCTTCGGGGTCGAAGGCCGCCGGAACGTGGGCGTCCAGCGTCGCCAGTTCGCGCGACAGACGGGCCTGCTCGGCGTTGTCGACGATCGCCTGCCCGATGCGCCGTTGGCTTCCCTTGTCGAGGCTCTTGAGAGTCTTGGCGAGAGACTTACGCTCTTTCGGTTTCAATCCGGCGAGATCGGCAATCGCCGCCACGCCGTTTCTTGCTTCGCGAAGCCGCGCCGCGAACTCCACGTCCTTTTCGATCGCGAGAAGCTCGTCGACGCTCGCTACGAATCGATCTCGCGGCGCCACCAGGTCGTCTTCCGGCGTCTCGAGGGCAGCGACGAGCCCGTCGCGCGCTTCGAACGCCGCGACGAAGCGCAACCCGCGCGCGATGATCGCCTCGACATCGCCGTACGTTGTCACGAGCGCGAGCGCAGTTTTTTCGCCGACGCCCGGCACGCCCGGGATGTTGTCGACCGCGTCGCCCATCAGCCCCAGCACGTCGCGCACCAGGCCGGGCGCGGCACCGAAATGCTCGGCGACCCCCGCGGCGTCGAGACGGAGATCCTTCGAGGGGTTGAGGACGGTGACGCCGGGGCCCACGAGCTGGAGGAGGTCCTTGTCCGAGGCGACGACGACCACCTCGTACCCCGCCTCGCGTGCGAGACGCGCGTAGGTCGCGATCAGATCGTCGGCCTCGTACCCGGAAAGTTCGAGCTGGGGGATGCGAAAACCCTCGCAGACCTGCTTGACCAAGGGAACCTGCGAGATGAGATCTTCGGGGACGGGCGGCCGGTGCGCCTTGTAGTCCGCAAAGCGTTCGTGCCTGAACGTCGGGCCCTCGAGATCGAACGCCACCCCGACGTACTCCGGCTTCTCGTCGTTCAGTAGCTTCCGCAGCATCGTCGTGAAGCCGAAGACGGCGTTGGTCGGGACACCCTCGGCGTTCGTCAAACCACGGATGGCGAAATACGCCCGAAAGAGCTGCGACGTCCCGTCGATGAGGTAGATGTTCTTCACGGCAGCAGTGGGCGGCATCCTACTCCAGGTCGCCGGGTCCTCCGATCACGACTCCTTCTCGCGATCGCGCCGCGCACGGGCGAAGTGTTCGAGCTTCCGCTGGACCTTCCACCCGAGCTCCTCGGGAGGGACTCCCAGCGTGTGCGCCTCGACGAGCAGCGCTTCGATCGCGGCATCGAGCGCGGCCTCGCGCTCTTTGGGCGCCAGGGTCGAAGCGTTCTCGGCGATGAAAGTCCCCTGCCCGACCCGGGTGCGGACCACTCCTGCACGCTCCAGTTCGGCCACGGCGCGCGCGGCGGTATTTCGGTTGACGCGGGCCCTGACCCCGAGTTCGCGCACGGTGAGGAACCTGTCACCGGGCTTGAGAGCCCCCAGCGCGAGGAGGCGGCGCACCTGTTCGACGATTTGCAGGTAGAGCGGGATCGGGCTTCGCGGGTCGAGTTCGAGAATCACGTCGTCCGCCTATTGTCCTAGTGTCCTAGGACAATATACGGGAACGCCTCGCCACTGTCCACCAGTTTTTCAGGGTCGCTCGGACAACCCCCTTTTCCCAGTGACGGGCCGGGATCGTCACGGGATGGTCGACGTAGACGACCTTCCCGAGGTGGCGGAGGCGGAGCGCGAGTTCGAGGTCTTCGTAGCGGTCGAGGTCGGGGAAGCCGCCCGACTTTTCGATGACCGCGACCTTGAAGAACTGGGCCTGGTCTCCGTAAGGAACGCCAAGGCTACGGGCGCGCAGCCGGTTCCCCGCTTCGACCGCACGGTACACGAGGCGCCGGTCGTTGATCCGGTGACCCAGCGCTCCGACCGCGGGTTCCGGCGACCCCGCAATGGCCGCCTCCAGCGCCTCGCGCGTACCGGGCGAAACGATCATGTCGGCGTGGATGACGAGGACCCAGGATGCGCGCTCCCGCACGGCCCGGTAGCCGGCGGCGACGGCGCGACCTCGCCCCGGCTGAGGTTCGACGATCGTCTCGAAACCTCGCTCGCGCGCGATCGTCCCGGTCGCGTCGCGGCTGCCGTTGTCGACGACGACGATCGGGTCCCCCGCGGCGCAAAAGGGCGCGAGGGAATCGAGACACGCAGGGAGAAGGCGTTGCTCGTCGCGCGCCGGGACGACGACGGCGAGCTTCATGCGCTCTCGGGGGTACTGAAAAACCTGGCTGCGGCGTCGCGCTCGCGCACGATCGGATACGGAGGGAGCGAAGCGAGAAAGGTCTTCCCGTAGCCCTTCGTCTTGAGCCGTGGGTCGAGGACCGCGAGGATCCCGCGGTCCCCCCGGCTCCGCAGGAGGCGTCCGAGCCCCTGTTTCAGATCGAGCACGGCCATCGGCGTCTGGTACTCGGCGAAAGGGTTCCCCTCGTTCTCGCGGATCCGCTCGATGCGGGCCGCGATGAGCGGGTCGCTCGGAACGTCGAAGGGCAGTTTGTCGATGACGACGAGCGACAGCGCCTCACCCGGGACATCGACGCCGTGCCAGAACGAGTTCGTCCCGAGAAGGACCGCGCGCGGCGTGGTCTTGAACTCCTGGAGCAGCGCAGCCTTGCTCCCCTCCCCCTGGACGAACAGCGGGAATCGATCGAGCCGGCCTAGGTGCTCGCGCGCCCGCGACAGGGCCGCGTGGGACGTGAACAGGAGAAACGCACGGCCCCCGGTGATGTCGAGAAGCGCTTCGATCTCATCCATCGCGCGCGCGAAAAAGGCAGGCTCACGCGGCTCGGGCATGCCTTTGGGGAGGTAAAGCACGGCCTGGCGCGCGTGGTCGAACGGGGATTCGACGATCAGGCCGGGGGCGTCGGTCAGCCCGAGGCGCTTGCGAAAGAAGTCGAAGGAGGTCCCGACCGACAGCGTCGCCGAGGTCAGCACACTGGCGTGCAGCTTGTCGAAGAGCGACTCCTGGAGAAGAGGGCCGACGTCGATCGGGGCCGCGGAGAGAATCACGTTGCCGCGTCCGCGCCCTTCCATCCCGTAAACGAAGCCGGAAACGTCGCGACGCAGCACGGTTTCGAGCGCGTCTTTCAGGGCCTCGGCACGGGTTTCGATCGCTTCGTTGTCGCCCTTGGCCGAGGACGGCTTCGCCGCCTCGTCGATCGCGTGCGTGAGCGTCGCCCATTCGGCCGTGAGATCCAACCCGCCGCGCGAGGAGGGTTCGAACCGTTGCCGGCCCGAGGCCGTGCGAAGCGCCTCGCGGATCGGCGCGAAGAGCTCCCGCGCCGCCTCGCGCAGCTCCGCGGCGCCCCCGCCGCCCTTCGCCGGTCCACCGCTCTTCGCCGCGCTCTTTTCTACGTCGCGGGCCAGTTCTTCGACTTGGTTAGCCGAGGCGGTCTGACCGAAGTAGAGCGTGGCGACTTCTTCCAAGAGGTGCGCCTCGTCGAAGATCACGGTGTCGTAGTCCGGCAAGACCGCGCCGTAGGCGCTGCGCACGGCGAGGTCGGCGAAGAAGAGATGGTGGTTGACGACGACGATTTGAGATTGCTGCGCTTGGCGCTTCACCTTGGTCAACCAGCACAGCTCGTACTCGGGGCACTTCGATCCGGTGCATGTGTCGGCGCGGGCGTTGACATCGCGCCACAGGCGCAGGTCGTCCGGGAGTTCGGCCACCTCGGCGCGATCGCCGCTTCCCGTTTCCCGGCTCCAACGGGAGAGGGCGGGAATGAACCGGCGCTCGTCGCGCACCTCGATCAAGGGCTCCCGCTCGAACTGTGCAAAGCGGTATCGGCACAGGTAGTTGTCGCGGCCCTTCATCAGGCAGGCCGACACCGCAAGCCCGGCCTCGTCCCTCAGGAACGGGAGGTCCTTTCGGAAGATCTGGTCCTGGAGATTGCGCGTGCCGGTCGAGACGATCACGCGGCGCCCCGATTCGAGAATGGGGGATCAGATAGGCGAACGTCTTTCCGGTGCCGGTCCCCGCCTCGACCATCAAAGTGCCGCCTTGGTCGAGGACCTTCGCGACCGCTTGGGCCATCTCTTCCTGGCCGGGGCGATGCTCGTACCCCGCGTGGGCGGAGTCGAGGCCGCCCCCCGGCGCGAAGAATGTGCCGCGGTCCATCACGCCCGCGATGGGGCGAGGCGGGACGCGTACAGCGGAAACCGGGACGCAAGCGTTGCGACCTCGCCCGTAAGAAGCGACAGCGTGGACGCGTCGTCTTTCGCGTCGAGCGCCCGCGAGATGAGCGAGGCGATCTCGTCCATCTCGGCCTCGCCCATGCCCCTGGTGGTCACGGCCGGGGTTCCGATGCGGATGCCGCTCGCGACCATCGGGGGGTTCGGGTCGAACGGGATCGTGTTCTTGTTGACCGTGATCCCCGCGGCCTCGAGCGCTTTTTCGGCGACCTTCCCCGTGAGGCCCTTGGAGAACACATCCATGAGGAAGAGATGGTTGTCGGTGCCGCCGGAGACGATGCGGTACCCGTGGCCGGCCATTTCGTGGGAGAGTCGCTTGGCGTTCTTGACAACCTGCCCGATGTACTGCTTGAACGAAGGTCGCAAGGCCTCGCCGAAGGCGACCGCCTTTGCGGCGACGATATGGACGAGCGGCCCTCCCTGGAGGCCGGGGAAGACCGATCTGTCGATCTCCTTCGCGTACTCGGCCTTGCACAACACCAGCCCGGCTCGCGGACCGCGAAGCGTCTTGTGCGTCGTCGTGGTGACGAAATCGCAGTGAGGCACCGGGCTCGGGTGGTGGCCCGTGGCCACCAGCCCTGCGATGTGGGCGATGTCCGCCATGACCTTCGCCCCCACCGACTTCGCGATCGCCTCGATGCGCGAAAAGTCGATGACGCGCGAGTAGGCGGACGCGCCGCAGACGATGAGCTTCGGTTGGTGTTCCTTGGCCAACGCCTCGAGCTTGTCGTAGTCGAGCGTCTCGTCCCCGGGGCGGACGCCATAGGCCACGAACCTGTAGAGCTTTCCGGAGAGGTTCAACGGGTGGCCGTGCGTCAGGTGCCCCCCATGCGACAGGTCCATGCCCAAGACGGTGTCTCCCGGCTTGAGCACCGTGAAATACACCGCCTGGTTCGCCTGACTCCCCGAATGAGGTTGCACGTTGGCGTGCTCGGCGCCGAAGAGCTGTTTCGCCCGTTCGATCGCGAGGCGCTCGACGACGTCCGTGAACTCGCAGCCTCCGTAGTAGCGCCGGCCGGGGTACCCCTCGGCATACTTGTTCGTGAAGACGGAGCCGGCGGCTTCGAGGACGGCCTCGCTCACGAAATTCTCAGAGGCGATCAGTTCGAGCCCGCTCGACTGACGCGAGGTTTCATTGCGGATGGCCTCGGCGACCGCGGGGTCGGTTTCGCTCAACGACTGGGTCATCGGGTTCATGGGATTCTCCTGTCAAGTCGTTCAATCTTCTCGACGCGCGCGGCGTGCCGGCCGGCTTCGAACGTGTGGTTGAGGAACGCCAGCAGCGTGTCTTCCATGACGCCGAGGCCGGAAACGCGCGCGCCGAGACACAGGATGTTCGCGTCGTTGTGCTGGCGCGCCACCCTCGCTTGGTAACAATCGGTGCAGTGCGCCGCGCGGATCCCCACGATCTTGTTCGCGGCGATCGACATCCCGATTCCGCTTCCGCAAACGAGCAGCCCCAGGGGCGCGTCGCCCGCGACCACCGCCTGTCCGACGCGGGAGGCGAAATCCGGGTAGTCCACCGACGCCGTGCCGTAAGTCCCGAGATCGATGGCCTCGTGGCCGCTCTCCGCGAGCCAGCGTTTCAAGTGTTCTTTGGCTTCATACCCCGCGTGATCGGAGCCGATGGCGATCTTCATGGGGCGTCCTCCCTCCGGAGCTGCTCCAGGCTCGGGATGGGCACCGCTCCCATCGCAAGGAGCCGCGTGTGCTCGGCCAGAGCATAGGTGTCGGTCATCGCGGCCAGATGGTCGGCGAGGAGCCGCGTGAACCTCGGATCCGACCGGTACGCCCTGGCCTCCCGCTCCCGCGATGCACGGGGCAGGTCCCGCAAGTATCGCACGCCGGCCACGTCCTTCATGCGGAACAAGACGTGGTCGTCGAGCAATCCGGGATCGGCGAAATACGCGGCGAACAGGCCGAGCAGCACCAGACGTCCGCGGGCGTCGACTTGTTCGGCCTCGCGGCCGCGGTGGATGCGCGCTTCGAGAAATCGCTCGAGGTCGGAAACGAGCTCGCCTCCGCCGCGCGTCCAGGTGACCTCGCCTCCCGTCACGGTCTCGTCGCGGAGCTCGAGGAACCGGCTGTGATTCACGATCTTGTGCTTGGCCTGCCACTTGGCGAGGGTCTGCTGCGTGCCGAGAATCGCGCCGGTCACCAGGAGATGCGTCAGGCCACGGTGGATCGCGTTGGCCTTCATGAAGCGCCCCCCGCGCTGCGGGTAGCGGGCACCTAGTTTCTTCTTGAGTTCCCTGACCGCGCGGAGGCGCTCGACTTCGGCAAGCTCGACCGTCCCCGACTGGAGGGCGTCGTCGAGGTCGTGAAGTGCGGACGCCAGCCGCGCCGCCGCTGCTACCACCTGCGCCTCGAACGAGGGCGTCAACCCGGGTCGCAGCCCTTCCGGCAGCTCGGCGGGCGGCCGTCCGCAGCCTCCCGCCTTGACGATCCCCTCTCGCGTGGCATCGGTGAGATTCAGCCCTGGGTGTTCGTACCGCTTCTCAAGGAGGTCGACGACGCGCAAGGCTTGCCATGAAGCATCGAAACCGCCGAGGTCCGAAAGACCGGGGCCGCCGCGCCCGTCGCGCTCGCCCGAGAGCAGATCATCGAGCGCCCGCACACCCGCCGGCCCGAACGGAGGCTGCCCGAGGTCGTGAGCAAGCGCTGTGGCCTCGACGAGGTCTTCGTTCAAGGCCAAGGCGCGCCCGATCGTGCGCGCGACCTGCGCGACCTCGAGCGTGTGGGTCAGACGGTTCCTGCGATGGTCTTCGTAGGCGGGGAGAATCCCCGTGACCGCCTTTTGGCGCAGCCTCCTGAAGGCTCGTGAGTAGACGACGCGGTCGCGGTCGCGCTGATAAGCGGTGCGGTAGTCGAAGGCCCGGCCATCGTCCTCGATAGGCAGTCGTCGCGTCGCTTCGGCGGAGCGGAGCGCATACGGCGCGAGCCGGTCGGCTTCGCCCTTTTCCAACGATTTCCTCATCGATTCGGCCATCGGGCCGGGATGCTACACCGCGCCTTGAATCGGCTCCACGCGCGCCCTAGCTTTGGGACGAACCGCTTCCCGGAGGACGCCCATGACGGTGACGATCGATACCGACGTCTGCGAGATCACCGGGGTATGCGCCATGGTCTGCCCCGAGGACATCATCGATATCCGGAACAGCAGGCCGGTGATCACCAATCAGATGGCGTGCACGGCGTGCTGGAAGTGCGCGGAGAGCTGCGTGAGCGCCGCGATCAACATCGACTGACTCGAAACGGGGTCAGGTCTCCCGTTTGCCAGGGGGACGCTTCTCGCCAAGAATGCCCCCGCATGCCGCCGCCACCAACATCGACCCTCATCGCTGAGCTCGAATCGCTGACCGACCTTTCGAGGGAGATGACGCGCCGCGCCCAAACGCACGGTGCCTTTCTCGTTTGGCGCGCGCAGGCGCGCCGCGTCGCGAGCGTTCTGCTGAAATCCGGCAAGGTCGAGGAGGTCGCCACGTCCTCGGGCTCGGGGCACGGCGTCCATGCGATGACCGGCGACGGGCGCACCGCGCTCGGGAGTCGCGACGAGTTCCTGGCGGAGCCCGCGCTCACCCTGCTCGACCACACGGTCGCGGCGGCCAAGGCCGCCGGGTTGCTCGGAGTAGCAGCAAGCGCTCCCGCCGCGCTCGAACCGGTCGTCGCTCGTGCGATTCCCGAGAATCTCGACGCCTTCGACCGTATCGACCTGATGGCCGCGGCAGCCAGGCTTTCGGAACTCGAACGCGACATCGCGGGGCGCGTTCCCGGCGTGAAATTGTCACTTTCGTATCAGGCCGATCTCGACGCATGGCGCATCGTCCGTTCCGACGGAGGGGACGTCCTGTTCGCGATGCCGCGCTGCGTCTTGCGCCTGGCCGCAAGCTCGTCGGGCGACGCGCGCCACACGGTGGGCGCCAGCGTGGCGAGCCCGAACCCGAGGCTTCTCGACGATCCGTCCACGATCGCGACGTTCCTGAAACGCGCCACCTCCGCCGCTCGCTTGGCCTCCGTCCTCCCCGATGCGCCGTCTCACCCCGCCGGATCATTCCCTCTCGTCATCGACTACGCGCTGGCCAAAGGACTCGCCCACGAAGCGTTCGGCCACGCGTCCGAGGCCGACGGATTCCGGTCGTCTATCCTGGCGAAAGACGGCCGCTTCCGTATGGGTGAGGTCGTCGGCGCGTCCCACGTTTCGATCATCGACGAACCGAAACCAGGCGATCACGCGTGGCAGCCATTTTCCGCTTCGGGCGCCAAACGCGAACGCGCGACGATAGTCGACCACGGCCGCCTCGCCGACGCCCTCACCGATTCGTGGTCGCAGGCTCGCTCGGGCTCGCGTCTCACGAACGCCGATCGCGCGGAGTCGTTCCGCTCGGCCCCGCTCCCACGGATGTCGAACATCCGTATCGAGGTCGACGACCCGCTCCCCGCTCCCGGCGCGTTCGAGGACTACGGACCCGAGGAGGTGCGCGACCTCCTAGCCGACGCCGGCGTGTTGAAGCGACACCCCAGAGTCGTTTTCCTCTCGGGGTACAGCGGAGGCCAGGTCAATCCCACGACTGGCGATTTCGTTTTCAACTGCAAGGCGATCTATGTCCTCTCGCAGGACGGCGTCGCGCTGCACAAACCGGCGATCTTCTCGGGATCGATGTTCGGCGCGCTCCGATCGATCCGCGAAGGGTTCGGTCCTCTCCTCCTCGACGCGATCGGCACGTGCGGGAAGTGGGGGCAGAGCGTCCCCTCGTCGGGCGGCAGCCATTACTTTCTCGCCCTGGACCCGGACGATTCGGTCCGGCTTGGCGGGCGCTGACGTGAATCTCGAGAAACTCCTGCACGCCTTGGGCACCACCCGGTCCGACGGACACGCTATCGCGGCGTGGAGCTTCTACATCGCCGAGGCCCGGCGCACGAGCGTGGGCACGAAGGACGGCGAGACCGGAAGCCCTCACGCGCCGATGACGCTCGCCGAATCGCTCACCGCGCGCTACAAGCTGATCTGGGACGACGGACGCATAAGCCGCGGGGCGATGGAGCGCCGCGCCATCGAGCGCGAGCCCGAGGCGATCCTCTCCCTCGCGCGCGCGGCGTCGTACGAGGACAAAGACGCCGTCGATATTCTCGGACCCGCGGAATTCCCCGACGTTGCCACGCACGACGCGGCGACCGCCGCGATCGCGGCCGGCGGCGTCGACGCGTTCGTTCCGCGGCTCGCCGTCATCAGAGAGCGCGTCGCCCGCCACGGCATCCGCACCTGGAGCGGTTCGATGTACGCGGCCGAGGGAACGGCGCGCGTCGTCACGTCGGCGGGGTTGGACGTCGCGGGTCGCGGCACGGCGGCAGGGTGGAGCGCGACGCTGGACGGCGAACTCGGCGCGGGGCACAGCGGGCGAGCGCAAGAGCCGATGAGCGACCTCGAAAGCCGCCTCGACCACCTCGTCGCCTTCGTCCTGGGCTTGCGCGAGCCCGTGGCCTCGCGCCCCGGAGGATTCCTTCCCGTCCTCCTTCACCCCGACGTCGTCGAGGACTACGTGCTCGGCGTGCTCCTTCACAACTTGGACGGCAGCCAGGTCGCGCACGGCACGGGAGCGTTCCGCAAAGAGCAATTCGGATCCGCGACGCCGGTCCTTCGCGACGACCTCACTCTGCACTCCGATCCTCTGATCCCAATGGCCGCGGGAGCGTACCGATTCAACCAGGAGGGGCTCCCCGCACGCCCGTGTACGTTCATCGACAAGGGGCGTCTGGCGACACCTCTTCTCGATCTCAAGTACGCGCGCCGCCTCGGCCTTGTGCCGACCACCAACCCCTCCGCCATGGACACGCTCTTTTTCGAGGGCCCGCCGCCAATCCCCTACGACGACGCGCTCGCGTCGGCGGCCGGCGGGGCGCTGGTCCTTTCGGTCCTGGGCGTGCACACGCAAGACTTCACGAGCGGCGACTTCTCGCTCTCCGCCCCGCAGACGCTCGCCGTCGGCCCGAACGGAGCCGAAGGCCGCCTACGCGCAACGATCTCCGGCAACCTGTTCGAACTTCTGCGCTCTCCTCGGCTCAGCCTCGTTCGCTTCCCCGGCGAGCACACGCCGGGGCTCTTGGTGCATTGCCGACTCGACCCGGCGTGACTGGTGGGACGCTTCCCGCCCCTTGACACTTTCCCCCTCGCATCGCATCAACTCGTGGTCGAATCGTGAGATTCCGAGGTGAAGCCATGCGCCCAGACCGGATGACGCTCAAAGCCCAGGAGGCCCTGCAAGAATCGCAAGAGTTGGCGCGTAATTACGGCCATCCCGAGATCCGCCCGCTCCACCTCGTGCTCGCGCTGACGCGGCAGCCCGAAGGCATCGTCGCACCGATTCTCGAAAAGCTCGGAGCCGACCCGCGTGCCGTTGCCGCGGCCGCGGAAGACCGCCTTCAATCCCTCCCCAAGGTGGAGGGGCAACCCGATGTCGGCGTTTCGCGCGCCCTTCAAGATGTCTTTCAAGTCGCAGAGAAAGCGGCCAAGGAATTCCAGGACGAGTACATCTCGACGGAGCACCTGCTCCTCGCGATGGTGCGCGGGAAGGGCGAGGCGGCGGAGCTCCTCAAGAAGCTTGGCGCCACGCCCGACAACATTCTTCATGCGCTCCGCGAGGTGCGCGGGTCGGGGCGGGTCACCGATCAGAACCCTGAAGACAAATTCCAAGCGCTTCGCAAATACGCGAAGGACCTGACCGACCTCGCGCGGCGCGGCAAGCTCGACCCCGTCATCGGCCGCGACGAAGAGATCCGCCGGTCGATCCAGATCCTCGGGCGCCGCACGAAGAACAACCCGGTCCTGATCGGCGATCCCGGCGTCGGAAAGACCGCGATCGTCGAAGGGATCGCCCGTCGCATCGCCGACGGCGATGTTCCGGAAACGCTGCGCGATCGCCAGCTCGTCGCGCTCGATCTGGGCGCACTCATCGCGGGGTCGAAATACCGCGGCGAATTCGAGGACCGGTTGAAGGCCGTGCTCAAGGAGATCGAAGAATCCGAGGGGCGCGTCATTCTCTTCATCGACGAGTTGCACACGTTGGTCGGCGCCGGGGCGGCGGAAGGGGCGGTCGACGCGGCGAACCTGCTGAAACCCGCCCTCGCTCGCGGCGACCTGCGCTGCATCGGCGCCACCACGATCACCGAATACCGGAAGTACATCGAAAAAGACGCCGCCCTGGAGCGCCGCTTCCAGCCGGTCAAGGTCGGTGAGCCCACGGTTGCCGACACGATCTCGATCCTGCGCGGCCTCAAGGAGCGCTACGAGGCGCATCACAAGGTGCGCATCCAGGATGCCGCCGTCGTCGCCGCCGCGACGCTGTCCAACCGCTACATCTCCGACCGGTTCCTGCCGGACAAGGCGATCGATCTCATCGACGAGGCCGCGGCGGGACTCAAGATGGAAATCGACTCCGTCCCGGTGGAGGTGGACGAAATGCAGCGCCGGGCAACCCAACTCGAAATCGAGCGGCAGGCGTTGAAGCACGAAACCGACCTCGTGTCGCGCGAACGGCTGGGCAAGCTCGAGAAGGAGCTGGCGGACGTCAACGAGCAGCTGCAGTCCAAAAAAGCTCGTTGGCAGTCGGAAAAGGACGTCATCACCCGGATCGCCGGGCTGAAGGCGAAGATCGAGGAGTCGAAAATCGAGGCGGAGCGGGCGCAGCGCGAAACCGCGTACGAGCGCGCGTCGATGCTCCAGTACGACACGCTTCCCAAGCTCCAGAAAGAGCTCGAGGACGAAGCCTCGCGACTGGCGGAGATCCAAAAGGACGGCGCGCTCCTGAAGGAAGAGGTCTCGGAAGAGGACATCGCCGAGATCGTCTCGAAGTGGACCGGCGTTCCGGTCGCCAAGATGCTCGAGGGCGAGCTCCAGCGGCTCGTTCACTTGGAAGACGAGTTGCACCGACGGGTGATCGGGCAAAACGAGGCCGTCAAGGCGGTCGCAACCGCCGTCCGCCGCGCGCGCGCCGGCCTCAAGGACCCGAACCGACCGGTCGGCTCGTTCCTGTTCCTCGGGCCCACTGGGGTCGGCAAGACGGAATTGGCCCGCGCGCTCGCCGCCGTTTTGTTCGACGACGAACGGTCGCTGATTCGCATCGACATGTCGGAGTACATGGAAAAGCACTCGGTCGCGCGCATGATCGGCGCGCCTCCGGGATACGTCGGCCACGACGAGGGCGGCCAGCTTACGGAAGCCGTGCGCCGGCGCCCCTTCTCGGTCATCCTCTTGGACGAGATCGAAAAGGCGCACTCCGACGTCTTCAACGTGCTGCTCCAGGTGATGGACGACGGGCGCCTCACCGACGGCCGCGGCCGGACGGTGGACTTCAAGAACTCGATCCTCATCATGACGTCGAACCTGGCGTCGTCGTACATCTTGGAGCACGCGGACGCCGGCATGAAGGAGATCCGCCGGCACGTCGACGACGCTCTCAAGCACGCCTTCAAGCCGGAGTTCCTGAACCGGATCGACGACACGATCATCTTCACGTCGCTTCGCGAGCACGACCTCCTGGAGATCGTCGACTTGCAGTTGGCGCGGCTGACGAACACGCTCGCCGACCGGCGGATCGACCTTGTCGTCACCGATCTGGCTAAAGGAAAGCTGATCGAGGCCGGGTACGATCCGGCGTTCGGGGCTCGCCCCCTGAAACGCGCCATCCAGCGCCTGATCCAGGATCCCCTGGCCCTCAGGCTCCTGGACGGCACGATCGCCCCGGGCGCCACCGTGCGGGTTACGGTCGAGGGGGACGAAATCCTGCTCCAGACGGACGAAGTGGTCGTAAATTGAGGGGCATCATGGCCGTTGACCGATGGGATCCCGTGCGCGACTTGAGGCACCTCAAAGAGAGGGTCGATACGCTCTTCCAGGACGTGTTGGGCCGCGCCGGGACCGAGGCTCTACCTGAAGTCCCCGGAGCGTGGCACCCTCCCGTCGACGTGTGGGAAGAAGGCGACTGCTATCACGTGCGTGTCGATCTCCCCGGCGTTCCCTCCGGTGACGTCAACGTCGAGATCGAAGACGGCGTCTTACACATCCGCGGCGAGCGCAGGACGGGCGGGTCGGTCCCGCGCGACGAGTTCCTCCGCGCGGAACGCCCCCACGGCCGGTTCGCGCTGTCGATGGCGCTCCCCGCTTCCGTCGATCCGCAGGGGATCGAGGCGCGCCAACGCGACGGCGTGCTCGAGATCCTCGTGCGGAACAAGCGCGACGACCGCGCCTCGCGCGTGCGGGTCGAACTGAAATAGACCCCGCCGCCCTGCCCCGAGCCTGCTGCTAGAATTCTTCATTGTCACGGAAGGAAGAAGCGTAGATGTCAACGACGAACTACTTCAAGACCGCGCTGCTACTCGGCGTGATGACCGGACTGATCCTGGTCGTGGGCCGAGCGATCGGCGGCCAGCAGGGGATGCTGCTCGCCCTCGTCTTCGCCGGCGTCATGAATTTCGTCTCGTACTGGTTCTCGGACAAGATCGTTCTCAAGATGTACCGCGGGCGCGAGGTCTCCCCGGCCGAGGCCCCGAGGTTCCACGCGATCGTCGACCGACTGATCGCCCGCGCCAACATCCCGAAACCGAAGCTCTACATCCTCCCGGGCGACTCTCCGAACGCCTTCGCGACCGGCCGCAACCCGAGCCACGCCGCCGTGGCCGCGACCGAGGGCGTCATGAAGTTGATGTCCGACGAGGAGTTCGAGGGGGTCATCGCTCACGAGTTGGGCCACGTCAAAAACCGAGACATCCTGATCTCGTCGGTGGCCGCCACGATCGCGGGCGCCATCACGTTTCTCGCGACCATGGCCCGGTGGGGTGCGCTGTTCGGTGGCTATGGCGGCAACGACGACCGAGGACGCGGCGGCGGCAACATCATCACGCTGCTCCTGACCGCGATTCTCGCCCCGATCGCCGCGATGGTCGTCCAGATGGCGATCTCCCGCTCCCGCGAGTTCGCCGCCGACGCGACCGGCGCGCAGATCGCCGGACAACCCTACGGGCTCGCAAAGGCGCTCGAAAAGTTGGACGGGTATTCGAAACGGCTGCCGATGGAGGCGAGCCAGGCGACGGCGCACATGTTCATCGTGGCCCCCTTCACGGGGAGCGCCTTCACGAATCTCTTCAGCACGCATCCTCCCATCGCAGAGCGCGTACGACGGCTGTTGGGCCGCGACGCCTAAAGGACGACGATGTCGGATTCGGATATCGAAACGGACGCCGACGGCCTGGAAGGTGAGGAACCTCAGGTCCCGGAGGTGGACCCCGCGGAGTTCGAAGCCCTACGGGTTCGCGCAGAGGGCGCGGAGCGCAAGCTGCGCGAGATCCAGACCACGTTTCTCGCGGCGAAGGCCGAGCTCGACGCGACCCGCGCGCGCCTCGAGCGCGACCTCGCCCGCAAGGTCGAAATCAAGTTCGCGGACCTCGTCACCGACCTGCTCGAATCCGCCGACGATCTCGACCGCGCCATCGAGCACGGCCGAACGGTCGCCGCGGCCACTCCAGTGATGCGAGGGGTCGCGCTCGCGCGCGAACGCTTCCTCGCGGCGCTTCTGAAAGCGGGGCTCGAGCGGATCGACCCCGTCGGCGAGACCTACGACCCGAACCTCGCCGAGGCGGCCGGCGTCGTTCCCGTGGACGATCCCGCCGCGCACGACACCGTCGTTCAACTCGAGCGAGTGGGTTACAGGCTTTCCGGGCGCGTCATCCGGCCGGCGCGCGTTCTCGTCGGCCAACTCGTTTCCTAAAACGCAGCCGATGCTCGACACGATCCGCCTGTACATCCGCTTCACGCGGCCGTTTACGTTGCTCCCGCCGCTGCTCGGCGTCATCTCGGGCGCGATCACCGCCTGGGGCTCCGCGTCGAACCCGCACGTTTTGGCGGGCCAAGAGCGCCAGTGGACGTGGAGCATCGTCGCGATGATCCTGCTGGGGTCCGCGTGCGCCGCGATGTTGAACGCGGCGTCGAACGTGATCAATCAGTACTACGACTTCGAAAACGACAGAATCAACAAGCCCACCCGCCCGCTCATCACCGGCAAGATCTCGATGGACGCCGCGTACCGTTACGCGATCGCGCTCTACGCGATCGCCGTCGTACCGACCTGGCTCGTCGTCACGTGGCCCGCCGTGACGCTCGCCGAGAAGCTCAGGGGGCCGCTCTCGCAGCACCAGTGCTTCGCGATCTTCACCCTCGGACTGATCTTCACTCTGATCTACAGCGCCCCGCGCTTCGGCCGGACGAAGGCCAACGCGTTTCTCGCGAACCTCACGATCGCGATCCCGCGCGGGTGCCTCCTCAAGGTCGCCGGCTGGTCGATGGTCGCTTCCGTGTTCCACGTCGAGCCGTGGTTCATCGGCTCGATCTTCTTCTTCTTTCTGGCAGGCGCCGCCTCCACCAAGGATTTCTCGGACATGCCCGGCGACGAGGCGGCCGGCTGCCGCACACTACCGATTCGCTTCGGCGTGACCCCGGCCGCGCGGATGATCGCGCCGTTTTTCGTGTTGCCGTGGCTGCTGATGCCGCTCGGGGCGTGGTTGCGCGATCCGTGGTCCCCGGAGCACGCGATCCTCACCGGCAACCGGTGGGTGTTGACCGGCTTGGGATTCGGCCTGGCCGCCTGGGGCTGCTACACGGTCTATCTGATCCTGCGGGACCCCGAGGATCTGGCGAAGGTCGAAAACCACCCCTCGTGGACGCACATGTATCTGATGATGATGGCCGCCCAGGTCGGCTTCGCCGTCGCCTACCTCTTATGACAGCGTGGCGACGAGCAGGGCCTTGATCGTGTGCATGCGGTTTTCCGCTTGGTCGAACACGATCGATGCCTTCGATTCGAAGACGTCCTCGGTCACCTCGAGGCCGTTCATCCCGTAGGTCTTGAACAACTCCTCGCCTTTCGACGTCTCGCGGTTGTGGAACGCCGGCAGGCAATGCATGAACTTCGCCGTCGTGTTCCCCGTCGCCGCCATCAACGCACCGTTGACCTGGTAGGGCTTGAGCAGCTCGATTCTCTCCGCCCACTTCGCCGGCGGCTCGCCCAAGGACACCCAGACGTCGGTGGTGACGAAATCGCAGCCGGAAACCGCGGCCTTCGGGTCGTCCGATAGGGTGATCTTCGCCGAAGACGCCTTGGCGAGAGAGCGCGCCTTGGCGACGACCGGTTCGGTCGGCCAGAGCGCCTTGGGTGCGCACAGGCGCACGTCCATCCCCATCGCCGCGCCCCCCAGCAGGAGCGAGTTCCCCATGTTGTTGCGTGCGTCGCCGAGGTAGCAGTACGCCATCCCCGAAAGCGGCTTGTCGGAGTGCTCTTCCATCGTCATGAAATCCGCGAGGATCTGCGTCGGGTGCGATTCGTCGGTCAGGCCGTTGTAGACCGGAACACCGGCGTATTTCGCCAGGTCGTCCACGATCGACTGCGCGAAGCCCCGGTACTCGATCGCGTCGTACATGCGGCCGAGCACGCGCGCGGTGTCCTTGATCGACTCCTTGTGACCGATCTGTGATCCCGACGGGTCGAGGTAGGTCACTCCCATTCCCAGGTCGTACGCGGCAACCTCGAAGGCGCAGCGCGTCCTGGTGGAGGTCTTTTCGAAGATCAGGCAGATGTTCTTCCCGGCGAGGCGGCGCTGGGCGGCCCCGGCGTTTCTTTCCGCCTTCACCGTGTGGGAAAGGTCGAGCAGGAAGCGAATCTCCTGCGGCGTGTAATCCGAGAGTTCGAGGAGGCTGCGGTTTCTTAGGTTGAAGCCCATGACGTGCAATCCTATAACATCGGCTACGCGTGATCGAACTCGTTGCCTCCCGATCGGCCCCCCTGCGGCTCCTCGCCGACCAGGCCTTCTCGCGAACCGCGGGCGCTCCGCTCGTCGGCGGCAACCAGGTGCGCCTTCTCAAGGACGCGGCCGAGAACTTCCCCGCCTGGCTCGAAGCCATTCGCGCAGCAGAGCGGTCGATCTTCTTCGAGAGCTACATCGTGGGCGACGACGCGACCGGGCGCGAGTTCCGCGACGCACTCGCGATCAAGGCTCGCGCAGGAGTGCGTGTGCGCGTCCTCCGCGACTGGCTCGGATCCCCCGGGAAGTTCGTTCCCGGCTTTTGGCGGCCGCTCGTGGCCGCGGGCGCCTTGGTGCGCACGTTCAATCCCCCACGCTTCGACAGCCCATTGGGCTGGCTGTCGAGAGACCACCGGAAGTCGATCTGCGTCGATGGTCGCGTCGCCTACGTCTCCGGTTTGTGCGTCGCCGCCGCGTGGCTCGGCGATCCCGCGGCCGGGAAGGAGCCGTGGCGCGATACCGGGATCGAGATTCGCGGGCCCGGAGTCGCCGACGTCGAACGCGCGTTCGCGCAGGTCTGGGCGGCGACCGGAGCCCAGCTCGGTAACGACGAGTTGACCGACCCCGCCTCGATCCCGCCAGCCGGCGACGTCCTCCTTCGAGTCGTCGCGAGCGCGCCGGCCACGGCAGGCCTCATGCGTTTGGACCAGCTGATCGCGTCGATCGC